>NZ_LXST01000001.1:0-699674 GCF_001648535.1 Eikenella sp. NML99-0057 | reverse complement strand
AAACGAACCAGCGCCGATGATAGTGCGGATACCCGTGCGAAAGTAGGACACTGCCAAACACCTATTTACGACACCTGCCTGATGGCGGGTGTTGTGCTTTGTGGGAGTATGATGAAAGGAATGGAAATCCGGGATAGCGGTACAGTGTGAGTTGGAAAAGGAAGTGGGGATAAAGAAACGAGAGAGAAGAGGAGACGAAGAAATGGGTGAGGAATGGAACGAGGAAAGGAGAGAGGCTAGCTGAATGTTAATATTCAGCTAGCCTCTCTTACTTTGGATGAAAAATTATTTGATCTGTGTATAGAGTTGGATAACCGGGGCTTTTTCGCAGGCTTCTACCAAGGTTGGCACAATGCGGGTAAAGTGTGCAGAAGCGGAATGGGTATCCAATACAGCCTGGTTTTGCCATAGCTCGATGAAGCTGACTTGGTTGGGTTGTTGAGTATTTTGGTATAGGTGGTAAGACAGGCAGCCGTTTTCCTTGCGGGTTTCGGCAATCAATTCGTCGCAGTGTTGCAGGAATTTATCCAGTTCGGCGGGTTTAACTTCGAATTGGGCAACTACAGTAATCATAATGACTCCTTGGTGTTGTTTGGATAGATGATTGGTAACATTTGATTTAGGCTACCTGAAAGCAGTGTAACAGATTTTCTAGTTAAAGCACCGATTTATTCATACCTCATGCATTCAGCTTGCTGTGCTCCCATATTGCTTACTGTTTTGCTACTTTGTACGTAAAATGGGCATAGTCATGGCTAGTTTCTTTGGTTTTATTTCGCTTTATATAAGGACAATAAAGGCTACCTGAAAATTTGATTTCAGGTAGCCTTTCTTTTATGGCAGGGTTAATGCCTATGCTTAGCTTTCATAGTGCTCGATGCTAGGGCAAGAGCAAACCAAGTGGCGGTCGCCGTATACATCGTCGATACGGTTTACGCTCGGCCAGAATTTGTTTTCGCGCACATAGGGCAGGGGGTAGACGGCTTCTTCGCGGCTGTAGGCACGTTTCCACTCGCCGGTTACATCGGCGGCGGTGTGCGGTGCATTGACCAGCGGGTTGTCGTCTTTCGGCCATTCGCCGTGTTGCACTTTGAGCGCTTCCTGCTTAATCTGTTTCATCGCAGCGATGAAGCGGTCGAGTTCGGCCTTGCTTTCGCTTTCGGTGGGTTCGATCATCAGCGTACCGGCTACGGGGAAGGACATAGTCGGGGCATGGAAGCCATAGTCCATCAGGCGTTTGGCGATGTCCACTTCGGTGATGCCGCTTTCGGCCTTGAGCGGGCGCAGGTCGATGATGCATTCGTGCGCCACGCGGCCGTTTTTACCGGTGTAGAGCACCGGATAATCGGCGGAGAGCTGCTTGGCAACGTAGTTGGCGTTGAGCAGGGCGGTTTCGGTGGCTTGGTGCAAACCGTCTGCTCCCATCATGCTGATGTACATCCAAGTAATCGGCAGGATGCTGGCGGAGCCGTAGGGTGCGGCAGATACGGCGCCCATGCCCACGGTGGCGCCTTCTACCGGTGCCACAACATGGCTTGGCGCAAACGGAGCAAGGTGGGCTTTCAAGCCGATGGGGCCCATGCCAGGGCCGCCACCACCGTGCGGGATGCAGAAGGTTTTGTGCAGATTCATGTGCAACACGTCGGCACCCACTTCGGCCGGCTGCATGATGCCGACTTGGGCGTTCATATTGGCGCCGTCCATATACACCTGGCCACCGTTCTCGTGGATGATGCGGCAGATGTCGCGGATGCCTTCTTCATACACACCGTGGGTGGACGGGTAGGTAATCATCAGCGCGCCCAACGTATCTTTATACTGTTCGGCCTTGGCTTTCAGGTCGGCAATATCCACGTTGCCGTGCTCATCGGTATCCACGATCACAATCTGCATACCGGCCATGTGGGCGGTAGCGGGGTTGGTGCCGTGGGCAGAGCGCGGAATCAGACACACGTTGCGTTCGGGGTGGCCTTGCGCTTCGTGGTAGCGGCGGATGGTAACCATGCCGGTGTATTCGCCTTGCGCGCCGGAGTTGGGTTGGATACAGATGGCGTCGAAGCCGGTAACGGCCTTGAGCTGCTCTTGCAGGCCGTGTATCATTTCCAGGCAGCCTTGTACTTGTTCGCGCGGGGCAAACGGGTGCACATTGGTGAATTCCGGCCAGGTAATCGGAATCATCTCGGCGGTGGCATTCAGCTTCATGGTGCAGGAACCGAGCGAAATCATGCTGCGGTTCATGGCCAAGTCGCGCTCTTCCAGTTTTTTCAGATAGCGCAGCATTTCGTGTTCGGTGTGGTAGCTGTTGAACACGGGGTGTTGCAAGATGGCACCTTTGCGCTGCAGGTTTTCAGGTAGCCTGCTGGCGGGCGCGTTCTCGGGCAGGGCAGCCGCCTTGCCGGTGAACAATTCAACCAGTTGGGCAAACTCTTCGGCGCTGGAGGTTTCGCTGAAGGCGGCAGCCAGCACGTTCTCGCCAATGCGCAGCAGGTTGAAGCCAGCATCCAGCGCTTTTTGGTACACGCCGTCGGCTTGCGCCTTGCTGCCGAAATCCACGGCCACAGTATCGAAGAATACCGAATGCACCACTTTGCCGCCGGCAGCCTGTACCGCATCGGCAAAAGCAACAGCCAGCGCGTGGATACGGCGGGCGATGCGGTTTACGCCTTCGGGGCCGTGATACACCGCATACATACCGGCCAAGTTGGCCAGCAGCACTTGCGAAGTACAAATATTGGAATTGGCTTTTTCGCGGCGGATGTGTTGCTCGCGAGTTTGCAGCGCCATACGCAGTGCCTGCTTGCCGGAGGCATCCACCGATACGCCGATGATGCGGCCGGGAGCGGAGCGTTTATCTTTGTCTTTAAATGCGAAATAAGCAGCGTGCGGGCCGCCGAAGCCCATCGGGATGCCGAAGCGCTGGGTGCTGCCCAAGGCAATGTCAGCGCCCAACTCGGCGGGTGCTTTCAGCAGCACCAGGCTCATGATATCGGCAGCCACGGCCACCACTGCGCCTTTGGCTTTCACAGCGGCAATCACATCGCCCAAGTCGGCCACGTCGCCGTCTTTGCCCACATATTGGAATAGCGCGCCGAAGTATTCGCCGTTGCGGGCGGTGTCGAAATCGCCCACCACCAGCTCAAAATCGAAATATTTGGCTCGGGTTTTGATCACGTCCAATGTTTGCGGGTAAACGCGTTCGTCTACAAAGAATTGGTTGGATTTGGATTTGCCCACGCGGCGCGCCATGGTCATGGCTTCGGCAGCGGCGGTGGCTTCGTCGAGCAGGGAGGCGCCGGCCAGCTCGAAACCGGTGAGGTCGATACACACCTGTTGGAAGTTCAACAACGCTTCCAAACGGCCTTGCGACACTTCGGCCTGATAGGGCGTGTAGGCGGTGTACCAACCCGGATTTTCCAGCACATTGCGCAGAATCACGTTCGGCAGGCGGGTGGGGTAGTAGCCTAGGCCGATATAGCTTTTATTGATACGGTTTTTGGCGGCGATGCCCTTAAGCTTGGCCAAGGCATCGGCTTCGCTTAATGCTTTGGGCAGCTGCAGCGAACCGGGCATACGCACGCTTTGCGGCACGGTGTGCTCCACAAAACTGCCTATATCTTTTTCGCCCAGTGCGGCCAAAAGGGCGGCGCGGTCAGATAGGCTGAGATGGCGGCCAATAAAATCGTTGTGGTGAAAGAGTTCGTTAAACTTCATGATCCTGCATCCTTTCTGCTTGCTCGGTGGTAAGGGGGATTGGAACAGATAGTTATATTGTAGCCTAAATCAGAGTGCTTGCGGCGGATGAGGCAAATATTCTGTCATTTTCTGCCGATGGTTTTCAGGTAGCCTCAGCGGGGAAAGCGGATAGATGATTTAGATGGCAATGATTTCTATGAGTCAGCGGCGGAAGAGGTGTACGCCGTGCAGACGGAAGGGCGGATTGGGGTGCTCGGCCAGCAGGTATTCCCGCCTATTTTATTGATAATGGCGAAGTAGGCCTGTTGCTGCCGTAGCGGCAAATGATTTACAACGTTACTGCTTTGAATTGTGCTCAAAGCAAGGGAAATGGTTTCAGGTTGGCCGACAGTGAGTACGATAAGTTTGTTGAGGTTGATATTTTTCAGGTATCCTTTCCCAGATGGGCTATGCACTGCCAAAAGGCTACCTGAAAATACCGAACGGGTTCTTTACAGGTAGCCTTTCTGCCTACTCCTTCCACTCTTCTTCGTCCTGCCAGGCTTTATCCAGCGCGTGGCGGATGGTGTCGTGGTCGAAGCCGCGGTAGGCGAGGAAGCGGGCGGCGCGTTGCTGTGCGGCGAAGTCGGCGGGGGGGTGTTTGAACTTTTTGCGCAGCACGGCGCGGGCGGTGGCGCGTTCGCTGTCGCGGCCGGGCAGGGCGGCTTCGATGAGCTCGCTGTCCAGCTTTTGCTGTTGCAGGCCTTGGGCGAGGCGCAGGCGGCCGTAGCGGCTGCCTTTGCTGTATACGTAGTTTTCGGCGTAGCGCTGGTCGGATTGCCAGTTGCGTTCGGCAAACTCTTGCAGCAAAGCGTCGATTTCGGCGGGGTCTTCGGCGTAGGGCGCGAGTTTGCGCCGCAGTTCGGCCTGCGACATTTCCCGCCGCGACAACAAATCTAAGGCGCGGCTGCGCAGGGATTTAACGGCGGTCATCGGGGCGCAGGCGGTCGTAGATTTCGGGTAGGATGCTCACGATCCAATCTGGGCGGGTGGCGGGATCTTCGGCCAGTTTGTCCATATCGGCATAGCCGTAGCGCACGCCGATGGCAAAGCAGCCGGCGTCTTTGGCGGCCAGGATGTCGTTGCGCGAATCTCCCACCATCGCCATGTTTTCCGGCTTCACGCCCAATACTTTGGCGGCGTGCAGCAGCGGCGCGGCATCCGGTTTGCGCTGCGGCAGGGTGTCGCCGCCCACCACGAGGCTGAACAGGTCAGCTAGGCCTAGGCGGCGCAGCAGTTCGGCGGCCCAGGCTTCGCGTTTGTTGGTGATCACGGCCAGCGGGATGTCAAGGGCTTTCAGGAGCTGGAGGCCGGTTTGCACTTCGGGGTAGATGTAGGTGTGGCGGTCGAGGTGTTCGGAATAATGTTGGGCGAACACGGCGAAAGCACGCTGCCACATCTCGTCGGGGGCTTGGCCGTCCGGGTCGGCAGTGAGGGCACGGTGCACGAGTTTGCCCACGCCGTCGCCCACATAGGACATCATCAGTTTTTCGTCGAGTAGGGGTAGGTTTTCGCTGCGGCGGGCTTCGTTGGCGGCAGCAGCGAGGTCGGCAAGGGAATCGACTAATGTGCCGTCTAAATCAAAGGCGGCGGCGTGAATTTCGGGGCGGGTATTCATTGAGTGGCCTCGGAGGGTTGATAAAAAATGATAGCGGATTTTAGCATGAGGCAGATAATAAGAAGGCTACCTGAAAGTTTCAGGTAGCCTTTTTAGGATTACAACGCAGCGTGGATTTCCTGCCGGATTTTATCGAGGAAACGGCCTTGCGGAACAAGTTCGGCGGCTTGGGCGTAGTTTGCCTGCCGAAAGGCGGTGCTGAGTTTGGCCAGCAGCCGGGCCTCTTCGGCAGCCACTTGGTTGTCCAGGGCGGCAAGCCGTTCGGCGGAGTTTGCGGCGCGGGCGGCGGCCAGCTCTTCGCGCCATTCCATTTGCTGCATCAGAAACTCGGGATCGAAGGCGGTGCGCTCTTCGGAATCGGCCTGAATGCCTTGCGCCTGCAGCAGCAAAACGGCGCGTTCCAGCGGCCGGCTGAGGCGGCGGTAGGCTTCGTTTACGGCGGCGGCCATCATCACGGCCTGTTTCTGCTCGAAGGCGGAAGCGGTGGCAGTTTTGTCGGGATGGAAACGAGCGGCCAGTTGGCGGTAGGTTTGTTCCAGCGCGGCGGGGTCGAGGTCGAACTGCGCGGGCAGGTTGAAAAGTTGGAATTCGCGGGGCATGTGTGTGCTTTCAGGTAGCCTTTTCTAAAGATGAAATATTGTATAGGCAAACGCCAAGATGAGGCTACCTGAAAACGGCGGCGGGCGGTTTGGGCGCAGCTTGCCGCATCTGCTTTCAGGTAGCCTGCAAGCGCCGCTGCTGGCGGAAGGGCGGCGGCTTGCTATACAATACGCGCCCTTACCGTTTGAAAGAAATGCGATTATGCCCTACCAACAAGCCAGTATTCCGATTGGTGCCGACCGTGCCGAGCAGTTTTCCGATGCTTTAATGGCCGCCAGCGCATTGTCGGCCGCGATTGAAGATGCCTATGCCGGCACAGACGAAGAACAGGCTATTTTCGGCGAGCCGGGCGAAGAAAACGGCCAAATTTGGCAGCGCAGCTTGGTGATTGCCCTGTTTGATGAGCAATGCAACGTAGCTGCCGCTGTAGCGGCCGCGGCCAAGGAATGCCGGTTGGAAGTACCGCCCTACCGCATCGAGCAGCTGCCGGAGCAGGATTGGGTACGCCTCACGCAATCGCAGTTCGACCCCATCCGCATTTCCGGGCGGCTGTGGATTGTGCCCACCTGGCACGATATTGCCGACCAATTGGCTGTAAACCTGCGGCTCGATCCCGGCTTGGCTTTCGGCACAGGCAGCCATCCCACCACCCGGTTGTGCCTGCAGTGGCTCGATGAGAATATCCAAGCTGCCGACCGCGTGCTCGACTACGGCTGCGGCTCCGGCATTTTGGCTATTGCCGCGCTCAAACTCGGCGCTGCCGCCGCCGACGGCGTGGATATCGATGAGCAGGCTATTGTTGCCAGCCGCAGCAATGCCGAGCAAAACGAAGCCGCCGCCCGTTTTTTCCTGCCCGACGACTTGCCGGAAGCGGAATACGATGTGGTGGTAGCCAATATTCTGGCTAATCCGCTGCGCCTGTTGGGCGGCATGCTGGCCTCACGCACCAAGGCGGGCGGGCGGATTGTGCTTTCCGGCATTTTGGAAGAGCAGGCCGAAGAGCTAAACGGCATCTATAGCGAATGGTTCGATATGCAGCCGCCGGTTGCCGAAGGCGGCTGGGTGCGTTTGGTGGGCGTACGCAAAGCCGGATAACCCGCCGGTAGTGCCATAGAGCCGTTTCGAATAGGAGTGAAACCGGGTAAGTCAATGCCGCGTATCCTTCTTTTTTGGAACGGCTAAATTCATGGCAAATGGTTTGCGAGAGTGAACCGCCAGCATAAATCCTCTGCAAAATATACAAAAAACCGACAGTTAGCCGCTAAAAGGCTACCTGAAAATGGTAAAAGCGCATTAATTTTCTTAAAATAGCGGCCGAAACATCAGTATTTGGATTGCCGACACATGAAAACCGTCAAACTCAGTTGCCCCCGCTGCCAAGCGGAGAATCATTATGCCGTAGCCGATTTGCAGGCAGCCAACGGGCGGGTGCAGTGCAGCCAGTGCCGGCATGCCTTCACGGTAACGCGCAAGCCAAAAGCCCAGAGTGCGCCCGCTGCCAAAGCCGAGATTCTGCAGGAAGACGTGATTCACGCCAAAATGCCCTTGCGCGAAAAACTCGCCCGCCTCAAACAACAATCTGCCGCCTTGGCGGCACAGCAGGCCGGGCAAGATGCCGACGAATCCCTGCACACTCAGAAAAAACCGCTGGCCGCCGAGCTGGACGAAATCGACAGCCGCCTGCGCCGTCAGCGTATGGCCTTGGATAACGACACCGGCCAAGCCATGCCATTCAAGCTGGCCGAAGCCGAACACAATACCCACAGCGCCGATGCCATCGAAGCCCTGCTGCAACGCTCCGCTGCCACCCCGCCGCCGCCCGCCGTGCTGCCCAGCATCGACACCCTGCTCAAAAGCGCGCAATCTGCCGCTGCCGGCCATGGGCAAACCCAAAACATCCACATCCAGGCCGAGAGCTTGGTGTTCAACTTAGTATCCGGCCGCGACCCCGGCGGCATCCAGCTGCCTGCTGCAGCCAAGCTGCCCGCCGTTATCGACCAGCCCGCCGACAACCTGCTCTCTGCTCCTTCCGGCCCTCCGAATGTTCCTGCATCTGCTGCTGCCGTACACAGCGAATTCAACTGGACGCTGGCTTCGCTGGCCGCGCTCACAGTATTGATTATGCAGCTGTTTTACTATTTGCTGATTATGAAGCACTAAATCACAGCGCCGAATATGAGAAGGCTACCTGAAAACTAGAAAAACTGGTTTTCAGGTAGCCTTTTATGATTTTGGAAGCAAGGGCTATTTCCTGTTTAACCGGCGTGGTTTGCAGGACTACCTCGATTGGAATAAGCTGGATGGCGTGCGCTGCCGACCGTTGAACAACTACCGCTAAGTGCAGTTGTGCAGGTGCTGCGTGCTGATTGACAGGTAGTGCTGGCATTCGAGCACCGGATGGCAGCATTTTTGCGGACGGCGGGATAGTTTGGCTGCTTGATTAATATGCGAAATAAAGGTTACCTGAAAGGTTCCAGGTAGCCTTTATTATGCAGAGGCAGGCTTACAGTTTGCCGCCGGATTGGTTGGCCATATACACCACGGCAGCTTCCACGTCGGCATCGCTCAGGTTGGCATCGCCGCCGCATGCGGGCATGGTTTTGAAGCCTTGGATGGCGTGTTGCACCAAGGTGGCGCGACCCTGTGCCAGGCGCGGTGCCCATTCGTCGTTGTGAGTGATTTTGGGCGAGTTGGGGAAGGCGGAGTTGGCAGCGTGGCAGGCGATGCAAAGTTTGTTGAACACGGCTTCACCATTGGCTGCGGCAGATTGGCCGGCAGGGGCGGATGCACCAGAGGCGGCGGCATCGCCTTTTTGTACGGCAGGGGCAGTGAAGTTGCCGCCGGATTGGTTAGTCATGTAGGCCACGGCACGGGCTACCTCATCATCGGTGAGGGTGCTGTCGCCACCGCGTGCGGGCATTTGGCCTGCGCCGTTAAAGCCGTTGACGGCGTGGGCAACGAGTGTGTCGAAGCCTTTGGCGATGCGGGCGCTCCATTCGTCGTTGTGGGTAACTTTGGGGGCGAAGGCAACGTTTTGTCGGCACCGTGGCATTGGATGCAGACTTTGTCGAACACTTGCTTGCCTTCGCGTTCGCCTACGGGCGTACCGTCACCCATAGTGAGGCGGCCAGTGGGCTGAATGCGGGTTTCCACAGCGCTGGGCTGCATATCGGAAACGTTGCTGTAGTAGCCGGTGGTGGCAAGCTTAACCAGGAGGAAGAGGGTGATCAGCAAAACGAGCAGGCCGCCGATAAAGGTGATGGCGGCTGAGGCTTTGATGTTGTTAGCAGTGGTGTTCATGGTATGGGCTTTATGGTTTGTGGTCGTTATGGGCGCATGCGTAGCATGCTTGTTTATTGGTGTGAAACCTTCACATAATCAGATTATTGAACGCTTCTTTTGGATTCACGTTCAATCTGGCTGATACAGGTTTGGTTTCGGTTTGTAAGATTGTGCGAAATTATACTGAATTCGCTTATAGCTTCCAATCGTAAAATTCTATTCTGTGCTGCTTTGCCGCCGGAAGGAGACAAAATTTTTTGCCTTTGTGCCGGTTTTGGGTTAATCTTACGCGCTTCTCGCACCCATAGCTCAGTTGGATAGAGTGTCAGTTTCCGAAGCTGAAGGTCACAGGTTCGATCCCTGTTGGGTGCGCCAGTTATTTGGGGAGGCAGCCGGTTGGCTGCTTTTTTGTTGCTTGGTCGTTTTAAAATGGCATGATACGGCTTTGATTCATCTTATTTTTATGCCAACTGGCGGCTATAAATTTCAGGTAGCCTTTCCAGTGAGGCTACCTGAAAATTTTTAGAAGCGGAACGATGAGGCTTTTTTCACGGCGGGGCTGCTGAGGGCAGGGGCTACGGTATCAAACATCACGCTTTGTTCGTAGCGGTCTTCGCCGTTACATTGCACGAGCAGGGCGCGCATTACGGGCTCTTGGCCAACGATCACCGCCATGCGGCCGCCGGCAGGCAGTTTGTTGCGCAGGGTTTCGGGCATCACGGGGCAAGAGCCACCCACGTAGATGGCACTCACGGTGGCGATGGGTGGATTCACCAGACCGTCACCGATGCGGTAGTCGATATTGGTGAGGCCAAGGCGGTCGAGCACGGCTTTGGCTTTTTGCTGCTGGGTTTCATCAGTGTCGATGGTGATGACGCGGCCAGCGAGTTTAGCCAGCACGGCGGTGGCGTAGCCGGAGCCGGTGCCGATTTCGAGTACGGTGTCTTTTTTAGTGAGCTTCAGACCTTGAATCAGGCGGGCAACCACTTTGGGCTCGAGCATGGCGCTGCCGTTGGGCAGGGGCAGGGAGAGATCGGCGTAGGCGTAGGCCTGCTGTTCGGGGGCAACGAATTGTTCGCGCGGCACTTCGGCCAAGGTGTCGAGAACGTCGAAATCCAATACACTCCAAGGGCGGATTTGTTGTTCGACCATGTTGAATCGGGCTTGTTCAAAGTAGTTCATTATTTTGCTCACAGCGGTGGGTATGTGTTTAAAGGCTGGATTATAAGCTAATTCGGTGTTTGTGGACGGCAAATGTGCGGAGTAAAGAAAAGGCTACCTGAAAGTTCAGGTAGCCTTGATTTTTACTGCTTTAGCTATTTAGCCTTGGCGTTGTGCATCCACGGCGGCCAGTGCCACCATGTTTACCAAGCGGCGCACAGAGGCGAGCTGGTTGACGATGTGCACTGGTTTTTTCATGCCCAGCAGAATCGGGCCCACGGTTACGCCGTCGGGGCTGGCAGCGCGCAGCAGGTTGCAGCTGATGTTGGCGGCTTCCACGTTGGGCATCACCAAGAGGTTGGCGGCGCCTTTCAGGGCGGAATCGGGCATGCTTTGCTGGCGCAGGCTTTCCACCAAGGCGGCATCGCCCTGCATTTCGCCGTCGATTTCCAACTGCGGGGCGGCTTGACGGATGAGCTCAAGCGCATGGCGCATTTTTTCGGCACTTTCGGAGGGCACGGAGCCGAAGTTGGAGTGCGACAGCAGCGCGACCTTGGGCGTGATGCCGAAGCGTTGGATTTCTTCGGCGCACATCAGCGTGCTTTGGGCAATTTGCTCGGCAGTCGGATTGGCGTTTACATAGGTGTCGGCGATGAACAAGTTGTGGCCGCCGAAAATCAGCGCGTTCATGGCGCAGGCAGTGTGGTCGGGGTTGTTGTAGCCGACAACGTTGGAAACGACATCCAAGTGATAGCGGAAGTGGCCGACCGTACCGCACACCATGGCATCGGCATGGCCTAAGTGCAGCATGAGCGCACCGATGAGGGTGGGGTTGGCGATAACGTGGCGTTGCGCCAAATCGGGGCTGATGCCGTTACGTTTTTGCAGGTTGTAGTAGGCTTGCCAGTATTCGCGGAAGCGGGGGTCGTTTTCGTTGTTGACGATTTCGAAATCGCTGCCGGCGCGGATGGTAAGGCCCATTTTTTGGATACGGGCTTCGATTACTGCCGGCCGGCCGATGAGAATCGGCGCGGCCAGTTTGGCAGACACAATCTGTTGGGTGGCGTGCAGCACGCGCTCGTCTTCGCCTTCGGCCAACACCACGCGTTTGAGCGATTGGCGCGCTTGGGCGAAGATGGGTTTCATAAACAGGCCGGATTTATAAACAAACTCGTTCAGTTTTTCTTCGTAAGCGGCAAAATCGGCAATCGGGCGGGTGGCCACTCCGGAATCCATGGCGGCTTTGGCCACGGCGGGTGCCACGCGGGCGATCAGGCGCGGATCGAAGGGTTTGGGAATCAGGTATTCTGGGCCGAATTTCAGCTCGGCGCCGGTGTAGGCGGTAGCGACTTTGTCGTTTTGCTCGGCCATGGCCAAATCGGCAATGGCGCGCACGGCGGCCAGCTTCATTTCTTCGTTGATGGTGGTGGCGCCCACATCGAGCGCGCCGCGGAAGATGAAGGGGAAGCAGAGAACGTTGTTTACCTGGTTGGGGAAGTCGGAACGGCCGGTGCCGATAATCACATCGGGGCGGGCTGCTTTGGCTTCCGGCGGCCAGATTTCGGGCTGCGGGTTGGCCATGGCCAGCACGATGGGTGAGGCAGTCATTTGTTTGAGCATATCGGTGCTCAACACGTTGGGGCCGGAGAGGCCGAGGAAGATGTCGGCGCCGGGTACGGCGTCGCCCAGTTTGTGCCAGCCTTGGTCTGCAATGGCGTAGCGCACTTTGCTTGCGTCTATGCGTTCGCGGTCTTCGCGGGTTTGGTAGATCACGCCTTTGGAGTCGCACACGGTAATGTTTTCGCGTTTCATGCCCAAAGCCACGAGCAAGTCGAGACAGGCGATGGCGGCGGCACCGGCACCGGAGCACACTAAGCGCACTTGGCCGATGTCTTTGCCCACCAAGCGCAGGCCGTTAAGGACGGTGGCGGCAGTGATGATGGCTGTGCCGTGTTGGTCGTCGTGGAATACCGGGATTTTGCAGCGTTCGCGCAGTTTTTTCTCAATGTAGAAGCATTCGGGCGCTTTGATGTCTTCCAGGTTGATGCCGCCGAAAGTGGGCTCGAGCGAGGCGATGATGTCCACCAGTTTTTCGGGATCGGTTTCATTGATTTCGATATCAAATACGTCGATGCCGGCGAATTTTTTAAACAATACTCCTTTGCCTTCCATCACCGGTTTGCTGGCCTCGGCGCCGATATTGCCCAAACCAAGCACGGCGGTGCCGTTGGAAACCACGGCCACCAGGTTGCCGCGCGCGGTGTATTTGTAGGAATCCTGCGGGTTGGCTTGGATTTCCAGACAGGGGGCAGCCACGCCGGGGGAATAGGCTAACGACAGGTCGTGCTGGGTGGCCAGTGCTTTAGTGGGGGCTACCTGAATTTTGCCGGGCTGCGGATATTGGTGAAAATCGAGGGCGGCTTGTTTCAGCATATCGTCCATGGAATATAGATCCTTTTTTTGAGGGAGTGGATGGGGAGCGGCCTTGAGGCTGCCTGAAAGCGTGAATTCCAATGAGGCCCATGCTTTCAGGTAACCTTTTTTGAGCTAATTTAGATTTGGAGTGTTTGTGAGCCCCCTCCCCCCGCAAGCGGGTGGAGGAGTTTGGAACTCCTGGACGCTGGTCCGGTGTTTGTCCCGCTTGTACATATAGTCGAATTGCTGAAAAACCGTAACGGTGTTGTGCTGCCTGACCGGACCCCATAAAAATCACCATGCGGTTTTTATGGGAACCTGCCGTGCTACCTGTACTGTCTGCGGCAGCGCGCCTTGCTACGCTTCTTTTCAACTATAAAATGCGGTTTGCCAAGTATTCGCCGGAAGTTTTTTGCTTACGGCGGGGAATGCTGGCTGATGATGCCGCGTTTGTCGCGCCGGAGCTCAGGCGCGGATTCCCTTTACAGCGTGGGCGCGGGCGGTAACGCGGATGCTGCCGTCAGGTTCGGCAGGCAGGCGCTCTTGTAATGTCGCGCGTACTGCCGCCTGCATGTCTGCCGGTAAGGCGGCAAAGCGGGCACCGATGCTGGCGCTATCGGCCAGTGCCTGACAGTAGGCGGCGAAATCGGGATAGTGTTGGGCGACGGTGAAAGCGCAGGTTTCCACTTCTTGCAGGCCGGCCTGCTCCCACAAGGCCTGCAACTGCGCGAGTGCAGTTGTTTCATCGGAGGCGGCTCGGTCGGGCTGCACACCGCAGTCGAGCAGGGCGGCAAAAGCGTCGGCGTAGGGGAAGCCATGCGGCAAATCCCAAATGTAGGTGGCGATCATCCCGCCACTGCGCACCACGCGCTGCATTTCACGCACGGCTTGCAGCGCATCAGTGAGAAAGACGATAACCAGCGCCATTGCGGCAGCATCGAAACTGCCAGCGGCAAAGGGCAGGGCGTTGGCATCGCCGTGGTGCAGGGCGATTGTCTGCGGTAGACGCTGTCGCGCGTGGGCAAGCAGTTCCGGTGAGATGTCAATGCCGTCCAGTCTTGCCGGTTGTGTCTGTTGCCACAACAGTTCGCTGAATATGCCGCTGCCGCAGCCGTTATCCAGCCAGCGCAGGCCGTGCGGTTGTCCCAGCCAGTCTAAAAATTGTTCGCCTGCTGCGCGGCTCCAGCCGCCCATGTAGCGTTCGTAAGCGGCGGGATCGTTGAATTGGGCCATTATAGTGTGTTAGAAGTAGTGTGTTATAAGGATATAGTTTTGCTCTAGACAACTGGTTGCCCGCCCTACCTGCTACGTTTGTCTACCGGTGTTCCTGTGCTGCGGCATCCCAGTGGTAGATTTTCTACCTGAAATTTTCAGGTAGCCTTTACCTGTGTCAATTGCTTTATTATTCTACTCTAAGCTCTCAAACCCTGTCACTTCCAACCCGAAGCCGGTGAGGCCGGTGAGGGAGGAGGGCTGGCCGAGTACGCGCATTTTTTTTACGTGGAGGTTGGCGAGGATTTGCGCGCCGATGCCGTAGGTTTTGCTGTCCCACTGGCGGGTTTGGCTTTTGCCTTTGGGCAGGGTGCGGTCGAGCAGGGCAGCGCCGTCTTCGGTGCGGTGCAGTAGGATGGCGACGCCGTGTTCGGTGGCTTGGATGCGCTCGAGGGCTTGCGGCAGCGGCCAGGAGTGGCGGGGGTTGGTTTGCAGGAAATCCATGGCGCTGAAGGGCTCGTGTACGCGCACGAGGGTTTCGGTGTCGGGCTGCGGGCTGCCTTTCACTAGGGCGAGGTGGGTTTCGCCGGAGAGTTTGTCTATATAGACGTGCTGGCGGAAATCGCCCCAGGGGGTATGGATGGGGCTGCTGCCCATTTCTTCGAGCAGGGTTTCGGTGCGGCTGCGGTATTCGATGAGGTCGGTGATGGTGCCGATTTTGAGGCCGTGCTGCCGGGCGAATTCGGTGAGCTCGGGCATGCGCGCCATAGTGCCGTCGTCGTTGATGATTTCGCAGATAACGGCAGCGGGGATGAGGCCGCACATTTGGGCTAAATCGACGCCGGCTTCGGTGTGGCCGGCGCGCACCAGCACGCCGCCTTTTTGGGCGCGCAGGGGGAAGATGTGGCCGGGCTGGACGATGTCTTCCGGCTGGGTGGCGGGGGAAACGGCGGTTTGGATGGTGAGCGCGCGGTCGGCGGCGGAGATGCCGGTGGAAATGCCGTGGGCGGCTTCGATGGATACGGTGAAGTTGGTGCCGTATTGCGCGCCGTTGTGCTGGGTCATGAGGGGAAGTTTGAGTTTGTCTACCAGCTCTTCGGCCATGGGCAGGCACACGAGGCCGCGGGCGTGTTTGATCATGAAGTTGATGGCTTCGGGGGTAACGAATTGGGCGGCCATGAGCAGGTCGCCTTCGTTTTCGCGGTCTTCGGCATCGGTGATGATGACCATTTTGCCGGCTTTGAGGTCGGCCAGAATTTCGGGGGTGGTGGCAATGGGGGTGGACATGGGACGGGTATTCCTTTGGGTTGGTTGAGGGGTGGATACGGGTGAACTGTGGTCGGTATCGAGCCACAGTGCGGGCATGCCGGCGCTGTGTTCGATTTTGCGGGCCTTGCGCTCGCCGAATGGTTTGTTTTTCAACAGGGCGGAGAGTTCACCTTGGTTGATGCCGGTGGCGGATACGAAATCAATCTGCCGGCCTTGGTGCAGGCGGTTGATCCATTCGCGCAGGTTGCGGCGGCGCAGTTCGGCAATATTAATGGGGCTGGGCATGGGCTACCTGAAATTTTAAGCGGGCGAATGCAGGCCGATGCGATTGCCTTCGCTGTCTTCTATAAAGGCGGCAAAACCGTTGGAAATGGGGAATTTGGCGGTAAGTATTTTGCCGCCGGCCGCTTCGGCGGTGCGGGCGGTTTCGGCGCAGTCGGCGCAGTTGAAAAACACGGTGATGCCGCCGTGGCCGGCGGGTTGTGCGGCGGGGTCGTGCCAGAGCATGCCGCCGATGCCGTATTGCTCCCAGGCGGGGGCGAACAGATACATTTGGTGCTGCGGGTCTTTGCCGGGCACTTCTTGCAGGGGCAGGCCGAACACGGTTTCGTAGAAGCGGGCGGCACGTGCCAAGTCCTGCACATTGAGGGCAAACCAGCTTACGGGATTTTGTGGGGTGTCGTTCATTAGAGATTCCTGGTGGTGTGGGTGGTAAACTTGGGCGACTATACGGCGCTTGGTTGGAAAAGTAAAGTTAGATTGGCGGCGATGAAAAATTACTTTTAAGCAATATTCGATATTCGGTTTTCAGGTAACCTGCAGGCGACCAAAGGCTACCTGAAACCCCTGTCTTGCCGCTACAATACTGCCCATCCCAATCTTTTAGGTAGCCTCAAATGAACCCCCCCCATATTCCGCAAGCCCTGTGCGCCTTGCTCAGTGAACGCGAAATCATTGCTGACCCCGCCCCGCTGCTCGCCGACCGGCGCGGCCGCTATATTGGCCAGGCGGCAGCCGCCGTGATGCCCGACAGCGTGGAAAACGTGCAGAAGCTGGTGCGCTGGTGTGCCGAACACCGTGTGCCGATTACTCCGCAGGGCGGCAACACCGGATTGTGCGGCGCGGCTGTGCCAAACGGCGGCATTTTGCTCAACCTCTCGCGGCTAAACCGCATCCGCAGCATCAGCCTGGCCGACAACGCCATCACCGTGGAAGCGGGCGCGATTCTGCAAAACGTGCAGGAAGCCGCGGCCCAAGCCGGGCGGCTGTTTCCGCTCAGCCTGGCCAGCGAAGGCTCCTGCCAAATCGGCGGCAACATCGCCTGCAACGCCGGCGGGCTGAACGTGGTGCGCTACGGCACCACGCGCGATTTGGTGCTCGGGCTCGAAGTGGTGCTACCCGACGGCAGCCTGCTCTCCCACCTTGCCCCGCTGCACAAAAACACCACCGGCTACGACATCCGCCAGCTCTTCATCGGCAGCGAAGGCACACTCGGCATCATCACCGCCGCCACGCTCAAGCTCTTATCCCCGCCGCAAACCACCGCTACCGCCTGGGTTGGCTTAGACAGCATTGAAGACGCCGTGCGCCTGCTCACCCACGTCCAAGGCCGTTTTGCCGAGCGGCTGTGCAGTTTCGAGCTGGTGAGCCGTTCCGCGCTTGCCCTCTCCGCCGCCTACAGCCGCCTCAGCCCGCCGATTGATGCCGAGTGGCACATCTTGCTCGAATTGAACGACAGCCTGCCGCGCCCCGAATTGGCCGACGATTTGGCCGGATTCTTGTTTGAACACGGCTGGGAAAACGCCGTGCTGGCGCAGTCGGAGAGTGAACGCGCCGAATTGTGGCGGCTGCGCGAAGACATCTCCGCTGCGCAAAAAGCGCTCGGTGCCAGCATCAAACACGACATCGCCATACCCATTGCCCGCGTGGCCGAATTGGTGGCCAACGCCTCCGCCGCGCTCAAGCAGGCCTATGAAGGCATTGAAATCATCGTATTCGGCCACCTCGGCGACGGCAGCCTGCATTTCAACACCTTCCTGCCGCACATCCGCAGCAATCAAGCCTACGAATACGAAGACGGCATCAACCGCATCGTCTATCAACACACCCTGGCCTGCCAGGGCACGATTGCCGCCGAACACGGCATCGGCCAAGTGAAAAACCACTGGCTGCCCAGCGTGCGCAGCCCCGTGGAAATCGAGTTGATGCGTGCCATTAAGAAACAGCTCGACCCGTATAACCTGTTCAATCCCGGCAAACTGTTCCCGCCGGAGGCTACCTGAAAACTGCCGCAAGCCATATCGTTTACAAACAATCCGGTAGCCGCCCAAAAGGCTACCTGAAAACCGCTAACTAACAACACAAGGAAACCCAATCATGAACCAAGCCTTCAAAATCCGCTGCCCGCTGCCGCATTGCACCGGCTGGGTAACCCAGCTCGACCCCGAAGACGGCTCGCTGTTTATGTGCGACGACTGCGGCCAAGTGTGGGAAACCAAAGCCGAGCTCGATGCCGCGATTGCCGCCATCATCGAGCGCTTCCCCTACCGCGCCGCCGTGTACTGCCAAACCGCCGAAGGCTTCGTCGCTGTGCCTGAAGCCGAAGAGCCAGCAGATTACGAAAAGCAGGTGAACCAAGAGCCGTGGGCTTGATTTCCCGTTCTTTTGCTTGCTGATTGGATATAGAAAAGGCTACCTGAAACTTTCAGGTAGCCTTTCTTGTTTTTACAGTTCAGCCTGTTAGGCCTTCATCACTTGTTTCAAAAACTGCTTCGCCCGCTCGCTGCTTGGATTGGTGAAGAACACTTCCGGCGTGTCCACTTCCACGATTTTGCCCTGATCCACAAAAATAATTCGGTCGGCCACTTCGCGGGCGAAACCCATTTCGTGGGTAACGCACATCATAGTCATGCCGCTTTCGGCCAAGTCTTTCATCACTTTGAGCACTTCGCCCACCATTTCCGGATCGAGCGCGGAGGTGGGTTCGTCAAACAGCATCACTTGCGGCTCCATTGCCAAGCCGCGAGCAATGGCTACACGCTGCTGCTGGCCGCCGGAAAGCTCGCCGGGCATGGCGTCTTTTTTGTGCGCCAGACCAACGCGCTCCAAGAGTTGCAGCGCTTTTTCTTCGGCTTGGGTGCGGCTTTGTTTTTTCACTTTTATCGGCGAGAGCACGATGTTTTCTAGCACGCTCAAATGTGGATAAAGGTTGAAATGCTGGAATACAAAGCCCACTTCGGCACGGATTTTGTTCAGGTCGGTGGCGGGGCTGGCCACGTCTACGCCGTCCACCCAGATTTCGCCGCTTTGGATTTGCTCAAGCTGGTTTACGGTGCGGATGAGGGTGGATTTGCCGCTGCCGGAGGGTCCGCACACCACCACCACTTCGCCTTTTTTCACTTCGAGATTGATGTCACTTAGAACGTGCAGTTCTTTAAACCATTTGTTTACATTTTTGAATTCAATCATTTTCTATTTCCGGAACGGCTGGGTTGTTGGTTGGAACAATCGGCGCAGGGCGGGATTGTGTTTCAGCTGGTTTTTTGGGCTAACAGGTTGGCCAAGGCTACATAGTTTTCGGGCGCGATATGCTCGGCGCGCTCTTGCGGGCTGATGCCGACGGCCTGCAAAACCTCATCGTTGGCAATGCCTTTGAGGTTGTTGCGAATGGTTTTACGGCGCTGGTGGAAGGCCTGTTTCACCAAGGCGGCAAATTGTTCGAAATCCTGTGCCTGCCCGATGCGGTGTTTGGCCGGAATCAGCCGCACTACGGCGGAATCCACTTTGGGTGCGGGAGAAAAGGCTTCTGGTGGCACGTCGAGCAGTTTTTCCATTTCAAAGAAGTATTGCAGCATCACGCTCAAGCGGCCGAAATCGTTGCTGCCGGGCTCGGCCACCATGCGTTCCACCACTTCTTTTTGCAGCATGAAGTGCATGTCTTCCACTTCGTCGGCATAGCGGCTGAGGTGGAATAGCAGCGGGGTGGAGATGTTGTAGGGCAGGTTGCCGACGATTTTTTTGTGCCCGGGCACGCTGGCGAAATCAAATTGCAATACGTCGCCTTCGTGGATAACGAGTTTGCCGGCATAGAGCCGGGTTTTCAGGTAGCCTATGATGTCGCGGTCGATTTCGCACACGTGCAGGCGATCGAGCTTGGCAGCCAAGGGCTCGGTAATCGCGCCGAGGCCTGGGCCGATTTCCACTATGGTATCGGCGGGCTGCGGCCGCACGGCCTGTACGATATCGGCAATGATGCGGGAATCCTGCAGAAAGTTCTGCCCGAAACGTTTGCGGGCGGTGTGTTGGGTCATAGCGGTGAGCCGGGCGGCAGTTGGCGGGAAAGGTGCGGATTGTATCAGATTCGGCGGTGTGCTTGGGTGGCTTGCCGGTGTGCTGTCGCTAGAAATGAAGGCTACCTGAAATTTTCAGGTAGCCTTTTGCTGGAAGCAGCTGGTTTGGCTTATTTGGCGGGTGTGGTTTCTTTTTGTGCTGCCTGTACCTACTTTTCGGCCTTGGTGGCCCAATTAGGAGTCGAGGAAGGAGCTGGAGATATTGTGCCACAAGCTGAAAATGGCGCTGGGCACGGCTATCAGCGGCATCATGGCAAAGTGGGTTTTGGCCAACGCCGCACCGAGGCCGGAGTTTTGCATGCCCACTTTGATAGTGAGGGTTTTTTGCATGTCGTAGGGCAGGCCGAAGAGTTTGGCGGCAAGGAAGCCGAGCAGGTAGCCGATGGCGTTGTGCAGTACCACTACGCCGAAAATCAACAGGTCGGTTTCGATAGGGCCAGGGGATGTAGGGGGGCGATGAAGAGGCTGAATCTCTATAGCCGCCATGATGGTTTTTGCAATTTTTAACAGAGAAGAGAAGGCGAAAGATACAGGAAAGTGGAATTAGAGGGCAAGGGGTGGAATTAGCTGAAAAGAGTAAAGGCGGTGCTAGTGTGTTTAGAGTTGGAAGGACGGCTTGTTATGGCTAAAGTCTTTTGTTTTACGTGTATTGGCTTGTCGGTATAGATAAAAAAATAATGGTATTAGCCATGTGGGTGTATGTTAATTGAGAGGTTGTTTCGTATTGAGGGAACAGCCCTTGATGTTTTTCAGGTAGCCTCTGTGCGTTTGGCAAAGGCATACCTGAAAATAGGTATCCGGTGTTTTATCGCACGATTTCCGCCAGCGGCCAGCGTGGTCGCATATTGAAGCCAGCGGCGGGCTGCGCTTGTTGCAGGTGCATGGCGCCGACGAAGGCGATCATGGCGCCGTTGTCGGTGCATAAAGGCAGCGGTGGGAAATAGGTGCGTACGGCTTCGGGCTTGGCTTTGGGGTTGGGGCGCACTTGCAGTGCGGCGAGTTCGGCACGCAGTTTCCAGTTGGCGCCCACACCGCCGGCCACCACAAGGGTGCGGTAGCCGGTGTGCAGCAGGGCTTGGCGTGATTTGGCCAGCAGCACATCTACCACGGCATCTTGGAAGGCACGGCAGATATCGTTGCGGATGGAGTCTGGCAGGCTGCCGCCGTGTTCGGCGCGCACGTTTTGCACAGCAGTGAGCACGGCGGTTTTGAGGCCGGAGAAGCTCATCTGCAAATCGCGCGAATGCAGCATGGGGCGGGGAAAGGTGAAAGCATCGGGACGGCCGAGCTTGGCCAATTCGGAAAGTTTTGCGCCGCCGGGGTAGGGTAGGCCGAGCAGTTTGGCGGTTTTGTCGAAGGCTTCGCCGGCGGCGTCGTCCACGCTTTCGCCGAGCAGTTCGTAGTTCCCGATGCCGCGCACGGCCATGAATTGGGTGTGGCCGCCGGATACGAGCAGGGCAACGAAGGGAAAGTCGGGCTTCTCTTCGGCTAACAGCGGGGAGAGCAGGTGGCCTTCGAGGTGATGTACGGGGATCACGGGTTTGCCCAACGAAAAGGCGAGCGCGTTGGCATAGGCGCAGCCGGCCAGAAGTGCGCCGCCAAGGCCGGGGCCTTGGGTATAGGCGACGGCATCGATGTCGGCGTAGTTTTTGCCGGCTTCGTGCAGGCAGGCTTGGGTGAGCGGCACGAGACGGCGGATGTGGTCGCGGCTGGCCAGCTCGGGCACCACGCCGCCGTATTCGGCATGCATGGTCATTTGGGTGTGCAGCTGGTTGCCGATGAGGCCGTGTTCGGTGCTGTAGAGCGCCACGCCGGTTTCGTCACAGGAGGATTCGATGCCGAGAACAAGCATGATGAAAGGCTACCTGAAAAATCAAAGGCTGTATTTTATAGCAAATCAACTTGGCTTTTGCTACAGTGTTATTTCGCTTTACCATACTGTTTGTACTGTCTCTGTCTGCAACTTGTTGCCTGATATCCAAAGCTAAATCGGTTTGCTATGGCGGTATACGCTCAGGCAGATAATGGATTTTATGTGAATTGGCAGATTGACATACACTTCTGATGAAATGATGTGGAAAAATGGTAGCTAATGTAGGCAGGGATAGACCTTGTTGTTTTTTTGCACAAGTTAATTTTGGTTAATTGGGTATGGTTTGCAGACAGGGGTATGGGTATGGCAATAAAGATATTAGAGGGTTGCTTTGACTAGTATTGGCATGAAAAATATATTATTTTTACTTAGTTAAGATTAGAGCATTCTTATTATCAGAATAGCATACGTTAATTAGTATACAGCTTGTGCGGCGCGTTGGACGAGAAGAATTTTGGCAGCAGATGCTTGCGTGCGGCAAATAGAGTAGGCAGTTTAATTGCCAGCTGGCATCAAACAGCGGATAATACGCGGTAATTCTTGATTGGAATTTATCTGTGAGACGGCTAGAGGTCTGCAGATAGGGAATTTTTAAGTTATAACTTGAACTTTGTTAGAGGTAATTCAACATGAAAAAATCTTTATTGGCCGCTGCCCTGATGTCTTTGTTCCTAGCTGCTTGTGGTGGTGAAGCCCCGGCTCCTGCTGCTTCTGCTGCTTCTGAACCTGCAATGGCTTCTGAAGCTGCTATGATGGCTTCTGAAACCGCAATGGCTTCTGAAGCTGCTATGATGGCTTCTGAAACCGCAATGGCTTCTGAAGCTGCTATGATGGCTTCTGAAACCGCTATGATGGCTTCTGAAGCAGCTACCAGTGCTGCCAAATAATTTGGTAGTTTGATACAAAAATAAAATAAAGCCTTGCATTTATTTGCTGGGCTTTATTTTATTATGGTGGGATTCTTGAGGCTGCTGGGCTTTGGTTTGTTTTCCCAAATAGGTTTCAGGAATTCCACTATTAATTGATAAGGCTACCTGAGAACGAGCAACGCTGGTTTTTGTGAAGCTAAAATTTCAGGTAGCCTCTATATTATTCCACAGCAGCGGGGTAATCGGTAAAACCTAATCTGAACAGTATATTAGGTGAGTTCTTGACGGTTAGCCTATGTTGATGTAAGCAAAGATTCCCTTGTGTCATAGAGATGGCCAAGGGCGATTTTTTATAAAACTCAAAGAATGGATGACGCGGCAGGGTAAGGCAAGCGTAGCGAGCCGCATCCTTATTTGTCTACATTTTATATTTATGTTGATAAAGTTTGTTGCTAATGGCAGGGACGGTTTTCAGGTAGCCTCTTTATGCTGTGGATAACAACACTGTCGGATTTCCACAATCTTCTCCGCCGCGGCCACGCAGTCGGCCACGGGGGCGACTAGGGCAATACGAACATAGCCGGCGCCGGGGTTGCCTTGCGCGGTGTCGCGCGCCAGAAAACGGCCGGGCAACACTTGGATGGCAGCTTCTCGCCACAAGATGCGGGCGAAGGCCAAATCGTCTCTGTCGGGCGCTTGCAGCCAAATATAGAACGAGGCGTCCGGCTGCGTTACCTCAAAACCTTGTGCCAGAATCGGCAGCACACGGGCGAATTTTTCCTGATACAGGCGTCGGTTTTCCAGCACATGCGTTTCATCGTTCCAGGCGGCGATACTGGCCATCTGCACGGGAATGCCCATGGCGCTGCCGTGGTAGGTGCGGTAGAGCAGGAAATCTTTTAGCAGCGCGACATCGCCGGCCACAAAGCCGGAGCGCAGGCCAGGCACGTTGGAGCGTTTGGAGAGGCTGGTGAACATCACCAGGTTGTCGAAACCGCGCCCCAATTCGGCAGCGGCTTGCAGGCAGCCGATGGGCGGTTCGCCTTCGAAATAGATTTCGGAATAGCATTCGTCGGCAGCGATGATGAAGCCGTAACGGTTTTGCAATTCAAAGAGTTCTGCCCAGTCGGCTTTCTGCATCACGCTGCCGCAGGGGTTGTGCGGCGAGCAAACGAACACCAGTTTCACGCGCTGCCACACGACTTCGGGAATGCTGCCCCAATCGGGCTTGAAGAGCGGGGCGCGGCAGTTGGCAAACGCAGTTTCCGCCCCGGCCAGGAGCGCGGCGCCTTCGTAAATCTGATAAAACGGATTGGGGCACACCACCACGGGCTTTTCCTGCTCGTTGCCGCCCAGCGCCGCCTGTACGAAGGAAAACAGGGCTTCTCGGCTGCCCAATACGGGCAGGATTTCGCTGTCCGGATCGAGCGTGAGGCCGTAGCGGCGTTGCAGGAAGCCGGCACAGGCCCGGCGCAGTTCGGGCAGGCCGGCGGTTTGCGGATAGGCATCGAGGCGCGGCAGGGCGGCGGTGAGCGCATTGGTGATCACGGCGGGAGCGGGGTGTTTGGGCTCGCCGATTTGCAGCGGCACGGGTACAACGCCCTCGGGCGCGCTCACGCCTTGCATTGCTTCGCGCAGGCGGGCGAAGGGATAGGGCTGGAGTTGGGATAGGTGTGGGTTCATGGCGGGCTGGTGTTTTGTTGTCAGGGGAAAAGGCTATTGTAATCGGCAGGCATGGGATAGGCTACCTGAAAGCGTGAGCTTCAACGGAGTAGCGAGTTTCTGCGAAGCTAAAGTGCAGTTAAAAACGCAGTAGGCGGGCTTCAGCTATAGCAAACCAACTTAACTTTCGCTATTGCGTTGGTTCGCCTTGCCGTACTTCTGTATTGTCTGCGGCTCACCGCCTGGTATCGAAAGTCAATTCGGCTTGCTATGGCCTTTTGCTGCTTGTGAGCGCAAAGTGTAGCCTGCCGTAGAGTATACGGAAATATTTTCAGGTAGCCCTTCAAGGCTACCTGAAAACTTATCCAAGGGCGGTTTTAGCCGAAAATACCCAAATAATACAGCAGGCTGGCAATGATGACGGTAATGCCGCCGCCGATGATGAGCTGCCGCCAGACGGGTCGGATTTCGCTGTGTCGCAAATCGGCGGCAAGATAACGCCACACGAAGAGAAGGGAGGCCAGGGCGAAGACGATGGCCCCGATGGTATCGCCGTCCATCTTCGGCTTCATGTTGTGCTGCCTTTTTGTGCACCGCTCGGTTTGGTACCGCCGTAGCAGGGGCCGAGGCCGGTGATGTGGGGCATTTGGCTTTCGATGGCTTCTTCAATGGCGGCGGTGAGCTCGGTAATGCTGCCGGAATCGTGTTTAATCGGCGGGCAAATGATGACGCTGATTTCACCGGGATGTTTGAGGAAAGAGTTTTTCGGCCAAAATTCGCCGCTGTTGAGGGCAACGGGCACGATGTCCATTTCCAGCAGCTGGGCAGTGCGGGCGGCGCCACTCTTATAGCGGCCTCTGCTGCCGGGCGGCATGCGCGTGCCTTCGGGGAAAATGGTGATCCAATAGCCTTGCGCTTTGCGTTTGCTGCCTTGCTCGATGATTTGGGCGGAGGCTTTGCCGGGATTGCGACGGTCGATGCCGATGGTGCCGGCGAGCTTGAGCCCCCAGCCGAAGAAGGGGATACGGAACAGCTCGCGCTTGGCCACGAAGACTTGTGGCGGGAAGATTTTCTGCGTGGCCAGCGTTTCCCAGCCGGATTGGTGTTTGCAGCAGATAATGGCGGGGCCTTCGGGAATGTTTTCTGCGCCTTCCACGCGGTATTTGAGGCCGACGATGTTTTCCAAGAGCCACATCAGCATCAGCGCCCAGCGGGTGGCGAGAGTGTGGAGGGCGCGTGGGATGGGGGCGGTAAGCAGCATCAAGATGAACAGGGGCGGCGTGATGATGGCCATCAGCAGCCAGTAAGCAAGGTTGCGTATCCAGAGTGAGAACATTAGGCCTCCTGTTCGTCGCCGGTTTGGATAGTGAGGTAGTAGGCGAAGGAAAGCAGATCGTCGAACACCTGAGTGTTTTCAGGTAGCCCGCCGGCGGCGAGGGTTTTCTTGCCTTTACCGGTGAGCACGAGCACGGGCAGGCCGCCCACGGCGTCGATGGCCTGCAAATCGCGCAGGCTGTCTCCCACGAGGTAGACACCGCGCGCGTCGGTGTTGAAACGGTTGAGGATGTCTTCCACCATGCCAGGCTTGGGCTTGCGGCAGGAGCAGTGGTCGGCATCGGTGTGCGGGCAAAACCAGATGCCGTCGATACTGCCGCCGGCTTCGTTGGCCAGGCGGTGCATTTTTTCGTGCATTTCGTTGAGGTCTTGCATGGAAAAATAGCGGCGGCCGATGCCGGATTGGTTGGTGGCGATTACGACGGTGTAGTCGGCCTGCTTAAACAGGGCCACGGCATCCATGCTGCCGGGCAGGGGAATCCATTCGTCTTCGGATTTTACAAAGTCGTCGCGGTCTTGGTTGAGCACGCCGTCGCGGTCGAGGATGATGAGTTTCATGGTTTCAGGTAGCCTTTAATCGAATAATACAGCCTGTGCCAGCAGGCTGCCGGCGGCATCTTTGCCGGAAAGCAGTGGCGGGGCGGCCAGCGGCCAGTCGATGCCCACGGCGGGGTCGTGCCAGAACAGGGTGTGTTCGTGGGCGGGCTGGTAGTAATTGGTGCATTTATACACGATGTCGGCGTGGCTGTCGGTGGTGTAGAAGCCGTGGGCGAAGCCGGGCGGAATCCACATTTGATAGCGGTTTTCGGCAGAAAGCACTGCGCCCACCCAATAGCCGAAAGTGGGCGAGGAGCGGCGCAAATCCACGGCCACGTCGAACACGCTACCCGACACCACGCGCACCAGCTTGCCTTGCGGGCAAACGGTTTGATAGTGCAGGCCGCGCAGCACGCCATGCTCGGAGCGGGAGTGGTTTTCCTGCACGAAAGTGTGGTGGCCGATGTGCTCGCGAAACCAGTTGTCGCGGAAGGTTTCCATAAAGAAGCCGCGCTCGTCGCCGTGGGCTTCGGATTCGATGATTTTCACATCGGGCAAGGCGGTATCGAAAATATTCATGCTGTGCGTGGTTGAGTGGGCTGAAAGCTCTATTTTACCGAGAATGCGGCGTTTGAGGCTACCTGAAAGCGCAGCTTCAACGCAGTTATAGTGGATTAAAATAAGAATGCTACTGCGTTGGCTCGCCTTGCCGTACTGTTTGTACTGTCTGCGGCTCGCCGCCTTGTCTCATTCTTATTTTAATCCACTATGAAACAGCTCAAACGCCAGAAGCACCATCACCCCAATCCACCTTTTCCCAACCCAGCACCTCGGCCAACACGGAAAGATGGCTCTGCTGCGGGCAGCGTACGGCGGTGAGCAACACGGTATCCGGCGCGGTGGCAAGCTGCTTTTTTAACGCCAGTAGCGCGACATGGGCGCTGCCGCTTTGCAGCTCTTCAGTGTAGCGGGCGGCAAATTCGGGGAAACGTTCTTGCGGTGCGGCATGATACCAGCAGCGCAGTTCGGTGGAAGGGGCAATGTCTTTGAGCCATTGCACGGCGGCGAAGGTTTCTTTGCGGATGCCGCGCGGGTAGAGGCGGTCGCAGAAAATGGCGGGGGCAGCAGATGGCGTGTAGCCGTAGATGCGGCGGATGGCGGGCATGGCAGGGCTTTCGGGGCGGATTATTGTTTGAAAAGCGTTGCGATATTTTTAACTTCGTTGAAGTTTCTTTTTCAGGTAGCCTTTGGGCAGCTTGAGGCTACCTGAAAGCAGTTGGTGTTTACAATTTCGGCTATCATACGCCCATTTTTCATCAGAAAGGTTGCCATGTGCTTTACCGTATTACTCAGCACGGATTGCCCGGACGATTTGTTTGCCCAAAACGGCAGCGGCATCTGCTTCCAGCCGGCCAACGGGTTATGGCGACGGTGCGTTTGCCGAATACGGTTTTCGCGAGCCGGAAATTACATCGCTGGAGATGTTGGAACGTTCGCCCATGCGGGAAACCCTGCATTTGCAGGAAGTGGTCCGGCGGCTGGTGCGGCAGGGTTGGCGCGTGCAGCTGGTCGCAGTGTGGGTGGAAGATTGGGGTAGATTGCAGCAAGGGGCGGAAGAGTGGTGGCGATGGCGGGGCTGAACCCGCAGCATTTCGCGCTGTATGAGAATGTGCGCTTTGAGTTTGTGTGATGGTTGAACTGCGTTGAAGTGTAGAGCGCGTAGGTTGGTTTGGGAAACCCAACATTCCACACTTTATTTGTTGGGTTACGCTTGCGGCTAACCCAATCTACGCACTCTGTTAGACTGGGCAGTTGGGAAAAAGGCTACCTGAAACTCGGTGTGCACCGTTTTCAGGTAGCCTTCTTATCCAAGCCTGCCTGTGTTTATTTCAACACTTCGGCAAAGGCGTTGGCCACGTAGTCGATATTCTTCTCGTTCAAGCCGGCCACGCACATGCGGCCGTTGCTCACCATATAAACGGCAAACTCGCTTTGCAGGCGTTCTACCTGTTCGGGCGAAAGGCCGGTGAAGCTGAACATGCCGCGTTGTTTGGTGAAATAGCTGAAATCGCGGCTGGGCACTTTGGCGCTGAGCACTTCCTGCAGCTTTTGGCGCATGGCGCGGATGCGGTCGCGCATTTCATACACTTCGCCTTCCCATTGCTTGAACAGGGTTTCGTTGTTCATCACGCCGTCCACCACCACGAAGCCGCCGTGGGAAGGGGGGCTGGAATAGATGCGGCGCACGGTGAATTTAAGCTGGCCGAGCACGAGCTTGGCTTCTTCGGCGCTGGGGCACACCACGGAGAGGCCGCCCACGCGTTCGCCGTAGAGCGAGAGGTTTTTGGAGAAAGAGTTGCTCACGAAGGTGGGCAGGCCGAGTTCGGCGGCGCGGCGGATGGCGTAAACGTCGCTTTCCAGGTCTTCGGCGAAGCCTTGGTAGGCAATGTCCATAAAAGGGATGAGGCCGACTTCTTTCACGATTTGCAGGATTTCGTCCCATTGGCTGCGGCTTAAATCCACGCCGGTGGGGTTGTGGCAGCAGGGGTGCAGCACCACCACGTCGTGTTGCTTGAGCGTGCGGAAGAAGGCTTTCATTTCTTCGAATTTCACGCCGATGGTGGCGGGGTCGTAGTAAGGGTATTTGCCCACCTCGAAGCCGGCACCTTCAAAAATGCCGATGTGGTTGCCCCAGGTGGGGTTGCTCACGTAGCACTTGGCCTGCGGAAACCAGGCGTGGATAAAATCGGCACCCACGCGCAGCGCGCCGGAGCCGCCGAGCGATTGGATGGTGGCGATGCGGCCTTCTTGCACGGCGGGGCTGTCTGCGCCGAACAGCAGGGTTTGGCAGGCGCTGCGGTAGGCGGCCAGGCCTTCCATGGGCAGGTAGCCGCGCGGGCGTGGGCTCTCGGCGAGGGCGCGTTCAACGGTTTTCACGCACTCGAGCACGGGCAGGCGGCCTTTGCCGTCGTAATAAACGCCCACGCTGAGATTTACCTTTTCGCTGCGCGGGTCTTGGTTGTATTTTTCCATCAGGCCAAGGATGGGATCGCCGGGGTAGAACTCAACGTGCCGGAACATGGGTGTCTTCCTTTTTTATCGGGTGGAACAATTAACGGGTAACGGGTGGAATAATTAAATGGAAAGGGTAATGCCGGGGCAATTTTACGCTGATTTCGGTAGCAAGGGCTACCTGAAAAGTGGGGAAGAGTGGGAAATAGATGTTTTCAGGTAGCCTTCTCCATCTGCATCCTGTTCACCCTTGCGCCTCATGCCGGCGCAGGGCACTTCCTTTCTTTGGCGAAGCCAAAGAAAGGAAGCAAAGAAAGGCGACTGCGGGCGCAGGTTTGGCTTCGCCAAACTTCCCTCACTAAACACGGTTTTTCGGGCGGACTCGCAACTTGCGGCTACGCCGCTTCGGGCATGCAAGCTCTTGTTTCCCGAAAAACTGTGTTTCATTCGGCTGCGCCAGCAGAGAGCACAGCTGTAACTATTGATGACAAATATTCTGTGCGTGATTTCACTGAGCCTGCATGTAGATTGGTTGTAACTTAATGCAAAGAAAGGATGTTTGATTAATTAAACTACGGGGTGTCAGGTAATCTTTATTCGCTGTGCCGGTTGAAGAAATCCAGCAGCTGCGTTTCATAGCCGCCCAGGCCGGAGAGGCCAAGGTGGGTGCCGTTGGGGATGAGGATCAGCTGTTTGGGCTCTTGGGCGAGCTCGAATAGGATTTGCGAGTGTTTGGCGGGGATGACTTGGTCGGCGGTGCCGTGCATCAGCAGCAGGGGGATGGGGCTGATTTGCGCCACGAAGCGGCGGGCACTGTAGCGGTTGCCCACCAGGATGCCGGCGCCGGGGAGTTTGTCGTTGGCGATGCTGGAATAAGAAGAGAAGGTGGATTCGATGGCCACGGCGCGCACGCCGGCTTTGTTGCCTGCACCCACCACGGCAATGACGTTGGTGCCGCCTAGGCTCTGGCCGAACACGAGCAGGCGCTCGGGGTTTACATCGGGGCGGCTGCGCACATAATCCAGCGCGGCGTTGCTGTCGGCAAACAGGCCTTCGGGGCTGGGCTCGCCTTCAGATTGGCCGTAGCCGCGATAGTCGAACAGGAAAACGTTGTAGCCGTGTTCGGGCAGCCATTTCACGGCCTGCCAGTGGGCGGTGAGGTTTTGCGCGTTGCCGTGGAAGTGGATGATGGTGGCACGGGCTTGCTTGGCATCGGCCACGCCGCGTGCGGGCACAAACCAGCCGTGCAGGCGTGTGCCGTCGGCGCTTTGGAAGGAGACGTTTTCGTAGGGCAGGCCGGATTGGGCGGGAGAGCCGTAGTCGGCATGGTCGGGATAGTAAAAGGCTTGCTTGGCGCAGGAGGACAGGCCAAACAGGATGGCGAGGAGGGAGGCCAGGCCGAAGAGAATGGATTTGTGTTTCATGGTTAGTGTGGGCGGCAGCCTTGGTGCGGAGGCTACCTGAAAAATAGCGTTGCCGTTTTTGCTTTGCTGAAACCCGCATTGCTTGTTTCAGGTAGCCTTTATTGTTTCTGGGTTGAGGCTACCTGATAAAGATAAATTTGCCCGTTTCAGGTAACCTTGCCTGATTGGATATTCTACCAATTCACCCAGCCGCACAGCCAGGTGAGCAGGATGATGCCGCCGAAGATGATGCGGTAGTAGGCAAAGGGCACGAAGTTTTTGCTGGAAACAAAGCATAGCAGGGCTTTTACGGCGATGAGGCCGGAGGCGAAGGCAGCAGCAAAGCCGAGGGCGATAAGGCCGAAATCCTGTGCGCTGAATGCGCTGAGGTGCTTCAGGATGCTGTAGCCGGAGGCGGCCACCATAATCGGCACGGCGAGGAAGAAGGAAAATTCGGTGGCGGTTTTACGGTCGAGTCCCCATACCATGCCGCCCATGATGGTACTGCCGGAGCGGGAAGTGCCGGGAATCAGCGCTAAAATTTGGAATAGGCCCACGGCAAGCGCATCGCGCGGGCGCATATCGTCCACGCTGCGCACTTTCGGCGGTACGCGGCTTTGCCGTTTTTCAATCCACAAAATCAAAAAGCCGCCCACCACCAGCGCCGCAGCTACGCTCACGGGGTTGAACAGCACTTTTTCAATGAAATCGTTAAGCAGCAGGCCGATGGCAGCGGCAGGGATGAAGGCGATGGCCAGGTTGAGTACGAAGCGGTTGGCAAGCCGATCTTTGCCGATATGGGTGAGCACATGGGTGAAGCGGGTACGGTACTCATACACCACAGCAAGGATGGCGCCGAGCTGGATGGCGATGTGGAATACGGCGTGGCTTTCGGCATCGAAGCCGATGAGGTTGCCGGCTACAATCAGGTGGCCGGTGCTGGAAATGGGCAGGAATTCGGTGAGGCCTTCGATGATGCCGAGGAAGAGGGCTTTGAAGGCGAGGAGCAGGCTCATTGGTTAAACTCTTAAAACATGGGATGAATGCTTTTCAGGTAGCCTGTATTGGAGTACGGGCTACCTGAAAATCTTTGTGCCGCATTAGCGGTTGGCCTGGCCGGCGATGGCTGCGCCGCGGCTGCGTACCAAGGTGCGCGGGGCGGGGGCAGGCATGTTGCGTTCGGCACGTACTTTTTCAATCAGCTCTTGCAACACGGCCATGTTTTGGGAGTTGGTCAGTTCGTATTTTCCGCCCACTACGATAACCGGGGTTTTGGTGATGTTGTAGGTGATGGTGTTTTGCTGCATAGTTTGGGCTGCTGCTGCTGCCTGCGGGCTGTTATAGGCGGCGAGCAGGCGGCTGCCGTATGGCTGCTGCTGAATCCAGGCTTTCAGGCCGGCTTCGTCGGTTACGGTGCCGTCCATCAGTGCTTTGAAAATGGCCTGGTTGGCCTGACGGGAAAGGCTGGTGGATTTCACGGCAGCCGCCAGGCGGGCGAGGGTTTGGTGGGCTGGCTGCCACACTACGTGCTCTTGACGCAATACGGTGTCGGAGGCGAAGCGTCTGCTTTGCTGTTCGATAGTTGCTTCAAGGTGTTGGCAATGGATACAGAAATAGCCGAAGAATTCGGTTACTTCGATTTTATTGGGCTGCACGGGTTTGATCACGTTGCTGCGTACTATGTAGTCCGTGTCTTCCACGGCTTTGGCTTGGGCGGCGGTAACGGTAAATATGGCGAGTGCAGAGAGAAGTAGGGCTTTCAGTTTCATTTTAATCCTTCGTTAATATGGGGTTGATGAAGTGCTGATCAGTCGGCTTGGCGGGTGAGGGTGTCGATGCCGTTACCACGCAGTTTGTCGCTGAGGGCTTGGGCTTCGGCACGGCTGAGGCGGCTGCTTTGGATACGGTAAACGGTTTGGCCGTCGCTACGCTTGCTGCTGGCCACGCGGGCGTTCACACCGAGCATGGCGAGTTTGGCGCGTTGGGTGTCGGCAGCTTCCGGGTTGTTGTAGGAGCCCATCTGCACGATGTAGCGGCCGTTGCCGCCACTGTGCGCTTCGGCATTGCGTTGGGCACGCTGCTCGGCAGCTTTTGCCTCGGCTTCACGCCGCTGGCGGCGGGCTTGCTCACGGGCACGCTCCACATTGCCGCTTTCCAAAATCTGTTCAGGCGTGGGCTTGGTTTCCGGTTCGGGTTTGCGCTGTGGTTCGCGCGGTTTGGTTTGTACGGGCTTATCTTCCTGCGCGGGTTTCTCTTCCTGGCGCTGTGCAGGCATGCTGGCCTGCTGCGGCACGGAGGCAGCCACGGGTGGTTTGTCGGTGATGTCGCCAGGAGGCAGGGTATAGTGGCCGCTGTCGGAGCCGGCGGTGGTGTCGCTCGGGCGATGTTCTGGCTGGTGTTCTTGGCGCGGGGTGAGGATTTCGGGTTGGATTTCGGTTTTCGGCGCTTCAGGCTGTTTGATGCCGGAGGGCGTGTTGTTGAGGAAATATAAAACCACGCCGATGATGAGGGTGGCAAGCAGTAGGCCGAATATAAAGCCGGAAAGGCCTTTACCATGGGGTTTGGTTTGCATTGGGAAGATGGATTGCTAAAAAGGTGCTGCATTTTATCAAAACCGTTTGCTGCGGCGGAAGCTTTTTACATGTTCTTTCAGGTAGACGGGCGGTTTCAGATAGCCTGGGGGCACAGGGAAAGGCTACCTGAAAAACTGCTTCGTCTATGCAGTATCTTTGCGTTCCACGCCCACAGTAGCTAGGCCATAGCCGTAGCCATACTGCCGTTTATGCATCTCCCATTTACTTGTTCTAACCAAATTGCGCTGATGTTGCCTGCGGGTTTCGTCTATACTGCGCCCTGCATTATCAAAGCTGGTCTTGAATTCGAGCCTTGCTGCTTTCTCGGTGGCAAACTGTGTTTAACCTAACTGAGGGAACTTTGATGAATCTACATGAATATCAAGCAAAAGAGCTGCTTGCGGGCTATGGTTTGCCGGTTCAGGGCGGGATTTTGGCCGCCAACGGCGAAGAAGCTGCCGCCGCATTCGATAAATTGGGCGGCAAATTTGCTGTGATTAAAGCCCAAGTGCACGCCGGTGGGCGCGGTAAGGCAGGCGGCGTGAAAGTGGTGAAAAGCCGCGATGAGGCCAAACAGGTGGCTGAAAGCCTGATTGGTAAAAATCTGGTTACTTATCAAACCGATGCCAACGGCCAGCCGGTAAACAGCGTGTTGGTGTGTGAAGATATGTATCCGGTGCAAACCGAGCTCTATTTAGGCGCGGTGGTAGACCGTGCCGCGCGCCGCGTGGTGTTTATGGCTTCCACCGAAGGCGGTGTGGAAATTGAAAAGGTGGCCGAGGAAACCCCGGAAAAAATCTTCAAAACCGTGGTGGACCCGCTGGTGGGCCTGCAGCCCTGCCAAGCCCGCGAGGTGGCCTTCAAGCTGGGCTTGAAAGACAAACAAGTCGGCCAGTTTGTGAAACTGATGACCGGCGCCTACCAAGCCTTCATCGAAAACGATTTCGCCTTGTTTGAAATCAACCCGCTGAGCGTGCGCGAAGACGGCAGCCTGGCCTGCGTGGACGCGAAAGTTGGCATCGACGGCAATGCTCTGTACCGCCTGCCGAAAATCGCCGAGCTACGCGACAAATCGCAAGAAAACGAGCGCGAGCTGAAAGCTTCCGAATTTGAGCTGAACTATGTGGCGCTGGAAGGTAATATCGGCTGTATGGTGAACGGTGCCGGCTTGGCGATGGCCACCATGGACATCATCAAGCTCAAAGGCGGCCAGCCGGCCAACTTCCTCGACGTGGGCGGCGGCGCCACCAAAGAACGCGTGGTGGAAGCCTTCAAGCTGATTTTGGAAGACAAATCCGTGAAAGGCGTGCTGATCAACATTTTCGGCGGTATCGTGCGCTGCGATATGATTGCCGAAGCCATTGTGGCCGCTGTGAAAGAGGTGAACGTAACCGTGCCCGTGGTGGTGCGCCTCAAAGGCAACAACGCTGAATTGGGCGCGAAGATTCTGAACGAATCCGGCCTGAAACTCACTTCCGCCGACGGCCTGAACGACGCCGCCGAGAAAATTGTTGCCGCCGTAAACGCCTAAGGAGAACAGAATGAGCGTATTGATTAATAAAGACACCAAAGTATTGGTACAGGGTTTTACCGGTAAGAACGGTACTTTCCACTCCGAACAAGCGATTGCCTACGGCACCAAAGTGGTGGGCGGCGTTACCCCCGGCAAAGGCGGCCAAACCCATCTGGGCCTACCCGTGTTCAATACCATGAACGAAGCCGTGCGCGAAACCGGCGCTGATGCTTCCGTGATTTATGTGCCCGCCCCCTTCGTGCTTGATTCCATCGTGGAAGCTGTGGATTCAGGCGTGAAACTGGTGGTGGTGATTACCGAAGGCGTGCCCACGCTGGACATGCTCAAAGCCAAACGTTATCTCGAAACCAACGGCAACGGCACCCGCCTGGTGGGTCCGAACTGCCCCGGCGTGATTACCCCCGGCGAATGCAAAATCGGCATTATGCCCGGCCACATCCACCGGCCCGGCAAAATCGGCATCATCTCCCGCTCCGGCACGCTCACTTATGAAGCCGTGGCGCAAACTACCAGGCTCGGCCTCGGCCAATCCACCTGCATCGGCATCGGCGGTGACCCGATTCCGGGCATGAACCAAATCGACGCGCTGAAACTGTTTGAAGCCGACCCGCAAACCGAAGCTATCATCCTGATTGGCGAAATCGGCGGCACGGCCGAAGAAGAAGCGGCCGAGTTCATTCAGTCGAACGTGTCCAAACCGGTGGTGGGCTACATTGCCGGCGTCACCGCGCCCAAAGGCAAACGCATGGGCCATGCCGGTGCCATCATTTCCGGCGGCAAAGGCACGGCGGAAGAGAAATTCCGCGCCTTCGAAAAAGCCGGCGTGGCCTACACCCGCAGCCCGGCCGAATTGGGCAGCACCATGCTGGAAGTGCTGAAAGCCAAAGGCTTGGCATAATTCGGTTTAGTAGCGTTAAGAGGCTACCTGAAAAGTTTCAGCTTAAAATAAAAGGCTGTTTTTTAGGTAGCCTTTTTATTTGCCGATAGGTATAGTTACGGATGTAGAGAATTATTGTATTGTTTACTTTTATCTTACTAGAAGCAACTTTCATTTTGGTTTAAATGATTTTCAGTTTTTCCTATTGTTGTAAAACAATATGGGCTGTATGAATCAGTCTATACTATTGATAATGCTTTATAGTTTATAAATTTTATTTTGGTTAAAAGTTTTAATAATACTTTATAATTTCTACCAGTTGGGACTCGTAATTACGTTTCATTTGAAGGAGTGGGAAATGTTGTTCGTTATCTTAGCAGTGTTTGTATTGATCTTGGTTTTTTTGGGTTATTTGTATAAGAAAACAGGAAAATTGGGGCAGACAGTGTTTATCGGCCTGCTGCTCGGTTTGGGATTGGGCGCACTGCTGCAATCGGTGGCTACCCCGGATTTGATTACGTCAGCACTAGATTGGATTAATCTGGTGGGTGGCGGTTACGTGCGGTTGCTGCAAATGATTGTGATGCCTTTGGTTTTTGTGTCAATTTTGTCAGCGATTACGCGGCTGAATCAGGCCAGTTCTTTAGGTAAGATCAGCTTCAGTGTGCTTTCAGTGTTGCTGGTTACCACGGCGATCGCTGCCTTTATCGGTATCATGATGGTACAGGTGTTCGGCCTAACAGCGGAAGGCTTGATTGCTGGCGAGCGCGAAGTAGCAGCGCAGGCTAATGTAATAGGACGTGTGGATCAAGTGAGTAACTTGACTGTGCCGGCTATGCTGCTGTCATTTATTCCGAAAAATCCGTTTGCTGAACTCACCGGTGCGAATCCGACTTCCATCATCAGCACGGTGATCTTCTCGGCATTTTTGGGGGTGGCGACACTGAGTCTGCGTAAAGAAGACCAGGAGTTGGGTGAGCGTATCGCGCAGGGGGTAGACACTTTGAACAAATTGGTGAGCCGTTTGGTGCGTTTTGTTATCCGCTTAACACCCTACGGTGTGTTTGCGCTGATGATTAAGGTAGCCGCCACTTCAAAATGGACAGATATTTTGAATTTGGGTAGTTTTATAGTGGCATCTTATTTAGCAATGCTTCTGATGTTTATTGTGCATAGTACTTTATTGGCTTTCTCAGGTATCAATCCGGTAGGGTACTTTAAGAAAGTTATGTCAACTTTAGTTTTTGCTTTTACCTCACGTTCTAGTGCAGCCTCTATTCCATTGAACATCGAAACGCAAACTGACAAGCTGGGCAATAACTCCGCCATAGCCAATTTCTCAGCCACTTTCGGCGCTACCATCGGTCAAAACGGCTGTGCAGGCATTTATCCGGCCATGTTGGCAGTAATGATTGCCCCCACTGTGGGAGTAGATCCCTTCAATGTTAGTTATATTGCTACTTTAGTATTCGTGGTGACAATGTCCTCGTTCGGTATCGCAGGTGTGGGTGGTGGGGCAACCTTTGCCGCTATCGTAGTACTTTCCACTCTCAATCTACCGCTGGAGTTGGTTGGATTGTTGATTTCCATTGAACCACTCATCGATATGGGTCGTACTGCACTTAACGTAAATGGCTCAATGGTAGCTGGTACGTTGAGTGATAGATGGCTGAAGCTGAAAGAATAGGTCACAGCTAATAAATAAAAACCACATCAGAATTAGGTGTGGTTTTTATTTATTAGCGGCGTTGGGCGCTTGTAGTGGGTAAAATTATAGCAGATCAAGTTAGAAATAGGATGCCAAAGCACCATAAAAATAATCAAAATCAGGAAATAATTTTGTGTAAATATTTTTTAAACATCTCCAGGTTTTCTTAATAGGATTCAGTTCGGGAGAATATAAGGAGTCAAAGGCAAGACAACATCCCTCTTTTTCAAAATGTTTTCCGTAAAACCTTCATAATGGTAGAAACGGGCATTATCCATTATCAATACCGATTTGACTATCTGAGAGGGGAGCAGACATTCTTCAAACTACTTATCAAACTAATATACCAACCATTGTATCTCCATAAACTATATATAAAATAAGACTTTTGCTGAGGGGTCTGGCAACAATTGAAACTCGCCTGTATTTTTTACCGCTGAGAGCCCTATCTGGCAAGCTGCTCTTTACAAGCTTCTACCAAAGGTAGTCGATACCCGTTTTATTAATGTATATGGGTTTGCAGTTCAGTAATGCTACCGGTTCGTCGAGGTATTTTGCACCTTTAGAGGGTCGTTCTTTGTGGGAGCCTGTCTTTGTTTGTGCGTGATGTTGGAAGATTTCAAAGTATAGTGAACAGACTTGGTACTGCAATCGAATTATTTTGTTATTTCAGATAGTGAATAATGCTGAATGGAATACGCCGTAAGCTTGGATACTTGGCTGATGTCTTTGTATTGCCCCAGTATGCCAAGGCTTTTTATCTGATTTCAATTGAGTGTATCATGGACTGAGGTTGGGTAATGTATGTCCAGATTTTAACTTGATTCACTATATTTAGTTTGCAAAAACTTTTTTTCTTGGGGGGGAACTTCATTTTTTTTTGCTCGCTAAAGGGTATAAAAGAAAGGTGGCTGCGGTTACAGGTTTTTTGCACGGACTTCTCTCACTTCACGTGGTTTTTTGGAAGGTTCGAAATTTGTGGCTGCGCTAGTAGAGGTGGGCGCACTCCTACGCATTTGTAGTAAATGTTCTGTTTTGGAGTTTGTAGGTGGTTATAGGCTACCTGAGGTGTAGAAACCAACAGTGTCGTTTACACTTTCGGCTTCTGCTTGAAGAGCAAACTTAGCGGTTGTTCGAGATGAGATTATTAAGAAAGAAATATTGATGGATTCGAGAAATTCTCTCTGGTTTTGATAATGTATAGATAGATTCTTCAAAACCATTTCAACAGAAACAAAAGTTGCCAGTAACGAAAAAAGTGTAAATAACGCAGTAATTCCCTACAGATAAGGCTATCTGAAATTGCCGGCCATAATTTTTTGGGTAAACCACTTGCCAGAATGGCTGTATTGCCTGCCTACTGGCCACGCAGAAACAGGGCGTCGAGGTCGGCGAGAGTGAGTTTTACCCAGGTGGGGCGGCCGTGGTTGCATTGGTTGCTGCGTGGGGTGTTTTCCATATCGCGCAGTAGGGCGTTCATTTCGGGCAGGGTGAGGCGGCGGCCGGCGCGCACGGAGCCGTGGCAGGCCATGGTGCTGAGGATGCGGTTTTCGCGCTCTTCCACAGTGCGGATGCTGCCGGTGTGGGCGGCTTCTTGCAGCATGCTGCGGGCAAGCTCGGGAATATCGGCTTTGCCCAGCATTTGTGGCACGGCGCGTACGGCGATGGTGTGGCTACCCACGGTGGAGCAGTCTAGGCCGTATTGGCGCAGCAAGTCGGCATGTTCGGCCAGAGCGGCTATTTCTTCGTGGCTAGCTTCGAAGCTCACGGGGATGAGCAGCTGCTGGCTGCGCAGGCTGCCGTGGTTTTGGCGCTGGGCTTTCATTTTTTCGTAGTTCACGCGCTCGGCGGCGGCGTGCATGTCGATTAAGAGCAGGCTGTTTTCGGCTTGAGCCAGGATATAAATGCCGAGCAGCTGGGCGATGGCGAAGCCGAGCGGATGTTCTTCGGCATGGGTTTCAGGTAGCCGGGCGGCTTCTGCGCTTGGAGCGAAGCGGCTTTGCTCGAGGGCGGCAAGCTCGGGGTCTTCGCTGCCACTGGGTTTGTAGAGTTCGGCATAGGTTTGCCAGGCGGCTCGGCGCTCTTGCAGGGTGAGGCGTTGCTGCTGCGGGGCGCGGGCGGAGCTATAAGCAACGGGAGTGCGGGCGCTCGGGCTACCTGAAAACTCGCCTTTTTCGCTTTCAGGTAGCCTTTGGCTGTGGATGTGTTGCAGCAGGCTGCCGGCATTGCTCACGCTGTCGGTTTGGTCGGCACGGGTGTCGGCCAGCGCTTTGTTCAGGGTGTGGAATACGAGCTGGTGTACGGCCTGGCTGTCGCGGAAGCGGATTTCGGTTTTGGTGGGGTGCACGTTTACGTCCACCATTTCGGGCGGCAGCTCGAGAAACAGCACGAAGGCGGGAGTGATTTGCTGGTGCAGCACATCGCGGTAGGCTTGTTTGGCGGCGTGCAGCATCACTTTGTCGCGCACGAAGCGGTTGTTTACAAAACAGTATTGCTGGCTGCTGCGGCCTTGGGCAAAGGTGGGTTTGGCAATGAGGCCGTGCAAACGGAGGATGCCGTTGCCGCTGTCGATGGGCAAGGAGGCAGCCTGAAAATCCGGGCCCAGCACGGCAGCGATGCGCTCGTTTTGGCTTTGGGCGGGGTATTTGGCGGTGGTTTTGCCGTTGTGGACGAGCTCGAAGGCAATGTGCGGGTTGGCCAGGGCGAGGCGGTCGAATATGGTGGCACAGTGGGCGTATTCGGTGTTTTCGGATTTGAGGAATTTGCGCCGGGCGGGGGTGTTGAAGAAGAGGTCGGCCACTTCCACGCTGGTGCCCACGGGATGGGCGGCAGCGGCGGCGGGCTCGATTTGCCCATCGCGGGCACGCACTTGGCGGGCGGCGGGGCTGCCTTCCTGGCGGCTGGTGAGGGTGAGGCGGGATACGGAGGCGATGCTGGCCAGCCCTTCGCCGCGAAAACCCATGCTGTGCACGTGTTCCAAATCTTGCAGCGAGGCGATTTTGCTGGTGGCGTGGCGGGAGAGGGCGAGCGGGAGGTCGTCGGCGTGGATGCCGCTGCCGTTGTCGGCCACGCGGATGAGGCGGATGCCGCCGCCGGCAAGCTCGACTTGGATGCGGGTGGCGCCGGCGTCAATGCTGTTTTCGATGATTTCTTTGAGCGCGGCGGCGGGGCGTTCCACCACTTCGCCGGCGGCGATTTGGTTCACAAGGTGGTCGGGCAGGGCATGGATACGGGGCATGATGGGTCTCGGGGTTGGGCTGCCTGAAAAGGCTGGGTTTATTTTTCAGGTAGCCTTCAACCGTTTTGCAGTTTGGCGATATCGGGCGTGATCACGCGCACGTCGGCGTTTTGTGCGCGGTGGCGCAGGGCGTGGTCGGCGAGCACGAGGGCGAGCATGGCTTCGGCGATGGGGGCGGCGCGCAAGCCGACGCAGGGGTCGTGGCGGCCGTGGGTTTCGAGCATCACGGGTTGGCCGTGGATGTCGATGCTGCGGCGCGGCGTGGCGATGGAGCTGGTGGGCTTCACGGCGAAGTCGGCGCGGATGGTTTGGCCGGTGGAAATGCCGCCGAGGATGCCGCCGGCATGGTTGCTGGCGAAGCCTTGCGGCGTGAGCTCGTCGGTGTGTCGGCTGCCACGTTGGCGCACCACGTCGAAGCCGTCGCCGACGGATACGGCTTTTACGGCGTTGATGCCCATCAGGGCGTGGGCGATGTCGGCGTCCAGCCGGTCAAATACGGGTTCGCCAAGGCCGACGGGGAAGTGTCGCGCTTCAATATGCAGCTTCGCACCCACGCTGTCCAAGGATTTGCGCACGGAGTCCATGTAGGCTTCCAATGCGGCGATTTGGCTTTGGTTGGCGGCAAAGAAGGGGTTGTGGCCGATAAATTCTTCGCCTTCAAATGCGATTTCAAGTTCGCCCACCTGGCTCACCCAGCAGACGATTTCGGTGCCGAACTGCTCGCGCAGCCATTTTTTGGCCACGGCACCGGCAGCTACGCGGGCAGCTGTTTCGCGGGCAGAACTCCTGCCGCCGCCGCGATAGTCGCGGATGCCGTATTTGTGCCAATAGGTGTAGTCGGCATGGCCGGGGCGGAATTGTTGGGCGATGTTGCCGTAATCGCGGCTGCGTTGGTCGGTGTTGCGGATGAAGAGGGCAATGGGTGTGCCGGTGGTGCGCCCTTCAAACACGCCAGAGAGGATTTCCACTTGGTCGGCTTCGCGCCGCTGGGTAACATGGCGGCTAGTACCGGGGCGGCGGCGGTCGAGGTCGGGCTGGATGTCGGCTTCGGCAAGCGGCAGGCCGGACGGGCAGCCGTCGATGACGCAGCCGATGCCTGCGCCGTGGCTTTCGCCGAAGGTGGTGATGCGGAAGAGTTGTCCGAAGGAGTTGCCGGGCATGATGGTGGAGATCAGAATGGTGGAAAGATGCGGGCGAGTTTAGCACAAAGGCGGCGGGCGGATTGAAGGCTACCTGAAAATAGATTTCTTGGCTCTTACGAAACTTGGTAAAAACGATATTTTATTTATCAGTCGTGGAATGGATTTTCAACAACTGGCAAAATTTCAGGTAGCCTTCGCCGCTTGTATTTTGTTCACCTTTGCGCCTCATGCCGGCGCGGGGCACTTCCTTTTCTTTGCCTCGCCAAAGAAAAGGAAGCAAAAGAAAAGCGACTGCGGGCACAGGTTTGGCTTCGCCAAACTTCCCTCACTCCGCACGGTTTTTCGGGCGGGCTCGCAACTTGCGGCTGCGCCGCTTCAAACATGCAAGCCCGCCCGAAAAACCGCGCTCCGTTCGGCTGTGCCAGCAGAAGGGTGGCAAGCCCGGTAGGTTGGTGGATATTTTTCTTTTTGGAATTTATAGATTAAGAAAGGCTACCTGAAAATAATTTTTCAGGTAGCCTTTGGCTATTCGGCAGCCTAAGCCTTTTTCACAAATTCGGATTTGAGGTTGAACGCGGTGCCGTTTACTTTGCAGGCGATGTCGTGGTCGCCTTCCTGGAGGCGGATGTTTTTCACTTTGGTGCCTTGCTTGAGCACCAGCGAGCTGCCTTTCACTTTCAGGTCTTTGAGCAGCACCACGCTGTCGCCGTTGGCCAGCGGTGTGCCGTGGGCATCAACTGCGCTGAGGGCGTCGTCTGCTTCGGCAGCGGCATCGGCCTGGGCCGACCATTCGTGGGCGCATTCTGGGCAAACGAGGTTGGCGCCGTCTTCGTAGGTGTATTCGGATTCGCATTGCGGGCAGGGCGGGAGGGTAGTCATTCGTTTTCCTTGTGGTTTGAAATAGTTGGGAGGCTACCTGAAAGCCTGAAACTGTTTCCAGACAGTTTTGTAGAAGGTGTGGATTATATGGATAAAGCAATTATTTTTCATACAAAGCGGTGAACCGAAGACAGTATACATGTATGGCAAGGTGAGCCAACGTGGTACTGGAGAAATAAGTGCTTTAGCTATGCTCGGTAAGCTGCCGTTGGTTTTCCAGCGTGGCGGCGTAGTGTTCGGCAATGGGGATAACGCGGCGGCTGGTTTGTTCGATATCTGCGCCTTCTGCCGTCCACAGCGGCGGGAAGAAGTGGTAAACGCTGTCGCCGCCCAATGCGGTGACTTCTTCCTGCCAGTCTGCCCAGCGCACGTTTTCGTAGAACAGGGCCAAATCGCCGCTAAATGCCCAGTTGAGGAAGTCGGTGTAGCCCAGTTCGCAATCTTCCCATTCGAGGGTGTCGGGCGGGAGGTAGAACACATTGCCGGGCGTGCCGTCCAATCCGCCGCCATTGGGGGCGAAGTAGCCGCCGGCGGCATCGTCTGCAATCAGATAATAGGGCGCGGGTGCGGCGAGTTCGGCTTGGGTGCGGCCAAGATTCCAACTGCCGAGGCCGCGCGGCAGGCGGGGGCTGCCCGAGCCTAGGATGCGCAGCCAGCCGTGGTTGATGAGGATGCCGCCGGTTTCATATACCACCGCGCCCATCACGGAACGGGTGGTTACTTGGGTTTTCACGAGTTCGGCTTCTGCGGCGGCTGGGTCGCGCGGCAGGATTTCCACCGGATTGGCGGCTTCGGCAAGCCACTCTTGAATCAGCGGCCAGGCGGGATCGGCGGTATTGATGAGGTCGGCTAATGTTTTCATGTGAGGCTACCTGAAAATGAGCGAAGCGAGTTTCTGCGAAGCTAAAAATGGGTGGATTAAGCGTTAAGCAGCTGTTTGGATGACTATACCCTTGCCGCACAAGTTCTCCACGCATTTGGCAAGATAATCATCATTGTGCTCGGGGTGAATCGGGCTGCCCACGGTTTTCGGCTAAGTTGGAATATGACGGGCGGGTGTTGCCGCGATAATTCTTGCTGTACCGCGCCAGGCCGGTGCGGTAACCGTGCCGCTGCATTTTGTTCTTGATGAGGATGTAATAGGCGTAGAACAGATAGGGGCTGTGAGCGAAGACGTAGTTCACTGGTATGCGGCCTGCCCCAGCCGCTGCCGCGCGGAGCGGCGCATTCGCAGTGTTGGCCGAGCAGCTGGGCGCGGGGGAATCGGGGGATAAGAGCTTGGTGTCACGGGTGCATGGATAAAGGCTACCTGAAAAAGGAAAGCGGATTTCAGGTAGCCTGCAAAGGTTTAGTCGATTGGGCGGGTTTCGCCGCTCACGGGGTCGTCAATTTGCATACGGCCGCTGGCTTTGTCTACTTCATAGCCGAACAGGCGTGGGGCGGAGTGTGGGTCGCCGCCGCAGCTGGCGTTGTGGTTTTCGTGCACGTCCACAGTGTAGCTGTTAGCAGTTTCAGTGGTGATGAACAACAGACATTCGGGCTTCAGACTGGTTAGCCGGTGGCGGGCAACGGAGGCAGACACGCGGGCTACGGCTTGGTCTTTGTTGCTGATGGGCTCGGCTTGAGCGCTTAGGACAAGGAGGGGCAACAGGGTGGTGAGAAGGAGTGTTGGTTTCATAACGTTCTCTATTTAGGTTGGGAAGGATGGGGGCTACTTGAAAAAAGGTTTTAGGTTCGTAGAAGCTCGCATGGCTCGTTTCAGGTAGCCTTTGGTTTAGCCGTTAATCAGCCAGGGTTGGCTTTGGTGGCGCTGTGCTTCAAAGGTGCGGATTTGGTCGGCGTGTTGCAGGGTGAGCCTGATTTCGTCGAGGCTGTTGAGCAGGTAGTGTTTGCGGTTGTTGTTTATGCTGAGCTTGCCATAGTTTAAATAATGCCATTCATCAAAACAGTTTAGCTGAAGCTGCTGTGTTTGATGGATTTGAGAATTGTTTGGGGATGATGGCATCGGCGTCCACATTATTGCGGTCGAGCGGGACAACGAGGCCGGTGAGCTGGGTGAAGGCTTTCATGGCGGTATTTTCAGTGGTTTGTTTGGAGGGTATCTGAGAATTTAGCCTTCTGTTTGTATTGTTTATTTACTAAATGCCGGCAGGCGCTCGGATCTGCCGGGTGGCGGGCTTATTCGGTAGCGTTTTCGATTTTCTCACCCACGTGGGAAATGCCGCGGCCAACAGCGTTACTGCCTTTGCGCACGGCTTCGCGAGTGTGGTCGATGTTATTGGCGGTGTCTTCTTTTATGCCGTGCCAAGTGCTGGAACAGGCGGAAAGGCCGATAGCGGTGATGGCGATTATGAGAAAGTGTTTCATGTTTTCAGCTCCTTATGTGAAGAATTGAAAGATGCACGATTGGTTTGTACGGTTTCATTATCGGCTAAAATGGCGGGTATGACGGCTGATTTAGCCGGAATTTATCGGATTTTACTTTATGCTTCGTTGAAACCGGCTTTTTAGTTTTGCAGGCCCGGCTTTGGTTCCGCAAAGATGGCGTTTTCAGGTAGTCTTTGTAGATCTGGAGCCGACTTAACGGTTGTGGCCGGGGTTGTATTTGAGCACGATGCGGGTGAGATCGGGGCGGTGGCGGCGGCAGAAGGCGTCTGTTTCGGCTCTGCTGGGACGGCGTTTTCCATCTTGGCCGAGCAGGCGGATAGCGGGGTGTTCGCGCAGCATGGAAGCGATCGGTTCTCTTTCAATTTGTTTGCCGCATTCGCCGTAGCGGGCGAAGCCTTCGTAAACGTTGTTGAGGCGGGTGCGTGTGTCGATTTCGGCGCGGGCAATACGCGGACAGGCGGCGATGAAGGCTTCAAACATGGCAAATTCGCTCAGCACGGTGCGGCACTGTTCCGGCGTGGGTGAGGCGATAGGTTCGGCAGCAGCTAGGGCGGGGCAGAGGGCGGCGAGCAGGAGGGTGGTTTTGAGGAGGGTTTTCATGGCTCAATCTATTGTTTGGGGTTCCTGAGACGGGGGTATTTTAACTTTTTCAGGTAGCTTGTGGGCAGATAGAGGCTACCTGAAAGCGCAGCTTCAACGAAGTTAAAACGAAGTTTCGGCGGAGCGGAGCGAAGTTCAAGCCATCAAGCCAGTTGGCGCACGTCCACAAAATGCCCGACCACCGCCGCCGCCGCCATCGCGGGGCTGACGAGGTGCGTGCGGCCGCCGTTGCCCTGCCGTCCTTCAAAATTGCGGTTAGAGGTGGAGGCGCAGCGCTCTTTCGGCGCGAGGCGGTCGGCGTTCATGGCCAGACACATGGAGCAGCCGGGTTCGCGCCATTCGAAGCCCGCGTCGGTGAAGATTTTGTCCAAGCCTTCTTTTTCCGCCTGCTCTTTCACCAAGCCGGAGCCGGGCACGACCAGCACGCGGTTCACGTTGTCGGCCTTTTTGCGGCCTTTGGCCACGGCGGCGGCTTCGCGCAAATCTTCGATGCGGCTGTTGGTGCACGAGCCGATGAACACCACGTCCACGGGGATTTCGTTCAACGGCGTGCCGGCGGCCAAGCCCATGTATTCCAAGGCGCGTTCCATGCCCGCGCGTTTCACCGCGTCGGTTTCGTCGGCGGGGTTCGGCACTTTGCCGTCCACGCCCAGCACCATTTCGGGCGACGTGCCCCACGTTACCTGCGGCTTGCGCCAGTAGGCAACAGCTTTGTCCTAATCCGCGCCTTTGGGGGAGAATTTTTGGCCTTGCAAATAATCGATTGTGATTTGGCCCACGGCCACCAAGCCTTCTTTGATGTTTTTGTCCAAAGTGTTCACTTGCAGTTTGGGAATTGGGTCTTTAATGCCTTCGTCCCAATAGTCGGTGGGCGTGTTGTGGTTGGCGGTGGAGATCACACTGTCGATGCGCCACAGCTTGCGTCCGGCTATTTTCAGGCCTTTAAAAGCCTGCGGGCTGGTTGCTTTGTGAACGAGGTGGCTGTCGACAAGAGGAGGACGGTACAGGCTTCCGATTTGTGGACAATATGGCTGTTCCAAAGTTTGTCGTAGAGGGGTTGTGCGTTAATTGGTCAATTCCTTGGTGTGATTTTAAGATGATAATGCACAGAATGTCTAAAAATTGCAAGAAAATTAAAGATAAAGATTACCTTAAGAATGCGACAGTTTTAATTTTGTGTACATTTTGTCTGATAAGTGGATGGGAGGTTACCTGAAACGTGGCTTTAGCCAAATTATCTTGAATGAGAATAGCAAGCTAATGGGGCGTGAGCGTACCAGTCCGTATTCTTGCAGGGCAAAACGATTTTCAGGTAGTCTGAAGTGTAGTATCTGTTCTTTGGTGCATGGGGACATCCGTACCCCGATACAAGCAATTTCAAGGTTGGAACGCATGTGTTCAACGCCTATAATTCATGCTTGGTTTTACCACCCATTGGCCGCCTGTCCACCTGTAGGCTACCTGAAAGAATCCGCTATGACCGAATACCGTTACCCCGCCGCCCAAGCCGCTGCCGAAGTGTTGCAGCGTTTGGCACCGCAGACCGCCGAGCCAGTGTTGCCGCTGTTGGACGAACTGTTTGCCGCGCAAGAGGGCGGCCACAGCTACATCACGCTCGCGCCGCAAGAGGCGGAGGCGTTGCGGCAGGCCGCGCCGGTGGTGGGCGACGGCGGCGCGTTCACGCCTTTGGTGTTGCGCGGGCGGCGGCTGTTTGGCGGCAGGCTGTTTGCGCTGGAGCGCAGCGTGGCCGCCGAATTGCGGCGGATTGCTCGCAGCCGGGTGAGGCTACCTGAAAATGCCGGGCTGCGGCAGCGTTTGCACGATTGGTTGCCCGATGCCGGGCATAACGGGCAGCGGTTGGCTGCCGCGCTGGCGGTGTTGCAGCCGCTGATGCTGGTAACCGGCGGGCCGGGCACGGGCAAAACCACCACGGTGGCTAAGCTGTTGGCGCTGTTGTGCGCCGATGCAGCCGAGATGCCGCGCATCGCGCTCACCGCCCCCACCGGCAAGGCCGCCGCCCACATGACCCGTTCGCTGCACCGCGCGTTGGGCAGTTTTGATGCGGGCAGCGAACGGGTGTTGCAGCATTTGACAGCATTGGAAGGACAAACTGTCCACCGTTTGCTGAAGCTGAACCCGGTTGTCGGCCGTTCGAAATTTAACCGCGAGCAGCCGCTGCCCTTCGATATTGTGGTGGCCGACGAGGCTTCCATGCTGGATTTGCCGCTGCTGCACCAATTATTGTGCGCCATTCCCGAGCATGGCCGCCTGATTTTGTTGGGAGATGAAAACCAGCTGCCGCCGGTGGGCATCGGTGCTGTGTTGCCCGTGCTGGCGCAGCCTACCGTGCTCACGGCTGAAGAAGCTGTCCAGTTGGCCGAGTGGCTGCCCGAAGGCGTGCCGTTTGAAGTGCGGGATAACCCGCCGCCCCTGGCCGGTAATGTGGCGCGGCTGGAATACAGCCACCGTTTCGACCCGCAGCGCGGCGTGGGCGCATTGGCGCAGGCCGTGGTGAACGGGGAGGCTGCCGCCGCCGAAGCCGCGTTTGCCCGTTTCAGCGACGACTTGTTCAGGCTACCTGAAACCCCCGCCGCCTTGGCGCGGCACTTTGCCAAACAGCACGAAGCCTATTGGCAGGCGGTAAACAGCGGCGATCCGGCGGCCTGCTTCGCCGCCCAGCAGCAGCTGGTGGTGCTGGCCGCGCGGCGCAGCCAGGCGGCAGAGTTCAACCGCGAATACCGCAAGCTCCTGGTCGCGCAGGGCAGGGCGGCGGAACAGGGCTGGTTTGCCGGGCAGGTGCTGATGGTGGCGGAAAACGATTATGCCGTGAACGTGTTTAACGGCGACATCGGCATCGTGCTGCCGCACGGCGACGGGCTGACTGCGTTTTTCCCCGATGCCGGCGGCTTCTGCACCGTATCGCTCAGCCGACTGCCCGCGCACGATACCGCCTTCGCCATGACCGTGCACAAAAGCCAAGGCTCGGAATACCAGGAAGTGTGGCTCTTGGGCGACGAGGCCGACTCCGCCCTGTTCGACCGCACCCTGCTTTACACCACCATCACCCGCGCCCGCCGCCGCTTCGGCTACGCCGGCCAGATGAGCGCCCTCACCGCCGCCGTGCAACGCAAAAACCACCGCCGCACCGGTTTGGGCGAGGCGTTGCGTTTGGCAGCTTAACGATGCGTGTTGGGAGGGGAAAGGCTACCTGAAGTTTTCAGGTAGCCTTATATTTATAGCCAGCTATATGTATGAAGTGGGGTATTTTAGCTATATGCGGGGGTATGGCGGAGAAGTTGGATGATAGGGCATGATTAAAGGCTACCTGAAAATGGATTGAAGCTTTCAGGTAGCCTTTCGCAACGGATGGGATCAGGCAGCTTTGCCTACTCTTCGCCCAATAATTGCTCGCGGGTGAGCAGGAAAACGCTGCTGCCGCCGTCGCTTTGTTCGGGCCAGAAGAAGGGGAGCTGGGGGAAGGCGGCTTCGAGGGCTTCGCGATTGTGGCCGATTTCCACCAGCAATACGCCGCGTGGATTGAGGAAGCGGGGGGCGTGTTGGAGGATTTGGCGGGTGGCGTCGAGGCCGTCTTCGCCGCTGCCGAGTGCCATTTCGGGTTCGTGCAGGTATTCGGCGGGCAGGGCGGCGACGCTTTCGGCGTTTACGTAGGGTGGGTTGGAGATAATGAGGTTGTAAGTGCTGGAAAGGTTGGTGAAGAGGTCGCTTTTAATCAGGCGGACGCGCTCTTCTAGGCCGTAGTTGGCCACGTTGATGGCAGCCACTTCCAAGGCCTCAGGGCTGAGGTCGGCGGCGTCGACTTGGGCTTCGGGGTAGTGGCAGGCGGCTTGGATGGCGAGGCAGCCGCTGCCGGTGCAGAGGTCGAGCACGCGGCGGATATGGTTGCTGTCGCCTGTCCACGGGGCGATGGGCTCGCCGAGTTGTTCGTAGATGAAGGAGCGGGGGATGAGTACGCGTTCGTCTACATAAAATTCGAAGTCGCCTTGCCAGGCTTGGCGGGTGAGGTAGGCCATGGGAAGGCGTTCGTTGACGCGGCGTTCGGCCAGGCTGAGCACGGCGTCGATTTCTTCGGGCAGGAGAGTGGCATCGAGATAGGGCTCGAGGGTGTCGAGCGGGAGGTGCAGGGTGTGGAGGATGAGGTAGGAGGCTTCGTCGTGGGCGTTGTCGCTGCCGTGGCCGAAGCTGAGGCGGGCTTGGTTGAAGCGGCTGGTGCAGAAGCGCAGGAGGTCGCGCGGGGTGCGGAGGTGTTGGCGGGCTTGGGCAAACATGGTGTTGGGGTGTTTATGAAATGGTAAGGGGTGGGATTATAACGGATTGGCGGAGCAGGCTACCTGAAAATTTGGCAGGGCAGTTTGTGGCCGGTATGGAATGGTGTATGATTAATTTGTTGCTTAAATATTGGGTTAAGGAGAGAGTGATGTTGGCAAAACTTTTTCAGATAGCCTTTGCCGGCCTGCTGCTGGTTGGCTGTGCGATGACGCCGCAGCAGCGTGCGGCCTATGAGGCGGCAAGAGAGCGGGAGATGAAACAGACGGCAGTGGCACTGGCGGCGCAGTGCGACCGGCGCACGGCTGAGCTGTTGGCTTTGCAGCAGGAGGATTACTTGGGGGTGGCGGATGCCGAGAAACCTAAGTTGCAGCGTGAATACAGGCGGCGGATTGCGGAGCCGTCTTTTCAGGCTTGTTATCGGATGGCTTGGGAGAATTTGGTGTATCGGCAGCAGCTGGAAATGTTGGAGCGGCGCGAGCGGCGGCGTGAGTTGGAGTGGATGATGTATCGGCCGTATTATCCGTATTGGTGGTAGGGCAGTTTTTTATTTGCTACCAGGCCAACCTCGTCAACGGCTTCATCTTTGTGCAGAAACTGCTCGACTTCGAGCCTTTGGAAGAATACATCAGCTCCTTTGGCGGCGGTTACTTCTTCACCCTGCCCGGTGCGGAGCAGGGCGGCTACCTCGGGCAGAGCCTGCTGGCCAATGTGCTGGCGTGATTGAATGTACGGATAGCTTGTCCGCAAAACGATATTGGCTTGAGCCTGGCTTGCAGCGATGCAAGAAAGCGGATGAGCCGCCCGTACTTCGATATGGCCACTAATATTTGAGGCTACCTGAAAAATGAAACCCGTCTGCTTGTGCAAACGGGTTTTGTCTTTTTCAGGTAGCCTCAGCTTTGCCGAAGTAATGTTTCATCTAAAGCAAACCAACTTAACTTTCGCTACCGCGTGGGTTTGCCTTGCCATACTTCTGTACTGCATGCGGCTTACCGCCTTGTATTAAAGGTTAATTTGGCTTGCTATATTAGGCAGAAAAGGCTACCTGAAAGTGGAAATACATTTTCAGGTAGCCTTTTTGTTTTCAGGTAGCCTCTTTTAAAGTTCAGCCGCTTTTTTTGCGGGTGCGGGGCTTGCGTTTGGCTTGGGGCTGGGCAGCCTGAGCTGGCTGGCTGTTTTTACGGCTGCGGGTTTTCTTAGCCGGAGCAGAGGGGGCTTTGGCCTTGCTTTTGGCAGCAGGTTTGCCGGCGGGAGCTTGGCTGCGGGTTCTGCCTTTGGCTGTGGCGGTTTTCCCTTTGGCTGCGGGTTTTTTGCCTTTGCCGGGCAGGCTGCCGCCGCTGATGAGCATGAGGTCGATTTTGCGGGTATCCAAGTCGGCACGGGCTACCTGAACCACAACTTTGTCGCCCATGCTGAAGCGCAAGCCGCTGCGTTCGCCTTCGATGCTCATGGTTTCGGCGCGATAGTTGAAGTAGTCTTCGCCCAGTTCGCTGATGTGGACGAGGCCTTCAATGTGGATGTCGTCGAGGGTAACGAACAGGCCGAAGCCGGCCATGCCGCTGACTGTGCCGCTGAATACTTCGCCCACTTTGTCTTGCATATAGTAGGTTTTGAGCCAGTTTTCCACGTCGCGGCTGGCTTCGTCGGCACGGCGCTCGCATTGAGAGCTGTGGATGCCCAGTGCGCTCCAGTTTTCGGCGGGGTTGTAGCGGCTACCTGAAAGCACGGCTTTGATGGCACGGTGTACTAGGAGGTCTGGATAGCGGCGGATGGGGGAGGTGAAGTGGGTGTAGGCGGGGTAGGCAAGGCCGAAGTGGCCGCTGTTATCCGGCTCGTACATGGCCTGCTGCATAGAGCGCAGGAGCATCACTTGAATCAGCTCGCGGTCGGGGCGCTCGGCAGTTTGGGCGAAGAGTGCGGCGTAATCCAGCGGGGTGGGCTGTTCGCCGCCGCCGAGGGTAAGGCCGAGCAGGCCGAGCTGCTCGCGCAGGGTAGCGAGCTTTTCCGGGGTGGGGCCAGAGTGGTTGCGGAATAGGGCGGGATGCTGGTGTTTCAGCAGGAATTCGGCAGCGCACACGTTGGCGGCAAGCATGCATTCTTCGATCAGGCGGTGGGCTTCGTTGCGCACCACGGGCACGATACGTTTGATTTTGCCCTGCTTGTCGAAAATCATCTCGGTTTCGGTGGTTTCAAACTCCATCGCGCCGCGCTGGTGGCGTTTTTTGAGCAGAATTTGATAGAGTTTGTAGAGGGTATCGATGTGCGGCTTGAGCGGGTTGTCGCTGCCGTTTTCAATCCAATCCCACACTTGGGTGTAGGTGAGGCGGGCGTGGGAGCGCATCACGGCGGGGTAGAAACGGTATGATTTAAGATTGCCGGCGTAGGTGAACACCATATCGCACACCATGCACAGGCGGTCTACATCGGGATTGAGCGAGCAGATGCCGTTGGAGAGGCTTTCGGGCAGCATGGGAATCACGCGGCGCGGGAAATACACGCTGGTGGCGCGATCCAGCGCATCGGCGTCGATTGCGTCTTGAGGCTTTACATAGTGGCTCACATCGGCAATGGCCACCACCAGGCGGAAATTGCGGCCTTGTTTTTCGGCATATACGGCATCGTCAAAATCGCGCGAGCTTTCGCCGTCTATCGTTACCAGTGGTAGGTCGCGCAGGTCTTCACGGCCTTTGAGGTCGGTTTTGCGCACGGCGGAAGGAATTTTCGCGGCGGCTTTTTCGCAGGCGGTGGAGAATTGGTGGGGCAGGTGGTGCTGGCGCACGGCAATTTCGATTTCCATGCCGCTGTCGGCATAGTTGCCCAACACTTCCACCACGCTGGCCACGGCGGGGCGGTGTGTGTCGGGGTAGGCATCGATTTGAGCCACCACCACTTGGCCTGGCTTGGCCTTGCCCACCGAATCGGGTTCGAGCAGGATGCTGTCGGGCAGGCGGCTGTCTTCGGGAGAAAGCATGGCGATACCGCGCTCTATCATGAGCCGACCGACAACGGTTTTCTGCGCGCGTTCGATCACATCGAGCACTTGGCCTTCGCGGCGGCCGCGCCGGTCGGTGCCGGCCGGGCGCACGGTTACCGTGTCGCCGTGCATCAGGCCGCGCATCTGGCGGGCGGGCAGCACGAAGTCGCCCTGGCCGTCGGGCGTGAGCGGCACGGCAAAGCCGAAGCCGTCTTTATGCGCTTCAACGCGGCATTTCACCAGCGCGAGTTTTTCGGCGGCACATACCATGCCGCGCCGGTTAATCAGGATTTGCCCGTCGCGCGCCATCGCAGTCAGGCGGCGTTCGAAAAAGGGCATTTCGTGCTCGGCGATATCGAGCAGGATGGCTAAAGATTCGGTTTTCAGCGGCACGCCCCTGTCTTCCAGCATTTCGGTAATCCATTCACGGCTGGGCAGGGGGTGTTCGTAGCGTTGCGTTTCCCGTTGCAGATAAGGGTCTTGCAGGCGGAGCGAGGTTTTCTTCTTCATATATTATGTTGACAAGTGGGAAATTGGCGCTATAATGCGCTCTTCTTGCATAAAGAGCAATGCTCTTTACCGCAAAGTTCGATTAAAGCAAAGCCCAGGTGGCGGAATTGGTAGACGCGCCAGCTTCAGGTGCTGGTATCCTCACGGGTGTGGAAGTTCGAGTCTTCTTCTGGGCACCAAAGAATAATGAATTAGTTAATCCTGCATGGTATGAATGAGCCATGCAGGATTTTTTATTGTTTGTTGAGTGAATTTTGTATCAAGAGGCTACCTGAAATATTTTTCGTTTTCAGGTAGCCTTTTATTTTACGACCTGCGAGCGGCAATCAGAATTTCACACCCTTATGCAGAGCCACGATGCCGGCGCTCATATTGTGGTAGTCCACGCTGTCGAAACCAGCATCGAGCATCATTTGTTTGAGGGTTTCCTGATCGGGATGCATGCGGATGGATTCGGCCAGATATTGATAGCTGTCGGCATCTTTGGCGATGAGTTTGCCTATGAGCGGCAGGAGCTTGAAGGAGTAGAGGCTGTAGGCCGGAGCGAGCATCTTGGCCACTTTGGAAAACTCCAGTACGAGCAACGTACCGCCGGGTTTGAGCACGCGGTGCATTTCTTTGAGGGCAGCGTCTTTGTGCGTCATGTTGCGCAGACCGAAGGATACGGAAACGAGGTTGAAATAGTTATCCGGGAAGGGCAGTTTTTCGGCATCGCACACGGCCACGGGCAGGAGCAGGCCTTCGTTGATCAGGCGGTCGCGGCCCACGCCGAGCATGGAGGAGTTGATGTCGGTGAGCCAGACTTCGCCGTCTTTGCCCACGCGTTTGGCCCAACCGCGCGAGAGGTCGCCCGTGCCGCCGGCAATGTCGATCACTTTACCGCCTTTGGGCACGCGGGCAGTGGTGAGGGTGAAGTGTTTCCACACGCGGTGCAGGCCGCCGGACATCACGTCGTTCATGACGTCGTATTTTTTGGCGACAGAATGGAATACTCCGGCCACTTTGGCGGCTTTTTCGCTTTCGTTTACGGTGCGGTAGCCGAAATGGGTTTGCTTATCGGGCATTATGGTGCTTTCAGGTAGCCTTTAGGCTGGTTACATCAGGTTTTGGCTGGTGGCGCAGCTTTGCAGGCCGGCCACCAGTTTTTGGAAGATTTCCTGGTTTTGGTCGTTGGGGGACAGGCCGGCACGAATCAGATCGCGTTTCCACTTTTCGCGGTCGGTATATTGGGCGGAAGCGGTGTCGTAGGCGCAGTGGCAGAGCTTGGAGGCTTCTGCTTGGCTCAATTGGCGTTTGAAGGCTTGCGGATCGAGTGCGCCTTTGACACAACCTTCGATAAAGCCGTCTTTGGCTTCTTGCTCGGTTACGTTGCTGGCGGCTTTATTGGCAATAAAGTCGCAGCCGGCCAAGAGCAAAAAGCTGAGGACGAACAGGGCGGGTTTGGTGGATATAAAGTGCTTTCAGGTAGCCTGCAGAAGGGTTACAGCTGGCCTTTGGAGAAGCGGTCGATACAAGTGGTCATGGCGGCTTGGACTTTGGCTTCCAGCTCTTTATTGTTTTGGTTCAGGCCGTAGCGGATGAGGTCTTTCTTCCACTCTTCGGAGTTGCTGTAGGTGGAGGCGGCTTGGTCGTAGGTGCAGCCGCACAGTTTGGTGGCCGCTGCGTTGTTGATTGAGCCTTTGGAGGATTCAACGGCAGATTTGGCGCAGTTGGTAACGAATTCGCTGCGGGCTTTTTGGTCGTCGATTTGCCCGGCGGCGTTGTCGGCAACTTTGTCGGCAACTTTATCGCAGCCGGCCAGCAGCAAAACGGAGGCGGCGATGAGGGCGGGGAGGGTGCGGTTTAATGCGGACATTTCTTTCCTTTCGGGATAGCAAGGGTTTGTGCGGCAGGTTCTCGGGAAGCGCCGGCTTTTTCAAGGCGACGCAGGTAATCGGGCCACATTGTAGCGTATCCGCTTGCCAATTCATACAGGTAGCCCCAGCTGTAGAGGCCGCTGTCGTGGCCGTCGGAGAAGGTGATTTTGAGGGCGTAGTTGCCGGCGGGCTGCAGGTCGGTGATGCTGATGCCGGCTTTGCCGGTTTGCAGTTTGGCCTGCCCGCGCCCGTGGCCGCGCACTTCGGCGCTGGGGGAATACACGCGCAGGTATTCGGCGGGCAGGGTGTATTCGGCATCCGGGTAAACCAAGACGAGGCTTTGGCGGTCGGCTTGCAGGCGGATTTGTTGCGGGGGTTGGTGAGACATGGGGTTCCTTTGCTGTGTGATAGAGGCTACCTGAAAACGGGAACGGTGGCTAATGTGTATAGCAGGGTGGTATGCGTTTCGCCGGTGAGCTTGGAAAAGAAGTACTCTATGGTTTGCTGGTGGTGGAAGCCGCATTTTTTCAGTTTGAGCGGCGCAGAAAGCTGCGGTGTTCATTGTGATTACGCTGAGGCTTCGGTTTTCAGGTAGCCCATGCAGAATTTTAGCAGATTGCCGGATTGCCGGGCTGGGCTGGGCATTTGGCTTTTGGGCGGATTGGCGATATATTACCCGCTGCCGTGCAACTGAGCGAAGGATGGCAAATGGGCGAGATAGAATTGTTGGCATACATCATCAAATGGCGCGATGAGTTTTCGGCCGATATTCGGGTGCTGAAGATTGATGCGGATATTTTTGTGCGCCCGCATGCGATTAGGATTCTACTCAGCCTGCTGCTGCGGGAAGGCTACCTGAAAAATAGCGATAACGATGAAGTGGTGCTCGAAATGGAGCTAAACCGGGCAACTTTGCAAGGCAGGGTGGATATTAGCGATTCGCTGGGGCGGTATTATTATTTGGAAGAGAATGCAAAGATTGCGGATGAAGCCGGCCTGGCTTCATTGAGCGCTTATATTCAACAGGCCGCCGATGAATTATGCGTTGGCGGATTATCAAAATAGGAAAACATGATGCAAACCCAAGCCGTTATCCGACACATCAGCCGCTGGCTGGCCGATTATGCCGTGCGCGCGGGCGCAAAAGGTTTTGTGGTGGGCATTTCCGGCGGGGTGGATTCCGCCGTGGTGTCTGCCCTGTGTGCGCACAGCGGGCTGGACGTGTTGTGCGTGGTGCTGCCCATCCGCCAACAGGCCGACCAGTTGCAGCGGGCTAACGAACACATCGCCGATTTGCAGCGCCGTTTTATGAATGTGCGCAGCCAAACGCTGGATTTAACCCCCACTTTCGAGCAGTTCGAGCGCAGCGTGGCCGACACTGCAGCCGACAATAAAAACCTGGCCATGGCCAACACCCGTTCCCGCCTGCGCATGGCCGCGCTGTATTACTACGGCCAAATCAACGGTCTGCTGGTGGCGGGCACGGGCAATAAGGTGGAAGATTTCGGCGTGGGCTTTTTCACCAAATACGGCGACGGCGGCGTGGATTTGAGCCCCATCGGCGATTTGCTCAAAACCCAAGTATACACCCTGGCCGAAGCCTTGGCGGTGCTGCCCGCCATCCGCCAAGCCGCGCCCACCGACGGGCTGTGGGACGAAGAGCGCACCGACGAGCAGCAGATGGGCGCGAGCTATCCCGAGCTGGAATGGGCGATGGCGCAAAGCGAAGCCGGCCGCCGCGCCGAAGAATTTTCCGGGCGCGAGCGCGAAGTGTTCGAGATTTACCAACGCCTGCACCGTGCCACGCTGCACAAAATCCAGCCCATCCCCGTGTGCAAAATTCCCGGCGAATTATTTGATGAAAAGGAAAAATGATGATGAGAGTGCTAACCATGAACCTGCACGCCGTGCGCGCCCGCATTTGGGCTGCCGCCGAAGCGGCAGGCCGCCCCGAGCCCGAGCTGATTGCGGTGAGCAAAACCTTTCCCGCCGCCGATGTGCGCCTGTTGTGCCAGAAAAGTGCGCAGCGCGATTTCGGCGAAAACTATCTGCAGGAATTTGAAGAGAAAAGCAGCGAGCTGGCCGATATTCCAGACATCTGCTGGCACATCATCGGCCATATCCAATCCAACAAAAGCCGCATCGCTGCCGAACGTGCCCATTGGGTGCACACCGTCGACCGCGAAAAAATCGCCCGCCGCCTGAGCGATCAGCGGCCGGAAACCATGCCGCCGCTGCAAGTGCTGATTGAAGTGAACATCGGCGGCGAAGACGTCAAACACGGCGTGCCGCCGCAAGAGGAAACGCTGCGCGAACTGGCTTTTCAGGTAGCCTCTTTGCCCAGGCTGAAACTGCGCGGCCTGATGTGCGTGGCGCGACTGGGCAGCAGCGAAGAAGAGTTGCGCCAGCAGTTTGGCCGCATGAACGAATTGCTGCAATTTTTGCAGGCACAGGGATTGGATGTGGACGTGCTCTCCATGGGCATGTCGGACGATTTGGAAACCGCCGTCGCCTGCGGTGCCACCCATGTGCGCATCGGCAGCGCCATTTTTGGGCAACGGGATTATGGCGAATAAAGGTTTCAGGTAGCCTGTCTGCAGGAGGATGAGGCTACCTGAAACCTCCAACCACTACAAAGGAACCATCGTGACCATCTATTTTCTCGGCGCAGGCAATATGGCCTCTGCCATTATCGCCGGCATGAGCCGTGCTGGCGGTTTCGATATCTGTGCCATCGACTACAGTACCGACAAGTTGGCCGCGCTTGCGCAGCAATACGGCATTGCCACCGCTACTGAGTTGCCGCTGCTGAATGAGGGCGATGTGCTGGTGCTGGCGGTGAAGCCGCAGGATATGCAGGCGGCACTGCAAAACGTGCAAACGGGTGGCGCGCTGGTGTTGTCGATTGCCGCCGGGCTGCCGTGCGCGGCTTTGAGCCGCTGGCTGGGCGGCACGCGCCGCATTGTGCGCATCATGCCGAACACGCTGGCGCAAGTGGGGCAGGGCGTGGCCGGCTTGTTTGCCGACAGCGGCACATCTGCGGCTGATCGGGAGTTGCCCGACCGCATCATGCGTGCCAGCGGGCAAATTCTGTGGCTGGATAGTGAAGACGGCCTGCACCGCATTACCGGTATCAGCGGCAGCGGCCCGGCCTATGTGTTCTACCTGCTTGAAGCGCTGCAAAACGCCGCAAGGCAGCAGGGTTTCAATGTGGAAGAAGCACGGCAACTCAGTTTGGCCACCTTCCAAGGTACGGTGCGGCTGGCCGAGCAGAGCGGAGAAGAGTTTTCCGATTTGCGGCAAAAAGTTACTTCCCAAGGCGGCACCACTTATGCTGCGCTGCAAAGCTTTGAGGCGCACGGTGTGGCTGAAGCGATTGGGGCGGGCGTGGCCGCCTGTGTGGCGCGTTCGCAGGAATTGGCTGAGCAGTTGGCGGAATAGGGCGGTATGTTTAATCAATTTGTCGCCCTGCTCGCTGATGCGCTGGCCATGCTTCTGTTGGCACGCTGCCTGCTGCAATACGGTCGTTTGAACTATATGCATCCGCTGGCGCAGTTTTGCTGCCGCAGCAGCGACTGGCTGGTGAAGCCGCTACGCCGTCTACTTCCTCCCTTGGGCGGTTTGGACAGCGCCTGCATCTTGGCGGCTTGGCTGCTGTATGTAGCGTTGTATTTGTTGTTGTCACTACTCAATCTGCCGGCGGGGATGTTTGGCTGGCCGATAGTAGCGGCAGATGTGTTGCTCGCTGCGCTTGTCCTTACGCGTTCGGCAGCTTATGTGTTGCTGGGCGGTTTGTTGTGGCGCATGGTGCTGTCTTTATCGCAGACGTATTCGCCGCTGGTGGCGGTGCTCAGCCGCGTGTATGAGCCGCTGTGCCGCCCATTTGCCTTTTTGCGTATCGGTCGCTGGGATTTTTCAGGTAGCCTGTTGGCGCTTTTGCTGTGGGGCTGGATTGGCTGGGGGTTGCCGGCGATTATCATGCATTTGAATTTTTTGCTCTTGCCATAAGCGGTCGGCTGTTTTATATTTCATCCTTTTATAAAAGAAGCAGCCGCTTGCGGGAAGGGCGGTTGGTAGAATTTCACAAAAAGGATAACTCATGGCAAAACTAACCGAGCAAGACATCATCAACTGGAAAGGCCCGGAAGAGGAGTATATGAATGCTGATCAGCTGGCTTTTTTCCGTGAGTTGTTGGTTAAGCTGCAAGACGAGCTGATTCAAAAGGCGGCCGACACTACTGGCCATCTGCAAAACCATGAAGCTGCCCCCGACCCGGCTGATCGTGCCACGCAGGAAGAAGAATATGCGCTGGAGTTGCGCACCCGCGACCGTGAGCGTAAATTGTTGAACAAAATTCAGGCCTCGCTGCGTCAGATTGATGAAGGTGAATATGGCTATTGCGTCGATACCGGCGAGCCCATCGGCCTCAAGCGCTTGCTCGCCCGCCCTACTGCCACTTTGTCGGTGGAAGCGCAGGAGCGGCGTGAGCGCATGAAGAAACAGTTTGCGGGTTGATACATCAAATGGACTGGCGAGTGAAATACTGGCTTGTTTGAGTTTTGAAAAGCAGTGTGAAAAATAGTTATCCATATAAATCAAACTATAGCAAAAAAGTGTGTTTTGGGGTTTGACAGAATTTGAGAAAGCCGTATAATACACGCCTTCTGGAAGAAGTGGCGAATTAGCTCAGCTGGTTAGAGCAGAGGAATCATAATCCTTGTGTCCGGGGTTCGAGTCCCTGATTCGCCACCAAATTGGGGGGGTATAGCTCAGTTGGTAGAGCGCTTGCATGGCATGCAAGAGGTCAGCGGTTCGATCCCGCTTACCTCCACCAAATTTCAAAGAGTCGGCTAAAACAACCGGCTCTTTTTGCATTTTCAGGTAGCCTTTGCCGTATGGTGTTGGGTATACACACTTGATGTGGTGGAGGAGAATCAATATTGGCAGCAAACCCTTGCCTGATGCTGCTTCTCTCAAATCCATGCCAAGCAAAAAATCACCTATATAGGTGGTTTTTTATCGTAGGTAAAGGTGGTAAGATAATTACATTAGAACGATAATGACTCTTTTCGCCCCCGCTGTTTTGGAGCGATAAGGGTAGGGCGCTTGGAATGCAGTTGATGTTTGAATTTCTAAGTTTTCAGGTAGCCTCAATCCAATCTTGAAACACAAATACACATTCTCATTTGTTGTGAATACAGGAATTACCCAGCAAAAACAAGGAAAAAGTTTTATGGTGCAACAAGCTGGAATCAACTTTGTGGTGGCGCCGGATTACCTGCCCGACCACTTCAGCCATTGGTATCTACTCAGCAGTCATTTACAGCGCGAAACCGAACTCTCCATCCATCTGCATCTGCCTGCTAATGCTGCAGAAATACAGGAGTTAGCCGAGGGCGGCAAAATGGATATGCTCTATGCCAATGCTTTTGATGCCGTGGCACTGATTAAAGATAAAGGCTATTTGCCGCTGGTGTGCTTGAAAGATAAATTCGATGAAGCCGTAGTGGCCGTATCCGCCGAATCAGAGTATCAAAAAATAGAAGATTTGCCGGCTGATGCGTTGATCGAAACCGGTCCCAATCCCGATATCCGCTGCCTTGGCCTGCATTTGTTGAAACAGGCCGGGTTGGATGTGGAACAGCTTAAAATTGAAGAAGCCGCTACCTTTCCCCAGGCAGCCTCTGCCCTGATTAGAGGCCAAGCACAGGCCGGCTTCTTTCTGGCTAGTACCTATGCCTACATGAGCAAGCGCACGCTTGAGCAGCTGCGTATTTTGCAGGAAAGTAGTTTTGCCGTCGTCACACATATGGTGGTATTGCATCCTGATTTTGCCGAACAGCAAGAAGCCCTGCGTCAGGCATTTGCCGAGATGGCCGACAAACCCACCGGCAAAACCACGTTGGAAGCATTGGATTTGCCTGCCGGTTTCGCCGCCCTCACTCAAGAAGCTGCCGAACAGATGGTGGCCAATGCCGAAAACGGCCAACAGGATGATTGAGCACGGCCACCGTTCTATGCATGCCCATATCCTAGGAGGCCTTTGCGAACACACCGCAGAGCGGCACTTCGCAAAGGCCTCAAATTTTCAAACAGAAATTGAATGACTATGCCCCAGCCTAACCCCCATTCCATACTCACCATTATCGGCAAAGACCGCATCGGCATCGTTTACGACGTATCCAAACTCTTGACCGAACATCAAATCAACATCCTCAATATCAGCCAGCAGCTCATGGGCGAATATTTCACCATGATTATCCTGATGGACACCAGCCGCTGCCCGCAAAGCCGCGAAGAAATGCTGAGCGTGTTTGCCCAAGCCGGTGAGAAGCTGGGCTTGGATATTCGCATGCAAAACGAAGCGTTGTTCAACGCTATGCACCGGATTTAATTTGCAGGCTACCTGAAAGCTCTTCGCCGCGATTACAGTATTTTAGGCAGGGAATATGTTTCAGGTAGCCTGAAGTGAGGAAATACCCAGAGATATTCGCATACCAGATGCGCAAAAGTGTTGAAGGAGCTCATGGAAATATGTATGTCAAACTCAAAATCTAATACAACAATATGAAGGCTACCTGAAAATGTCCCTTCACTTTACCGAAATCCTCGAAACTATCCGCATGGTGTCCGAGCAAAACTTTGACGTGCGCACCATCACCATCGGCATTGACCTGCACGACTGCATCAGTCCTGACCTGGAACAGCTCAACCGCAACATCTACGACAAAATCACCCGTATCGGCAAAAACCTGGTCACGACTGCCACAGCACTCTCCGCCAAATACGGCGTGCCCATCGTCAACCAGCGCATTGCCGTCACCCCGATTGCGCAAATCGCCGCCGCGACCGGGGCGGACAGCTATGTGAGCGTGGCAGAGACGCTGGACAAGGCGGCCAAAGCCATCGGCGTTTCCTTTATCGGCGGCTTCTCCGCCCTGGTGCACAAAGGCCTCTCGCCCGCCGACCGCGTCCTGATCGCCAGCATCCCGGAGGCGATGCGCATGACCGACATCGTCTGCGCCTCCATCAATATCGGCAGTACCCGCGCCGGTATCAACATGGACGCGGTCAAGCTCGCGGCGGACACCATCAAGCACACCGCCGCCATTACCCCGGAAGGCTTCGGCTGCGCCAAAATCGTCGTCTTCTGCAACGCCGTCGAAGACAACCCCTTCATGGCGGGTGCCTTCCACGGCGCGGGCGAAGCGGACGCCGTCATCAACGTCGGCGTCTCCGGACCGGGCGTGGTGCAGGCGGCACTGCAACACTGCGACGGCAAGAACCTCACCGAAATCGCCGAAATCGTCAAAAAAACCGCCTTCAAAATCACCCGCGTCGGCGAACTCATCGGTCAGGAAGCGGCGCGGCTCCTCGGCATCCCCTTCGGCATTCTTGACCTCTCGCTCGCGCCCACCCCTGCCGTCGGTGACAGCGTCGCCCGCATTCTCGAAGCGATGGGCCTCAGCGTCTGCGGCACGCACGGCACCACCGCCGCCCTTGCCCTGCTGAATGACGCGGTGAAAAAAGGCGGGATGATGGCCTCATCCGCCGTCGGCGGCCTGAGCGGCGCCTTCATCCCCGTCTCCGAAGACGAAGGCATGATTGCCGCCGCTGCCAGTGGCGTCCTTACCCTGGACAAACTCGAAGCGATGACGGCAGTGTGCTCCGTTGGCCTCGACATGGTCGCCGTGCCGGGCGACACCCCGGCGGCGACCATTGCGGGCATCATCGCCGACGAAGCCGCCATCGGCATGATCAACAGCAAAACCACCGCCGTGCGCATCATCCCCGTACCGGGCAAAGGCGTGGGCGAACACGTCGAATTCGGTGGCCTGCTCGGCTATGCGCCGATCATGCCGGTCAAGGCGGGCTCGTGTGCGGACTTCATCGCGCGCGGCGGCCGCATCCCCGCACCGGTGCAGTCGATGAAGAATTAAACCAAAGGCTACCTGAAACCTTTATTTGGTTTTCAGGCAGCCTTAGATATGGATGAAATCATTGGTAGAATCAAACAAGTCTTTCAAAAAAACGATACACATAAAGCCTTGGTTGCCTACATCACCGCCAGCGACCCAAACTTTGAAACCACACTGGAGCTGATGCGCAGCCTGGCCGCCAATGGCGCGGATATTATCGAGCTGGCGTGCTGTTTCCTGCCCCGATGTTGGACGGCCCCACCATCCAGCGTGCCGCCGAGCGTGCCTTGGTAAACGGAGTCGCCCTGAAAGATGTATTGGAAACCGTGTGCCGTTTCCGCCAAAGCAACCAAAGCACGTCCGTGGTGCTGATGGGCTACCTGAACCCGATTCACAAAATGGGCTATGCGCCATTCGTACGTGCCGCCAAAGAAGCTGGCGTAGACGGCGTGCTTACGGTGGATAGCCCGATTGAAACCGTGGCTCCGCTGCATAACGCGCTCAAGGCCGCCGGGCTCGACACCATTTTCCTGGTTGCCCCCACCACCGGCGAGGAGCGGATGGCTGAAATTGCCAAGCTGGCTTCCGGCTTCGTGTATTACGTATCGCTCAAAGGCGTTACCGGCTCGGCCAGCCTGAACACTGCTGAAGTAGCCGAAAAAGTGGCTGTGCTGCGCCGCCATGTGCCGCTACCGATTTGTGTGGGCTTCGGCATTTCCGATGCCGAGAGCGCGCAGCAAGTCGCCGCTGTGGCCGACGGCGTGGTGATCGGCAGCCGCATTGTGAAAGAAATCGAAGCCAACCCCGGCCGCGAGGTAGAAGCCGCAGGCAAGTTGGTGAAAAGCTTGAGAGAAGCCATTTAAGGCTACCTGAAAATGACGCGGGACGAATTAATCGATTTAGGGAAGCGCATCTTGGCGGAAGAAGACGATGATGTGCTGGACGGTTTGATGGCAGAGTTCGACCGCAATGTGCTCCATCCCGAAGGCAGCAGCCTGTTTTTCTACCCCGAAGGGTGGAACGCCCGCAGCGGCGGCCTGGCGGATTACGCGCCCACGGCGGAAGAAGTGGTGGATGCCTGTTTGGCCTACTGCCCGATTTGCTTGTAAAACCGCCGCCCGCAGCCGGGCAAAATCCTTGCGGTCTTTACAAAACTTGCCTAAACCGCCGCTATTGGCTACTATCCCGCCCGGCTGTTGCCCCAAGTGGCAAACCAAACCTAATTAGGAGCAAATGGAGTAAATCATGAGTTGGCTCGATAAAATCCTCCCCCCGAAAATCAAACGCGAAGATAGCGGCAAATCCGGCGTGCCGGAAGGCCTGTGGCGCAAATGCCCGGCCTGCTCTGAAGTGCTGTATGCCTCCGATTTGGAAGAAAACCACCAAGTTTGCCCCAAGTGCAACCACCATAATCCGCTCAGCGCCCGCGAGCGGCTGGATCTGCTGCTAGACGAAGCTGGCCGCGAAGAAATCGGCGCCGAGGTGAAGCCCACCGATATTCTGAAATTCAAAGACAGCAAAAAATACCCCGACCGCCTCAGCGCGGCGCGCAAAGCCACCGGCGAAAACGATGCGTTGGTGGTGATGAAAGGCGAAATGGACGGGCTGCCCGTGGTGGTGGCTGCATTTGAATTCCGCTTTATCGGCGGCTCGATGGGCTCGGTGGTGGGCGAACGTTTTGTGCGCGGCGTGCGCGAGGCTGCGGAAAACGGCTGCTCCTTTATCTGTGTGGCCGCTTCCGGCGGGGCGCGGATGCAGGAAGGCCTGAGCTCGCTGATGCAGATGACCAAAACCAGTGCCGTGCTGCACCTGTTGAGCGACAAGCAGCTGCCCTTTATTTCTGTGCTCACCGACCCGACCATGGGCGGCGTTTCTGCCAGCTTTGCCTTTTTGGGCGACGTGGTGCTGGCCGAGCCGAACGCGCTGGTGGGCTTTGCCGGCCCGCGCGTGATTGAGCAGACAGTGCGCGAAAAGCTGCCTGAAGGTTTCCAGCGTGCCGAATTCCTGCTAGAAAAAGGCGCCATCGACCAGATTGTGGACCGCCGCGAAATGAAAGCGCGTATCGCCAAACTCATCCGCCTGCTGCGCAACCAGCCGGTGGCGGCTTAGTTGTGATACGAATGGAAACAGGCCGGAGCAATCCGGCCTGTTTTGCCGTTTTGGAGAGGCTACCTGAAAAAGCAGGGGGAGCTGTTTAAAACCCTTCCCGTACCCATCGGACTGAGGCTATCTGAAACTGGAAAGCCGTTTTCAGGTAGCCCCTCAAGCCGCCCGCCTCCGATATAATCCCATCCGTTGTGTGCCGAGGAAACCGAATGAAACGCCTATTGAAACGCCCACTGCGTGTGACCGTCATCCTGATTTTGGCTGCCGTTGCCATCCTGTATGTCGTATCCGAATGGCTGAAACAGCGCGAAATCCGTGCCGCCGAAGCCGACCTGGCTTTGCTGGCTGCCCCACCCGCGCCGCCGCCGTCTGTGAAAAATGGCATAGACGCGCTGTGGCTGCTGGAATACCGCACCGCCAGCGATGACGAACGCGCCGATTTGATGCGCCGCTTCGGCCACATTATCCCAGGCGATCTCGATGCCTATCGGCAGCATTCGGAGTTGGTGGCCAAACGCCTGCCACCATCCGACGACATCTTGACATTCAACGGTACGGCGGCGGAATACCTGGCCGAAATCCGCGCGAACCCGCCGAAATACCGCGCCGAGGCGGCAAAACATGCCGAACTGTTTGCCAATGTAGATAATCTGGCCGATTACGACACCTTCGCCCCGCGCGACTGGCCGAACAATAAAGAAGATTTGGGCAGTATAAGGCTGCCGCATTTGAGTATCGCCATTCGCAGCCATACCGTAGCCGCGCTGGATTGGGCGCAGGGCAGGGAAAACGAAGCCTGGCGGCGCGTCTGCCGCAACATCAAAACCGGCCGCAGCCTGCTGCACAGCCGACCCGGCCTGATTTACCCCATGATCGGTAACGCCATTATCCTCCGTAATACCGGCCTGGCGGCGCAAATGCTGTATGAAAAGCCTGAATGGGCAAACCATCTGCCCGCCGAATGCGGCGGCATGTTTGAGGTGTTGGCCGAGCGGGAACAAAGCCTCTGTTTGGTGATGCAGGACGAATTCCACCTGGCTACTAACCTGTCCCTAAAACTGGAAGGCAAAGGATGGCAGATGATGCAGGTGCAGGAAGGGCGGGAACTTCTAGCTTTGGGCGAAGAACAAAGTGATGCCGCCGCCGATTTCGCACTGTTGGCCCTGCCGCGTTTCGATGCGGTGCACAGTTTGGTTATAGCCGCACCTCATTATGCCGCTTTCTGCAAACCCGCTGCCACCGCCGTTTTGCGGGCAGACCGAAAGGTGCAGTGGTCGCAGCCAACTGCCAAAACGTTTGCCCGGAAATGGGCGTGCCTGAGCAACAGTGTAGGCTGCCGGTACGTTGATCAGGCTATGCCTTTGTTTGATACCTATGTTCACCGCCTGCAAGACACCGCCATGCAGCAGCGTGCCTTTAACGCGGCCCTGGCCTTATACCGCCTGCCCGCCGGCCAGCGCCGTGCCGCCTTGGATAAGGTCTTGGCCGAACATTCCTCCCCATCGCGCAAATTGAGCTGGAATGAGCAGGAGCGGATGATTTATTTCGATGCATACAGCCAAAACAAGGTGCCGGATCCGATTCCGGTTAACCTGAATGCCGAAAAATAGGGTGCAGCTGGTCTGAAAAAAGATAAGCTGCCGTCAGATCAATTTGCCTGCGCCAGGAGGCGCGGCAATAGCTGTGCTACATCCGATAAATTAAGGCTACCTGAAACAGAAAAACCGTTTCAGGTAGCCTTTTGCTTGGGTTGCCGGGTTATTCCACCGGTTTGAGGGTGGCCAGGACAGTATCCCAAATGGCGAAGATTTCCTGTTGGCTGCGTTTGGTGCTGTCGAAGGTTTCGATGCCGAAGGGCATCATTACGAGGTGGTCGCTTTCGCGCTCCCACCTAAGCAGGTAGTGGTTGCCGTCCCAGCGGCTGATTTTTTCGTAGCCGGGCATGCCGTTGATGGTGCGCGGGCCTTGGCGGACGGCGCGGGCGGTGAGCGATTGCATAAAGCCTTTCAAGCCTTCGGTGTCGGGGTGGTTGCGGCTGTTGGCGATGGAGGCGCTGCGCGGGTTGCGGCCTTGTACGATGAGGATGTAGGTGTCGTCTTGGCCGGTGAAATAAACGCTGGTGCTGGCTTTAAAGGGGATATCGCCGTTGTCGGCAAAAAAGCCGTCGGGGATGCATACGCCTTTACGGCGCGGCACTTCGTATGGCTGGCGTTCGCGCAGGCGGGAGGTGAGCTCGCGGCGCATTTCCTGCGTTGCCTTGTCGAGCAGCGGGCGTTCCTGCTGTCGCCAGTTGTGTGGTTCCGTGCCGCCGGGGGTGGGGATTTTGAAGCTGCCGTCGGTATGGAAACCGCCGTTTGGCCCAAGTTTGATGATGAGCTCGGCTTCGTAGCGGATGCCGAGGCTTGAACTCAGGCGGCTGCCGTCGAACATGGGCGTGTTGCGGGTGAATTGCAGGAAGGCGCGGCCGGGGATGAGCTCGCGCTCGCCGATATAGCCTTCGCCGTGGCCGGTGCGCCGATCGAAATAGCGGTTAAATCCGCCTTGCCACCTTTGGGTGAGGATGACGTTGAGGAAACGCCAATCGTCGGCGTAGTGTTTGATATGCCAGCCATTGTAGTGGTAGTTTTCAGTTTGGCCTTGGTCTCTTGAGCCGTAGCGGCGCTCGGCGGGCAGGCGCATTTGCACACGGCCGGCGCAATAGGGCTGGGCAGTCCAATAGGCGGTGTTGATCATGGAGGTGTCGGTGGGTTGGTCGGTGGTGGGCGGAGGCAGGGGGTTGCCGGCACAGGCAGCGAGCAGTAGGGCGGTGATGGGTAGGAGGATGGGTGTGCGCATGTGGTTTTCCTTATGTGGGATTAGAGTTTGAGGCTACCTGAAAGTTTCAGGTAGCCTGTAGTGTGGTTGTGGGTATTCATTGGCGCTAATTCATATTGAAGCACAACAAAAGGCTACCTGAAACTTTTCAGGTAGCCTTTATGGGACGTAGATTTATTCGGCTGCCGGGGCGGCAGGGGTTTCTGCGACGAGAGCAGCAGTTTCCGCTGCGGCTTCGGCGGGCTGTTCGGCAACGGCGGCTTCAGCCTCGGCCGCTTGTTGTTCGGCCTGTTTGGCGGCTTGGCGGGCAAGCATTTCCTGCACGGCGGGGTGTTGTTGGGCGATGGCCTGCTCTTCGGGGCTGACTTTGCCTTTGAAGCGGTTGTTCAAATCGAAGCGTTTGCCGCCGCGTGCCAGTGATTTAAGGTAGCGCGGGCGGCGGCAGTGGTTGGAAAGCACGCGGGCAATCAGGGCGGGGTCGTATTGGGGCAGGGCGGCAACGAGGTCTTTGTCGATGCCCAAGGCCAGGGGTTTGAAGCGTTTGAACACGTCGTATTTGCCGTAGATGTGGTCGGCAATCAGATCGGTTTGCTTTTTCTTGCTCATGGTCTGCACGGCAGATTTGAGGGCGGCTCCCAAGGCGGTTTCTTGTGTCATGGCGGGTTCTCGTTTAGGGGGGGGTAGTGGGTGGATTGTGGCACAGCTTGGCAGTTTTGGCGAACAATCCTTGCGTTTTTGCCGGTTTGTGCGGCTTTGTCTGGCAATAATTGCTATTTTGCCGGACGGCAGGTGTTGCTTTCAGGTAGCCTGAATAGCGTGGATTTTGCAGCTGAAGCCTTTCTTTCATGCCGGGCAGCCCGCTGCAGAAGTACAGTCAGTACACGGCCAAACGGGCTAGGCAAGCAGGGTTTTAGCTATTCGACTTCGGGCAGTTCCATGGTCAACACGGTTTGGCGCTGGGTTTCGCGGAAATCAGCAAGTTTTTGTGCGATGGCGGCATCGTGGTTGGCAAGCAGGGCGGCGGCAAAGAGGGCGGCATTGGAGGCACCGGCTTCGCCGATGGCGAAGGTGGCCACGGGAATGCCTTTGGGCATCTGCACGATAGAAAGCAGGGAGTCTTCGCCGTGCAAATATTTGCTGGGCACGGGCACGCCGAGCACGGGCAGAGTGGTTTTGGCGGCCACCATGCCGGGCAGGTGGGCGGCACCGCCAGCGCCGGCAATAATGGCCTGCAGGCCGCGCTCGCGGGCGGTTTCGGCGTATTCAAACATCAAGTCGGGTGTGCGGTGGGCGGAAACCACGCGGGTTTCGTAGGCGATGCCGAATTGTTTGAGCACGGCGGCGGCGTGCTGCATTACGGCCCAATCGCTGTTGCTGCCCATGATGATGCCGATTTTGGTCATTTAGGTGTTCCTTGTGGTTTTGGAGTAAGAGGCTACCTGAAAAATATTGGCAATGGCGCGGCTGCTAAATCAGGCCGTGGGCGGTGAGCTTTTTGCGCAGGGTATTGCGGTTTAGGCCGAGCACTTGGGCGGCTTTGGATTGGTTGCCTTCGCAATGCGCCATCACGCAGCGCAAAAGCGGCAGTTCTACTTGCTGCAACACCATTTGATACACGTCGTGCGCCGGTTGGCCGTCGAGATCGGTAAAGTATTGCTGCAGGCTGTTTTCGATGCAAGTAGTGATATGGCTGTTCTGACGGAGCATTTTGCTCTCCTTTTATTATTGTGGTGTAAAAATGGGGGTGGCAAACCGGCACATTATGAAGCAGCGGGTATTGCCAGCTTCCCTTTGTGCGGTTTGCGGTGTTTCAGGCCTGCCGCCAGGGGCAGGGCCAGTATTCGTGTTGTTCGGACTGTGCGACCAAAAAGGCGGCTAGCCCGTTGTATTGCGCTTCGGCACTCTCCAGCGCGTTGAGGCGACGGCGTTCGGTCTCGCCTTCCGGCAGGTCGGCCAGATACCAGCCGATGTGTTTGCGGGCAATGCGCATGCCGGCTACTTCGCCATAGAAGCCGTGCATGGCACGGATATGGCCAAGCAGGGCTTCGGAGGCTACCTGAAAAGGCAGCGGCGGCGGCAGGCTGCCGTGTGCGAGGTAGTGTGCCACATCGCGAAACAGCCAAGGCCGACCCTGGGCGGCGCGGCCGATCATCACGCCGTCGGCGCCGGTTTCAGCCAATACGCGCGCGGCTTTCTGCGGGCTGTCGATATCGCCGTTTACCCACACGGGAATGCTTAGTCGGCGTTTGGCTTCGGCAATCAGGCCGTATTCGGCCTGGCCGCGATACATTTGAGTGCGGGTGCGGCCGTGGATGGCGATGGCAGCAATGCCGGCGTCTTCGGCCATGCGGGCAATGGTGAGGATATTTTTGTGCTCGTCGTGCCAGCCCAGCCTTGTTTTGAGGGTAACCGGCACACTCACTGCGCGCACCACGGCATTTAAAATTTCGGCCACCAAGGGCTCGTTTTGCAGTAGGGCACTACCGGCCTGCACCTGGCATACTTTCTTGGCCGGGCAGCCCATATTGATGTCGATAAGCTGCGCGCCCTGCGCCACGTTGTAGCGGGCGGCTTCGGCCATTTGAGCCGGGTTGCTGCCGGCAATCTGCACGGCAATCACACCGCTTTCGCCGCTGCGGTCGATGCGGTTGAGGGTTTTGCGCGTGTTTTGCAGATCGGGGTTGCTGCTGATCATTTCGCCCACCGTCCAGCCCGCGCCGAATTGCCGTGCCAGCATGCGGAACGGTTTGCCGGTGATGCCGGCCATCGGCGCGAGCGCCACGGCGGGGGAAACAGTGTAGGGGCCGATTTGCATAAAGCTGAACTGCTGTAAATTGGGAATTGTACATTTTTTAGACAAAGCCTCCAAGTGCAGCGGCGGTTGTCGGAACGGGCATGCTTATTTACAATGCGTGCCATTATTGTTTTTCAGGTAGCCTGCGATTGCGATGAAGGCTACCTGAAAGTTTCATTTGAATAGCGTGTTACAGAATTAAATAAAGAGATTACGCAATGGGAACAAAAATGAATAAAACCTGTTTGGGTGGGCTGTTGCTGGCACTTATGCTGAGCGCCTGTGCGCAGCCGCAGGCACAGGTGCAAACGCCGCCGGCCGGGCAGCCTGCTTGGGCGGAGCAGGTGAGCAAGGCGGCCAATCTGTATCGGGTGGACGACAAACTCTACCGCAGCGAGCAGCCAGTGGCAGAAGATGTGGCGCTATTGCAATCTTTGAACGTGAAAAGCGTGGTGAATCTGCGCTATTTTAACCGTAGCGGCGACCGCAAAGTGTTGGCCGACCGGGGCATCGCGCTGTTCAACCGCCCACTGCTCACTTGGCGGATTACGCCGAAACAGGTGGCCGAAACGCTATATTTGATTGAACAGCAGCAGGCTGAAGGGCCGGTGTTGATCCATTGCTACCACGGCGCCGACCGCACAGGCCTGATTGCCGGCATGTACCGCATCATCTACCAGGGCTGGACGGTGGAGCAAGCCAAAAATGAAATGCGCCACGGCCCCTACGGTTTCCACAGCATCTGGCGCAATATCGAGGATTTGTTTACCGAAGAGAACGTGCGCCAAGTGCGGACGCATTTGCAGCAGTTGCGTTCACAGCCTAAATAGCCGAAAAATAAGTTTTCAGGTAGCCGAATATGCGCGCAGCCTATTGCCTTAATGGACGTTTTTAAGTACAATCCGCCGCTTGTCTGTAGTATAGGCAAATTCCCTATACCCGCTTTTTAAAGGAAAAACCATGAAACCTGAAATTCATCCCGACTACCACGAAGTCAATGTTACCTGCTCTTGCGGCAACAAATTCACCACTAAATCTGCCATGAGCAAAACCGAATTCAACATTGAAGTTTGCTCCGAGTGCCACCCGTTCTACACTGGTAAACAGAAGATCGTGGATAGCGCCGGCCGTGTGGACAAATTCAATCAGAAATACGGCAATATGTTCAAACGTTAATTTGCTGCCGTGTTTCCCCGAGGCTGCCGAATGGCAGCCTTTTGTTTTGCCTGGAAATAGGGCGGGATGTCAGGAAACGGATGCCAAGCAGGCTGAATACAACAGAAATGAAAAGTTTTGACTGAAGCAGTTGGAAAATGGCATAGACAGGACATATTTAGCAGAGTATTGCAGGTTAGCACATAAGATGCTACCTGAAAAACAGCATTAAATTTCTTTGCCACGCCACACCATGAGCCGCGCCGTTTCCATCACCACCTACAATATCCACAAAGGCATGTCGCCGTTAAATCGGCGGCTACAACTGCCGCAAATGGTCAATGCCCTGCAACATCTCGATACCGACATCCTGTTTTTGCAGGAAGTGCAGGGTGTACACCACAAACGGCAGCAGAACGTGCCCGAATTTCCTGCCGAACCGCACGGTGAAGTGATCGGCAGGCAGCTCACTTTCGCCTACAGCTACGGCCAAAACGCCACCTATGCCGGTCGCCACCACGGCAACGCCATCCTCAGCCGCCTGCCGCTGCAGATGCGCACCAATCTAAACGTATCGGTAAACCGGCTCGAACGACGTGGCGTGCTGCATTGCGAAATTCAGCCACCCGGCAGGGATAGGATGTTACCGTATTAAACGCAGTAAGCCACCAGGGGTTGCTCTGGTAACAACTCTCCGACCACCTGCCCCCTCTTTGCTGTAGTCGTACCGAAATAGTAGTGGTGAGTAGTAGCAAAAGCACTCCACTTCCTACAGGGTTACTTGCCTTGCCGTACTATTTGTACTGTTTGCGGTTCGCCGCCTTGTATGAAAAAATGTGCTTCAACTGGAAAGGCTACCTGAAAACCGATTATCGGTTTTCAGGTAGCCTTTCTCTTTTTCAATTTAAGCTCACAAACGCGGATTGGCCAAGTTTTGTGGCGACAGGATGCGGTCGAGCTCCGCTTCGCTCAAGAGCTGGCGTTCCAGCACCACTTCGCGCACGGTTTTGCCGGTTTGGGTGCAGATTTTGCCTACCAAGTCGCCGTTTTCGTGGCCGATATAGGGGTTGAGATAGGTTACCAGGCCGATGGAGTTGAAGACGTAGCGTTCGCAGATTTCGCGGTTTACCGTGATGCCGCGCACGCATTTGTCAGCCAGCGTAATGGCGGCGTTGCCTAAAAGCGAGATACTTTCAAACATGGATTGCGCGATAACCGGCTCCATCACGTTGAGCTGGAGCTGGCCGGCTTCGGCGGCGAAGGTGATGGCGGTGTCGTTGCCGATTACTTTGAAACAAACTTGGTTCACCACTTCGGGAATCACGGGATTCACCTTGGCGGGCATAATCGATGAGCCGGCCTGCATTTCCGGCAGGTTGATTTCTTTCAGGCCGGCACGCGGGCCGGAAGAGAGCAGGCGCAGGTCGTTGCAGATTTTGGAGAGCTTCACGGCGGAGCGCTTCAGGGCACCGTGCACCATCACATAGGCGCCGCAGTCGGAGGTGGCTTCGATCAGATTTTCGGTGAGCTTGCAGGGCAGGCCGCTGATTTCGGAGAGTTTTTGCACGGCCAGCGGTGCGTAGCCTTGCGGCGTATTGATGCCTGTACCGATGGCGGTGGCGCCGAGATTCACTTCCAGCAGCAGTTGGCGGGTGCGTTCGAGGTTGGTTTCCTCTTCTGCCAGTAGCACTTGGAAGGATTGGAATTCTTGGCCGGCAGTCATGGGCACGGCATCTTGCAGCTGGGTGCGACCCATTTTTAATATGTCTTTGAATTCATCAGCTTTGGCAGCAAAGGTGTTTTTCAGGTGTGCCAGTTGGCCCAGCAGTTCGCCAATGCTGGTATACACGGCCAGCCGGAAGCCGGTGGGATAGGCGTCGTTAGTGGATTGGCTGGCGTTCACATGATCCATGGGGTTGACGATGTCGTAGCGGCCTTTGGCGTGGCCTAAGGCTTCCAAGGCGAGGTTGGCGATCACTTCATTGGTGTTCATGTTCACCGAAGTGCCGGCGCCGCCTTGGAATACGTCGGATGGGAACTGGTCGAGGCAGCGGCCTTTAATCAGCACCTCGTCGCAGGCTTGGGCAATGGCGGCGGCGATTTCAGGCTTGAGTGCGCCCAGCTCGCCGTTGGCTTGGGCTGCGGCTTTTTTCACCATCACCATGCTGCGTACAAACTGGGGTACGTCGGAAATTTTCTGCCCGGAGATTTGGAAGTTTTCCACTGCGCGCAGGGTATGGATGCCCCAATAGGCGGTTGCGGGGATTTCGCGTTCGCCTAGGAGGTCGTGTTCGGTGCGGGTTGTCATGTTTGGCTATCCTTTGAGTGGGGGTAGGGTGGTTAATGCAGGCTGGCGGCAGCGGTAGCCTAGAGATTGCTGATAGCTTACTGCAATATGTTGGGAGCGTGTTGGTTAGCATTCATTGCCAGCAAAATGATAGCAGTTAGTTGCTAGACATGATTGGCGTTAAATCAAAGAGGCTACCTGAAGCAGCAAAACGGTTTTCAGGTAGCCTCATCGCGTGTGTTCAACGGAATAAATCAAGCACTGAGCCGTTCGGCAAATTCATCGGTGGCCTGCACTAGGGCATCGGCGATGGCAGGGTTTTGCGCGTAGTGGCCGCTTTGGATAATACGCAAATCAGCCTGCGGCAGTGCCTGCTTCAAATCCCATGCGCTGCGGGTAGGGGTGCAAAGGTCGTAGCGGCCTTGCACGATGATGGTGGGGATATGCTGGATTTTGTGGGCGTTGGCCAAGATGGATTTATCGCCCTGCAACCAGCCTTGGTGCATGAAATAGTGGTTTTCAAGTCGTGTGATAGACAAAGAGGCTTGTGGGTCTTCGTCCACCGGTTTGGGGTCGAACCAAATCAGCCAGCTTTCCCAATCTGCCCAGGCTTTGGCGGCGGGCAGATGCACGGCGGGGTCGGGCGAATTAAGCATCCAATAATAAGCCTCCACCAACGAGCCGGCACGTTGCTCTGGCGGCACGGCGGCTAAATAGCGTTGCCACTGTTCGGGATAAATCATGCTTACGCCGCCTTCTTCGCTCAGCCAATTAATTTCAATTTGTCGGCAGAGGAAAATGCCACGCAAAATCAAGCCGCATACACGGTCGGGATAGGTTTCGGCATAGGCGAGAGAAAGGGTGCTTCCCCATGAGCCGCCGAATACCAGCTAGCTCTCAATGCCAAGCATTTTTCTTACTTTCTCAATATCTTCCACTAAGTCCCAGGTAGTGTTTTCGCGGGTATCGGCATAGGGGGTGGATTTGCCGCTGCCGCGTTGGTCGATGATGATGATACGGTATTTTTCCGGATTGAAAAAACCCCGGCAAGCCGGACTAGATCCGGCGCCGGGGCCACCGTGCAGGAAGATAACAGGGATGCCTGCAGGATTACCGCTTTCCTCCCAGTAGATTGTGTGGAGCTCAGATACAGGCAGCATACCGCTGCGGAGTGGTTCTTGAATCGGATACATAAACTTCTCCTTAATTCAGAATTTGGACAGATATCGGTATTGCCTAACAGATGCTCATCGATATCTATGCGCTATTTGTTATAAATGGTTTTAGGTATATCATAGGGAGAATGATACACCATTTCGTTCACCTTTAAAATTTAGTAAAGATTTGTTGTATCAGGGTGGTTTAATAGACTGATAATTGTGCTGGAAAATCAAATAGAGACGAGGGTTGTGCGCTGTGTGTGGCAAAGCAGCTTTATTTATGTATAGTGAAACCCTTAACCAATTGCTACGGGATTAATTCGCTTTGTTGTACTCTTGTACTGTCCTGCTACTCACTGCCTTGTGTCAGTTAATTAGGGACTCTATAACTATATGAAAAATGTGCTTCGGCAATATTGAAGAAACAAAATAAAAGGCTACCTGAAAACGCAGCGCAGCAGAGTTTCTGCAGAGCTAAAACTTTCAGTAACCTTTGCTGATTCGTGCAGCTTGTTTATTTCAGCGGCTGCATATTCATCACTTCCATCAGGAAGTTGGTGAACGCAGGGTTGGACGGACGGTTTTGCATATTGGGCCAACGTTGCTGCCAGCCTTGCAGGGCGTTGCGCACGAAGATTTTAGATTGCTCGGGCGTGATGCGGCCTTGTTGGCTTTGTACGGCAGAGCGCAAGTAGATTTCATACATGCTGTCGTCCACGCTGTTGCGGCCGACTAAGTTGATGCGGAAGCGGTTGAGTTGCTGCGCAGCCTGGGTTTTGGTTATACGGCCTTTGTTTACTTCGTAGCCCAAACGGGTGGCTTCATTACGGATTTTAGCCACATCGCCCCAGTGGCTGGCAGCTAGGGTGTAGCGCGGTGAGGCCTGTGTGTTTTGGCGTGTGTTGTTGGGGGAAGAAATGAGGTTACAGCCGCCGAGCAGGCCGGCAACGAGGAGGATGGGGATATATTTTTTCATGTTTTGACTTAAGGTAACAGTTCCATTAATGCGGTTAACTATAGGGAAAATCGAGCGGCGGGGCAAGTTTTTGGCGGTTTTTCCGACAAATTTACAACACGCTGGCAGGTTTGAAATACGAAAAAAGCCGCATGGCTGCGGCTTTTTGGCATTGGATTGCCTTAGGAGGCGAGGTCTTCAAACAGCGGGGTGGAAAGATAGCGTTCACCGTTGGAAGGCAGCACTACTACGATGAGTTTGTCTTTATTTTCCGGTTTTTTCGCCAGCTCCAAGGCAGCCCAGATGGCGGCGCCGGAAGAGATGCCCACCAAGAGGCCTTCTTTGGCGGCGGCATCGCGGGCGGTATCGAAGGCGGCTTGGTTGGCCACGGTAATCACGCCGTCGTAGATTTCGGTGTTCAGGGTTTGCGGCACGAAACCTGCGCCTAAGCCCTGAATCGGGTGCGGGCCTTTTTCACCACCGCTCAATACGGGGGAAGCGGCAGGCTCAACTGCATAGGCCTGCAGTGAGGGTTTGTGTTTTTTCAGCACTTCGCTCACACCGGTGAGCGTGCCGCCGGTACCCACACCAGAAACGAAAATATCAACTTGGCCGTCGGTGTCGCGCCACACTTCTTCGGCAGTGGTACGGCGGTGGATTTCGGGGTTGGCGGGGTTGTCGAACTGGCGCGGCATAAAGTACTGGCCGGGGTGGGCGTTCACCAGTGCTTGGGCTCGGGCGATGGCGCCGGGCATACCTTCTGCGCCGGGGGTAAGGATGAGCTCGGCGCCGTAGGCGCGTAGCAGTATTTTGCGCTCCTTGCTCATGGTTTCCGGCATGGTGATGACCAGTTTATAGCCCAAAGCGGCGCAAACCATAGCTAGGCCGATACCGGTGTTGCCGCTGGTGGCTTCCACAATGATGGTGTTGGGTTTGATTTGGCCGGCTGCTTCGGCGGCGCGGATCATGGAGATGGCGATGCGGTCTTTCACGCTGCTGCCGGGGTTGAAGTATTCCAGCTTGGCGGCCACTTTGCCGGGCAGGCCTTCAGTGAGGCGGTTGAGGTAAACCAGCGGGGTGTTGCCGATTAAATCAACGATGTTGTTGGCGATATTGTTCATTAGGGGCTCCTGTGAAGTGTGGATTGGATACGGGGTGCATGATAATTGCAAAGCGGCACACAAACAAATAATTTGTTTTTGTATTAATATTAATAAAGGCATATGCAACGGCGGTATTTCGCATGAAGTTTGGATAAATCATGAGACAAACCCGGCGGAAATCTTTAAAATACGCCGTTTCCCAGCAGTAGATTAACCCTAAAGCGACACACTCATGACCTACGCCAAAATCCTCGGCACCGGCAGCTACCTGCCGGCCAAAACACTCAGCAACCACGACCTAGCCAAAATTGTAGACACTTCAGACGAGTGGATTACCACCCGTACCGGCATCAAAACCCGCCATATCGCCGCCGACAACGAAAAATGCAGCGACTTGGCCGTAGCCGCTGCGCAAAACGCGCTGGAAGCCGCAGGGGTGGATGCAGCTGAAATTGATTTGATTGTCGTGGCCACTTCCACGCCCGATATGCAATTTCCCGCCACCGCCACCATCGTGCAGCAGAAGCTCGGCATCAGCGGCTGTCCTGCGTTCGATGTGCAGGCCGTGTGTGCCGGCTTTATGTATGCCATCACCACCGCCAACGCCTACATCAAAAGCGGCATGGCCAAAAAAGCTTTGGTAATCGGTGCCGATGTGTTCAGCCGCATCATGGACTGGACCGATCGGCGCACCTGCGTGCTGTTCGGCGACGGCGCCGGCGCCGTGGTGCTCGGCGCATCCGACGAGCCCGGTATCCTGCACAGCAAACTCTTGGCCGACGGCAGCTACGGCCACCTGCTGCAAACCCCCGGCCAGATTGCCAACGGCGCCGTTTGCGGCACACCGTTTTTGCAGATGGACGGCCCCGGCGTATTCAAATTCGCCGTGAAAGCGCTGGCCAAAGTGGCCGAAGACGTGATTGCCGAAGCCGGCCTCATCCCCGAGCAAATCGATTGGCTGGTGCCGCACCAGGCCAACTACCGCATTCTGGAAAGTACTGCCAAACATCTCAAACTCGGCATGGAAAAAGTGGTGCTCACCGTGCAGGATCACGGCAACACCTCCGCTGCCTCTATTCCCCTCGCCCTCGACTGGGGCGTGCGCCACGGCAGCATCCAACGCGGCCACACCCTGCTTTTGGAGGGCATCGGCGGTGGCTTCGCCTGGGGCGCGGTACTGGTAAAATATTAGGCTTGCAGCTGCCTATTAGGCACCAAGAAAGGCTACCTGAAAGTTTCAGGTAGCCTTTTGCGTGGGTATCGGCAAGCATTAAGCAGGGCATTCATGCCCAATATCGACATTATTATTTGATCAGCACAAGCGATTGAAACGGAGATAAAACCTACTGCTACTGGTTTGCAGCTAACCTCCGGTACAATTAAGGCTGGCTGAAATCTTTGCTGGCTGGTGAGTCTGTGATATGTGCTTTAATTTGCGGTTATAATTAGCTTATCCAACCACAGGAGAACACCATGAAAGTCAGCACTTCCGCCATCCAAAATGGCGCATTCGCCGACCGCTTCGGCAAACGCGGCAGCCAATTCAGCCCCAACGGCATGCCCACTTATTCCATCCCGTTTGAAATCAGCGATGCCCCGCCCGGAACCCAATCTTTCGCTGTGGTGTTGGAAGACAAAGATGCCATTACTGCCAGCGGCTTCGTGTGGGTGCACTGGCTGATTGCCGACCTCACCCGCACTTCTGTGCCGGAAAACGACAGCCAAACGGCCCAAGATTATGTGCAGGGCGCCAACAGCTGGGCCAGCGTGCTGGGGCAGCTCGATTTGGAAGAAGCCTCTGCTTATGGCGGTATGGCACCGCCCAACTGCCGCCACCGCTACGAATTGTTTGTGTATGCGCTCGACACCAAGCTCAACTTGCCGCAAGGTTTCCGCTACAACGACCTGCACTTCGCCATGCGCGGGCATATCCTGGCCGAAGCTTATGCAGTGGGCACTTATGATGTGTGAGATGAAGTGGTAAACAAAGGCTACCTGAAAACGCAACGCAGTTTCTGCCAAGCTAAAAGTTTCAGGTAGCCTTTTGTATGCCTGCGTGTAGGGAAAGTGTATTCCTACCGTTTTCAGGTAGCCTCCAAATGGCATGGCAGGTTACCTGAAAACTATATGGCGGATTCCCTTGGCCTGGGTTGCAGCGTTGTCTTGCCTTTTCTTTTGCCGGAGTGGTTTTGAGCCAGCAGGATTTTCATATTTTCAGGTAGCCCAAGCGATGCGGACGCACAGGCTCTCGGGTATAATCCAGTCCGTTTTGCCGACTGAATTTTTCGAGGAGGAGACATGTTCCAATCTTTTAAAACCGCAGTGGCGGGGGCGCAGATTTTGTTTGTGGCCTTCGGCGCAATGGTGCTGGTGCCGCTGCTCACAGGGTTGAACCCGGCGATGGCGCTGTTGGGTGCGGGCATCGGTACGCTGCTGTTTCAGGCGCTGACCGGCCGCAAGGTGCCGATTTTTCTGGGTTCGTCGTTTGCGTTTATCGCGCCGATTATCTATGCCATGCAGGAATGGGGCATGGGCGGCACGATGTTCGGGCTGTTTGCGGCTGGCTTTATGTATTTTGTGTTTGCCGCGCTGATTAAGTATTTCGGGTTGCCGATGGTTAGCCGATTGCTGCCGCCGGTGGTGATCGGGCCGGTGATTATGGTGATCGGGCTTTCGGTGGCCGTGGTGGCCAGCAGCATGGCGATGGGCCAGGCCGGCGGCAATCAAGTGTTGGATTACACCCATTCGCTGCTGCTTTCTGGTTTCACCTTTGCGGTGACCGTGATGGTGGCGGTGTTTGGCAGCAAGATGATGAAACTGGTGCCAATTTTAATCGGGGTAGCGGCCGGCTATTTGATGGCCTTGGCCATGGGTATGGTGGATACCGCGCCGATTGCCGCCGCGCCGTGGTTTGCCGTGCCGCATTTCCATTCGCCGCAGGTGAATTGGCAGGCCGCACTGTTTATGCTGCCGGTGGCGATTGCCCCGGCAATTGAGCATATCGGCGGCATCATGGCCATCGGCAAGGTAACCGGTAAGGATTATGCCGCCGAGCCGGGGCTGCACAGAACGCTGGCTGGCGACGGCCTGGGCGTGTGCGTGGCCGGCTTGATCGGCGGCCCGCCGGTAACCACTTACGGCGAGGTAACGGGCGCGGTGATGCTTACCAAAAACAGCAATCCGGCCATCATGACTTGGGCGGCCATCTTCGCCATCTGCATGGCATTTTTCGGCAAATTTAATGCTTTCCTGGCTTCGATTCCGCTGCCGGTGATGGGCGGGGTGATGATTCTGCTGTTCGGCACGATTGCTTCACTGGGACTGAAAACGCTGATCGATGCGCAGGTAAACCTGATGCAGCCGAAAAACCTGGTGATTGTGAGCTCGGTGCTCACCGTGGGCGTGGGCGGCATGGAAATGAAGCTGGGCAGTTTCAGCTTTGCGGGTGTGGGCTTGTGCGCGCTGCTGGCGATTCTCCTGAGCCTGCTCTTGCCCGATGTGCGGCACGACGATTAACCTGTTTGAGGCTACCTGAAAACGGAGTTTCCGAAGGAAGCGGAGTTTCTGCGAAGCTAAAACGCAACTTCCATAAGCTCAAACTTTCAGGTAGCCTGCTAACTAATTCAAACAACAATGAATAAGAAACAAAACAAATGGCTGTGGCTCTTGGTGTTGCTCGGCATCGCCGCCTATTTCCACTTTGCCGAACAGCCAAAATCCAAGCCGGAGCAGGGTGCGGCACAGCCGCAAACCGCCGTAGTCGAACAGGCGCGTGTACCACACCGAAACGCTACCCAACCCTCTGCCAAGCCGGGTGCTACAGACGGTGCCGAACTGATTGCCCAAGCTTTTGCCGAGCAGCGCAGCGATGTGCAGGTGAGCGGCAGCGGCAAAGTGCACCGCACTCTGCCCGACGACACCCAAGGTTCGCGCCACCAGCGTTTCATCATGAAACTCTCCAACGGCCAAACCGTATTGGTGGCACACAATATCGACCTCGCGCCGCGAATTCCGCGTTTGCAGCGCGGCGATACAGTGGGCTTTTCCGGCAAATACGAATACAACGCCCAAGGCGGCGTGATCCACTGGACGCACCACGACCCGGCCGGCCGTCATGCGGATGGCTGGTTGGAGCATAATGGTCAACGGTATCAGTAGCAGCATTCAGGCTACCTGAAAACAGCAGGAGACAGGTTTTCAGGTAGCCCCGTAAGCAAACCGTCAGACTAATCAGAAAGGAAAAATTATGCGGGATTTTCGTAAACCAAACTTCAATAGTCAGATAGGCGAAGAGATCAAACAAGTTTTCCGTTCCGCCGTTTTGGAAGACGAACCGTTTGACGAAGACGGCATCAATGTAGAGCTGGCGGCGCCGTGGCGGCGGATAGCTGCAGCAGCATTTAACCTGTTGATGCTACTGCTGTTTACCATCGGTGTCGGCTTTATTGTTGGCCTAGTCGGCAGCCTATTTGGCAGCAATTTCGGCAACCCTGCCCTCATCGGCTATGGCGCGATGCTTGCCTATGTGATCGGGCAGGCCATGTTGATGGCCAATAGCGGGCAGAGCCTGGGCAAACGCATTATGGGCATTCGCGTGATTAGCGAAGACGGCAGCGAGCCCAGCTTGGTGCAATACCTTCTGTTGCGCGAAGCCGTCATTCTGCTGCCGTTGGCCATCTTGCTGAAATTCATCCCGCTTATCGGTGGCATGCTATCCTTGGTGGTGGCCGCTGCCTGCATCCTCATGATGTTTATGGAAGACGGCAACCGCCGCACTGGGCAGGATATGTTGGCAAAAACCTTGGTTATCCGCGATTAGGCGCCAAAGGCTAGCTGAAATGTATGATGTAAACACCCACGACGTGCGCCGCTTTTTTGCCGACGTATGGCGGCAATGCCTTGCCTCGCTGCAACTGGACGCCGGAGCAGGGCGAGACCAATCCCTTCCTGCATCTGTCGCTGCACCTTTCGATACAGGAACAGAGCGACATCGACCAACCGCCCGGCATCCGCGCCATCCACCATAAGCTGCAAGGCCGTTATGCTGGCGACTGGGTACGCGCCGAACACGATGTGATGGACGCGCTGGCCGAAACCATTTGGAGTGCGCAGCGCAACGGGCAGGGGCTGGATGTGAACCTCTACATGACCCGCCTGCGCCGACTGGTCGGCTTGGGGCAGGAAGACCATGCCCGTCTTAATCCGCATGAGGTGGTAAAGATGGAGGCGGGGCATTAGCCAGTTGTATTGAGTTAAAGAGAAAGGCTACCTGAAAGTGCCGAGAGGTTTCAGGTAGCCTTTTTTAATTGAAGTGGCTATCGCCGTATGGTGGAGGATAACTAAAATACTTATTTCTTCATGCCTTGTTGGCTCGTTTAGCCGTACTACTTAGTACTGCCTACGGACCACCGCCTTGTATGAAACATCATTGTTGCAGCTATAAGTTTTCTGCCGCTCAATTTTTCAGGTAGCCTTTGTGTAGTAGGAAAAGGCTACCTGAAAATTTGAACCTGGTGTTAAAGCAAAAAGATTGTAGCCAGCCCGAGGAAAATCAGGAAGCCGCCGGAGTCGGTAACGGCGGTAATCAGTACCGAGCTGCCTAGTGCCGGATCACGGCCGAGTTTATCCATGATCACCGGAATCAGCACGCCCACGGTGGCGGCGAGCAGCAGGTTTAGCGTCATGGCGGCTACCATCACCAGGCCGATGCCGATGTTTTTATACAGCAGCCAGGCCACCACGCCCATCACGCCGCCCCAAATCACGCCGTTGATCAGTGCCACCCCCACTTCTTTGCGCAGCAGATGCAGCGCCTGGCTACCTGAAAGCTGTCCCATGGCCATGGCACGCACAATCATGGTGATGGTTTGGTTGCCGGAGTTACCGCCGATACCGGCCACAATCGGCATTAGCGCGGCCAGGGCGACAATTTGGGCAATGCTGCCTTCGAATGCGCCAATCACACGACTGGCGAGGAAGGCAGTGCAGAGGTTGATGGCCAGCCATATCCAGCGGTTTTTCACGGAATCAAGCACGGGAGCGAACAGGTCTTCGTCTTCCTGCAAACCGGCCATGTTCAACATATCGGCTTCGGTTTCTTCACGAATCACGTCCACCATTTCGTCCACGGTCAGGCGGCCGATGAGTTTGCCATCGGCATCGGTCACGGGCGCGGTTACCAAGTCGTAACGCTCAAACGCCTGTGCGGCTTCTTCGGTATTGTCTTCAGGGCGGAAGCGCACAATATCGCGCGCCATGATGTGCTCGACGATTTCGTCGGGGTCGGCCACGAGGAGCTTGCGGATGGGCAGCACGCCTTGCAGTACGTCGTTTTCGTCGACCACGAAGATTTTGTCGGTGTGGTCGGGCAGGCTCTCGAAGCGGCGTAGGTAGCGCATCACCACTTCGCAGGTAACATCGGCGCGGATGCTCACCAACTCGAAGTCCATGATAGCGCCCACTTGGTCGTCGGCAAACGACATGGAGGCCTGTACTTTGGCGCGTTCGTCTTCATCCAATGATTGCAGGGCTTCGGCCACGACTTGGCGCGGCAGATCGTCGGCCAGCTCGGCCAAGTCGTCCACGTCCATGTCTTCCACGGCAGCCAGGATTTCCTGCCGCTCCATGTTTTCAATCAGAGATTCGCGGACGGCATCAGATACTTCAAGCAGAATAGTGCCGTCGCTCTCCGGTTCAACCAGTTTCCACACTAACAGGCGCGATTGCAGCGGCAGTGATTCGAGTACGGCGGCAATATCGGCTGGATGCAGCTCGTGCAGAATTTCGATGAGCTCGGCCAGGCAGCTGTTGAGATAGGGATTATCCAGCACGCTTTCGGGCCGGATGGTGTTGGACACCGGCAGCAGGGCATCGGCCAGTTCGTGAATACGGCCGGTGTCGATCTGCGGTTGTTCGGAAGAGGGCAGTAGGGTAGGCATGCGCACTCCTTACCGTGCATCACGGTAATGGCGCACGGGAGAAATCAGGAAGAATAAATAAGGGAAAACAAAATCGGATGGGAACCGGAAGGATCCATAAGTTTGGCGCCCCAATCTGGCATCAATAGCAAACCAGCGTATTCTACACGTTTTTGCACTGCGGCGACAAACTGCTTTCAGGTAGCCTGCGGCAGGGAAATCATGCGCTATATCCATACATTTTATATGGCCAAACTTATGACATTGATTTAAATCAAAACTGTATGGAGGGCAAAGGGTTTTTGCTTGCGTTATTCTAATATAAAAAATCATTATCATCATATACTATATTAGTAACATTATACTTTTTATCCTACTTACTTTGAATGTGGTAAGAATTTAGTTCTAATATGAGATGGTTTTACCTGCATTTTTATGTATATTTCAGAGTGCAATCTATGTCGGCTAACTATTTTTCCGTACTTATCTTTAATTTTAGTTGGTCTGATTGCTGGCGTGCCATGTATCCTGCTGGGCACCAGGCGCCACCATGCTGAAAAAGACCAGCCGTTTGAATGCGGCTTTGAGGAGTTTGAAAATGTGCGCATGAAGTTTGATGTGCGTTATTGCTTGATGGCGATTTTGTTCATCCTGTTCGATTTGGAAGCGGAATTTATGATTCCATGGGCAGAGGTGTTCAAAGATTTGTTGGCGCAGTTGAGGAAGTTTGCCTTCTGGTCGATGTTTGTCTTCATCGTCGTGCTCGGCGTAGGCTTTGTGTATGAATGGAAAAAAAGGAGCACTGGAATGGGAGCAGAATGCATTCTGAATTAAAGGGTTCATAATCCCCAGTGGGGATACTGTGCTCAACTATGTGTGCATTGGTTCGCTGTGGCCGGTAACCTCCGGCTTGGCTTGCTGCGGTGGAGATGACACACGCCGTACAGCATCGTCTTCGAAAATCATCCCGACTTGTGCCACATCCTTGCCAACTACGGCTTCGTTGGCCACTCCTTCTGCAAAGGCTTCTCTATTTCCGGTTATGTCGAAATGCGTTTCGATTAAATCGAAAGACGCGTTATGCACTAAAAACATTCTAAACCGACATTGGGCAGGGCGATGACTGCGGCCATGTATCTGCTGTTGCTGGTGGCCTTGGTGTGTGCCAACCTGCCGTTTGTTATGCAGCGCTGGTTTGGCCTCAAAAGGCTACCTGAACTTCTTCGATTTGGCAGGAGTTCAGGTAGCCTTAAATCATACTACATCATTTTGTTTTAACTCCGCCTTTTCATCCCACGGCGTACTGCGTATAATGCCGCCTCCGCAAATCATCAGCCCCGCAATTACGGGACACCAAAGAAGAACAAACCATGAAAAAAGTTTATATTCGCACCTTCGGCTGCCAAATGAACGAATACGACAGCGACAAAATGCTTGCTGTTCTCGCCGAAGAACACGGCGGCATCGAGCAGGTTGCCGAGCCGGACAACGCCGACATCATTCTGTTTAACACCTGCTCCGTGCGCGAAAAAGCGCAGGAAAAAGTGTTTTCCGACCTCGGCCGCATCAAACCCATCAAACAGAAAAATCCCAATGTGATCATCGGTGTGGCAGGCTGCGTCGCCTCGCAGGAAGGCGCAGCAATTATCGAGCGCGCGCCTTATGTGGACGTGGTATTCGGCCCGCAAACCCTACACCGCCTGCCCCAAATGATTGTGGATAAAGAAACCACCGGCCATTCGCAGGTGGATATATCGTTCCCAGAAATCGAAAAATTCGACCACTTGCCGCCTGCCCGCTTGGACGGTGGCAGCGCGTTTATCTCCATCATGGAAGGCTGCTCCAAATATTGCAGCTTCTGCGTGGTGCCCTATGCGCGCGGCGAAGAATTCTCCCGCCCGCTTAACGACGTGCTGACCGAAATTGCCGGTCTGGCGCAGCAAGGTGTGAAAGAAATCAACTTGTTGGGGCAGAACGTGAACGCTTATCGCGGCGAAATGGACAACGGTGAAATCTGCGACTTTGCCACCTTGCTGCGCATCGTCCATGAAATTCCCGGCATCGAACGCCTGCGCTTCACCACCAGCCACCCGCGCGAATTTTCCGATGCCATCATCGAATGCTACCGCGACCTGCCCAAGCTGGTGTCGCACCTGCACTTGCCGATTCAGAGCGGCTCCGACCGCGTATTGAGTGCGATGAAGCGTGGCTACACCGCCTTGGAATATAAATCCATCATCCGTAAACTGCGTGCCATCCGTCCCGATTTATGCCTGAGCAGCGACTTCATCGTCGGCTTCCCCGGCGAAACCGAGCGCGAGTTCGAGCAAACACTGAAGCTGGTGAAAGACATCGCCTTCGATTTGAGCTTCGTGTTTATTTACAGCCCGCGCCCCGGCACGCCCGCGGCCAACCTGCCCGACGACACGCCGCACGAAGAAAAAGTGCGCCGCTTGGAAGCGCTGAACGAAGTGATTGAAGCGGAAACGGCGCGCATCAACCAAATCATGCTCGGCACAGTGCAGCGCTGTTTGGTGGAAGGCATCTCCAAAAAAGATCCCGACCAGCTCCAAGCCCGCACGGCGAATAACCGCGTGGTGAACTTTACCGGCGATGTGTCGCTCATCAATCAAATGGTAGAGATCGAAATCACCGAAGCCTTCACTTTCTCGTTACGCGGCGAGTTGGTGGAGTAAGCAATAGGCTACCTGAAAAACGCATCCATAGATTTTAGTTTCATAGAAACCCGTCATCTTTCGGAGACTCGTTTTCAGGTAGCCTGTTAGCATTTTAGGCGTACAATCACGCTTTTCGAGCATGTAGAAAGGGATGACATGATGAAATTCAAACCCACCCTGTTGGTCGGTATCTTAGCGTTGGCTTGCGGCAGCGGCATGGCACAAACCGTGCAGGCCGGCCAAGTACATAGCCTCGATTTCCGTACTCAAACCTACACCCGCCAAAGCACCGTAGTGAACGGCCAAACCGTGGCTTATCGTGCTTATGAAAATATCGTGTATGTGGCTAATCCGGCCGACAGTGCTTATCAAACCATCAATATCTACATCCCCGAAGCCTATTTCAACGGTGGCAGCATCAACGGCTACACCGCGCAAACCGCGCCCATTTTCCTGCCCAACCAAATCGGCGGCTATATGCCGGCCAAAGCCGGTGTGCCGGGGAAGGGTGGTTTCGGCTCAAGCAAAGAAGGGCAAGGTGACGCCATGCAGGCTGCTTTGGCTAGAGGCTATGTAGTGGCCTCGCCTGGCGCGCGCGGCCGCACCGCCGCCACCGGCAAAGCACCCGCTGCCATTGTCGATTTGAAAGCAGCCGTGCGTTACCTGCGGTTTAACGATGCGGTGACGGCAGGTGATGCTGAAAAAATCATCTCTAATGGCACCAGCGCGGGCGGTGCTTTATCTGTGTTGCTCGGTGCCAGCGGTAATCAAGCCGACTACGAGCCCTATCTGCAACAGCTTGGTGCCGCTCCGGCCAAAGACCATATTTTCGCCGTTTCCGCCTATTGCCCGATTTCCATTTTAGATCATGCTGATGCTGCCTATGAATGGCAGTTTAATGGTGTGAATGACTACCAAAAAATGGATATTTCCATGATCGATTACCATGTTGAACGCAAATTGGTAAACGGTACGCTCACCAACGAGCAAATCCAAATTTCAGGTAGCCTTAAAGCCCAATTCCCAGCCTATGTGAACAGTCTGCGCCTGCGTGATCCGCAAGGCCGGGTACTGCTGTTAGACGCGCAGGGAAACGGCAGCTTTAAAAACTATGTTGCCTCCTTCCTGCGCCGCTCCGCCCAAAGCCAGCTAGATGCAGGTAAAGACTTGAGCAGCCGCAACTGGCTCACTATCCGCAACGGCAAAGTGAGTGCCGTGGACTTTGCCGCCTATGCCCGCGCCGCCGGCCGCCAGAAAACCCCGCCTGCTTTCGATGCGTTGGATTTGAGCAGCGGCGAAAACCAACTGTTCGGCACCGCCACCACCGACAAACAGCACTTCACCGCCTTCTCCTACCAACACCGTGCCAATGCGCAAGCCACCTTGGCCGACCCGCAGACGGTGAAGCTGATGAACCCGATGCACTACATTAGCCGCCACACCGCACCACAGCATTGGCGTATCCGCGTTGGCACGGCCGATAGCGATACCTCGCTGGCCATAGCCGCCATCCTCACCGCCAAGCTGCAAAACAGCGGCAAACGGGTGGACTTCGCATTGCCGTGGGACGTACCGCACAGCGGCGATTACGACTTAGACGAGCTGTTTGATTGGATGGATAAAACCGTACGCCAGCCGCGCGGCTAACCACTGAGGCTACCTGAAAGATACTGACGTAGTAGAACCGTAACGAACAACTTTTCCCAACCCAACCCGAAACATCATGCAATCCTTTCTAGACCGTTATTTCAAACTTTCCGAAAACAAAACCACCATCCGCACCGAACTGATGGCGGGGCTCACCACCTTCCTCACCATGTGCTACATCATCGTGGTGAATCCGCACACCTTGTCACAGGCGGGGATGGATTTCGGTGCGGTGTTCGTGGCCACTTGCATTTCCGCCGCCATCGGCTGCCTGATTATGGGCGCGCTGGCCAATTATCCGATTGCGCTGGCGCCCGGTATGGGGCTGAATGCCTATTTCACCTTCAGCGTGGTCAAAGGCATGGGCGTGCCGTGGCAGGTGGCGCTGGCGGCGGTGTTTGTGTCCGGTATCATCTTTATTTTGTTCAGCTTTTTGAAAGTGCGCGAAATGCTGGTGAACGCGCTGCCGATGAGCCTGAAAATGGCGATTGCCGCCGGCATCGGCCTGTTTTTGGCGCTGATTGCGCTTAAAGGCTCGGGCGTGGTGGTGGGCAATGAGGCCACGCTGGTGCACATGGGCGAATTCCGCCTGCCGGTGGAAGGGCAGCCGGGTGTGTATACGCCGAATTGGCCGATGCTCTTGGCGCTGCTGGGCTTTTTCATCATCGTGGTGCTGGATTACTTCCGCGTGCGCGGCGCCATCATCATCGGCATTTTGGGCGTTACCCTGTTGGCCGTTCCGCTGGGGCTTACCCGCTTCGAGCGCGTGGTGTCGGCCATTCCCAGCATGGCGCCCACCTTTATGCAGATGGATTTCAACCATCTGTTTTCAGGTAGCCTGATTGCGGTGATTTTTGTCTTTTTCCTGGTGGATTTGTTCGATAGCACCGGCACGCTGGTGGGCGTGGCACACCGTGCCGGCCTGTTGGAAAACGGCAAACTGCCGCGCCTGAAAAAAGCCCTGTTTGCCGATTCCGTGGCTATCGTGGCCGGGGCGGCGCTGGGCACTTCCTCTACCACGCCTTATGTGGAAAGCGCCTCCGGCGTGGCTGCAGGCGGCCGCACCGGGCTTACTGCCGTTACCGTGGGCGTGCTGATGCTTGCCTGTCTGTGGTTTTCACCGCTAGCTGAAGCTGTGCCCGCCTTCGCCACTGCGCCGGCACTGTTGTATATCGGCATCCACATGATGCGCTCGGCCACGGAAATCGACTGGCACGACATGACTGAAGCCGCGCCTGCCTTCCTCACCATGGTGTTTATGCCGTTTTCCTATTCGATTGCCGATGGTATCGCCATGGGCTTCATCAGCTATGCCTTGGTGAAACTGTGCTGTGGCCGATCCCGCGATGTACCGCCGATGGTGTGGGGTGTAGCCGTATTGTGGGCATTGAAATTCTGGTTCTTGGGCGCATAAGGCAGGTTTGAATATTGGAGAGAAAAGGCTACCTGAAAAATTTCAGGTAGCCTTTTTGTATGTGTGGCAGAAATGAGAATGCGGGGGCGCTGCTGGTGGGTTTGCGCCTGTTTGGGGTGCGCTGGCTTGAAATGGCTGATGAAAAGTTTGCGGTTCAGGATAGAAAGACTACCTGAAAACATTTTGCCAATAGTCAAGAAGCTACCTGAAAGATCTAGCTTGGTTGAAGCTATGTTTTCAGGTAGCCTGTTTTTATAGCCTTGTATAGCCAATCAACTTAACTTCCAATACCGCGTTGGCTCATCTTGCCGTACTAGCTGTACTGCCTGCAGCTCGCCGCCTTGTATCGATTGTCATTTAATTGGCTATAGCCACATCTGTCTGAATCAATCATAACGGCGGCACTGAATATCCGAATCCGTGCAGAAAATCGCATTTTGCTCAGCCTGGCAGGCGCGGCGGACTTGGGCGCGGGCAAGGCCTTCATTGTGGCTGGTGGCCTCATAGGTTTTGCGGAACGGGGTAACGCTGCACACATAAGCAGTATTGCGGCCTGCCCGGTGTTCAATGATGACTTCGCGCACGCCGCTGTTGCGGGCAGACTGATTGCGCTCCAGCACGGCGATACGCGCTTCCAAACTGGCAATGCGCCGCTCTAGCGTGCTAATACGCGCAGCATCATCGGCCGGTGCGGCATAGAGCGCAGTGGGCAGGGCGGAGAGGGCAAGTAGGAGGGGAAGTAGTTTTTTCATGAAAATCCTTGAGTTGTGAAGGGAATTATATTTCAGGTAGCCTTTCGGGATGGGATACTACCTGAAAAATGGAAAATAAAACAGAGTGGGTGTAAATAAATGAGCTTAGTGTTTTCCTGGCATGGGAGAATTGAAGCCACCCTACCGGTTTGGGCAACGCTTCAGTTTGGTAGGCGGCGGCAGGGGGCATTGTGTCATTTCTTTGCCGGTTTGGTCGTCGATTTGGGTTTGAAGCATGGTGTCGGTGTCAAGGCTGTCGATGTGCGGAGTGATGGTTTTGGCCTGGTGATCACTATCGAGGATGATGGCGATGCGGTGCTCTATGTTGCGGAGCTCAGGATCGTTGCCGATGGCTTGGCGGATGGCAGCATCGTGCTGCGGGCGGGCATAGCTGCTATTCCAGATGAAGGTTGGGGTGTCGTTGGACAATTAGGTGCCGTTGTCGCTTTGCCGGGAACCGAAGTTGAGGCCTTAGCGGCGGAAGGTATAGTCGCCGATGCAGCCGGCGTGGTGGTTGAGGCGTAGGGTGAGACTGTCGGTAACGGTAGCGTAGATGTCGGGGTATTCAGTGATGCAGCGCCAGTGGCCGCCGAGTTGGGCTTCGTTGATAGGTGCAGCATGGGCGGCACTGAGGGTGGCAGTGAGGATAAGGTTGGTTTGGTGGGAGTTAGGTTTCAGGTAGCCTGCTTCTTGCCACAGCAGGCTACCTGAAACTTATGGCTGCTACTTTACACGCCGGCTAGGTTGCAGAGGTATTGCCATAAGAGCGGAACGGGGCGGCCGGTGGCGCCTTTTTCTTTGCCGGATTTCCAGGCAGTGCCGGCGATGTCGAGGTGCGCCCAGGTTTGTTCTTTGGTGAAGTGGGCGAGGAAGGCGGCGGCGGTGAGGGTGCCGGCGGGGCGGCCGCCGATATTTTGCAGGTCGGCAAAGTTGGATTTGAGCTGCTCGCTGTATTCTTCAAACAGGGGCAGCTGCCAGGCTTTGTCGCCACTTTGGCGGGCAGCTTCGAGCAGGCTGTCGGCCAGTTCCTGATTATTAGCCACCAGGCCGCTGGCAGCGCTGCCCAGTGCGATGACGCAGGCGCCGGTGAGGGTGGCCACGTCGATGAGGGCGGCGGGCTTGAATTGGGCGGCGTAGGTGAGGGCGTCGCACAGGATCAGGCGGCCTTCGGCATCAGTGTTGAGGACTTCGATAGTGGTGCCGTCCATGGCGGTTACAATATCGCCGGGCTTGTTGGCGGCGGCATCGGGCATGTTTTCGCAGGCGGGGGCGACGGCGATGAGGTTGATGGGCAGTTTGGCGCGGGCGGCGGCAATGAAGGTGCCGATTACGCTGGCAGCGCCGCACATGTCGAATTTCATTTCGTCCATTTCGGCACCGGGCTTGAGGGAAATGCCGCCGCTGTCGAAGGTTACGCCTTTGCCCACGAGCACGACAGGCGCGGCATTTTTATCGGGCGCGCCGAAGTAGGAAAGCTCGATTAAGCGCGGCTCTTGGGCACTACCTTTTGCTACCGACCAGAACGAGCCCATGTGTTCACGGATGTAGTTGGCGCCGAGGATTTTGGCAGACGCTCCGGCGGCTTGGGCTTCGGCGCGGGCGGTATCGGCCAAATAGGCGGGTGTGCAGATGTTGCCGGCGGTGTTGCCGAGGTCTTTGCACAGATTGATGCCGTACAGTAGGGCTTGGGCGCGGCCGAGCGCATCTTGGGCGGATTGGTCGGCTGCGGGGGCGAAGAAATCGGCTTGTTGCAAAGCGGCGGGTTTAGCGGTTTTTTTGAAGCGGTCGAAACGGTATACGGCTTCGCCCAATGCGGTGGTGAGCACGTTGAGGGCGTCAGCCAATTCGGCGGCGGAGAAGGCGCTTAAGTCGATGGCAAGCACGGGCTGCTTCTGTGCCCAGCCGGCGGCGTGTCGGAAGGCTTTGGCCAGCGTGTCGCGCCCTGTGTTGTCGAGTTTGAGCACGGCGGTGTCGGCAAAGCCGCCGTTAGCGGGAATGCGGGCGGCGGCGAAAGGTTCGCTTTCGGTGAGCGTGCCGTAGAGCAGGGCGGCGGTTTCATCGGCCGGGGAGTCGGTGCACAAAAACAGGCGGGCGGTTTGGCCGGTGGGCAGGGTGGTGGAATGGAGATGGAATTGCATGTTGATCCTTGAATCTTGAGTAGGGTGGAAAACGGGTGGCATTTTATCGCTTGACGCGGGGAAAAGGCTACCTGAAGTTATACGCCGGTATGGCAATACAGTTGGTGTTGCCGGATGTAGCCGAGTACGGCGGGTGGGATGTCGGGGCTGGTGTGTTCGGTGGCGAGCTGTTGGCGGATTTGGCTGGAGCTGATGGGCAGCGGCTCGGCTTGCAGGATGTGTAGGCGGCCTTGAGGCAGGGCTTCGGCTAGCCAACTTTGGAGTGGGGCGGGAGCTTGGGTGAGGTTGCTGCCGGGGCGGGGGGCAGCAGCGATGCGGCATTGGCGCACGAGGTTTTGCCAACGGTGCCAGGTGTGCAGTTGCAGCAGGCTGTCCATGCCGATGAGCAGCCATAGCTCGGCGGCGGGGAAGTGTTGGCGGAAGATTTGCACGGTGTCGTGGGTGTAGGTGGCGCCCTGGCGGACGATATCGCAGTCGCTCACGGCGAGGCGGGAATCGGCTTGGGCGGCGATTTCGGCCATGGCGAGGCGGTGGTGGGCGGTGGTGCGGGGGATGGTTTTGTGGTAGGGGTCGCCAGCGGGCAGGAGGATGACGCTTTCTAAATCCAGCTCGTCGGCAAAGCTGCGGGCGATGTGCAGGTGGCCGTTGTGGATGGGGTCGAAGGTGCCGCCGAAGAGGCCGATGCGGGGCATGGTGGGGGTTCCTTTGCGCTGGGTTTCAGGTAGCCTTTGGGTGGGCGGCGCCAATTAGCTTAACTTTGTGCTGCGGCATTGGCTCGCTTTGCTTGGGCTGTGTGTTGATTTGCCATAAAGGGGCTACCTGAAAATGGTTCGATAAATTTCAGGTAGCCTTTATCTGTTTATTTCAGCAGGTTTTTCAGGGCTAAACGCACGCCTTCGCCCACTTCGGTGTCGGGCGGGATACCTTTGGCAGCGGCACGGGCTTCTTTTTCGTTGTAGCCCAGGGCGAGCAGGGTGCTGACGATGTCTTCGCTGCTATCGCCTGCTTGGGCGGCGGGCTGGGCTTGGGCACTGCCGGAGGCGGTGAGTTTGCCGCGCAGTTCGAGCACCATGCGTTCGGCGGTTTTCTTGCCGATGCCGGGGGCGGAGGAGAGGCGTTTGATGTCTTCGGCGGCGATTGCGGCAGCGAGTTCGTCGGCATTCATGGCAGAAAGAATGCCGAGCGCGGTTTTGGCGCCGATGCCGCTCACTTTGATGAGCTGGCGGAAGGTGTTGCGTTCGCTGTGGCTGCCGAAGCCGAAGAGAAGGTGGGCATCTTCGCGCACGATGAGCTGGGTGTAGAGCGAGACGGTTTCGCCCACGGGGGGCAGGGTGTAGAAGGTTTGCATGGAAACGTCGGCTTCGTAGGCGACGCCGTTTACGTCGATAACGACTTGCGGGGGGATGGCTTCGATGAGTTTGCCGGTGAGCTTGCTGATCATGGGATGAGGTTACCTGAAAAATGGGAAGAGGAGCATTATATCGGTTTATTCAAACGGGTTATAATCGGGCATTGATTTTGATTGGGTTTAAGGGGGAATGATGATGAAAAAACGGAATTTTGCGGCTGCCGCCTGCGTTGCGCTGTTAGCCGGCTGTTCGGGCAGCAATGTGCTGCTGGGTTTGGGCTTTGCCGGCCGCCATCTTGGCTTGGGCACGGGCTTGAGTATTCCGGTGGGCAGCCGGAATAATGGCAGCAATGTGCAGGATTTGGGTGGTTTGCGCATTATTGAGGAGCAGGTGGTAACGTATTTCGATACGCAGGGCAAGGCGGTGCCAAACGAAGTGAAGGGCGGCTACTACCGCCAGCTGCTGAGCCGCCAGAGCAGGGGTTATTTGGTGCAGGATTTTTACGAGAGCGGGCAGAAGCGCAGCGATGCCATGCTGCTCACCCGCGAGAGCCTGTATGATTTCCGCGCCCATCCGCAAAACGGGGTGCTCACCACTTATGCCATCAACGGCAATATTTTATATCAGCAGAATTTTAGAAACGGTAAGATGGTGTCGGCTTCGTATTAAAACAAGCAATATTGGAGAATCGGGCTGCCTGGATGGCGGCCTGGTTTGCTATAATCTGCTCGATTTTTTGCCGCTTCGGCGGCTGGCAACCAAATAATAGAAGGGCTTTGCAATGTGCGGTATTGTGGGCGCGGTGCGCGCCAAGCAAAATGTGGTGGATTTTCTCACCGACGGCCTGAAGCGGCTGGAGTATCGGGGCTATGATTCTTCCGGTATTGCGGTGGGCACGGAGCAGGGCGTGATCGAGCGCGTGCGCCGCGTGGGCCGCGTGCAGCAGATGGAAGACGCAGCCAAGGCAGCCGGCCTGTGCGGCCACATCGGCATCGGCCACACCCGCTGGGCTACCCACGGCGGCGTAACCGAGCCCAATGCGCATCCGCATATTTCAGGTAGCCTGATTGCGGTGGTGCACAACGGCATCATCGAAAACTTCGAGGAAGAGCGCACCCGCCTGCAAGGCTTAGGCTATGTGTTTGAATCGCAAACCGATACGGAAGTGATTGCTCACAGCGTGCACCACGAATACACCGCCAACGGGCACCGGCTGTTTGCCGCCGTGCAGGCTGCCTGTGCGCGTTTTCACGGCGCGTATGCGATTGCCGTGATGGCGCAGGACAAATCGGCGGAATTGGTGGTGGCACGCATGGGCTGCCCGCTCTTGGTGGCCTTGGGCGAGGGCGAAACCTTTGCCGCATCAGACGTTTCTGCCGTAGTGGCCTTCACGCGCCGTATCGTGTATCTGCAAGACGGCGATATTGCCGAATTGGGCAGCGAAGGCATCCGCCGCCTTGTCGACCGCAGCGGGCAGGAGGCCAAACGCGAAGTGCGTGTGTCCGAGCTGTCGCTTACCTCGCTGGAGCTGGGCCCTTACAGCCACTTCATGCAGAAGGAAATTCACGAGCAGCCCAAGGCGATTGCCGACACCGCCGAAGTATTCCTCGGCGGCGGCTTCGAGCCGGAAAACTTCGGTGCCAAAGCGCGGGAAGTGTTCGAACACATCCGCAGCATCAAAATCTTGGCCTGCGGCACTTCCTACTACGCCGCGCTCACCGCCAAATACTGGCTGGAAACCATCGGCAGAGTGCCCACCGATGTGGAAATCGCCAGCGAATACCGCTACCGCGACGTGATTGCCAGCCCCGACCAACTGGTGGTTACCGTATCCCAATCCGGCGAAACGCTGGATACCATGGAAGCCTTGAAATACGCGCAATCGCTGGGGCAGAAGCACAGCTTGTCCGTGTGCAACGTGATGGAATCGGCCCTGCCGCGCGAGAGCGAACTGGTGCTCTACACCCGCGCCGGCGTGGAAATCGGCGTGGCCTCCACCAAGGCCTTTACCACCCAGCTGGTGGTATTGTTCGGGCTGGCGGTTACCCTAGGCAAAATGCGCGGCCATGTATCCGAGCAGCAGGCGCAGTCTTATATGGAAGAGTTGCGCCAGCTGCCCGGCAGCATCCAGCATGCGCTCAACCTCGAGCCGCAGATTGCCGCCTGGGCGCACAAATTCGCCGAGAAAAACAGCGCCCTGTTTTTAGGGCGCGGCATCCACTACCCAGTGGCCTTGGAAGGTGCGCTGAAACTCAAAGAAATCACTTATATCCATGCCGAAGCCTACCCCGCCGGCGAGCTCAAACACGGTCCCTTGGCGCTGGTGGATGCGAATATGCCCGTGGTGGTGATTGCGCCGAACGACAGCCTGCTGGACAAAGTGAAATCCAATATGCAGGAAGTGGGTGCGCGCGGCGGCGAGCTGTTTGTGTTTACCGATTTGGACAGTAACTTCCAGCCCAGCCCCAATGTGCACATCATCCGCACCCCGCGCCATGTGGGTGTGCTCTCGCCGATTGTGCACACCATCCCCGTGCAGCTTCTGGCCTACCACGCCGCCTTGGTGCGCGGCACGGATGTGGACAAACCGCGCAATTTGGCTAAATCAGTAACGGTGGAATAGTGCCGCTGGAATGATAAAAGGCTACCTGAAAGTTTTGGGCTTTCAGGTAGCCTTTGGTTTGAGGGGTAGATACGGGGTATCGCGGATTAAGGTTAAATCCGGATAAGGCGGTGAGCCGCAGGTAATACAGCTAATACGGTAAGGTGAGCCAATGTATCTAACAGGCCGTGTTGCATGGAGGTGTGAGGCTGGGTAGTTCGTTGGGTAGCAGGCTGATGCTGCAGCAAAATGTTTGTGTTAGTGCGTAGTGAAATGACGAACAGCGGCTGACCAGGCTGGAAATTTAGGTTTCGTGAGGCGGAATATGGAGAGTGTTAGGCTAGCAAATCGGGGGGAGGAGGATCGATTTGTTGTGATCGAAATGGCTGGCAGTAACGAAACAGGCTACCTGAAAATTTTCAGGTAGCCTGTGTTTGTCGGATTGAGGCTAAGACACCATCAATCTAAATTGCCCAATACGATGCGCAGGATACGACGGATAGGTTCGGCTGCGCCCCAGAGCAGTTGGTCGCCCACGGTGAAGGCGCTGATGTATTCGCCGCCCATGGCGAGCTTTCGGATGCGGCCTACGGGCACGGTGAGCGTGCCGGTAACGGCGGCGGGGGTGAGCTCGTGCATGCTGGCTTCTTTGGTGTTGGGTACGACTTTCACCCAATCGTTGGCACCGGCGAGCAGGCTTTCGATTTCGGATACGGGCAGATTTTGTTTCAGCTTCAGGGTGATGGCCTGGCTGTGGCAGCGCATGGCGCCGATGCGTACGCACAGGCCTTCCACGATGGTGGGGCGGCTGCCGCCGAGGATTTTGTTGGTTTCAACGTCGCCTTTCCATTCTTCTTTGGATTGGCCGTTGCCCAGGTCTACGTCGATCCACGGAATCAGACTGCCGGCCAGCGGCACGCCGAAGTTGGCTTTGGGGTAGTCGGGCGAGCGCAGGAAGTCGGATACTTTGCGGTCGATATCGAGGATGGCGCTGGCGGGGTCGGCCAGTTCGGCAGCTACTTTGCTGTGGATGGTGCCCATGCCGCTGATGAGTTCGCGCATATTTTTGGCACCTGCGCCGGAGGCGGCTTGGTAGGTCATGCTGGAAGCCCATTCCACCAGGCCGTTTTGGAACAAGCCGCCCAGGGCCATCAGCATCAGGGAAACGGTGCAGTTGCCGCCGATGTAGTTTTTCACGCCGTTTTGCAGGGCGGCGTCGATTACGTTGCGGTTTACCGGGTCGAGCACGATTACGGCATCGTCATTCATGCGCAGGGCGGAGGCGGCGTCGATCCAGTAGCCGTTCCAGCCGGATTCGCGCAGTTGGGGATACATGGATTTGGTGTAGTCGCCGCCTTGGCAGGTAACGATGATGTCCATTTTGGCCAGTTCGGCGGGGTTGTTGGCATCAAGCAGGGTTTTGGTGGCCTGGCCGAAATCGGGGGCATTGCCGCCTACGTTGGAGGTGGTGAAGAAATAGGCTTCGGGGATGTGGGCGAAATCGTTTTCTTCGCGTATACGCTGCATCAAAACCGAGCCGACCATGCCGCGCCAGCCGACAAATCCTACTTTTTGCATAACTGCTCCTTGACGGTAAAGAAGTGTGAATGAAATGATACTGCCTTTTTAACCCTGCGGCGGGGAAAAGTAAAGGGGGGTAGAACAGCGAGGGGTGGGTTTTCACCAGCAAAGCCGCTATAATACGATCCGTTATTTTGTGTCTGCCCGGGCTGTTTGGCGCGGGGTTTTCTTAGAACCTACGAAAGGTGTAAATATGAGTTTGAAGATTGCCATCAACGGCTATGGCCGCATCGGCCGCCAAGTGTTGCGCGCTATTTACGAATACGGCTTGCGCGACCAGTTTGAAGTCGTCGCCATCAATACCGGTGGCGATTTACAAACCAACGTTCACCTGACCAAATTCGATACAGTGTACGGCCGCTTTGCCGCCGAGGTGTCGCACAACGAAACCCATTTGATTGTGAACGGCGACAAAATCCGCTTCTTGTCTCAGCGTGATCCGGCCGATCTGCCGTGGAAAGAGTTGGGTGTGGATTTGGTGTTGGAGTGTACCGGTGCCTTTACCAGCAAAGAGAAAAGCTCGGCACACATTAAAGCTGGTGCGAAAAAAGTGCTGATTTCTGCGCCTGGCGGTGATGATGTAGACGCCACCATCGTATACGGTGTGAACCACCAAGTACTCACACCCGGGATGACCGTTGTATCCAATGCTTCCTGCACTACCAACTGCCTGGCACCCGTGGCCAAAGTGCTGGCCGATGGCATGGGCATTGCCAAAGGCTTGATGACCACCATCCACGCTTTTACCAACGACCAAGTGCTCACCGACGTGTGCCACAAAGACCTGCGTCGCGCCCGCAGCGCAGTGGAAAACATGATTCCTACCAAAACCGGCGCTGCCAAAGCCGTGGGCTTGGTGCTGCCCGAGCTCAAAGGCAAGCTCGACGGCTTCGCCGTGCGCGTGCCCACCATCAATGTTTCGCTGGTGGATTTAACCTTTGAAGCCGGCCGCGATACCAGCGTGGAAGAAATCAACGCACTAGTGAAAGCCGCCAGTGAGGGCGATCTGAAAGGCGTGCTGGGCTACAACACCCTGCCGCTGGTATCTTCCGACTTCAACCACACCACCCAGGCTTCTGTATTTGACAGCACGCTGACTAAAGTTTCCAACGGCAATATGGTGAAAGTGTTGTCTTGGTATGACAACGAATGGGGCTTCTCTTGCCAGATGTTGAACACCGCCCGCGCGATGTTCGGGATGCCGGTGCGCCCGTTTGAGTAATGCTTGTTTGTGATGTGAAAGGCTACCTGAAAGGTTTCAGGTAGCCTTTTGTGTGGTGTGTTGGTTATCGGTCGGCTTTGCTATGCCGATATTTTGTTTGGCTTGCTTCAGGTAGCCCAAAAGATTTCAGGTTACCTGAAAGTGCGGTTTCAACGAAGTTAAAACGAAGTACAGCGGAGTTTCTGCGAAGCTAAAGTTTACGGCCTCCAACTTTGAAAGAAAAAACAGGCGGGCTGCCTATTGTGGCAACTTGTGGCAACCCGCCTGTTTGTACGAATACGGTAGTTAGTGGTGATGGCCGTGTGTACCATGGGCATGGCCGTGGGCGAGTTCTTCGGCGGTAGCGGGGCGGATTTCGGCTACTTTGCCTTTAAAACGCAGTTTCATGCCGGCCAGCGAGTGGTTGCCATCCACCACGGCTTTGCCGTCAGCGATGTCGGTTACGCGGTAAACCAGGGTGTCGCCGGTTTCGGGGTCGTCGGCTTCAAACATCATGCCCACTTCCACTTCCACGGGGAAGACGTTGAGCGGCTCAAGGCGCACCAATTCGGGGTCTTGCTCGCCGAATGCATCATCGGGGGAAAGGGTTACGTCCACTTCTTCACCCACGGTCTTGCCGTGCAACGCTTCTTCCACCAGCGGGAAAATGCCGTCGTAACCGCCATGCAGGTAGGCGATGGGCTCTTCTGTTTTGTCGATTAGCTGGTTGTTGGCATCAAACATTTCGTAATGCAGAGTTACTACGGTGTCTTTTTCGATGTTCATGGCAAGTCTTTCCTGCTTGGGGACGGTTAGGAAAATACTATTTTACTGCATTGCAAGGTTTAGACAATGTGGCAGTAGCTTGGGCGTGGTAGGAGGAAATTTGCCGACACTCTGTTTGTTTGTATACGCAGTGGTGAAGCGGTTGAGGTTAAATGGCGGAGGTAGCCTAGGTGTAGCGGGTTGCAGTTTGGTTGAGGGGGTGTTGTTTTCTGTTGATTTATTTTAGGTTTTGTTGTGTTTGGGTAGGTTGGCTGGCGGTGTGTGGAAACAACGGAAGGGTTTTCAGGTAGCCTTTGTGGCGACGGGGATAGAGTGGTTTGTGAATATGGATAGTTTACAAAAAGATAAAATTTTTTTACTCGGAATACGGGCTAGGGCGGATAAATAAAAGGTCGGCATAGCAACGCCAACTTACTCTTGCCACGTTTTAGTTGTGTTTTCAGGTAGCCTCTCCTCCTAAAGGCTACCTGAAAATGAAAATTTGGTTTTTACAATGTAAAAAAATACCCTGTGCCGGAGGGGCTGCGGGGTAGGGCGGTTATTGCTGACGGTCGAGGCAGAAGGCTTTGTGCAGCACGCGGGTGGCGAGTTCGAGGTATTTTTCGTCGATCAACACGGAAACTTTGATTTCGGAAGTGGAAATAAGTTGGATATTGATGTTTTCCTCGGCCAGGGTGCGGAATATTGTGGCGGCCACATCGCTGTGCGAGCGCATGCCGATGCCGACGATGGAAACTTTGCACACGGTGTCGTCGCCGTGGATATCGGATGCGCCAACACTTTCCCGCACACTTTGCAAAAGCTCGAGCGTGTGGCGGTAGTCACCGCGCGATATGGTGAAGGAAAAATCGGTGGTGCCTTCTTCACCGGCGTTTTGGATAATCATGTCCACTTCAATATTGGCGGCGGAAATTGTGTCCAAAATCTGATAGGCGATACCAGGCTTGTCGGGAACGCCGCGCACGTTGATGCGGGCTTGGTTTTTGTCGAATGCGATACCGGATACAATGGCTTTTTCCATGTTGGGGTCTTCCTCGTAAGTAATCAGGGTGCCTTCGCCGCCATCGGTGAGGCTGCTCAATACGCGCAGGCGCACTTTGTATTTGCCGGCAAATTCTACCGAGCGGATTTGCAGCACTTTGCTGCCCAGGCTCGCCAATTCGAGCATTTCTTCAAATGATACGGTGTTCATGCGCCGCGCTTCGGGCACCACGCGCGGGTCGGTGGTGTAAACGCCGTCCACATCGGTGTAGATTTGGCATTCGTCCGCTTTGAGTGCGGCGGCCAGTGCCACGGCAGAAGTATCGGAGCCGCCGCGCCCCAGCGTGGTGATGTTGCCCTCGGCATCTACGCCTTGGAAGCCGGCCACAATCACCACCTTGCCTGCCGCCAAATCGGCACGCATTTTGCTGTCGTCGATGTATTCGATGCGGGCTTTGGTGTGAGAATTATCGGTTTGCACCAACACCTGCCAGCCGGTGTAGCTCTTGGCCGGAATGCCGATGTCCATCAACGCCATGGCCAAAAGGCCGATGGTTACCTGCTCGCCGGTGGCCAACACCACATCCATTTCGCGTGGGTCGGGAAACTCCTGGATTTCGTGTGCCAACGCCACCAGGCGGTTGGTTTCGCCGCTCATGGCGGACACCACCACAACCACATCGTGCCCTTCGGCACGGGCACGGGCAATGCGTTTGGCCACATTCTTAATGCGATCGGGGCTTCCTACTGAAGTCCCGCCATATTTCTGTACCAATAAAGCCATTTGCTTGAATACTCTCTTTACTTTTGAAGCCAATCCGTATCACACATGGCAACGGATTGGCCGAAAATTGGGAAGTGGACAGTTTGCCGATATATCAGGCAGAGCGGCATTATTGCCAGTTCGGCATAAAAAAACAAGCCTCACATCGCCGCAGCCGTGCCATTACCTAGGGTCGCAGCAGTATTCGCGGCAGAACTTTTCCCTTGTCGGGCCAACCGCCGCGCAAAGGGTTTGCTACAATCCGTCTGCCCGAATACGCAAAGGTTACCTGAAAACAAATTGTCTGCCCCTATTTTCAGGTAGCCCCAACCCATATCAAGGCTACCTGAAAATCCCACCATGCTCCGCACCCTCAAAACTATCTGGCACGGCCTCACCGCCAAAGGCGCACTCTTCCCCCACCAGCTCGCCTTCACCCTGCTCATCCCCCTGCGCAACTGGGCACTTTCCCCCGCTGAGCTGGTGCGCCGGCTCGAGTTGCAGCCGCAACAGCGTATTCTCGAAGTAGGCTGCGGGCCGGGCTATTTCAGCCCCGTACTCGCTCGCGCCGTGCCGCAGGGCAGCTTGGTGTTGGCCGACATTCAGCCCGAAATGCTGGCCAAAGCCCGGCGTCGGTTGGAAAAACGCCATATCGCCAATGCCGAATACCACCTGTGCAGCGGCAGCAGCTTCCCCTTTGCCAGCGGCTCATTTCACCGTATCGTGCTGGTAACCGTTTTAGGAGAGGTGGCCGACCAAGCGGCCTACCTCGCCGAATTCCACCGCCTGCTCGCTCCAGACGGGCTGCTGTCCATTTCTGAAGCCGCCGGAGATGCGGATAAACTCAGCTGTACCGAGCTTATCCAATTGCTCGAGCAATACGGCTTCACCCCTGTGCAACAGTTCGGCAACGAGCGCAACTACACGCTGAATTTCAGCAAAACAGATTTGAGCTTGGTAGAAACCTGCTAAGCTTTCAGGTAGCCCCAACCAATAGCTAAAAGGCTACCTGAAAATAAAAGATACAAGGAAAACAATACTATGGCCAAAGCCCCCAAAACCCTCTACACCTGCACCGAATGTGGCGGCACCGTGCCCAAGTGGCAGGGCAAATGCCCGCACTGCGGCGAGTGGAACACCTTACAGGAAGGCATCGCTGCGCCGGAGCCGAAGAATGCCCGTTTCCAATCGTGGGCGGCGGACACCACGCAAGTGCAGGAACTCTCCAAAGTTACCGCCGCCGAAGTGCCGCGCGAGCCCACCGGCATGGGCGAACTCGACCGCGTGCTCGGCGGCGGGCTGGTGGACGGCGCGGTGATTTTGTTGGGCGGTGACCCAGGCATCGGCAAGTCTACGCTGCTACTGCAAACCGTTGCCCTGATGGCGAAAAAACGCAAAGTGCTGTACGTGTCGGGCGAAGAATCGGCGCAACAGGTCGCCCTGCGCGCGCAGCGGCTGGGGCTGGATGCGGACGGCGTGCATTTGCTGGCGGAAATCCGCTTGGAAGCAGTGCAGGCTGCTTTGAAGCAGCACCAGCCCGCCGTGGTCGTCATCGACTCGATTCAAACCATGTATTCCGACCAGATTACCTCCGCGCCCGGCTCCGTGTCGCAGGTGCGCGAGTGCGCCGCCCAGTTCACGCGCATGGCCAAGCAGATGGGCATCGCCATGATTTTTGTCGGCCACGTCACCAAAGACGGCGCGATTGCCGGCCCGCGCGTGCTCGAACACATGGTGGATACCGTGCTGTATTTTGAAGGCGACCAGCATTCCAACTACCGCATGATTCGCGCCATCAAAAACCGCTTCGGCGCGGCCAACGAGCTGGGCGTGTTCGCCATGCTGGAAAACGGCCTCAAAGGTGTGTCCAACCCCTCCGCCATCTTCCTTGCCAGCTACCGCGACGACGTGGCCGGCTCGTGCGTGTTGGTCACGCAGGAAGGCAGCCGCCCGCTGCTGGTGGAAATCCAAGCGCTGGTGGACGATGCGCATGGCTTCACGCCCAAGCGGCTCACCGTCGGCCTCGAACAAAACCGCCTCGCCATGCTGCTGGCCGTGCTCAACCGCCACGCCGGCATCGCCTGCTTCGACCAAGACGTGTTCATCAACGCGGTGGGCGGCGTGAAAATCAGCGAGCCGGCAGCGGATTTGGCGGTGATTCTGGCGATGGTGTCCAGCTTCCGCAACAAACCACTGCCGGAAAAAATGGTGGCCTTCGGCGAAGTGGGATTAAGCGGCGAAGTGCGCCCCGTGGCACGCGGGCAGGAGCGGCTGAAAGAAGCGGAAAAACTCGGCTTCAAACGCGCCATCGTGCCCAAAGCCAACCTGCCGCGCAGCAAAAAAGAATTCCCCGGCCTGGAAATCTTCGGCGTGGAACGGCTGGACGAGGCGGTGAGATTGTGCAGGGATTTGGCGGAGTAGGGTGCAGGCTGCCTAAGAAATAGAGATATAGCAGATTCACTTAACTTCCGATACGGCGTTGTCTTGCCTTGCCTCCTTTCTGTACTGTCTGCGGCTCGCTGCTTTGTATTGAAATTTAATTGAATCTACTATGGGATGGGCAATTGTTGCCTGCGTGTTTGGTGTTTTTACGGCCGTCTGAAACCGATCATTGAAAAGGCTACCTGAAAAATTCAGGTAGCCTTTATTGTTTTCCTATTGCCTTAATCTTCACGGCCGTGTTTTTGGATAAACTCGATTTTGTAGCCATCTGGGTCTTCCACGAAGGCGATAACGGTATTGCCGTGTTTCATCGGGCCGGCTTCGCGCACTACTTTGCCGCCTTTGGCGCGCACAACATCGCAAGTAGCATAGGCGTCTTCCACTTCGATGGCGATGTGGCCGTAGGCGTTGCCGAGGTCGTAGCTTGCGGTATCCCAGTTGTGGGTGAGCTCGAGCACGGCGGTTTCGTCTTCGCTGCCGTAGCCGACGAAGGCGAGAGTGAAACGGCCTTCGGGGTAGTCTTTGCGGCGCAGAAGTTTCATGCCGAGCACTTCTTGGTAGAAGGCGAGAGAGGCATCAAGGTTGCCGACGCGCAGCATGGTATGGAGGATTCGCATGGTTTGTCCTTGGTAGGTGTTTGCTAGGGAAGCGGATTGTAGCAGGTTCGTGGCGGGCTGAGGAGCTTGGGGCGGCCTGGAAACGACGGAGCTGGATTTCAGTTAGCCTCTTGCCGCAGTTGTTTGCAAACGCGGTATCATCCCTAATTATGTTCAGGTAGCCTCCCATTTAAGCCATCAGGCTACCTGAAACCCGTCCGGAGATTCATCATGCCCAGCCGTACCGACCGCCTGCTCAAACTCTTGCAGCTTCTGCGTGCCAGCCGCCATCCGAAAAGTGCACGGCTGTTGGCGCAGGAGCTGGGCATCAGCGTGCGCTCGGTGTATCGCGATATCGATACCTTGCGCGGGCAGGGCGCGGTGATTGGCGGGGAAGCAGGCGTGGGCTTTGTGTTGCAGCAGGATTGTAATCTGCCGCCGCTGATGTTTAGCGAAAACGAGCTGGAAGCGCTGATGCTGGGTATGCGTTGGGCGGCGGCGCATGCCGATGGCGAAATGGCTGAGGCGGCGCACTCGGTGTTGGGCAAGGTGCACGCGGTGTTGCCAGCACGCCTGGCCGAGCAGGCGGCGGCACATGCGGTGTATCCGATGGGCGGCACGGCGTATGGGAGCGGCGAAGAGCAGGTGTTGGCGCTGGTGCGGCAGGCTTTGCGGCAGGAAACGGCGCTCAGCTTCAGCTATACGGATTTGCGCGGGCAGGCCAGCAGGCGCACGGTGTGGCCGGTGGCGCTGGGCTATTTGGACGATGTGCGGCTGCTGGCGGCCTGGTGCACATTGCGGCAGGCCTTCCGCCATTTCCGTTGCGACCGCATCACGCAAGCCCAAATCGGCGCGGCCTATCCCATGCCGCACCGCCTGCTGCTGCAATGCTGGCGGCAACAGGAAGGGCTGGATTTGAGTACGTTTGATTTGAGCCGCTAGTGTTGATTTCGTTTCAGCGATGGCCTTGGCTGCTGACAAAAACTGACACAGCCAAGGCGTATCATGACTGCACTTTCAGGCTACCTGAAAACATAATAAACTGTTTTAAAAAGGAAACATCATGAGCAAAATCACCCTCTATACCGTGCACCCTTCGCGTGGCAACAATGTACGCTGGATGCTGTCCGAATGCGGTGCAGATTACGACACCGTGGCGCTGGATTACCCGCAGCTCAAAGAGGCAGGCTATTTAGCCATCAATCCGATGGGCAAAGTGCCCGCCATCGCGCATGCCGGGCAAGTGATTACCGAGTTGCCCGCCATCCTCACCTATCTGGCCGAGCTTTTCCCCGAAAAACGGCTGATCCCTGCCGCGGGTACGCCGGAGCGTGGGCAATACTACCGCTGGCTGTGGTTTGGCACGCAGCTTGAATACGCCATTCTCGACCGCTGGCAGCAAGTGCCGCAGAGCGAAGATCGGCGCCGCGCTATCGGCTATGGCGATTTCGACACTGCGCTGCACACCCTGCAAACCCTGCTGGCCGACGGCCGCGAATACGCCGTGGGGCAGCACTTTAGCGCGCTTGATTTATACTTGAGCGGCCTCTTGGCCTGGGGCATGTTCCGCACCCAAGTGGTGCCAAACGTTGAGCCGTTTGCAAGCTATATGCAGCGTCATCTGCAACGGCCGGCAGCGCAGGCGGCTCAGGAGTAGGGCGCAGATGTGAAAAAGGCTACCTGAAGGCGTACACTTTCAGGTAGCCTTTCATGTGTCAAACGTTTATTTCGGCAGGTAATCCATCGGATTGACGGCTCGGTTGTTGACGCGCACTTCGAAGTGCAGTTTCACGCGGTCGGTGCCGCTGCTGCCCATGGTGGCGATGGTTTGCCCGGCGGACACCTGTTGGCCTTCGCGCACACTGATTTGGCTGTTGTGCGCATAGGCGGTGAGCATGCCGCCGGTGTGGTTGATGAGGATGAGCTTGCCGTAGCCGCGGATGCCTTCGCCCACGTAACTCACGCGGCCGGGGGCGGCGGCTTTCACAGGGGTACCGGCGCTGCCGGCGATGTCGATGCCTTTGCTGGAAGAACCGTTAAACTGGGTGATGATTTCGCCGCGAGCTGGCCATTGCAGGCTGCTGGGCGCGGCGCTGGGGCGTTCGGCCGGGGTGCGCGTTACTGTGCGGTTGGTGGTATTGCTGGCGGATGTGCTGCGGTTGTTGCCGCTGCCCACGCGCAATCGTTGGCCCACTTCGAGCTGGGAAGGGTTTTTCAGGTTGTTCCAAGCCATCAGGCGGGAGACGGGCTGGTTGAAGCGTCGGCTGATGCGGTAGAGCGTGTCGCCGCGCTGCACGCGGTAGTATCGATTGCCGGAGGATGTACCGGCGCAGGCGGCCAGGAAGGCAGTGCATAAGAGGGCGGTGCAGGCGGGGGAGAATTTCATGAAGCGCTCCGTGTAATGGGGCAGCTGGGCTACCTGAAAAATGAAAGAGACAGCGGGTGTGAACCAAGCAAACTTGCCGTGTGCTCAAGTGCGCTGCAAAGAAAGTGCTTTTATCATACTATAGGAAACGGCAGGTAAACAAACCGGCCGGTCGGGCAGCGTTGGCGCGAACAGGGTATGATGTGGTTGTTTGCGAACCATAGCGCGAGGAGATGACTATGCCTTCTGCATTCAATCCGCAGGCCGCAACCGATATTTATTGCCTGCTGTTTGAGCAATATGAAACGTTAGATTTGATGGGTCCGGTGGAGTTTTTGTTCCGCCTGCCGCAAACTAGGCTGCATTATGTGTCGCAGAGCGGCGGTATGGTGGTTAGCCGGCAGGGTTTTACCGTGCAAACACAGCGGCTGTATAGGCTACCTGAAAATAGTATCTTACTGGTGCCGGGCGGGCAGGGCACACGGCCGCTGGCGCAAGATACGGCTTTTCTGCGTGATTTGGGCGCGTGGCTGGAGCAGGCTGCCTGTTGTTTGTCGGTGTGCACCGGCGCAGCGCTGCTGGCGGCCAGCGGCCGGCTGGACGGCTTGCCCGCCACATCCAACAAACAGGCTTTTGATTGGGTGCGCAGCGTTGGCGGGATGGTGGATTGGCAGCCATCGGCGCGTTGGGTGGTCGCCGGGCGGTTTTACACTTCTTCCGGCGTGTCGGCAGGGATGGACATGACGCTGGGCTTCATCGCCGATCACTATGGCCTCGCGCAGGCTGAGGCGATTGCTACACATTGCGAATATATTTGGCACGATAACCCAGCAGACGACCCATTTGCGGTTTCTGCTTTAACTTCGTAGAAGCTGTGCTTCGCTATGTTTTACCTTCGCTGAAGCTGACCCTTTCAGGTAGCCTTTGAATGCGGCGGGCTTGGGCAAACTTTGCAGAATGCCCGCTTGATTTTATGTACGGCGGGCAGTTCGTAATACAGGGCGGCGGTGTGGCGGCTTTTGGCGGCTTCGTGCCATTGCTGGTAGATTTATTCGGCGGTCATGATGTTTCCCAGTGTTGGATGCAAAAACCGAATGCTACGCTTGCTGAAGCTTGTAGGCTACCTGAAAAAGAGTGGAGCGAATTTCGCTAAAATAGGCGAAGCGAATTTCGTTAAAACGATGCTTTGGTGTTGAGTTTCTGCGAAGCTAAAAGACATTTCTTTGTTTGAAAAGGAAAAAACGATGCGTTACTTTGGAATTTGGCTCTTGCTGCTGGCGGGGGCGGAAGCGGCCTCGATTGTGATGGTGGCCGACCGGCTTGGCGGTTTGCCCACGCTTTTGCTGATGGTGTTGTCGTTTATGGCCGGCATGGTGATGCTGCGCAACCTCGGTTTTTCTTCGGTGATGCTGGCCGGCTCGCTGTTTAATAACCGTGGCGAGGTGTCGTTTTACCAATTGCTATGGCCGCTGCGCTATATTGTGGCGGCGCTGCTGTTGATGTCGCCCGGTTTTGTGTCCACCGTTTTGGCCTTGGTGCTTCTGTTGCCGATTAAGGGTGGCCCGGCGGCGGTGCGGCCAAACCAAACGGGGCAGGATTACTGTGCTTCGGGTTATCAGGCAGACGGCGACATCATCGACGGCGAGTTTGAAACCGTGCGCCCGCAAGAGGAGCGCGAAGCAACCCGCCTGCTGGAGCAGCACGATCACAAGCCGCCACAATAAGGCTGATTAACCTCAAAAGGCTACCTGAAAATCGAGACAAAGATTTCAGGTAGCCTTTCCCTTATTCGCCGCGCGTGTACAATACGCCTTTTCCCGCAACAGCAAACCCAGCAACATGAAACCGAACAGCCTCACGCAGCGCCCCATCGGCGTATTCGATTCCGGCGTCGGCGGGCTCACCGTGGTGCGCGCGCTGATGGAGCGGCTGCCCAACGAAAACATCGTTTATTTCGGCGACACCGCCCGCGTGCCCTACGGCGTGAAATCGCGCAGCACCATCGAAACCTACACCGCGCAAATCGTTGAATTCTTAATGCAGCACGACGTGAAAGCGCTGGTGATTGCCTGCAACACCATCGCCGCCGTGGCCGGCGCCAAAGTGCGGCAAACCGCCGGCGGCATGCCCGTGCTCGACGTGATTGCCGCCGGTGCGCAAGCCGCGCTGGCCACCAGCCGCAACGGCCGCATCGGCATCATCGCCACTTCCACCACCGTCAATTCCAACGCCTACGCCCGCGCCATCCACGCGCAAAACCCGCAGGCGCGCGTGCCCTCCCAAGCCTGCCCGCTGCTGGTGCCGCTGGTGGAAGAAGGCTGGCTTGAGCACGAAGTCACCCGCCTTACCGTGCGCGAATACCTCAAGCCGCTGCTCGCCGAAGACATCGACACCCTCGTGCTCGGCTGCACCCACTACCCCCTGCTCAAACCCCTGCTGCAAAGCGAAGCCCCACATCTGGCGCTGGTGGATTCCGCGCTCACCACCGCCGAAGCCACTGCCGCCGCCCTTGCCGAGGCCGGCCTGCTCAACCCCAGCCAAACCCCTGCCGACTACCATTTCTACGTGAGCGACATCCCCCTGCGCTTCCAAACCATCGGCGAACGCTTCCTCGGGCGCAGCCTTGAGCAAATTGAAATGATGCGGCTAGGCTGATTGCCCCTAATCTTTTCAGGTAGCCTTGCTTGACATCACACAGGCTACCTGAAAAATATTCCCCACCACTTTTCAAATGATTACACCATGACCAAAACCGTCATCCTCATTTCCGGCCGCGGCAGCAATATGCAGGCCGTGGTGCAGGCCGATATCCCTAATCTGCACATCGCCGCCGTGCTCTCCGACAACCCACAAGCCCCCGGCCTGGCCTGGGCGGCAGAGCAGGGCATCCGCACCGCCGCCCTCAATCCCAAAGACTACCCCAGCCGCGCCGATTTCAACCAAGCCATGCTCGAACTCGTGGCCAGCCACGCGCCCGACCTCGTGCTGCTTGCCGGCTATATGCGCATTCTCCCGCCCGAGTTTTGCAGCCGCTTTGCCAATCAAACCATCAACATCCATCCCTCTCTGTTGCCTGCCTTCCCCGGCCTGCATACCCACCAACGCGCCATCGACGAAGGCTGCCGCCTCGCCGGCTGCACCGTACATTTCGTAACCGATAAGCTCGATTGCGGCCCCATCATCGCCCAAGGCGCCGTGCCCATATACGATTCCGATACTGCCAATACCTTGGCTGCGCGCGTGCTGAAAATCGAGCACCAACTGCTGCCGCAAGCCGTGGCCGACTTCGCTGCTGGTAATCTGAGCATCCACGGCAAACGGGTGCACAACCGGCGCACTGCGGGCGGAACCAGGCAAGATTGAGCGTATGGCAAGCAGGGGCAACTTATATTATCCACATCAAAAATGTTTTGTTTATCTTTTTCAGGTAGCCTTCAAGCAGCGGGATAGATGTTTACAATATCTTGTTTTTTGTTACAATCCGATCATCGGCAATACTCTTTTTCCCCTTTCAAAACAGACAGGAGCGGCAAGATGAAGCAAACCATGATGAACACGGCAGCGGGCGCGTTGGTGGCGCTGCTACTGGGCGGCGCGGGCTTGGCTTGGGCGGATGGTTTCGATCCGTGGCTGGCAGACGGGCTGAACAAGCAAATCCAGCAGAACCGCGAAGCACAACAACAGCCAACCTACTCCGGCCCCACCGCCGCTGAAATACGCGCCTGGGAGCAGCGCGAGGCGGAGGTGCAAGCCGAAATCGCGGAACTGCGCCGCACGCCGTATTGGATGGCCATCGGCTGGGATCCGGTAAACAAAGGCCTGCTTTGGCCGGGCGGCTACCGTTCGGAACAGCGGGCGATTGAGGCCGTGCAGCAAAATTGCCGCTCATCCCGTTGTGAAATCTTGGCTACCTTTGCCAATAGTTGTGCCGTACTGGTTACGGCTACCGACAGGCCGCAGAGCCGGCGGGATATCTTTGTCGGTATCGACAGAGATGATAGGAGAGCAGCAGTTAAAGCCAGACAGGCCTGTACGGCGGCACGCGGAGAAGGCGATGACCGCTGCTTTTATTCCGAAATCGAAACCGGAAAGGGCGCAGAAGGCACGGCTTTCTGCGTGGGCTACGACCACAGTCTTTACAATCAACGCTAAAAACAGCCGGTTGAGGCTGAAAAGGCTGTTTGAAAAGTATTTTCAGGTAGCCTTTTGGCTGGAATGGGCAGAAAACAGGCCGTTGGAAGATTGGTTTCCAACGGCCTGCATCGTTAGGCGCGGCCGGATTTGGCGTAGAAATCGGGGCTGCCTGCGGGGCGGGTTTTGAAGCGTTTGTGCAGCCAGAAATATTGCTCGGGCTGTTCGCGCACGCGCTCTTCGATGAAGTGGTTCATGCGCTGTACGTCGGCTTGCACGTCTTCGCTGGGGAAGTTTTCCCAGGCGGGGTAGAAGCGCAGGGTAACGCGGCCGTCGGGCTGGCGGGTGGGGATGGCGGGCACGACTTTGGCTTGGGTAAGGGCGGCGATGCGGGAAAGACCGGCGATGGTAGCGGTGGGGATGCCGAAGAAGTCGGCGAAGATGGAATCTTTGGGGCCGAAGTCTTGGTCGGGCAGGTAGAGGAAAGGGGCGGGGTTGGCGCGCAGGTGTTTGATGATGGCGCGCAGGCCTTCGGTGCGGCCGATGAGGAAGACGTTGTTGTAGCGGTGGCGGCCGTGCAGGATTTGCTGGTCGAGCGCGGAGTTTTTCTGGTGGGAATACATGCTGGTGAGCGGCACGTCTTGGTTGAGCGCGTACACGGCAAGCTCGAAGGCGGTGAAGTGGGGATAAAGCAGGATAACTTTATTCCCGGCAGCAAGCTCGTTGTCGAGATGATGTTTGTCTTGGTAGCGGACGAGGGATTTGAGCCGCTCGGCGCTGCCATACCAATAGAGGCCGTATTCGAGGATGAGTTTGGCCATATGGCGGAAGTGGCGTTTGAGCAGGATTTTGCGCTGTTTCTCGCTCAATTCGGGGAAGCACAGGCGCAGGTTGATTTCGCCGATGCGGCGGCGGGGGGCGACGGCATAATAGGCGAGGCTGCCGATAGCGTCGGCCAGCTTTTGGATGGCGGCGAAGGGCAGCAGCTGGATGAGGTAAAGAAAGAAAAAGGCGGCTTTCATGGGCGGGTGCAATCGGGCAGGTTGCGGGATTATACAGTGGCGGGCTGGTGGAAGGGCTACCTGAAATCATCTGCCGGCATGTTGGCCGGGCAGAAAGCTATGCTGTTTGTTTTCAGGTAGCCTTTATCTGCTATCACGCATCTAGGCTTTGATCCATATCGGCAGAGGGGCGCACGTTTCCTTGGCCGATCACGCGGGCGGGCACGCCGACTACGGTGCTGTGGGCGGGTACGTCGCTCACCACCACGCTGCCGGCGCCGACTTTGGCGCATTCGTTCACGCGGATGTTGCCAAGGATGGAAGCATTGGCGCCAATCATCACGCCGTCGCTGATTTTGGGGTGGCGGTCGCCGCATTCTTTGCCGGAGCCACCGAGGGTTACGCCGTGCAGGATGGAGATGTCGTTGCCCAAAACGGCGGTTTCGCCCACCACGAGGCCGGTGCCATGGTCGACCATGATGCCGTGGCCGAAACGGGCGGCGGGGTGGATGTCGATGCCGAACACTTCGGAGGCGCGGTTTTGCAGGAAGTAGGCAAGGGTTTTGCGGCCGTGTTGCCACAACCAGTGGTTGATGCGGTGGGCTTGTACGGCGTGGAAGCCTTTGTAGTAGAGCAGCGGCAGGTAGTAGGCGTCGCAGGCGGGGTCACGTTCGTAGTAGGCGATGATGTCGGCCTGCATGGCTTTGGAAATGCGGGTGTCGCTGTTGAGCGCCTGGAAGAAGATTTCGTTGAGCGCGCGGCTGTCCATCACGGGGCTGGCAAGCTTGCTGGAAAGGTGGAAGGCGAGTACGCGGTCGATGCTGCTGTGGCGCAGCACGGTTTGGTGTAGGAAGCTGGCGAGCATAGGCTCGCTTTGGGCGGCTTGGGCGGTTTCGGTCAGGATGGTTTGCCACAGGGTGCGGCTGTCGGCGTAGTCGAGGGTGGTCATGTTTTCAGGTAGCCTTTAGGTGTAATGGCTATAGTTAAAATACTTTACTATCATTAGGATGCTGGCCTAAAGCCCATCCACTCATTTATTTGCAAAAGTTGAATTGAAGCGCATATTGCTCACAAGCAAAATTGGATTCCAGGCGATTTTTATTATTTTTGTTCTGTTCCCCTTTGCGCCTCATGCCGGCGCGGGGCACTTCCTTTTCTTTGCTTCGCCAAAGAAAAGGAAGCAAAAGAAAGGCGACTGCGGGCACAGGTTTGGCTTCGCCAAACTTCCCTCACTCCACGTGATTTTTCGGGCGGGCTCGCAACTTGCGGCTTCGCCGCTTCGAACATGCAAGCCCTTGTTCCCCGAAAAACCACGCTCCGTTCGGCTGCGCCAGCAGAGAATGACTGCAACCTAACCATTTGCGCCAAAGATTCTGCATTTCGATTCTTGATAGATTTATTATGGTTTTCAGGTAGCCTCTAAGGCTACCTGAAAGTGCGGGTATCAACAAGGTAAGCTGGTGTTTTGGTGGAGCTGAGGCGGTAGGCTTATTTGCCGCGCATCAGCTCGAAAAACTCGTCGTTGTTTTTGCTGTCTTTAAGTTTGCCCACCAGGAATTCGGTAGCTTCGAGGTCGTCCATCGGGTGGAGGAATTTGCGCAGCAGCCACATGCGTTGCAGGCGGTCGTTGGAAACGAGCATTTCTTCACGGCGGGTACCGGATTTGTTGATGTTGATGGCAGGGAACACGCGTTTTTCGGCCATGCGGCGGTCGAGGTGCAGCTCCATGTTGCCGGTACCTTTGAATTCTTCAAAAATCACGTCGTCCATGCGGCTGCCGGTTTCCACCAGCGCGGTGGCGATGATGGTGAGCGAGCCGCCTTCTTCGATATTGCGGGCGGCGCCGAAGAAGCGTTTGGGGCGGTGCAGGGCGTTGGCGTCCATACCGCCGGTGAGGATTTTGCCGGAGGCGGGGGCAACGGTGTTGTAGGCGCGGGCAAGGCGGGTGATGGAATCGAGCAGGATGACTACGTCTTTTTTGTGCTCCACCATGCGCTTGGCTTTTTCAATCACCATTTCGGCTACCTGAACGTGGCGGGCAGCGGGCTCGTCGAAAGTGGAGGCCACCACTTCACCACGCACGGAGCGGGTCATTTCGGTTACTTCTTCGGGGCGCTCGTCGATCAGCAGCACAATCAGCACCACTTCGGGATAGTTGGCAGTAATGGCGTGGGCGATGTTTTGCAACATCACGGTTTTGCCGGTTTTGGGTGGCGCCACCAAAAGGGCGCGCTGACCCATGCCGATGGGGGAAACCAAATCGATGGCGCGGGCGGTGATGTTTTCTTCGGCCTTAATATCGCGTTCGAGCTTGATCGGACGGGTGGGGAAGAGGGGGGTGAGGTTTTCAAACAGGATTTTGTGTTTGCACACTTCGGGGTCGTCGCCGTTGATTTTATCGAGGCGCACGAGGGCGAAGTAGCGTTCGTTGTCTTTGGGTACGCGCACGCTGCCTTCGATGGTGTCGCCGGTGTGCAGGTTGAAGCGGCGGATTTGGTTGGGGGAAACGTAGATATCGTCGGGGCTGGCCAAATAGGAAGTGTCGGTGCTGCGCAAAAAGCCGAAGCCGTCGGGCAGGATTTCGAGCGTGCCGGAGCAGCTGAAGCTCTCGCCCTGTTTCATCATGTGGCGGACGATGGAAAACACCAAATCTTGTTTGCGCAGGCGGTTGGCATTTTCAATACCGTGTTGTTCGGCCATTTCCAGGAGTTTGGAAATGTGCTGGGTTTGTAGTTCGGAAACGTGCATAAGATTGTGTTTTGTGTTGAATAATGGATAAATTGATTAAATGAACGCGCGGTTCAGATAATGGGGGAGGGATGGGGGATATGTGTGGGGATGGGTTTGGAAGATTTAAGAGTTTTGGCTGTTGTAAGCCGGAGAATGGGGCTGCGCACCAAAAGTGAGGCGGACGCAAAATGGTGGCATTCTAGGGGATTGAGTGGGGCTTGTCAAGAAAAGCCACCGCCGGAAGATGCGGCGGTGGCGGAATAGGGCAGTATTACAGTGAAGCGTTCAAGAAATCGGTGAGCTGGCCTTTGCTCAGGGCGCCCACTTTGGTGGCCACGCGCTGGCCGCCGTTGAACACCATCAGGGTGGGAATGCCACGCACGCCGAATTGGGCGGGGGTTTGCTCGTTTTCGTCGATATTCATCTTCACTACTTGCAGCTTGCCTTGGAATTCTGCAGCGATGTCGTCCAGAATCGGGGCGATCATTTTGCAGGGGCCGCACCAAGGAGCCCAGAAGTCGAGCAATACAGGCAGCTCGGCTTTCAATACATCTTTTTCAAAGGCTGCATCGGAGGTGTGGATGATTTGGTTGCTCATGTTTTTTCCTTTCAGATAGGGATTTCGGATGGCAGGCAAGATACGGGTTTCGCCGCAAAATAACAAGACCGGCAGTGCATCGGCAATGGCAGTTATAGTTTCCAACAATGGCCGACAGATGGCGTTATTGAGGCTACCTGAAAATGTGCAGCCGTGGTTTTAACTTCGTTGAAGTTTCGTTTTCGCTTCGTAAAAACTCAGCTTCTGGCAGAAATTTCGTTTAGCTTCGCAGAAACTCGGCTTCCTTCAGAAACCTCGTTTTCAGGTAGCCTTTCAAACAGGGTGCTTCAAAATCAGATTCACCAACACTTCCTTCATCAAAAAGCCCATCATGCCCAAGCCAAGCACAAAAAACGGCATGGCCATGCTGAATTTGCTGGCGCCGGATTTTTTGCCCAAGTCCCAAATGATGAGGCCGATGAAGATAACCAGCACGCTGAGGCCAATTTTCATACCCCAAGCGGAGAGTTGGGCTTCGGTCATGATGTTTCCTTTTTAATTTTAATTAAGATGGTGTGAAGGGCGCATTATATCGCTAAAGTTTGTGCAAGGTAGCGGGGCGGCAACAGGCTACCTGAAAGATATGCATCATGCCTTTTCTTTCAGCAGCTCCCTCCAACGGGCTACCTGAAACTTCACCTGCTCCGGTGCGGTGCCGCCCAAGTGGTTGCGGGCGTTCAGGCTGCCTTCGGGGGTGAGCACTTGGTAAACGTCGTTTTCAATCAATGCGCTGAAGCCTTGCAGCACGGTGAGCGGCAGGTCTTCCAGCCCGTAGCCTGCTTGTTCGGCGTGGCGCACGGCTTGGGCGACGGCTTCGTGGCTGTCGCGGAAGGGCAGGCCTTTTTTGACCAGATAATCCGCCAAATCGGTGGCGGTGGCGAAGCCTTGCAGCACGGCGGCGCGCATGGCTTCGGGTTTCACGGTGATGCCGCGCATCATGTCGGCGTAAATCCGCAGCGTGTCGATGAGCGTGTCCACGGTGTCGAAGAGCGGCTCTTTGTCTTCCTGATTGTCTTTGTTGTACGCCAGCGGCTGGGATTTCATCAGCATAATCAGGCCGGTGAGGTGGCCGATGACGCGGCCGGATTTGCCGCGCACGAGTTCGGGCACGTCGGGATTTTTCTTCTGCGGCATGATGCTGGAACCGGTGCAGAAGCGGTCGGCGATGTCGATGAAGCCGAAACGCGGACTCATCCACAAAATCAGTTCTTCGGACAGGCGGCTCAAATGCACCATCACCAGCGAGGCGGCGGCGGTGAATTCGATGGCGAAGTCGCGGTCGGACACGGCGTCGAGCGAGTTTTGGCAGATTTGTTCGAAGCCTAGGAGTGCGGCGGTGGTTTCGCGGCGGACGGGGAAGGTGGTGCCGGCCAGTGCGGCGGCGCCCAGCGGCATGCGGTTGGTGCGGCGGCGGCAGTCGGCCATGCGTTCGTCGTCGCGGCCGAACATTTCCACATAGGCGAGCAGGTGGTGGCCGAAGCTGACGGGTTGGGCTACCTGAAGATGGGTGAAGCCGGGCATGATGGTGGCGGCGTTTTGTTCGGCCAAATCGAGCAGGGCAGCCTGCAAGTCTTTAATCAGGCGGCGGATGGTGGAGATTTCGTCGCGCAGCCACAGGCGGATGTCGGTGGCGACTTGGTCGTTGCGGCTGCGGCCGGTGTGCAGGCGTTTGCCGGCATCGCCGATTTTGTCGGTGAGGCGGCGTTCGATGTTCATGTGCACGTCTTCCAAATCGAGCGACCATTGCAGGCTGCCTGCTTCGATTTCGGCTTGAATTTCGGCCATGCCGCGCCGGATGTCGGCCAAATCTTGCGCGGAGAGTACGCCGGCTTCATGCAGCATCTGCGCGTGCGCGAGCGAGCCTTGGATGTCGTGGCGGGCGAGGCGTTGGTCGAAGTTGATGGAGGCGGTGTATTGTTTGACGAGTTCGGACACGGGCTCGTTGAAACGGCCGGACCAGGTTTTTTGGTGGGTCATGTAAAATTATCCTTTTTCAGAATTGCATCAATTTTAAATATTTCAAATTAAGAGATTATGACCGGGTTGGTTTATTTTTAGGTAGACTCCCGTGCGGATAGAGGCTACCTGAAAGCAGTACGGGCATTATAGTCCAATCCTCCAATGGGGCTACCTGAAAACAGCTGCCGTTCGCTATATAATGCCGCCGTCTTTCCCACATAGTTTGCACCATGACCCAATACTATATCGGCCTGATGTCCGGCACCAGCATGGACGGCGTAGATGCCGTGCTGGCCGCCTTCGATGGCACCCAATGGCAGGGCGCATTCGGCCATTTTTCCGTACCTTACAGCGATGATTTGCGCCGCCGCCTGCTGGATTTGCAAAACCCCGGCGGCAACGAAATCCACCGCAGCGAAATGCTCGCGCAAGAGTTGGCCGCGCTCAACGCTCAAGCCGTGCACGGCCTGCTGGCGCAGCAAAAGCTTGCCCCGCGCGATATCGCCGCCATCGGCGCGCACGGCCAAACCGTGCGCCATGCCCCCGAACACGGCTACACCGTTCAGCTCCTCAACCTGCCGCTCTTGGCCGAGCTCACTGGTATCGATACCATCGGCGACTTCCGCCGCCGCGACATGGCCGGTGGCGGCCAAGGCGCGCCGCTCGTGCCCGCTTTCCATCAGGCCTTGTTCGGCAGCCCGGAGTATGGCCGCGTGGTGCTCAATATCGGCGGCATCGCCAACATCAGCGTGTTGCAACCGCATGCCGATGCCGGCGGCTTCGACACCGGCCCCGGCAATATGCTGGCCGATGCCTATATGCAGCACCGTTTCGGCCAAGCCTGCGACAGAGACGGTGCCCTTGCCCGCAGCGGCCGCGCTATCCCCGAACTGCTGCAAACCCTGCTGGCACACCCTTATTTCCACCGTACCCCGCCGAAAAGCACCGGCCGCGATTTGTTTTCCCTCGATTGGCTGCAAGGCTACCTGAAAAACAGCGAAACCGACGAATTATTGTCAGAAAACAGTTATGCCCCCGCCGATATCGTGCGCACCCTCAACGCCCTCACCGCACAAAGCATCGCCGACGCCATTGCCGCCCATGCCCCGGGTGTATGCGAAGTGTTTGCCTGCGGCGGCGGCGTGTTCAATCCCGTGCTGATAGCCGAGCTCTCCGATAGGCTCGCCCCGCTCGGTATCCGCACCGCCACCACCGACGAGCTGAACCTGCCGCCGCAATGGGTGGAAGCCGCCGCCTTCGCCTGGCTCGCCGCCTGCCGCGTGTGCCGCGAGCCGGGCAATCCCCACGCCGCCACCGGCGCGAAACAGCCCTATATCCTCGGCGCTTGGCATTGCGCGTGAGCCAGTGCAGACCATGCTGCCGGTAGGGAGGATCCCTGTTGTCTAGGCGCTTGAGTTAAAAGGCTACCTGAAATTTTCAGGTAGCCTTTTATTTATAGAGGATTAATACTTCAATACGGACAGTAAACCGCCGGCTGTGCAGCGATATGGCAAGTGTAGCCATGCTTTAGCAGAAGTGGAGAGGGTTTGTTATAGGCTGGGCATCTGCTACCCACGCATTTGTGTTCAAAGGCTACCTGAAATTTTAGCTTCGCAGAAACTTTGCTACACGGTGTTTCAGGCAGCCTTTTGTTGTCTCCCTCCTATGCAGAAGCCTGCAAAATCTTGCCGATGATTTCGCCGCTGTCTTTGGAGAGGGCGGGGTTTGCGGCGAGTTTTTGCAGCTCGGCGCGCATCAGGCTGCGGCGCTGCGGTTCGAGCTGGGCGCAGATGTTGAAGGCTTGGGCGAGGCGGGCGGCGATTTGGGGGTTGAAGCGATCGATGCACCCGATTTGGCTAGCGAGGAAGGCGTAGCCGCTGCCGTCTGCTGTGTGGAAGTGCGGCACGTTGCGGCTGAAGCTGCCGAGCAGGGAGCGGGTTTTGTTGGGGTTTTCTAGGCTGAAGGCGGGGTGTTCGAGCGCGGCGGCCACTTGCGCGGGTGTGTCGGCGCGGTGGCTGGCAGCAATCAAGCTGAAGTATTTGCACATCACAAGGTCGTCGCGGTGGAATTTGGCGGCGAATTGTTCGAGAAGGCGGTTGCGCTCGGGGCGCTCGTTGTGGTTGATGGCGCTGAGGATGCCCCATTCGTGGGTCATGTTGCGTGCCATTTGATTGTAGTTGGCGGCCACTTGTTCGATGTGTCCGGGGCGGGCGCGCAGGATGAAGGCGCGGCAGGCGTTGCGCAGGGCGCGCCAGCCTGCTTGTTGCGGATGGTATTCGTAGGGCTCGGCGAGGCCGGACTGCTCTTCTTCCATGCGGCGGGCCTCAGCGTTGAGTGCAGCAAATTGGTCGGCGAAGTGTGCGGCAATCAAATCGAGCAGGGCTTCTCGGGCGCGGTGGACGATGAGCGGATCGATGTTTTGGCGGCCGGCCCAGAGTTCGGCTTCGTTGGGAATGGCGAGCAGGGCGGCTTGGAAGGCGGCGCTGATGTCGGCACGCAAAACATAGTCGATGGCTTGCAGCAGGGCGCGGTGCTCGGGCAGGGGGCTACCTGAAAGCAGGGAGGCTTCGTTGGCGGAAATAGCGCGGCGGTAGAGGGTTTGCGCGGCTTCCCAGCGGGCGAAGGGGTCGTTGTCGCAGGCGAGCAGCACGGAGAGCTCGTGCTCGCTGTAGGCGTAGTGCAGGTTTACCGGGGCGGAGAAGCCGCGTAGCAGGGAGGGGACGACTTGTTGATAGTTGCCTTCAAATTGTAGGGCAACGCTTTCTTCGGCCTGGCGCAGGGTGAGCACGGCTTCGGTTTGCGTGTGTCCGTTTTCAGGTAGCCTGAAAGGGACGGGCTGGCCGAAGGTGTCTTCGTCGGCGCTGAACAGGGCGATTTTGAGCGGAATCATCATCGGCTGTTTGACGGACATATCGGGCGTGGGCGGGATGCTTTGTCGGATGTTCAGCACAAAGCGGTTGCCGGCTTGCAGGCTACCTGAAACCTCCAGCACCGGCGTGCCGGCCTGGCTGTACCACTGGGCGAATTGCTCGAAATCGAAGCCGTTGGCATCGGCCATGGCGGCGCGGAAGTCGTCGCAGGTAACGGCTTGGCCGTCGTGGCGCTGGAAATAAAGCTTCATGCCTTGCTGGAAGCCGGCTTCGCCGAGGAAGGTGTGATACATGCGCACCACTTCGGCGCCTTTTTCATACACGGTGAGGGTGTAGAAATTGTTCATTTCCACATAGCTGGCGGGGCGCACGGGATGGGCGGTGGGGCCGGCGTCTTCGGGGAACTGGTGGGCGCGCAGGAAGGATACGTTTTCAATCCGGCGGACTTCGCGGCTGGCGCGGTCGGCAGAGAATTCTTGGTCGCGGAATACGGTGAGGCCTTCTTTGAGCGAGAGCTGAAACCAGTCGCGGCAGGTAACGCGGTTGCCGGTCCAGTTGTGGAAGTATTCGTGGGCGATCACACCTTCCACACGCTCGAAATCGGCATCGGTGGCGGTGCGGCTGTCGGCCAGCACGCAGGCGGTGTTGAAAATGTTCAGGCCTTTGTTTTCCATCGCGCCCATGTTGAAGTCGCCCACGGCCACCACCATGAAAATATCCAAATCGTATTCGAGGCCGAAACGGGTTTCGTCCCAGCGCATGGCGTGTTTGAGCGATTCGATGCCGAAGCGCACTTTGCCGGCATCTTCGGCACGGGTGAAGAATTCGAGTGCCACTTGGCGGCCGCTTCGGGTGGTGAAGCTGTCGCGGGTGCACACCAAATCGCCTGCCACGAGGGCGAACAGGTAGCTGGGTTTGGCGAAGGGGTCGTGCCATTCGGCCCAGTGGCGGTTGTCGGGCAGCGTGCCGTAGCCGGTACGGTTGCCGTTGGAAAGCAGCACGGGGAAGCGGGCGCGGTCGGCGCTGATGCGGGTGGTGTAGATGCCCATCACGTCGGGGCGGTCGGGGTGGTAGGTGATTTTGCGGAAGCCTTCCGGTTCGCATTGGGTGTAGAGGTTGCCGCCGCTGGCGTAGAGCCCCATCAAGGATTTGTTGTGGTGCGGATAAAGGCGGGTGGTTACGCTCAGCTTGAAGGGCTGGGCGGGAACGTGCTGGATGGATAGTGTGTTGTTTTCTAAGGTGTAGGCGGTTTCAGGTAGCCTTTGGCCGTTGAGCTCGAGGAAAACCAGATCGGCCGAGCCTTGCAGCACCAATGTGCCGCCAGCATCGGGCTGGGGCTGGATGGAAAGTTCGGCGGTAACGGCGGTATGGTCGTCATACACGTCGAAATTCAGGCGGATGTGCGGCACGAGGTATTCGGGGGCGCGGTAGTCTTTGAGGTAGTGTGCGGTTTGCTGGGGCATGACGGGCGGCCTTGTGGAAGAATGGAAAGCGGTCATTTTAGCGCAAAACGGGGATGGATTTTCAGGCAGCCTTATTGGCGGGAGTGGCCGTGTTGTTACACTATTGCCGTTATTGGAGGCATGTGTTGCTACCAAAGCACTTCTCTTTCCAATCGCGCCGATTTGCCTTGACATATTGCTGGTATTGCCTGCGGTTTGCTACTTTGTATGAAAAATCATGGTTTTAGTTATTATCGGCTTGAATAAAGGCTACCTGAAAACAAGCTGAGCAGAAATTGGCAAAGCTTGTTTTCAGGTAGCCTTTTTCCGTATGCCCTTATTCGGCGGCGTTTTCGTCGTCTTCTGGGGTGATTTCGGTCAGCACCAGTTGGCGTTGCTGCTCAGCCTGCTCGGGTTTGTCCATTTCGTCGAACACTTTGGCCAGCACCAAGCGTGCTTGGGGAGTGGCTTGGGCTTGCAGACTGGCTTCGAGGTAGCCTTGGGCTTTGCCCCATAGTTGTTTGGCGTAGGCCATTTGGCCGAGGTGCAGCAGCAAGGAGGCGTCTTGCGGTGCGTCGTGCAGCCAGCCTTCCACGGTGTCCATGATTTTCTGCTGTTCGCGCGGGCTCAGGTAGCGGGCGGCTTCAATCATGGGCGGCAGGAGCTGGGCATTACGATGCTTGGGATAGTGGGCTTTTACCCATTTCACCACACGGGGATACTGGCCGATTTGCAGCATTTTTTCGGCGATCGGGGCGCAGAGTTCGCCTTCCTGTATTTCTTTGGGAATGCGGCCGAGGCAGGCTTTAAGGGCGGGATAGTCGGCGGCGAGGGCGAGGAGTTCGCGCCAAGCCCATTCGCGGTATTGGGCGGCTTCGGCGGCGTTGAGGGCGGAAGCTTTTTCCAGCTTGGCCACGCGGTCGAGCACTTCCAAGGGGTTGTTTTGCTCGAACATATAGCGCAGCTGCAGGCGTACCAGGCGGGTGAGCTTGGGGTTGATGGCGGCAGCAGCGGCCAGGGCGGCCTCGGCGGCGGGATAATCCTGCCGGTTGAGCGCGGATTCGGCTTCGAGCAGGTGGCGCGAGAGCTGGGCTTTATGCGGCAGCTGGGCGATTTCTTTCAGGTAGCCTTCACGCTTAGCATCGTCGCCCATTTGGTCGGCGCTGTGCACGGCGAGCATCAGGGCGAGGGTGCGGTTGTGACCGGCTTCTTTGTTTTCCAGCACTTTGGCGGCTTCTTGCTCGGCGTGTTGGAATTTGCCTTCAAAGTAGGCGAGGCCGGCTTTGTTGAGCGCAGTTTCGGCATGATGCGCCTGGCGGCTGCGGCCGAAGCGGCGCACGCGGCCGGGAATGTTGATGATGCCGTTAATCAGGCGCAGCAGCAGGTAGAGCAGCACCACGAACACGAGCATGGCGCCCACAAATAAATGCAGGTTTACCGCAATCTGGGTTTGGGTTTGATCGATAACGATATACACGTTGCCACTGTAATGCTGCGCGGCAATGGTGAGGCCGACTGCGGCGGCAAACAGCACGATAATCCAAATTAGGCCTTTCATGATTCAATCCCCTTGTGAGCGGCGGAAGCCTGAGCCGGCGCTGGAAGCGCGGGGGCGGAGGCTGCCGGTGTGGGTTGGCTGGCCGGCGCGGGCACGGAAACGGGCGCGGCAGGCTGCGAAGCGGCAGCTTCAGAAGCGGCTTCAGGCTGGCCGAGGATTTCGCCTTGGCGCTGCTGGCGGTAGTCGGCGATGGCTTTCAGGCTGGCAGAAAGGCTGTCGCCCACGTTGCCGCTACCCGGCTGGATAGCTTTGAGCTGAGCGATTTCGCGCAGCCAGGATTGGGCCGCGGGGGTAGCAGCGTCAAAGTATTGGCGCACGGCGTTTTCCGAGGCGGCCAGGTCGTTTTGGTAAATATCGTTTTGACGCTGCATCAGAGCCACGCGGGCAGAGAGCAGGTGTAGGCGCAGGTTTTCTCGCACATAAAATGCCTGTTCGGGCGACATCAGGAGCGCATCGGTGCTATTGAGGCGGCGGATTTCCACCATGCCTTTGAGGCCGCCGAGGGTGCGGTTCCAGGCTTGGCGCCACCACGGATCATTCGGCGAGACGGCAGCGGGCGCGGCGGCTTGCGGCGGGCGCAGGCTGGAATCGGCCAAGAGCGGCAGCGCACCCACGGCGGCTTCCAGGCGGCTCAAGCGCAGCGCGGCATTGGCGGTGTCGGTGAAGGGGCGCTGGCGCAGTTTGGCCAAGTCGGCACTAACGGCCTGTTTCAAAGGCAGCAGCTGCGGCTGCTCGAAACGCGCCAAACGGGCATCCAGCCCTTCGAGCACGGCTACGGCGGCGGGCACGTTGTCGGCAATCACCAGCTGCTGACCGGCCAGATTGAGCGCGGCCTCGGCTTCGTCCACCACCCAGTCGCTGCGGGTTTTCAACAGCTCTTGCAGGGCGCGGTTGTTGGCGGCGGCTTCGGCCTGCTGGGTTTGCATATCGCTTTGCAGCTGCTTGATTAGGGCTTCGTTGTCTTGCAGCTTGCGGCCGGCATCGGCTAACAGGGCGGCGTTTTGCGATTCGCCCAAGGCAGCCTGGTTGATTTTTTGATCGAACTGGATTTCCTGGCGTTTGAGCAGGTTTTGCCCCTGCACAAACAAAAAGCCGCTGGCACCCAGGCCGAGCACGGCCAGCACGAGGGCAAACGCGCCCAAACCTTTACCGCCGGATTTAACGACCACCGGTGCAACAGGGCTGGCCGGGGCGGGAGCGGGAGGCTGTACGGCGGGTACGGATTCGTTTTCCGGTTGGCTCATGCTATTCCTTTCATATTATTCAATCGGTTGTGAGGCTACCTGAAAGCCGGTGCGGCGTTTGCACACATTGGAATTTCAATTTTCAGGTAGCCTGAGTGAGGTGTTGCCGTTCGGCAATTAAAATGTTTTCCAGCTCTGCAGCCGAACTGAGCAGGCGGATGCGTGCCGCGCCTGCTTGGCTCAGTGCCTCGGCAATGCGCGGATGATGGGCGAAGTATAGCAAGGATTGCAGCTGCTGGGTTAGGCTTGCGGGCATGACGGCGAACAGCGGGCGCACTTGTTCGGCAGAGGTAATTCATGCGGTGGTAGGCTGCGCAGCAGCAAATAGCGCCCAATCAGGAGCAAGCAGCAAGCGTTGGTAGATGTTGGTACAGGTTACCTGAAAATCATAAAAATCCAACCTTCATGTTTTGCCGATGCAGAACAAGGGAAGATTGATGATATTGAGAGCATCGGTGGGTGGGGTAACAAGATGATACGCTTCTCGAATGTTTAAAAATATTTAAATATTATCTGCGCGTTCTGTTTTGCTGTGTTTGTTTTTACCTCGTTGAAGTTTGCGCTATCAGATAGTTTTGGGCGGGCGGGGTTGTTTGAATTCTTTGGCGGCCATTTTGAGGTAGTAGAACATCGACCACAGGGTGAGCACGCAGGCGGCGAACATGAGGGCGTTGCCCAGCCAGATGAAGTCGAGGCCGAGGGCGGGCCAGCTTTGCAGCAGCAGCAGGGTGATGGCGGCCATTTGGGCGGCGGTTTTGAATTTGCCGATGGCGGCCACGGCCACGCTGTTGCGTTTGCCCAGCTGCGCCATCCATTCGCGCAGGGCGGAGATGGTGATTTCGCGGCCGATGATGATGATGGCGCAGATGGCCCAGGTGCGGTCGAGGCGGACGAGGAGGATGAGGGCGACGGCCACCATGAGTTTGTCGGCCACGGGGTCGAGGAAGGCGCCGAAGTCGGAGGTTTGCTTCCATTTGCGGGCGAGGTAGCCGTCGAACCAGTCGGTCACGGCGGCGAGCACGAATAATGCGGCGGCGCAGGTGTTTACGGTTTGGATACCCACGCGCCAGGAGGCGGGCAGGTAGAAAAGGGCGGTAAACAGCGGAATCATGAGGATGCGCGACCAGGTGAGCAGGATGGGGATGTTCCAGGGCATGTTGCGGTCTTTCAATGTAGGGCTTCGTAGATTTTTTCGGCCAGGGCGCGGCTGATACCTTCGGTTTGGGCCAAGTCGTCGATACTGGCGGCTTGGATACCGCGCAGGCCGCCGAAGCGGGTGAGCAGGTTGCGGCGGCGCTTGTCGCCCACGCCGGGGATTTCGGCCAGCGAGGAGGTAACGCGGGCTTTGCCACGTTTGCGGCGGTGGCCGGTGATGGCAAAGCGGTGGGACTCGTCGCGCACGGTTTGCAAAAGGTGCAGGGCGGGGTGGTGCGGCGGGAGTTGGGTGGTGGTGCCCAAGTGCGGAATAATCAGCTCTTCGAGGCCGGCTTTGCGCTCGGGGCCTTTGGCAATGCCGACCATGGGCAGGCGGATGCCTAAATCCTGCCATACTTGCTGCGCCATGGCCACCTGGCCTTTGCCGCCGTCGATCAGCACCAGGTCGGGCCATTTGCCGTCTTCTTCGTTGCCTTCGGCCAGTTTGCCGTAGCGGCGGGTGAGCACTTCGTGCATGGCGGCATAGTCGTCGCCGGCTTTGGCGGTTTTGATGTTGTAGCGGCGGTATCGGTCGGGGCGCATGCTTTGGTTTTCATATACTACGCAGGAAGCGACAGTGGCTTCGCCTTGGGTGTGGCTGATGTCGAAGCATTCGATGCAGTTAAGCTCGGCGGTGGGCAGTTGCAGCAGTTCGGCCAGGGCTTGGACGCGTTGTTCTTGGTTTTGGTTTTGTTGCTGTTTCTGGCGCAGGGCGAGCAGGGCGTTTTGTTCGGCCATTTGCAGCCACACGCGCCGCTCGCCGCTGGTTTTGGCAATAAAGCGAATTTGTTTGCCGTGCTCTTCGATTAGGGCAGTTTGCAGGTTTTCAGGTAGCCTGAAGTTGCTGATGATAATGTCGGGTTTGTCGCGGCCAAGATAATGCTGTGCAGCGAAGGCTTCACCATAGGCGGCGGCTTCTTCGGGGGCAGAGTGGCGGCTGTCGGGGAAAAAGCTTTTTTCACCCACGCGCCGGCCGTTGCGGATGCTGACCCAGTGGATACAGATGCCGCCCTGCTCGGTGGCGAGGGCGAGAATATCGATGTTGTAGGCGGCGTTGGGATTGTTGCTGTCGATAAATTGCTGGCTCTGGATTTTGCCTAGGGCTTGGATTTGGTCGCGGTAGCGGGCGGCGTGTTCGAAGTCGAGCGTTTCGGCAGCCCGCTGCATTTTGGCGGTGAGGCTTTGCAGCAGGCGGTCGGCTTTGCCGTTGAGGAAGGTGGCGGCTTCCTCCACACTGGTGCGGTAGTCTTCCTGCGAAATGTGGCCGACGCAGGGAGCGGAGCAACGTTTGATTTGGTAGAGCAGGCAGGGGCGGTCGCGGTGTTCAAACACGCTGTCTTCGCAGGTGCGCAGCAGGAAAACTTTCTGCAAAATCTGAATGCTGTCGCGCACGGCGTAGCTGTTGGGGTAGGGGCCGAAGTATTGGTTGGTTTTCTTCAGGCTGCCGCGGTAGTAGGCCATTTGCGGGAAGTTGTGGCCGGTGAGCATGAGGTAGGGGTAGGACTTGTCGTCGCGAAACAGGATATTGTATTTCGGCGACAAGGCCTTAATGAAGTTGTTTTCGAGAATCAGCGCTTCGGTTTCGGAGCGGGTTACCGTGATTTCGATGTGGGCAATCTGCCGTACCATCAGGGCAATGCGCGGGGATAGGTCATTTTTTTGAAAATAGCTGCCCACGCGGCGTTTGAGGTTGACGGCTTTGCCAACATACAAAACCTGCCCATCCTTATTCGAAAAGCGGTAAACGCCGGGCAGGTTGGGCAGGTTGCTGATAATGGCATGCGGGTCGAAATCAGACATGGCCGAAGGTTTGCTGGGAAGTGAAACGGCAATACCGGACGGCCGGCTGAATCAAACCGGCTGGAGCGCCGTTAGTTGCAGAATTGATTTACGTTGCTCTGATATTGCTGGATGAGCTGCTCGCGGTTTTGGATGCGGGCAGTTTGCGCGTGTTGCAGGTTGATTTTGGCAGTGCTGCAGGCGCTGGCACGGGCGGCCTCATTTTCTTCGCGCACTTTGCGGTTGGCATCTTCAATAGCTTTGTTTTCTTCAAGCTGTTTTTGGTTGGCCATGGCCTGTAAATCGGCAGCGGAGATTTCACCGTTGTTGTTCTGCACCTGTGGTAGCTGGTTTTGTTGGTGGCCGGCAGGGGCAGCGGCGGGACGCGAGGTTTGGGTGCGCACATTCACAATGTTGCTGGTGGCGGGAATGAGGTTTTTCGGCACATCGGAATAGGTGGGGCTGCGGCCATTCCATTGGTACACGTCCTCTGCCATCAGGCTACCTGAAAACAACATGGTTGCGGCGCAGGCGGCCAGCAAGGTTAATTTTTTATTCATTTGAGCGGTCTTCCCGTTGAGTCATAGTTACACAATCGGTTTCCATTGTACTTCAACTGGTGGCCTGCTGTCATGCCTGAGGCCGGTTTGTGCCGTTTTGCTTACTAAATGCCGGCAAATTTGCTACAATACGGCCGCATTATTAGCAACCGACAAGAAGGTTTTAATCATGCGAATCGTTGAAAAAGCCTACACCTTTGATGATGTATTGCTTGTTCCCGCTCATTCCCAAGTGCTGCCCAAGCACGTCTCGCTGCAAACCCGCCTTACCCGCAATATTTCCCTCAACATGCCCTTGATTTCCGCCGCCATGGACACCGTTACCGAGGCGCGATTGGCCATTTCTATGGCACAAGAGGGCGGCATCGGCATTATTCATAAGAATATGAGCATTAAACGCCAAGCCGAAGCAGTGTCCAAGGTGAAACGGCACGAAAGCGGCGTGGTGAAAGATCCGATTACGATTGTGCCGGAAATGTTGGTTGGCCAGCTGTTGGAAATGCGCGCACAGCGCAAGCGGCAGATGTCTGGCTTGCCGGTGGTGCAGGACGGCAAACTGGTGGGCTTGGTTACCAACCGCGATTTGCGCTTTGAAACCCGCCTCGACCAGCCGGTGTCCGCCATCATGACGCCCCGTGCTGAATTGGTTACCGTGCCCGAAGGCACCAGCATTGAAGACGCGCGCGAACTGATGCATCAGCATAAGGTCGAGCGCGTTTTGGTTGTGAACGCCCAAGACGAGCTCAAAGGCCTGATCACGGTGCGCGATATTTTGAAAACCACCGAATTCCCCCATGCCAACAAAGACCAAGACGGCCGCTTGCGCGTTGGTGCTGCGGTGGGCGTGGGCCCGGAAACCGACGAACGCGTAGCCGCTTTGGTGGCTGCCGGGGTGGACGTGATTGTGGTGGACACCGCACACGGCCACAGCCAAGGTGTTTTGGATCGGGTGCGTTGGGTGAAGGCACACTTCCCGCAAGTGCAGGTAATTGGCGGCAATATTGCCACCGCACAGGCGGCACGCGATTTGGTGGCTGCCGGGGCAGATGCAGTGAAAGTGGGCATCGGCCCGGGCTCGATTTGCACCACCCGCATCGTGGCCGGCGTGGGCGTGCCGCAGCTGACGGCGATTCACAACGTGGCCGAGGCGCTCAAAGGCACCGGCGTGCCGCTGATTGCCGACGGCGGCATCCGCTTCTCCGGCGATGTGGCCAAAGCCCTGGCTGCCGGCGCCTCCACCGTGATGCTGGGTGGCATGTTTGCCGGCACAGACGAAGCGCCGGGCGAAATCGAGCTCTATCAAGGCCGCTCTTACAAATCCTATCGCGGTATGGGCTCGCTGGGCGCGATGAGCCAAGGCTCGTCCGACCGCTATTTCCAAGACAAACAAGACAGCGCAGATAAATACGTGCCCGAGGGCATCGAAGGCCGCGTGCCGTATAAAGGCCCGATTGTGAACATCATCCACCAGCTGGTGGGCGGCCTGCGTTCCAGCATGGGCTATTTGGGCTGCGCCAATATTGCCGAAATGCACGAAAAGGCCGAGTTTGTGGAAATCACCGCTGCCGGTATGAGCGAATCGCACGTGCACGACGTGCAGATTACTAAAGAGGCACCGAACTACCACTGGCGCTGATTAGGCTTTTGGATAAAGGCTACCTGAAACTTTGAAACCGACACTTTCAGGTAGCCTGTTTGCGGCAGAATTCGGCTAACCTTGCTACACCGCCAGCTGCTTTTAAAACACGTTAAGCCCAATTGGCCAAGCTATAAGGCTACCTGAGAAATCTGAATACCACTTTCAGGTAGCCTGTACGCTTCCAAAGCAACACTCTTGATACAGAAGGAAACACCATGTCTTTTGCCTTTTTCTTCCCCGGCCAGAGCTCGCAGAGCCTGAATATGATGGCTGGTTTCGACGGCGTATCCGTTATCCGCCAAACCTTTGAGCAGGCCTCCGTCGCGCTGAACGAGGATTTGTGGGCGATGATGAACGGCGAAGATGCCGCGCTTATCGGCCAAACCGTCAACACCCAGCCCTTGATGCTCGCCGCCGGTGTGGCCACCTACCGCGCCTACCTCGAAGCGGGCGGCAAAACCCCCGCCGCCGTAGCCGGGCACAGCCTGGGCGAATACAGCGCGCTGGTGGCCGCCGGCAGCCTGGATTTTGCCGATGCCGTGCGCCTGGTGCGCCTGCGTGCCGAGCTGATGCAGTCGGCTGTGCCGCAAGGGCAGGGCGCGATGGCGGCCATTTTGGGGCTGGAAGACGATGCCGTGCGCCAAATCTGCGCCGCTGCCGCGCAAGGGCAGGTGGCTGAGGCGGTGAACTTCAATTCGCCCGGCCAAGTGGTGATTGCTGGCGATGCTACTGCAGTGGAACGCGCCATGGCCGCGGCTAAAGAAGCCGGTGCCAAACGTGCGCTGCCGCTACCTGTGTCTGTGCCGTCGCATTGCAGCCTGATGAGGCCTGCCGCCGAAAAACTGGCCGCCGCCCTGCAAAGCGTGGTATTGAACGCACCGCAAATCCGCGTGATCAATAACGTGGACGTGGCTTCCTACACCGACTCCGCGCAAATCAAAGATGCGCTGGTGCGCCAGCTGTACAGCCCGGTGCGCTGGACGGAAACCGTGGCGCTCCTCGTGCGCGAAGGCATTACCGAATCCGCCGAATGCGGCCCCGGCAAAGTGCTGGCCGGTCTGGCTAAACGCATCGACAAAGCCGCCGTGTGCGCCGCGCTCACTTCGCAGGAAGCGATGGACACATTTATCGCCACCCATTAAGCTTTCAGGTAGCTTTTGGTTGCTACTGAATTGAACCATTATCTGAAAACCTATAGCGGATTAATACACTGTTTGATACAAGGTGACGAGTCATAAACAGTACAGTAGTACGGCAGGCGAGCCAATCGTAGCGAAAATTAAGCTAATCTGCTATATCTAACTCTTAACACAAGGAATCCCAATATGCTTACCCAAAATCTATCTCAAAAAATTGCATTGGTTACTGGAGCTTCACGTGGTATCGGTGCTGCTATTGCTTCCACGCTGGCGCAAGCCGGCGCTACGGTGATTGGTACCGCTATTACCGAAGAAAGCGCAGTTGCTGTTGGCCGGCAGTTGGAACCTTGGCAGGGACATGGTCGTGTGCTGGAAATCAATGAAGAAAATAGTATCGAAAATTTGATTGCCGGTATCGAAAAAGAATTTGGTAGATTAGATATTTTAGTAAACAATGCCGGTATTACGCGCGATAGTTTGTTGATGCGCATGAAAGAAGAGGAGTGGGATGACATCATGCAGGTCAATCTCAAATCTGTGTTCCGCGCCAGTAAAGCCGTGTTGCGCGGTATGATGAAACAGCGCAGCGGCCGCATCATCAGTATCACCTCCGTGGTGGGCGCGATGGGCAACGCTGGTCAGAGCAATTACGCCGCTGCCAAAGCTGGCTTAATGGGGTTTTCCAAATCACTAGCACGTGAAGTGGGCAGCCGTGGTATCACTGTTAACTGCGTTGCTCCGGGCTTTATTGATACTGTTATGACTCAATCGCTACCAGAGGAAGTTCGTGCTGCTTTTACTGCGCAGACGGCACTAGGTAAGTTCGGTGAGGTTGACGATGTGGCTGCTGCCGTCTTGTTCCTTGCTTCCGAGCAGGCACGCTATATTACTGGTCAAACTCTGCACGTCAATGGTGGTATGCTGATGCCGTAAGTAGCGCAGCAGCCATATTTTCAGGTAGCCTGCCGCAGGGCATAATGGCTACCTGAAAATTTATCATCATTAAGAATTCAAACATTTATAGAGACAGCCATGCAACCTACAGTCGAACTTAAAATCCTCAACCCCAAAATGCAAGACCACCTGCCGCACTATGCCACCCCCGGCGCCGCCGGCCTCGATTTGCGCGCCTGTTTGGACGAAGCCGTAGAGTTACCGTCTGGCGGCACATTCCTCGTACCTACCGGCATTGCCATTCACCTAGCCGATCCTGCCTACGCCGCCATGTTGCTGCCGCGCTCCGGGCTGGGTCACAAGAACGGCATCGTGTTGGGCAACCTGGTTGGCCTCATCGATTCCGATTACCAGGGCGAGCTTAAAATCTCGTTGTGGAACCGCAGCAGCGAAGAAGCCTTCATCATCGAGCCGATGGCACGCGTGGCGCAAATGGTGATCGTGCCTGTGGTGCAGCCGCAGTTTAAAGTGGTGGAAGAATTTGCCCAGAGCTCACGCGGTGAAGGCGGTTTCGGCAGCACCGGACGGATGTGAAGCGGGTTTGAAAAAGGCTACCTGAAAATACAGATTTTGAGTTTTCAGGTAGCCTTATATATTGCACCCCGTTAACAAACCTTATCAAAGGTTATGTTAGCGGGGTTTTTTAAGCCCCGTTATTTCAAGACAGCCAAGCAAAGGGGCTTAAATCATGAAACTTCAATTACCCACCTACCCCAATATCACGGCCACGATTGACAGATCGAAAGAAGGCCTGTTTTACGAAGTCACGCTGATTCTGCACATCACGCCGGAGCGCGGCCACATTCTTTATTCAGAAATAGTAGAACTCGAATCAGAAGACGTCGTACCCGAATTGCTCGACAGCTATTCATTGTACGTAATCGACGCTATCGAATTGGGCATTCCGTTTTTCCGTAGCATTACCGAATCCGAAGTTGTGCGCCTCGTACCGGAGGAGTGCGTGCTATGAGCAAGCGAAAATATCAGCTACCGGAAGCATCCGATATTGATGCCATTATTGCAGCAGCCAGCATGCGGCCTGAAACGGCAGAGGCGGCAGCGGGCTGTGCCGGTGCTGACGCCGATGCCGATTCAGGCCGCCCCCCCTCGGCTAATAGGGGGGGGAACGAAAAAATAACCCTGAAGCGCAAGGTACGGAGGCAGACGACTGGGAAACCTTTAAAACCTTTACTCACGTCATTTCCAGCAACGGCAAATTATTGGAAGTCCCGCTTCGTCGCGGCCAAAGCGATGCCGCCTTTATCGACCAGCTGACCTTTACCATCCACGAAAGCACCCTGTGCCTGATAGCCGGTCATCCCTTGGTGGCAGATGAAGAATACCTGATTCAGTACAGCCGGACACTACAGGAAATTTTCGGTTTCGGCATTACCAAGAAATTCGATTATCGCGGTAAATTTTTCTATAACGAATGCTACCAACTCGGGCCCGAAGATATGCAATACGGCAAGCTGCATTACGGCGGCCAGCGTGAAACGGTATTGGTGGAACTGAATGCCCAAGGCTGCATAGCTGCAAAAGAAGGCTGGGAAAAACGTCTGTACGATTTTTTAGCCGATGCCGTCCGTCCAAAAATTACCCGCGTTGACGTAGCACACGATTTCTTTCAAGGCGAATACACACCTGAACAAGCCCTAGTAGATTTGGACAACGGCGGTTTCTCGTGGACAAACCGCATCCCAAAAAGCGAATGCAGGGGTTCGGATTGGCGTTCGCAAGACGGCAGTGGCAGAACCTTCTACATCGGCTCGCGCGAAAGCTCCAAACTGACCCGCGTGTATGAGAAAGGTAAACAGCTTGGCGACAAAGAAAGCCCTTGGGTGCGCTTTGAAGTCGAATTTAGGGCGCGAGATATTGTGATTCCGCTCGACGTGTTGTTGAAGCCGGGCAAATACTTGTCGGGGGCATATCCGATATGCGAAAGCATCTTCAAGCAGAAATCGGAGCGTATCGAAGCCGTAAAAAAGACCGTTAACCTGATGCTGGAGCACAAGGTCAGGCATGCCAGGAATCAGGTGGGGCGCTTACTCAATTTTTTATCCGATCTCGGTTATGACGCCGAAGATATCGTGAACCAGTTGAAACCGGAGCATGATAAATACCCCAAAGGGTTACGGCCTGAAGAATATGACTGCCAAGTAGCGGCAGACGGTTATATGCATGCCATGCCAAGGCATAAGGCGGATGAATTCGGGATGGTCGAAATTGATTATTTGACCCGTATGCAAGAAGACCCGAATTTTGACCGGCAAGAAAGAATGTTTCCTGATGAGTGGAAAATATTCAAATGATTTTAAAGGCTTGGATGGCTGCCTGAATCGCCATTAATTAACTCTAACAGAAAGGTAAATATCATGAATCAAATTAATTTTGTTATGCAGGCTTCCGTGCTTGGTGTCAAAAAGTTCAAAGGCAACATCGAAGGCACGGAAATTGACCAGACCAAAGTTCTAGTGGCTACCCCGCTGGATGAAAGCCAAGGCAATGCCCTTGGTTTGGTAACCAGCGAATATCGTTACGGCACCAGCCTGAATTTTGAAAAGTTCAAAGACAAAACTTTCCCATTTTTCGCCGAACTATCCGTATCCATGACCTCCAACGGCAAAACCCAGCGCATTAATTTAGTGGATTTCCGCGAAATTCCCGAAGGGCCGAAAAAGACAGCACCGGCCAAATAAGGGGGGCACATGAGGCTACAGCGTTTCTTTATCGTGCAGAGCTTGGAAAGTTACGACTTTCTTTGTTCCGACGATTCGGGGGATGTCGGCTTTACTCCGGTGTTATCGCGGGCGGGCTGTTATGAATCCCGTGAAGACGCTGTGGAAGCAGGCATTGAAGAAATCGGCGCAGGTTTCGCCATCTTTGAATTCCTGCGCTATTTGGAGGACTGAATGAAATCGAAAATTCCCTTATCGTTCAAGATTGCTCTAGGCGCATTCGTTGTTTTGGGCTGCATTTTGGCCGTATCGACCTATTACTTGTTCGGTTAACCGGTTTCGGGGTCGGGCGGCGCTCCGGAAATACCTTTGCATAGCCGCCAATTTCCTAATAACAACGCATTTAGAAAGGATAAATCATGCGTTTACTTCAGAAGTTCAGAGGCTTCGGCCTGAAAGCAACCGCTGCCGGTACGGCACTGGCAGCAACCGGATCTGCCTATGCAGAAGGTGTGGATTTGAGCAGCATCGGTACGACTGCGGCGACCGAAATCGCCAAATTCGCCGTTATGGTGTCCGCCATCGGTATGGCCTTGCTGTCCGTGGTGATCGTGATCCAAGGCTTCAAGATTGCCTACGGCATGATTAGGTCTGGTCGCTAAGGTGAGGGGGCTGTTGTGGGCTACAGAATCGGTTATCAGTGTTTCGCTTCGCAAGAAGACGCTGCGGACTGGCTGATGTCGCAGCAGCCTCCAACCATTACCGCCGAAGGCAAAGTAATCCGACCCTACAAAGTCGGCCAAACATGGCAGGTAGAAGGCCAGCCCGTCAACCTGTACTTTCCCCAATGCGATATAGCCGAACAAATCAAGCTCGGCATTTTTACCACGTTCCCGCTGTTGTTCCTGTTCTTCATGGTTTGGGGATTCCGTATTGTGTACAAGCTTGTTTATTCGGCCACTAATCCGGCAGAGGGCGGGGGCGGCGATGATTGATTTTTGGTTTATGTACGGCTTTACTGCCGTGATTCTGGTCTTGTTCCTGTTCAAAGATTGAGCAGCATGTTAAATTCCTTTCCATTTTTGGGTAAGGGAAGGAATCTAAGATGTTTATTTCAGAAGAAGATTTGTACAGACTTCAAAAGTCTAGCTATTTATATCGCGGTCTACCGATGGCATTTATTTTTTATAAAGAGTTAGTTAGGAAGGAAGTTTTTCATACTGGTTTTGGTATGGAACAGGTTCATAATTTTTTTAACCGATGGGCGGATGATTATCGGGTGGAAGTTATGTTTCCTGATCATTCATATTTGAGGATACGTTTTGATAATGCTAAATGTTTTGTCATTTGTCCGCATAAAGAACTTTATAAGGAACTGCCTATTATTTAGTTGCTTATTATTGCCGCTTTGTGCTTTTGCTGGGCCGGAGTTTATTATTGATGGTAAAACGGGTTTACCAGTTAGAGTGAGGAGTGGCTTTAATATAAATGGTTTAAAACCTGCTTATTCTACAGCTACTCGAAGTTTTTATTATGAGTATTCTGCAGCGCATGATTTATCAACTCTTCGCTCCGTTATGACTGGTGCACGTAAAACTGCCCGCGTTCCTGCTACAATCACACGCACCGTTTCCCGCGCCCGTGTAGCCCGCGGGCTGCTAACCAAGCTTCGTTATGCCAAATTCACCCCGCAAAGCCTTGTGGCGGGTTTGTTGTTCGAAGCTATCCTAGATAAAGTTCTAGATGCAGGCTATAGCTACGATGCCGACAAAAACAACATGGTGATGCGCAATCCAAGTCTTTTCTGTGCATCATCTGCCGGAGGCTGCATAGATACCAAGACTAAACAATATATACCCGATAACAAGTTTGCTGTTTACGGCAAGCCGGTGGAAAACCTAAGTAATGATGTCATTGAGCGCGAATTGTGCAGACAGGTTACGAAAGAGAATTTTAATTTCTCTGACCAATCCGCTATCGGCGTCAAATTAAGTTGCGGTTATCAACCTGCGTCTAAACAACTCCTCGTACAATTCGAAGTGGTAAAGCAAATCGGTTTTTTAAGACCGGGACAGATATCCAAGCAATATATGCAGGTTAGTACCCTTGCGTTGAGCGAAGTTGAATTGACAGAAGAAGATTTGGCACGAATAGCAGAACCCATTTTTGAAGAAAAACCAGAAGAGGTTATTAAAGCTGCCGAACTGCCGGATAGCGCGTGGAGTGAGCCGAAAGTATCCGTTTTGGACGGCACAATAGTTAATTCCGACCCATTCACCGATTCGCGCGACGGCAAAGCCAAGCAAGCCCAATGGCGGTTTTATAACTGTGCTGCCGGAACATGTGTGCAAGAGACCTTAAAAGACCGTCCTGACCTCAAACCAAATTCCCCGGAAGCGCCCGCTGCCACGCCGGGTGGCAACCAATCTGGCAACGGCAATAAAGACCAGCCCGACCAGCAGAAACCATTCGACCTGTGCCGCGAGCATCCCGAAATTATGGCTTGCGACCAACAGCCTGAACCTGGAAGTGCCGACCTGACCATACCCAAAGAAACCGTCAATCTCGACTTCAAGCCTGAAAACGTCTTCAGCACTGATGCCGCCTGTCCCAAGGGCGAAGAGTTCGAAGCCTTCGGCGGCCGCTTCAGCATCAGCCTTGAACCCGCCTGTGCCGCCGCCCGCAAGATTAGGCCGTTCATCATTGCCGGTGCCTGGCTGGTGGCCGCCTTCTTCGTCGCCCGCGTGGTACGTCAGGAAGTGTAGCAACGTTTCCGCCTGGCCGTCCGAATCCCCACAATCCTCACTAAGACCAGTGAAGTTTCTCTCCGCCTCCGGCAACAGCCGAACCAGTCAAGTGTCCGCACGGAAGCCGCAGCTAAGCGAAGTAATCAGCTCGCTGATTACGCAGTCTGAACGGGTGAGTACGGAGCCGCAGGCCTTGCGCTTGACGTTCCCACCCTAAATACACTCCAGCCGTAGGGGAAGTGTCAAAGCGAAGCGGCGACCTTCCCCGCGCGGCGTCGCAAGTGAGACTAGGGGGCGCAGGGGGACTAGTCCCCCGCAAAACGACAGATGCTTGCCTGAAACTTAGTCGGTTTCTGCGGAGAATTCGCAGAATTCGCAACAGAAATCGCGGTGGGATTGCCAGTCAATGCTTGCCACAAATGTTAGTGGTTTCCAGTGGGAATTTGAAGAAGTCACGCTGGAAAGCACGGGGGACTAGGTAGCGATCATAGAGAAAGGATAGACAATGAAATTTCTGGCCGCCTTAGCGCCTTTGTTGATTAACGTTGTAGCACGCATATTTACCGCGCTGGGTCTGACCGCGATTACTTATGTCGGTTTCGATTTAATCATCAGCCGCTTCAAGCAGGAAATAACCGGTCTGCTGCTCGGTTCGGGTGCACCTGCCGGGCTGCTGCAGATGTTTTACATCTCTGGTGGCGGGGTCGTGATGAATATCATGTTCGGTATGCTGACCTTTATCGTTACGTTTAAATCCATGACTAAACTGGCTAGCCGCCTCGGAAGGAAATAAGTATGGCGCAAATCGTTCTCGTAACAGGCAAACCGCGCATCGGCAAAACCGCCTTTGTCGTCGATATGATTATGCACGATGAAGCCTACAAAGACCGCAAGCTGTTCTCGAACATCAATGGCCTGAAACTGCCGCATCATCAGCCGCCGGAAGGGCATAGCTGGGAAGATATGTATGAGTGGCTTAAGTGGGAGGAGAATATCGGCTCGTTGGTGGTTTTTGACGAAGTGCAGGATTTATACCCTAAACGCTACGGCAACGGCAAAATGCCGCCCAACGTGTCCTTTCTCAACGTACACGGCCATTATGGCATTGATATGATTTTTATCACGCAATCCCCGAAAATCATCGATTTGAACCTAAAAGAGGTCGTGAATAAGCATATCCACATCACGGCCAATCAAATGGGCGGTTTGACCCGTCTGGAGTGGAATGAGGCGGTAACGAATACGACCAGCGAAGCCAAGCGCGCCGTTTCCAGCGTGCACAAAATCAATGAGGAAGTTTTTGATTACTACAAATCCGCTGAAGTCCACAGCCATAATAAGAAAGTTCGTTCGCGTTGGTGGTATATTTTGGTATTCGGGCCGTTTGTAGTGTTGTTTATGTTGTCGATTGTCGGCTATATGGGTTGGAAAACCTATCAGGGCTTCAAATCCAAAGGTGATGACCAGGCTAGTCAGCAGCAGGCACAAACGGTATCCGAACCAGCAAACCTTACTAACCCCGTAGCCGGCATTACACAGGCAACACAGGCGGCAACTTCTCCCGGCCAAGGAGAAAATGCCAACCTGACCCCGGAAATGTTTGTGCCCACCTTGGCCGAAAGACCGGAATCCAAACCGCTGTATAACGGCGTGCGACAGGTTAGGCAGTTCGAACGGGTGGCTGCCTGCATAGATGGTGGCAAAAGCGGCTGTGCATGCTATACCGACCAAGCGACCAAAGTTAGAGAAGTGCCGGAAGCATTGTGCAGACAGTACGCATTGGAAGGGTTGCCATTCAATCCCTATAAGGAGACCAGCCAAAACAGTGCCGGACAGCAGCAAAAAACCGTGGCGGAAGGTGGTAGCCGTGCTTCGGTGTGGACTTTGGATAGCGATGCCAAACAGAATCTAGCCTATGCTCATGATGCGCCGGTTTCGGCACAATAAATAAGGGGGCAAGAATGCGGCAACATTACTGGAGAAATTTCGTTCTACACCGTTTTGTATCCAGCATCGTTTCATTGGTAGTAAGACAATTGGCATCATTATTGCGTGCATTTTTTAGATGATTCGGAGTCATGACCGAATCACAGAATCCGTGAGCCCGAAAGGTGTAGCCTGACTCTCGAAGTCGGAAAAAAGATGGGGACACGGATTCTTTTTTGACCTGAATTTGTAAGCTATCTTGGAACGGCCACGGCCGAATCCGCATTAATAAGGTTAAATTTATGCACCTTGGAATAGACGTATCGAAGCACAGATTGGATTACTGCCTGTTACTGAATAACGGCAAAATGGCAGAAATCACGATTGACAATGACCTGGAAGGCTATGTCAGATTGCGCAAATGGCTACAGGCACACGATGCGGAAGACGATTTAAATATCTGCATGGAATACACCGGCATTTACTACGAACAGGCGGCAGAATATTTCAGCCGCTTTTATACGGTATCGGTGGTTAACCCATATTGGATAAAATCATTCGGTATGGCAGTATTCAAACGATCCAAAACCGACAAGCAGGATGCCAAGCTGATTGCACAATACAGCAAAATGGTACAGCCGGAGCCGTGGCAGCCTTTGACTGAAAAACAGCGGCAATTACGCGATTTAAACCGCTATCTGATACGACTGAAACGGCAGCGGGCAGCAGAGGAAACCAAACGGCAGACTGCACCGGACTATTTGCAAGGCTACCTGAATCAAAACATCGCCCATTTGGATGAACAGGTTAAAGCAGTAAATTGGCAAATCAAACAGCTACTGAAACAGGATAAAGAACATTCGGACAAAATCAAACGGCTGCAAACCATTCCGGGGATTGGTTTAACTTCCGCCACCATCCTGTTCACGCTGCTGCAAGACGGGCGATTCAGCAAAGCCTCCGAACTGGTGGCTTATTTGGGACTAGATCCAAGGCATCAGCAATCAGGTAGCAGCCTGAATAAGCTCAGCCGGATATCCAAGTTCGGCCAGAATGATTTGCGTGCCGCCTTGTTTATGCCTGCTATGGTTGCTTATCGGGATAATGCCTTTCCGGCATTTATTGCACGGCTTAGACAAAAGAGGAAACCGCCGAAAGTAATCATTGTGGCCTTAATGCGCAAGCTGGCCGTGATTGCCTTTCACCTGGTAAAGACCGGGCAAGACTTTGAGCCGAAGCGGTATCAGGCGGGGATTAACAGCGAATAGGATGTAGAAAAGAAACAAGGCTGCCCACGTTATTTGTCAATGAGGGGCAGCTTTGTTGCGCAGTAAATAAATGTAAAGGATTATTGACACGCAATAAGCTATCTTTTTTGTTTACGTTTTCTTGCAGCACAAGAGGCTGTGGCCGAGGCCGAGGTTATCGTGGATTTTGGCTATTTGCAGGCCGGCGGCTTTGATGCAGCGGCTGAGGTCGGCGCTGTGGAAGATTTTGCTGTTGCCGTTGGCCAGGGCGGTGAAGTAGAGGCTGGTTTGGGTGAGGCAGTAGGCAGCGGTTTCATATTTTTGCCTATCCCACAGGGGCTCGAGGATGTAGAGGGTGCTGTTTACGCTCATGCTGGCTGCGGCACGGCTGAGAATGGAGGTAACTTGCTGTTCGGTAAAGCAGTCGAGGAATTGGCTCATCCAGATGGCGTCGAAGCCTTCGGGGAATGGGGTGGCGGGGTCGAGTAGGTTGGCGGGGTGGCCGTGGATGCGGTCGGCGCCGGGCAGGCTGGCGGTGTGCTCTCTCATCAGTTGGATTTGTTGGGGCAGGTCCATGATGGTGACTTGCACTTCCGGGTTGTATGCCACGCATTGCAGTGCCCAGCGGCCGGTGTTGCCGCCCACGTCGAGCAGGCGGCGGACGGGTTGTGAAAAGACGATTTTCAGTGCGGCGGGGAAGGAGTGGTCGGAATAGAAGTGGTCGAAGGCGAGCCATTTTTCGAGGGTACGCGGGGGAAGGCTGGAGAGGCCTTCGTATATGGTTGGCCAGCTACCGAACACTTTAAGCCCGGCGGGGCGGCCTTCGAGCAGGGCAGCTTCGAGATCGAACGCGGCTTGGTAGCATACATCGTGCACGAAATCCATGTTGATGGGGGATATGGAGTCTTTAATGAGAAACCAGCCGACTTTGCTGATGCGGTAGCGCTCGTTATCGAGCAGGACGGTGCCGATAGAAAGGGAGGCTTCGAGTAGCACTTGGGCGGCATAGCGGCTGAGATTGGCGGTTTGGGCGATTTCTTCGAGGGTTTGGCCTTCGGCGGCGCGGTTGAGCCGTTCGAGGATGCCGAATTTCACCATCAGGCGGGAGGCTTGGAAGGCGATGGGGCCGAAGATGATTTGCTGGGCAAGGCGCTGGGCTTCTTGGGCGGTGTGCTGTTCTTGGCTGTAGCGTTCGAGGGTGTGTTTGGCGTTCATAATGGATTGGCCGATAAAGGGGTTTAGGTTTTCAGGTAGCCTTTAAGCATAGTGGAAGGCTACCTGAAAGCGTCAGCTTCAACGAAGTTAAAACGGAGTTTCCGAAGGAAGCGGAGTTTCTACGAAGTCAAAACGGATTTTAGATAAGGCAGTATCAGCCTGCCCATTGCCCGCTGATACGGGCGGCTTCCTGCAGGCGTTCGGGAGTGCCCACGTCGAGCCAAAGGCCGGTGTGCATTTCGCCGCACACTTGGCCTTGCTGCATGGCTTGGCGCAGCAGGGGGGCAAGTTTGGTGCGTTGGTGTGCTGCGGTGTGGGCGAAAAGCTCGGGGCGGTAGAGGCCGATGCCGCTGAACGTGTGGGCGGGCTCTTGGGATTCGGTGTCGGTAACTTGGCCGCCAGCTTGGAGGCGGAAATCGCCTTGTGGGTGGTGCGGGGGGTTGGGCACGAGCCAGAGGTGGGCGAGGGTGTTCTCACTCATTTGGGCGGCACGCTCGATGGCGGTGTGGCAGTCGAAATCGGTGAGGATATCGCCGTTGATCACCAGGAAAGGCTCGCTGCCTAAGAGCGGCAGGGCGGTGGCGATGCCGCCGGCGGTTTCCAGCCCGCCGGGTGCTTCGGGCGAATATTGGATAGACACGCCATAACGGCTGCCATTGCCGAGGCCTTGTTCGATTTTTTCGCCGAGCCAGGCGTGGTTAATAACGATTTCTCTGATGCCGGCGGCCGCCAGGCGGCGCAAATGCCAGCCGATGAGCGGCTCGCGGCCGCAGGGGAGCATGGGTTTGGGCAGGGTGTCGGTGAGCGGTCGCATCCGCTCGCCGCGCCCGGCGGCCAGAATCATGGCTTTCATGGTTTCAGGTAGCCTTAAGAGTGAGAAAACCGGGCGATTATATAGCGGAATGGGTTTTCAGGTAGCCTTTTTGGTGGCAAGAGCCGGTAGGTTTGGCACTAATGTCCGAACTGCGGCTACCTGAAAATAAAAAAAGATGAGTATGAATGTGGCAATGACGAGTTATGTTTGAGTTAAAAGGCTACCTGAAACGGATAAACGCTTTTCAGGTAGCTTTGGCTTAACACCTGAGCACAGCTATTTCGCCTTGGGCGTGCGGTGGGAGCCGCGCACCATGTCGAGCAGGAACAGGCGGCAGTCGAGGTTGCCGTTGTAGAGGGGGATTTTGCGTTTGGGGGACAGGCGCATGAGTTTGGGCAGGTCGCGGTCGGCGGTGAGCAGGCCGCAGAGCCAGCCGGGGTAGTGCTGTTTGAGCCAGGAGCCGATCTGGGGGTAGAGGGCGTGCAGGGTGTGGATTTCTTCAAGGCGTACGCCGTAGGGCGGGTTGGCGAGGAGGATACCGTTTTCACCGTTGGGGCGGGTGTCGCGCACGTCGGCTACCTGAAAAACGATGTGCCCGGCCACTTGGGCTTCGCGGGCGTTGATGGCGGCGGTTTGGATGAGGCGGCGGTCGGTGTCGCTGCCGGTGATGGGAGCAGGGGCTTGCGGCAATACGGCGGCTTGGGCTTCTTGGCGCAGGCGCTGCCAGAGGCCGGCATCGAAGTTGGCCAGCTGCTCGAAACCGAAGCGGCGGTCGAGGCCGGGAGCGCGCCGGGTAGCGATGAGGGCTGCTTCGATGGGGAGGGTGCCGCTGCCGCAGAATGGGTCTTGGAAGGGCTGGCTGCCGTTGTAGCCGGCGAGCAGGAGCAGGCCGGCAGCTAGGTTTTCACGCAGGGGGGCGCCGCCGGTGTCTTGGCGGTAGCCGCGTTTGAACAGGGCTTCGCCGCTGGTGTCGATAAAGAGGGCGGCGTGCTGTTCGCTGATAAAGGCGTGGATGCGGATGTGCGGATTGGCTTTATCCACACTGGGGCGTTGACTTTGGCTGCTGCGGAAGCGGTCGCATAGGCCGTCTTTGATTTTGAGGGTGGTAAAGTCGAGGCTTTTCACGCGGGCGCGTTTGCCTTCCACCTTGATTTTGAAGGTTTGCCCGGCATGGAACCAGTCTTCCCAACGAATGCTTTTGGCGGCACGGTAAATGTCGTCTTCGCTGCGGTAGGGCTGTTTGGCCAGTTGCAGCAGGATGCGGCTGGCGGTGCGGGAGTGGAGGTTGGCGCGGTAGGTGGCTTCTAGATTTCCTTGGCAGGATACGCCGCCGTCGGTGGGGGCGATATTGGTGCAGCCTTGGGCGGCAAGCTCTTGGGCGAGGATGGTTTCGAGGCCGCGCGGGCAGGTGGCGAAGAGGGTATGGATGGTCATGACTGGCAATCGGGGTTGGTTTGGGCTGCGATTATAGCGGGAAACGGGCAGATTGCGGCGGAAGGCTACCTGAAAAGCATCCGGCGGCAGCTTGGGCAGTATCATTGCCATTTTAATCCGCTATACAATACGGGATTTTCGGTTTCAGGTAGCCTTATATATGAACACAGATTTCTCCGCCCGGCTGGTGCGCTGGCAAAAGCAACACGGGCGGCACAGCCTGCCTTGGCAGGTGCGCGAGCCTTATGCGGTGTGGCTTTCGGAGATTATGCTGCAGCAAACGCAGGTAGCCACCGTGTTGGCATACTACCCGCGCTTTCTGGCGGCGTTTCCAAACATAGCCGCTCTGGCTGCGGCGGATGAAGACGAAGTGCTCGCGCTGTGGGCTGGACTGGGCTACTACAGCCGCGCCCGCAATCTGCATGCGGCGGCTAAACAGGTGATGCGCGATTTTGGCGGCCGCTTTCCCGATACGCGCCAAGACCTTGAAACGCTCAAGGGCGTGGGGCGCAGCACGGCAGCAGCCATTGCCGCCTTTGCCTTCGGCAGGCGCGAGGCGATTTTAGACGGCAACGTGAAGCGCGTTTTGTGCCGCGTGTTTGCGCAAGACGGGGCAATCGGCGACAAAAAATTCGAAACCGCTTTGTGGAATTTGGCCGAAAGCCTGCTGCCCGCAGCCGAGGAAATGCCCCCCTACACGCAGGGGCTGATGGACTTGGGCACGCTGGTGTGCAAACGCAGCAAACCGCGCTGCGATGTCTGCCCGATGGCAGAAATCTGCCTGACCAAACAGCAAGGGCGGATTGCCGAGCTGCCGCGCAAGAAAACCGCGGTGGCGGTGAAGGAAGTGGCGCTGTATTGGCTGGTGTTGCGCGACAAGCAGGGTCGGGTACTGCTGGAAAAACGCCCAGCCGGCGGCATTTGGGGCGGGCTCTACTGCGTGCCCTGCTTTGAGCGGCTGGATGATTTGTATGAACGCGCAGCTGCTTTCGGCGTGGCCGCGGAAGATTTAGCCGAAGGAGATTTGGTGAGCCACCGCCTCACGCACCGCCTGTTGCAAATTACGCCTTTGCAGGCAAACGGAGTGGCGGCAGCTGCAGCACACGGTAGCCTGTGGGCCAATACGGCGGAATATGGTTTGCCCAAGCCGTTGGCAGAATATTTGCGGCGCGGGTAAAGTAAAAGGCTACCTGAAAACAGCACACCAATCCGCCAAAATTTTCAACACTGCAACAACTCACGTCCTGATACTTAATTTTCTTTACTTCTTTTTAAATAAAATATAGAATTATTATCAATTCTACTAAGGTAACAGCCTGATGAACAGGCTGTTTTTCATGCAGTCATCCCCATTCCGAGAACCAAACATGCATACTCCGCCCCATCCGCTTTCATGCCTACAGAGCCGCCTATTATCCGCGCTGTGCCTGCCAGCTATATTCGGTTTCATTGCTGTGCCTACTCAGGCGGCCGGTAAAAACAGCGATAGTGCCGTATTGCCCGTGATCGAAATCCGGGGGCAGCGTGCACTTTCTACCCTTGCCGGTCAATCCCGCCTTACCCGTGAAAATATCGACCAACAACAAGCAGACAATGTTGCCTCCCTTCTTGACCTGCTGCCTGGCACCAGCAGCTCCGGTTCGCCGCGCCCCGGCGGGCAAACCCTAAATATCTGGGGCTTCGGCGACAACGAAGACATCAAAATCTCCATCGACGGCGCTGCCAAAAACTTCGAACGCTACCGCCAAGGCTCGGTGTTTATCGAGCCGGAACTGCTACGCCAAGTAACGGTAGACAAGGGCTCATTTGACGTGTCGCGCGGCAACGGTGGCTTCGGCGGCGCAGTGAAGCTGGAAAGCCGAGATGCACGGGAGTTTTTGCGCGAAGGGCAAAATGTGGGCGGCCTTGTCAAAATCAGCCATCACACCAATGATGAACAATGGCAAACCAGCGCCGCCGTCTTCCTACAAAACAACAACCAAAGCTGGGACGGTTTGCTCTACACCTCCGTACGCCGTGGCCATGACATCCAACAACCCGACGGCGAACGCCTGGCCTATTCTGCCAACAACCAACAAAGCTTCCTCATCAAAAGTAACTACAGCCCCGCCCCCGAGCACCATTTTACCCTTTCTGCCATGTATGGCCGTCATCACGCTTGGGAGCCCTTTGCCGCCAAACGTGGTGAGCTCGCCCGCCCATCCGAACGCGACATCCGTCTCTATGGCTTAGACGGTGCTTGGAAACGCAAACTGGTGTATCGACGCCAAGACGACCAAAGCTATTCCCTCAAATACCGCTACATGCCCGAAAATCCGTTATTCGATCTCACCATGCAACTCAACCATACAAAAACCGTGCAAGACGACGCCCGCCCGGAAAACGCTGGTTCCGGCTTCCTCGGCAGCATGGGCAATGAAAGCCATACTGCCTACCAAGATACCGGGCTCGACATCAGCAATATTAGCCACTTCAGTACTGGCCCGATGCAACACCGCCTCACTCTTGGCCTACAAACAAACCGCCACGTGCGCGAAGTGATGATGTACGACAAGAGCCGGCGGAATAATGCCAATTTCAACTACGGCCGTTTCCAGCCTTATTACATGCCCGCCGGCACGCAACAGCAAAATAGCTTTTACGTGCAAGACGAAATCCGCCTTGGCAACTGGACGTTCACTCCCGCCCTGCGCTACGACCACATCCATAACCAAGGCGAGCCCAATGTGGCACGCGGCTACAACACACCTTCTGCCGGCCATGACTACCGCAGCAAAACCTACAGCAGCTGGTCGCCGTTTTTGGGCATCGCTTGGCAGCCCAACGACAACGCCCTACTATTTGCCAACGCCAGCCGCACTTGGCGCGCTCCTGTAATTGACGAACAATACGAAGTGCAATCCGCCACCAGCAGTGCCTCTGCCACCAGCCGCTATCTCGAGCCCGAACGACTCACCTCCTTCCGCCTCGGCGGCGTCCTGCGTTGGCAAAATCTGCTGCGCGAACAAGACAGCCTGCAACTGCGTACCACTTTGTTCCACAGCAGGGGAAAAGACGAAATCTTCAAAAACCGGGGTATCTTCTGCCGAGAGCAGCTGCCTAACCGTCCCAGCAGCGTTTGTGCCAAACCCATTGCCAACTACCGTAACCTCCCGGGCTACACCATACGCGGTGGCGAAATTGAAGCCTACTACGAATCCGACCACTGGTTTGCCGGCCTCACTTATTCCTTCATGCGCGGTAAACGCCAAGGTTCACCACGCAACCCTTGGCATGACCAAGATACCTGGCTAGCTGACATCCCTCCGCGCAAAGCTACTGCCACCCTTGGCGTACGCTTACCTGTACAGGGTTTAACTTTCGGCTGGAAAGGCGAATTTATCCGCCGCCAAGACCGTTCGCCCACCGATGGCGACCCAATGGCCGCCTACTGGGCGTTACCCAAATCCAAAGGCTACGCCCTGCACGGCCTATTTGCCGCTTGGCAGCCGCCGCACCACGAACAGTTCACTCTGCGTATCACCGTGGACAACCTGTTCAACCGCCGCTACGCCCCCTATCTTGGCGAAGCTGTGAGCGGCGTAGGGCGCAATATCAAAGGTAGTATGTCATGGCAGTTCTAACGGCAATCTTGTAATAAACAAACAAGAAATAGGCTACCTGAAAAATTGTTTTCTAGGTAGCCTTTGTATTGGCGTGGCAAAACAGCCGAATCGTTTTTCAGGTAGCCTTTCGGCTTCGATCAAGGCTACCTGAAACTTACATCGCAATGCCCAGCTTCGCCAGCAGCCAATCCAAATAAAACAGGCTGTAAATCGCCGCGAGTGCCAACACAATGCCGGCTTGGTTCACCGCCGAAGTCTTCTCCTTAAACGCCAGCGCACCAGTGAGTGTGCCCAACACAATCACGCCCAAGTTCATACCGGCAAATACCAAAGTCGGGTCGCCGGAAAAAGCATGGTGTGCCTTGATATAAAACAGAATATTGCCGAAATTCAGCAATCCAAGCAGCAGCCCGCCGGCAAAATCCGCCGCCTTAAGGGGTTTGCCCTGCCGCCACACATAACCCCACATCAACACGCAAGCCAGCGCGAAGGCCACAAACAGATTTAACGACAGCGCCTGCCCGGTTTTGGATAACTGCTTAAACAGAATATCAATCACCCCAAAGCCCAGCCATACTCCCGCCAGCCAAAATATCCCGCCATCCTGCTTGCCCTTGCCCGGCTTGTAGAGCAAAGCCGTCAGCGCACTGAAGGCCAGCACGATGCTCACAATTTTATTGCTATTCAGCCGTTCGCCAAACAGCAGGAAAGCCGCCAACACCGGCAACACCAGCGACAGCCGCTGCGCCGCATCCGAACGCACAATCCCCGCCTGTTCCACTGCCCGTGCCATCACCACAAAAATGCTCGGCAACAACACGCCCAAGGCCAAAAACGGCCACAGGCCGCCAATATCCGCCCCGCGCAAGCTATCCAACGGCGGAGCAAGCAAAAACCAGCAGCAGGTCGTGGCCACAATATAATTCACCGCAATCGCATGCTCAATGTGAACCCCTTTTTTGCGCGCGATTTTCAGCAGCACAGAAACCGCCACGCTGCACAAAACCGCCAAGGCGAGAAACTGCCATGTCCAAGAGGCAGGAAGAAAAGATAAAGCAGATAAAACCAGCATGATTGATGTTTAACAATAAATAGAGAAAGAATGGGGAAAATGGCGGCCTAGAAAAAATCGAAATCCATCTGTTCCGGCAGCTCGATAGAAACGGCCTGCTGTTTAACGGCCAACTGCAACAGCTTGTGCTTACGCAAACGGCACAGACGCAACACGTTCTGTTTTTGCGTACCCGTAAGCTTCAGCCAATACAGCCGCTCCTTACGGCTGCGCAAACAGCCTTTGCAATACCCCTTGCTATTGGCCTGACAAACGCCGATGCAGGGGCTGGGAATGCTGAAAAATTCGAGTTGTTCCATGGTGTGTGCGAAACACTGCGCGAAGTCGGCATTGTATAGCAAGCGTTTGGGTGGAAGCCAGCGGCAGAAGGGGGTTGGCTGAATTTCAGGTAGCCTTTTCAAATGCCGTGCGGTAAGCTAAAAACGCGTAAGTACGCTCCACATCCCGTAAGGGGAAAGGCTACCTGAAAATAAACGTACGCAAAGCAATAGGCTACCTGAAAAGCAAAACTTTCAGATAGCCTGTTTGTCATGCGGCAATAAAGGCTTACATCACTTCCAGCGTGTCGATGCCCAAGAGGCTGAGGCCGGTTTGTAGGGTTTGGCCGGTGAGGGCGGCCAGCTGCAGGCGGGTGTTGCGGACGCTGCCTTCGGTTTTTAGGATGGGGCAGGCTTCGTAGAAGCGGGAGAACAGGCTGGCCACTTGGTAGAGGTAGGCGGCGAGATAGTGTGGATAGGAGCTATCGGCCACGGTTTGCAGCACGTCTTCACACTTCAAGAGCTCGGTGGCGAGCTGGCATTCCAAAGGTTCGGTGAGCACGGGCTGTTCGGTTCGGCTCCATCCGCCGGCTTTTTTCAGCACGCTTTGCACGCGGGTGTAGGCGTATTGCAGGTAGGGGGCGGTGTTGCCTTCGAAGGAGAGCATATTGTCCCAATCGAAGATATAGTCGCTGGTGCGGTTTTTGCTCAAATCGGCGTATTTCACGGCACCGATGCCGACGCTGCGGCCGATTTGGGCGGCGGTGGCATCGTCCAGTTCGGGATTTTTCTCTTTCACGAGGGTGGTGGCGCGCTCTACGGCTTCATCGAGCAGTTCGACCAGCTTCACGGTGTCGCCGCTGCGGGTTTTGAAGGGTTTGCCGTCTTTGCCCATCATGGTGCCGAAGCCGATGAATTCGGCTTGTACATTTTCGGGCAGGTAGCCTGCCAGGCGGGAAGTGGCAAAGAGTTGGCCGAAATGCAGGCCTTGGCGGTGGTCGACCACATAAAGCAGGCGGTCGCCTTTGAGCCGGCCCACGTAATCGCGGATGCAGGCCAAATCGGTGGTGGAATAAAGGAAGCCACCACCTTTTTTCTGCACGATGTAGGCAGCAGGTTCACCTTCTTTGTTTTTGAATTCGTCGAGGAAAACCACTTTCGCGCCGTCGTCTTCCACGGCCAGGCCTTTGGCGATTAAGTCGTTCACCACGGGTTGCAGGTCGTCATTGTATTTGGATTCGCCGGCCACGTCTTCACGGGTGAGCAGTAAGCCGAGTTTGGCATATACTTTTTCGGCATGTTGCAGCGATATTTCCACAAACTGCCGCCACAGTGCGAGCACGGCTTCATCGCCGCCTTGCAGTTTCACCACGTATTCGCGCGCGGTGTCGGCAAAGGCAGGGTCTTCATCGAAACGCACTTTGGCGTTGCGGTAGAACTGTTCCAAGTCGGCCAGTTCGAAATGTTCGTTTTGCGCCCGCTGTTCCACCAAATAGGCCACCAACATGCCGAATTGGGTGCCCCAGTCGCCCACGTGGTTTTGCGCAATCACATGGTGGCCGAGGAAGGAGTGGACGCGGTTGAGGCTGTCGCCGATGATGCTGGAGCGCAGGTGGCCGACGTGCATTTCTTTGGCCAGGTTTGGCGAGGAGTAGTCAATTATGATGGTTTGCGGTGCGGCGGCCTGTGCCACGCCGAGGCGGCTGCTTTGCAGGGCAGCGTGCACTTGCTTGGCTAAAAACTGCGGATTCAGGCGCAAGTTGATGAAGCCGGGGCCGGCCACTTCGGCGGAGGCAATCAGTTCGTTGCCGGCCAGCGCTTCAGCCACTTTCTGCGCCAGCTCACGCGGGTTTTGTTTGCGCTGTTTGGCCGCGCCCATCACGCCGTTAATTTGGAAATCGCCGAATTCGGGGTTTTTAGCCGGCTGCAACACTACCGGCGCGCCTTCGATACCGGCAGCGGCAAAGGCTTGTTCGGCTTCGCGGTTGAGGAGATGAGATAAGTTCATGATGTTTTCATTTTCGGTAGATAAACAATAAAAATCTGTAATTTAGCTTCGGATTAAGCGCTGCACGGCAGCAGCGGCCAGCAGGGTGGCGGCGATGCCGCATATGGTGTGCAGCGACAGAATCAGGCCGGCATGCAGCTAGTCTTTGTGCAGCAGGCGGTCGGACACCTCGCTGGAAAGCGCGGAAAAGGTGGTGAGACTGCCGAGAAAGCCCACTGTCAGTGCATTTTGCAGCGGCTGGGCAAGCGGCCTGCCGCCCAACAGCAAGCCCAATACCGCACCGGTCAGCAGGCAGCCGAGCAGGTTGGCTAGCCAGGTGCCGAAAGCAAATTGGGCAAACAGCGGATTGAAACGCAAACCCAGCTGCCAGCGCAACAAGGCGCCGAGAGTGGCGCCGATAGCAATCAGGGCTGGCTGTAAAGCGACGGGTTCATTTTTCAGGTAGCCTTAGGCTTTCAGATAGCAGGCTGTGCGTTAGTTCGGCTTGATTGTATTGCAGTGTAAGGCCGTTTGTCTTCAGGTAGCCTTTATTCAGATGGCCTTTAAAGAGCGGCAATCAGCTGCAGTACCATTTGGGCTGAATGCACGGAGGCTGTTTTCAAAAAGGTTTCAAAGCTGGTATCGGCTTCTTCGTCGGCGAGGTCGGAAATAGCACGGATAACCACAAACGGCACGCCGAAGCGGTGGCAGCTTTGGGCGATGGCGGCAGCTTCCATTTCCACTGCCTGCACGTCTGCAAAATGGCGGCGTACTTCAGCCACGGATTCGCTGCTGTGTACGAATTGGTCGCCACTTACGATTAAACCGCGGTGTACGGCTGCGTGTCCGAATGCGGCGGCAGCTTTTTCGGCGGCGACACACAGGGCTGAGTTGGATTCGAAGCGCGCAGGCATACGTGGTACATGACCGATAGCGTAGCCGAAGGCGGTAACGTCCACATCATGATGCGCAGTTTGCGTGCCGATGACTACATCGCCCACTTTCAGTTCGCCGCCCAGGCCGCCGGCACTGCCGGTGTTGATGACGAAATCGGGCTGATGCCGTTGCAGCACCAGGGCGGTGCTGAGCGCGGCATTTACTTTGCCGATACCGCTTAAGGCCAACACGACGTTTTTACCGGCGTATTCGCCGCAGTAGATATCGAAATCGGCCACGTGATCGTTGCACAGGTTTTGCAGGCTCTCTTTGAGCAGGGCAATTTCCGGCGGCATGGCGCCGATGAGGGCGATGGTTTGGGGCATGATAGGGTTCTTTCAAGCCGCCTGCGTGGGCAATAGATGCGGGCGGTGTATGGATAAGCAAAAACGCACTGCCTGTGAGCAACAGCCAGTGCGCTGGGGATGCCTACTTATTGCTCGGCTTCGGCGGCAGGTTTCTGATCTGCGGGTGGCTGCAGGCTCACGGCGCGTGCCGGAACAATGGTGGAAATCGCGTGTTTGTACACCATTTGCGTTACCGAGGTGTTGCGCAGCAGTACCACATATTGGTCAAACGACTCTACCTGGCCTTGCAGTTTGATGCCGTTCACCAAATAAATGGATACCGGTACATGTTCTTTACGCAGTGCGTTTAAAAAAGGATCTTGTAACATTTGTCCTTTGGTTGCCATAGTTTTTTACTCCGATTATTTTTGTTCAAACTTTTTCAGGTAGCCTTGCTTAGCGGGATGCTTTCCGCACGGGCGGCCGAAAACTGAGAAAGGTGGCGAATTGTAGCTGTTTGGCACGGCTTTTTCCAACCTTTTTACGCAAGCGGTGGATGAGTAAAGTTCTTTTTATGAGGCAGGTCAAATTATATGCGCTGCCGGCTTGCTTCGGCGGAATTGTTTATAAGCGTTGGCACCTCGCTGCTCCTGTATAATTCTGCATTTAACGAAACACATGAAAAGGGAAGTTAAGATGGGGATCAAGCATTGGCCGGAAAACGAGCGGCCGCGTGAGAAGCTGCTGCATCGTGGTGCAGGAGCGTTGAGCGATGCGGAACTGCTGGCTATCCTGCTACGGGCGGGCATACAGGGGATGAGCGCAGTGGATTTGGCTCGTTATCTGCTGCAGGAGTTCGGTTCGCTCAACCGCCTGTTTTCCGCACCCGTCGCCGAGCTGACGATGCACAAGGGTATGGGTGAGGCGGCGTATTGCCAGTTTGCTGTAGTGCGAGAAATCGGGCGAAGGCTGTTGGCGGAAGAAATGCACGCCACGCCAGCCTTCACTTCTCCGGAGGCGGTAGCGGATTATCTGGTGTTGCAACTGGCGCATGAGCCGGTGGAAGTGAGTGTGGCGTTATTGTTGAGCAGCAGCAACCGGCTGATTGCATTTAAAGAATTGTCGCGTGGCACAGTAGCGGAAAACACAGTGTATATTCGAGAAGTGGCCCAGCTGGCCTTGCAACACCATGCTGCTTCGCTGATTATCGCACACAATCACCCTGGCGGTTCGGCCGAGCCTTCGGCGGCAGATTTGGCCTTCACCCGCCAACTTCAACAGGCGTTAGCGCTGCTGGAGGTACGATTGCTGGATCACTTTATTGTGGCGGGCAATCGGGCAGTGTCTTTTGCCGCAAACGGATGGTTGCCGGAATTGGCAGGGGGTGGGGCTGCCTGAACTAGGTATTTTGTTTTGAATCGATGTATAGCGATGAAGCAGTATTGGAAAGGGCTACCTGATTATTCAGATAGCCTTTTACTTTTCAGGTAGCCTTCAGCTTTGAAGAGGCTAGCTGAAAATAGTTTACTGTATTTTAAGAGGATAATCATTGTATTTTAGCATATTATGCCCTGGCGGCGGCTGTTGGGTTCGTATTTTTCCGACAGGGTGCCGAGAAAGCCTCGGCCGAAGCCTTTGAGGATGCTGTATTCTTCGGTAATTTTTACCAGACGTGGGCGCAGGGGCGAAGTGGCGATGGCGAAGATAAGGCAGAAAACGATGATACTGAAGTACCACATAATCGTGAAGTCTTGGGAAAGGGTATCATTTAAAGCCGGAACGACCAGTGTTATCAGCGGCAACGATAACAGCACAAATATAATGGCGGGCACGCCCCGAAACAGCCAGTGCATCTGTTTTTGGTGCTGTGGGCAAAAGGCGGGGTGGACAGGGATGACTTTGCGGACAATCAGGGCAATAATCAGTGCAATTGGCCAGGAAACGAATAAAATCGGGATAAGCAACAGATTCCAAGCGGGATGATACCAATACAGTTTTCGCGGCTGCTGCTGCGGTTCAGCTGCTTCACCGCAGCGGATGCAGCGGTGGGGCAGGTCTGCGCCTTCGGGCAGAAAGACGCGTTTGCCTTCGCGCCAGCAGCTATCTGCGTGTTGCGGCAGGGATTCTTGGCTTTGCGGAGTCTGATAGGGATTGAAATCTTGGTTCATTTCGCCGCCTACTAGATATACAGCACTTCGATAACTTCGTATTCTCTGATGCCGCCGGGCGCCTGCACTTCGGCCACGTCGCCTTCTTCTTTGCCGATAAGGGCGCGGGAAATGGGCGAGCTGATGGAGATTTTGTTGTCTTTAATGTCGGCCTCGTCGTCGCCAACGATTTGGTAGCGCACTTGGGTTTCGTTTTCCAAGTCTTCCAGCACGACGGTACAGCCGAATACGATTTTGCCTTCGGCATGGATTTCGGTGGGGTCGATGATGTGGGCTACGGAGAGCTTGTTTTCCAGCTCGGAAATGCGGCCTTCGATGAAGCCTTGTTTTTCTTTGGCGGCTTCGTATTCGGCATTTTCAGACAAATCGCCGTGGGTGCGGGCTTCGGCGATGGCTTCGATAATGGCGGGGCGTTCAACGCTTTTAAGATGCTGCAATTCTTGCTTGAGCATTTCGGCGCCGCGTACGGTTAATGGAATCTTTTGCATGATTTTCTCCACAAGGGCTGCGGGGCAGCCGTTTTTGCATAAAAATGCAAGCCGCCCGGTGCCGGCGGCTTGTGAACTCAAATTTTTAGCCAATCAAACGCAGAATTGGAAGCTGCGTTTTGATTGACTGTATGGGTTGCCATTCTATCAGATGGCGGGCGGAACGCCAACTGCCGGAAGGGACAGTTGGCGATGGGTAATTTTGTGCCAATAATTTGATTATTGGTGTTTATTGTTGCTTTCCGGCTATGTTGGCGGCACCTTGGTTGGCCAGTTGGTCGGCGCGTTCGTTTTCGGGGTGGCCGGCATGGCCTTTCACCCACTGCCAGGATACTTGGTGGCGGGCGACTTGTTGGTCGAGCTGCTGCCACAGTTCGGCGTTTTTCACGGGTTGTTTGGCGGAAGTTTTCCAGCCGTTTTTCTTCCAGCCGTGTATCCAGCTTTCCATGCCGTTTTTCACGTATTGGGAGTCGGTGTGGATGGTTACTTGGCAGGGGCGGTTGAGGGCTTCGAGGCCTCGGATCACGGCGGTGAGCTCCATGCGGTTGTTGGTGGTGTCGGCTTCGCCGCCGCAGAGTTCTTTTTCATGACGGCCGTAGCGCAGCAGCACGCCCCAGCCGCCGGGGCCGGGATTGCCTTTGCAGGCGCCGTCGGTGTAGAGGTGAACGGTGGTGTTGGTCATGGTGTTTGGTTGGGGCTACCTGAAAGTTTCAGGTAGCCTTTGCTGTGTTTGATGTGGCAAAAGAGTAAGGCTACCTGAAAAAAAGCTTTTCAGGTAGCCTGATGTTGCTAAGGGTTTAGATTTTAGAAACCGTTAGATTTCCAAAATCAGGCGGGCCGGGTCTTCGAGGGCTTCTTTGATAGTAACTAAAGTGAGCACGGCTTCGCGGCCGTCGATGATGCGGTGGTCGTAGGAGAGGGCCAGATACATCATCGGGCGTACCACAACTTGGCCGTTCTCCACCACGGCGCGTTCTTTGGTGGCGTGCATGCCCAAGATGGCGGATTGCGGCGGGTTGATGATGGGAGTGGACATCATCGAGCCGAAGGTGCCGCCGTTGGTGATGGAGAACGTGCCGCCGGTGAGGTCTTCGATGGCGATTTTGCCGCTCTTAGCTTTGTTGGCGTAGTCCACGATGGCCAATTCGATGTCGGCAATGCTCATCTGATCCACGTTGCGCAGGATCGGCACCACCAGGCCGCGCGGGCTGCCCACGGCAATACCGATGTCGAAGTAGCCGTGGTAAACGATGTCGTTGCCGTCAATCGAAGCGTTCACGGCGGGGAATTTCTTCAGCGCGGCCACGGCGGCTTTCACGAAGAAGGACATGAAGCCCAGTTTCACGCCATATTGTTTCTCGAACTTATCTTTGTATTTGGCGCGCAAATCCATAATCGGCTTCATGTTCACCTCGTTGAACGTGGTGAGGATGGCGTTTTGCGACTGAGATTGCAGCAGGCGTTCGGCCACGCGCTGGCGCAGTCGGCTCATCGGCACGCGCTGTTCCACACGGTCGCCCAGCGGCACGGCCACGGCCGGGGCAGCAGCAGCTTTGGGCGCGGCGGCAGGCATGGCAGCCACGTCTTCTTTCAGCACACGGCCATCGCGGCCAGAACCTGGTACGCCGGATACGTCCACGCCTTTTTCGGCAGCCAGTTTGGCGGCAGCGGGCATAGCCACGCCGGCGCGCGCACCAGCGGCAGCCACATGACCTACTGGCTCGGCAGCGGGGGCTTGGGCGGCAGCCGGGGCTGCTTCTGCTGCTTTGGCTTCGGTGTCGATTTTAGCCAACAGCTGGCCGGCGGTAACGGTGGCGCCGTCTTGTTCAATGATTTCCACAATCACGCCGGCCTGCTGAGCGGGCAGCTCGAGCACAACCTTGTCGGTTTCGAGGTCGATCAGGTTTTCGTCGCGGTTCACATAGTCGCCCACCTTCTTGTGCCAGCTCATCAGGGTGGCTTCGGTAACGCTTTCCGGTAGCGGGGGTACGGTGATTTCGATAATCATGGTTTTATCCTTTAATAAATTGAAAAATAGGTAAATCGTGTTCTGAGGAGGCTACCTGAAAACGGTTTGGCATGTTTCAGGTAGCCTTTTAGTGCTTTAGAACTTCATCGCGTCTTCAAGCAGGCCGTCCAAACCGGCTTTGTGTTTCACAGCATAGCCGACGGCGGGCGAGGCACTGGCCGGGCGGCTGGCGGTGGTGAGGCGCTGGTTGGCGCCGAGCACTTTTTCCAGACGGTGGCGGATTTGATACCAAGCGCCTTGGTTTTTCGGCTCTTCCTGCGCCCACATGATTTCGGTGGCGTTCGGGAAGCGTTTGAGCTCGGCGGCCACTTCTTCGTAGGGGAAGGGGTAGAGCTGCTCGACGCGAACGATGGCAATGTCTTTTTCCAAGCCTTTGTCGGCGCGGGCTTTGGCCAAATCGTAGTACACCTGGCCGGCACACAGAATCACGCGTTTCACATCTTGGTCGCGGCCCTGTACGGTGTCGCCGATAACGAGGCGGAATTCGCCGTCGGTAAAGTTGGCCAGCGGGCTGCAGGCATCTTTGAGGCGCAGTAGGCGTTTGGACATGAAAATCACCAGCGGTTTGCGGTAGGGGCGCAGAATTTGGCGGCGCAGGGCGTGGAACATCTGTGATGCTTCAGACATCATCAGCACTTGGATGTTTTCTTCGGCACACAGTTGCAGCCAGCGTTCTACGCGGGCAGAAGAGTGCTCCGGGCCTTGGCCGTCGTAGCCGTGCGGCAGGATAACGGTGAGGCCGCACCAGCGTCCCCATTTGGTTTCGCCGGAGGTGATGAACTGGTCGATGGCGATTTGCGCACCGTTGGCGAAGTCGCCGAACTGGGCCTCCCAAATCACCAGGTCTTCCGGCGCGGAGGAGGCATAGCCGTATTCGTAGGCCATCACGGCTTCTTCGTTCAGGATGGAATCAATTACGTTGAAGCGGCCTTGTTTTTCGCCAATGTGTTGCAGTGGGATATACACGCCGCCGGTGCGTTCGGCACGGTTTTGGTCGTGCAGTACGGCGTGGCGGTGCGAGAAGGTGCCGCGGCCGGAGTCTTCGCCGGAAATGCGGATATCGTGGCCGGCTTCGAGCAGGCTGGCATAGGCGATGGTTTCGGCCATACCCCAGTCAATAGCTTGCTCGCCAACAGCCATGGCTTTGCGGTTGTCGATAATTTTGCTCACGGTGTTGTGCAGCTTCACATCGGCCGGGATGGTGGTGAAGCGGTCGGCCAGGCGTTTGATTTCGGCAGCAGGCAGAGCAGTTTTCACCGGAGTGCGCCAGCTGATGGGCTGGTATTTGCTCCAATCCACAGCGTGTTCGCGTTTCTGTTCGGGCAGGATTTCCTGGATGCGGTCGCCTTTGTCCATCGCGGCGCGGTAGTCGCTGATGAGTTTTTCGGCTTCTTCCTTAGTTACCACGCCTTCTTTAATCAGCTGCTCGGCATACACGGCACGGGAGCCGGGGTGTGCGGCCACTTGTTTGTACATCAAGGGCTGGGTCAGGGTAGGATCGTCGCCTTCGTTGTGGCCGAGTTTGCGGTAGCACACCAAATCGATCACGATGTCTTTCTGGAAGGTAGTGCGGTAGTCCAGCGCGATTTGGGCGGCGTGGCACACGGCTTCCGGGTCGTCGCCGTTCACGTGCAGAATCGGTGCGCTCACCATCTTGGCGATGTCGGTGCAATACAGGGTGGAGCGAGTGTCGCGCGGATCGGAAGTGGTGAAGCCCACTTGGTTGTTGATCACGAAGTGGATGGTGCCGCCGGTGCTGTAGCCGCGGGTTTGCGACATATTGAAGGTGGATTGGTTCACGCCCAAGCCGATGAAGGCGGAATCGCCGTGGGTAAGGATGGGCAGCACTTGTTTACGGCCTTCAGCACCGCGGTGGTCTTGGCGGGCGCGTACGGAGCCTTCAATCACGGGGTTGGTGATTTCCAAGTGTGAGGGGTTGTAGGCCAAAGAGAGGTGCACCGGGCCGTGCAGGGTGGGCACGTCGGAGCTGAAGCCCATGTGGTATTTCACGTCGCCGCTGGGGAATTTAGCGTCCACTTTGCCTTCGAATTCGTCGAAAATGGCTTGCGGGGCTTTGCCCATGGTGTTTACCAACACGTTCAAGCGGCCGCGGTGTGCCATGCCGATTACGATTTCCTGCACACCTTTTTCGGTGGAGGCGCGGATCAGGTGGTTCAGCGCGGGCACGGTGCTTTCGCCGCCTTCGAGCGAGAAGCGTTTCTGGCCCACATAACGGGTGTGCAGATAGCGCTCCATGGTTTCGGCGGCGGTGATTTCTTTGAGGATGAGGCGTTTGGTGTCGGCGTCAAATTGCGGGCGTGCGCCGTTGGCTTCCAAACGTGCCTGCAGCCATTCGCGCTCGGCGGTGTCGGGAATGTGCATGTATTCCAGCGCCAAGGGGCCGCAGTAGATTTGTTTCAGATGGCGGATGATTTCGGCCAAGGGCAGCTTGGGGCTACCTGAAAGATCGGTGCCGACATGGAAAGGAGTGTTCATGTCGGCATCACTGAGGCCGTAGGTTTTAGGATCGAGCTCGGGCAGTTGTCTGATATGGGTGCGGTCGAGCGGGTTGAGGTCGGCGGCGCGGTTGCCCAAAGAGCGGTAGGCGGAAATCAGGCTCAACACGGCCACTTGCTTCTGCATGGCGGCGAAATCCACACCGCCTGCGGCTGCGCCGCGCTGCTGTGCCAAGTTGGCAAAAGCTTCCTGAATCGGGCGGTGCGCCACATCTTTCGGGGTGTTGCCGGGCAGAGCAGCCACTTGGTCAAAATACTGCCGCCATTGGCTGTCCACGGAGTCAGGGGAGCTCAGATAGGCTTCGTACAAATCTTCAATATACGGGACGTTGGTACCGTATAGGTAGGACAAACTACTTTGTTCTTTCATCATGGCAAGATCCTTATTTAAGGTGAAGGTTTGAAGAGCAGCACGCTTGCTTATCAGGCTGCCTGTCTAAGCGGGTAGCCTTTATCCTATCTGCAGCGAATGCCGATTCCGAATCGCCACACGGCGGGCGGCTAAAAATGAGTATGGCGATTCGGAATAAGCATTTTCAGGTAGCCTTTTGCCGGCCGCCTGATTGCGCTTGGCGCAGGAAATTGTTTGTTTGGAAAGGGGGAGAATGGAGAATCTGGCGCGGTGGAATGGCCGGGGAGGGGAATATGATAAAAACTCGAAGCCGGCTACCTGAAAAGGTTGTTTTGTTTGTCGCTAAGATTCTGGAATCAGCCCGGCCTTTCGTTGAGTTTCAGGGGGTTACCAGGCAGCGGCAGAAATGTTGCTGGAAGTTTGCCAAACGCCGGTATAACGGCTGAATAATACGACCCGATATGGGGAACGTCAATAAGAAAAATCCCTTTTGCAGCAGGCACGGCGGGGTGGGTGTGGGCTGGCGGCAGAAGGTGGGTGCTGGAGGGATAGTGAGCTGTTGATTAAACAGAAAAGATGGAGGAAAGAGGCTACCTGAAAACCGGAATGTTAAAGTTGCTTGCGGCGTGTTTGAGTGCCGGCTGTGGTCGATAAAGAAAAAGGCTACCTGAAACTTTGGCTTCACAGAAACTCTGCGGTGTTTTCAGGTAGCCTTATGTGTCTGAACTTTAATATGTCCGAACTTCATTGAAGCTACGCTTTCAGGTAGCCTTAACGGAAAGTGGCTCAAGCAGTTCGTCGGCTGCTACGGATTTTGCCTAATAAGGCTTCGCTCTTGGCATCGGCAGCAAGGTTTTGGCCGTTGACTTGGGCGAACAGTTCGGGGTCGGGCAGGGTGAGCAGCTTGGTGAATACGGCCAGCTTGGTACCACTCGGGCGGCTGAACTTGGCGGCCATGAACTGCTTAAGCAGGATGCCGAGCTCCAAAAGGCCGCGTTGGGTTTGGAAGCGCAGGTGGCGTTTGGCGGTGTCGTCAAAGGTGGTATGGTTTTATTAGTAGGGGATTAGTTAAATCAGGAGAAAGCATGGCCTCGGGCGGTACAGCCAGTACGGCTAGGCTGGCCAAGGCTGTACTGGTTCAAGGTAATCCGCTATACCACGCGTTTGAGCATGATTTTCTTTGATTTTGCCGATGGCGCGGGTGGTGTTGAGGTGTTTGGATCGAATGTTCACGCAGTTCACAATGGTGTGGCAGCGGAACAGGTGGTAGGGGTCGTTGGGGTGGTTCAAACATTCGTTGGTGATCGTGTCGCGGGCGTGTGTTGAACTACCGCTTAATAGTAACTGCATATAGTACCTCAATCGTCTTCTGGCGGTTGTAACAGCAATATGTTGGTAAATAAAAAGGTCACCTAAAAACTTATTTCTGGGTTTCAGGTAACCTTTTTCTCTTTTGAGTAGGTGAACCGCTTAATCGTGTACCTTCAGCAATTCCACTTCAAAAATCAAAGTGGCGTTCGGTGGAATCACACCGCCGGCACCGCGTGCGCCGTAGCCCATTTCCGGCGGGATGGTGAGTTTGCGTTTGCCGCCTTCGCGCATACCGCCGAAGCCTTCGTCCCAACCGCGGATGACTTGGCCCACGCCCAGGATGATGGTGAGCGGTTGGCCGCGGTCGAGGCTGGAGTCGAATTTGCTGCCGTCAGTTAGGTAGCCGCTGTAGTGTACGGAAATCCGCTTGCCTTTTTCAGCAGTTTTGCCGCTGCCGGTTTCGATGTCTTCAATAATCAGATTGCTCATGATGTTTCCTTAAGTGAGGGATGGAAAGGGAGGCTACCTGAAAAATAAGCGTTTCGATTTCATTCTAAACCGCGTTGAGGTTTGCGCTTTCAGGTAGCCTGCTGATGCGGGCAGCATTCTCAAGCATAAAATGCAGTTCGACAACTGTTTTGCCGCCTTCGGGCATGATATTTCCACGCTGCCGTTTTTTCCGTGCGGCAATTGGACTAGAATATCAACTTTCCGACCACCCGCCCAATAATTCATCATGACCACCATCCCGCTGAAAAAAATCTATTCCGGCAAAGTGCGCGATTTGTATGAAATCGACAGCCGCAGCATGCTCATCGTTGCCTCCGACCGTCTCTCTGCCTTCGATGTGATCTTGAACGAACCCATTCCCGGCAAAGGCGAAATCCTCACTCAGATTTCCAATTTCTGGTTCGGCAAGCTCTCGCACATCATGCTCAACCACTTCACCGGCCAAACCGTATACGACGTTTTGCCTCACAACGTAGCCGCCGCTCTGGAAAAACGCGCCGTGGTGGCCAAACGGCTCGAGCCCTTAAAAATCGAAGCCATCGTGCGCGGTTATTTGGCCGGCAGCGGCTGGAAAGAATACCGCCAAACCGGCGCCGTGTGCGGCATCAGGCTACCTGAAAACCTGCGCGAAGCCGAGCAGCTGCCCGAAATCATCTTTACTCCGTCCACCAAAGCCGCAGTGGGCAACCACGATGAAAACATCGGTTTTGACGAATGCGCCCGCATCATCGGCCAAGAGCTGGCCGAAGAAGTGCGCCACAAAGCCATCGCCCTCTATAGCGAAGCCGCCGACTATGCCCGCACCCGCGGCATCATCATCTGCGACACCAAATTCGAATTCGGCCTGGACGAAAACGGCACGCTCACCCTGATGGACGAAGTGCTTACTCCCGATTCCAGCCGCTTCTGGCCCGCCGACCAATACCAGCCCGGCAGCAACCCGCCCTCGTTCGACAAACAATTCATCCGCGACTGGCTCGAACAAAGCGGCTGGGACAAACAGCCTCCCGCTCCCACCGTGCCCGCCGAGGTTATCGAAAAAACCTTGGCCAAATACCGCGAGGCTTTGGCACTGCTTACCAAGTAATCCGTTTCCAGGTAGCCTCAAACACAATCCGGGCTACCTGAAAACCCATTCCGCCATTCAAACCGTATTTTCCGCCATGCCTACCCGCAAACAAACCGCTCTGCAAACCGCCGCCAAACTAAAACAGGGCAAAACCGCCCGCCTGAAAGAATGGCAGGCGGTATCTGCCCAGCGGCAGTTTGCCAACGAATACACAGTGGCCGCCCGCTTCGGCGAACCCGCGTTCACCGAAGAGCAGGCCGAGATGGTGGCGGCGTTGTTTGGCAAGTAAGCCAGCAATCAAAGGGCTACCTGAAAATTTAGCTTCGCAGAAACTTTGCTGCGTTACGTTTCAGGTAGCCTTTATTGGTGCATCAAACAGAATTTAGCGTGCGTTAAATAGCCGTGTATTGTCTACGGCTTGCTGCTTGGTATCAAAAGTTCATTTAATCCGTTATAATCCACTACTTTTCGGTTTTTAAAAATTTAAAAAAGGAAATAAGAATGAAAGACACACCACAATACTACGGTACCCTCAGCCGTTTTTTCCATTGGCTGATGACGGCCATGTTTGCCTTTATGCTGTGCACGGCGGTCATGTGGAATATTAACGAAAAATACTACAGCTTGATAAGCTACCACAAATCGGTGGGCTTCCTTCTGCTGGTTTTGGTGGCCTTGCGCCTGGTTTGGGCGCTGGCAAATTGGCGCAACCGCCCGCACGGCAGCTTGGCTATGAAGCTGGGGCATGCCGCGCTGTATGTGTTGATGGCGGCTGTGCCGATTGTGGCGATGATTCGCCAATACGGCTCTGCGCGCGGCGATTTGGAAGTGTTCGGCATCACGGTGATGCATAAAATCGAGCAGCCTATCGAGTGGATGACGCAACTGGGCAACGCGGCACACGGTAAACTGGCGTACCTGCTGTTTTTGCTGGCCTTCGGGCACATTGCCATGGTGGTACTGCATCAGCTGCGTGGCGAGAAGATCATCAATCGGATGTCCGGCAAATAATATGGTTGAATTGGCCGGCTTAAGCCGGCACCGAAGAAGCAAAATAGGCTACTTGAAAATTGCTGTGTAGGATTTTCAGGTATCCTTTTTGTTTGGGATAAGGCGGCGGATTGGGTTTCCGCGGGCGGCTCATGCCCGCCCGGTATCAAGTATTCAGCTGTTGAGGCAGTTTAGGCATTCGTTTTCTTTCTGCCTCAGGGTGGCGCGCAGTTTTTTGCTGTACTGCTGGTTCAAATCGTTTTCGGCGAGTTTTTGTTTACTGGCCACGACGGATCAGTTTTTGGATTAGGCTTCTTCTTCGGCTTTGTGTTGGCGGAGGTAGTCTTTGGCGGCAGCTTGCTCGGCTTCGTTACCGTAGCGGATGTTTTTCAGGGCGCGGCGGTGGGCGGCTTGTTGCTGGGCGGCGGCGATTTGTTGTTGGCGGAAGCTGTTGTGATTGCTGGGTACGGTGCGCTGGTTTTGCCGTGCCTGTGCGCCGGCCATGGCGCGGGCGATAAGGTCGGCCGGGTTGAAGGCGGGCGCGGCGAGATTATTTGGTTTGGCGGGTGTGGCTGCCAGCTGGGCAGATGGGGGCGTTTGGGCAGCTGCTTGCACGGCGGCGGCTCGTTGGGCAAGGTGGGCTTGGCGTTCGGCAGCGGCACGCTGTTGGCGCTGCTCGCGGTGTTGAAAACGCTGTTTGGCATGTGCGGCAGCGGCGCGGCGGGCTTGTTCGGGCCAGGCTTTAGCACCGGCGCGGGGCAATACGGCATCGGGCACAGGCTGCATTTCGATGCAGTCCACGGGGCAGGGTGGCAGGCAGAGGCCGCAGCCGGTGCATTCGTCGGCCAGCACAGTGTGCATGAGTTTGGATGCGCCGAGGATGGCATCGACGGGGCAAGCTTTGATGCAGGCGGTGCAGCCGATGCAGGCGGCTTCGTCGATGTAGGCCAGAGCTTTGATGGCGGCTTTTTCGGGCTGGACCAGGGGCAGCGGCTGGGTGTGCAGCAGCTCGGCAAGCTCGTGCAACACGATGTCGCCGCCGGGCGGGCAGAGGTTGATGGGGGCTTGGCCTTGGGCGATGGCTTGGGCATAGGGGGCACAGCCGTCGTAGCCGCATTGGCGGCATTGGGTTTGCGGCAGGAGGGCTTCGATTTGGCTGGCAGTGGGCATGGTGGTGTGGCAGTTGGGTTTGGTTATGGGTTGTATCGAACGTTAATCCGTTTTATTTTAACACGCGGTTTCAAGCTCAAAGGCTACCTGAAAATCAGTTTGGCGATTTTCAGGTAGCCTTTTGGCTCGGTTTCTGGCGGGCTTACAGTTCGAAGTCGCCCAAGTCGTCGGCGCTGACTTCGGCGTCGATTTGGCCGATGAGGTAGGAGGAGATTTCCACTTCTTGCGGGGCTACCTGAACGTTGTCGGAGGAGAGCCAGGCATTGATCCAGGGGATAGGGTTTTGCGTGGCGGCAGGGAAGGCGGCGTTCAGGCCGACGGCCATCATGCGGTGGTTGGTGATGTATTCCACATATTGGCACAGGATGTCTTTGTTCAGGCCGATCATGCTGCCGTCTTTGAAGAGGTATTCCGCCCACTCTTTTTCCTGTTCAGCGGCTTTTTTGAAGAGCTCGAAGCAGTCGTTTTCCAGCTCGGCGGCGATTTCGGCCATTTCGGGGTCGTCGGTGCCGCTGCGCATGAGGTTGAGCATGTGCTGGGTGCTGGTGAGATGGAGGGCTTCGTCGCGGGCGATGAGCTTGATGATTTTGGCATTGCCTTCCATCAGCTCACGCTCGGCAAAGGCGAAGGAGCAGGCGAAGGAAACGTAGAAGCGGATGGCTTCGAGCACGTTGACGCACATCAGGCAGAGGTAGAGTTTTTTCTTCAAATCGCGCAAGCTTACCACAATGGTTTTGCCGTTTACGCGGTGCTCACCTTCGCCCAACAGGTTGTAATATTGGGTGTATTCGATGAGGTCGTCGTAGTAGCAGGCGATGTCTTCGGCGCGGGCGATGATGTATTCGTTTTGCACGATGTCGTCGAACACGATGGAGGGATCGTTGACGATGTTGCGGATGATGTGGGTGTAGCTGCGCGAATGGATGGTTTCACTGAAGCTCCATGTTTCAATCCAGGTTTCGAGCTCGGGAATGGATACCAAGGGCAGCAGGGCAACGTTGGGGCTGCGGCCTTGAATGGAATCGAGCAGGGTTTGGTATTTGAGGTTGCTGATGAAGATGTGTTTTTCGTGGTCGGGCAAGTTGGCGTAGTCGATGCGGTCGCGCGATACGTCGATCTCTTCCGGCCGCCAGAAGAAGGAAAGCTGTTTTTCAATCAGTTTTTCAAATACTTCGTATTTCTGCTGGTCGTAGCGGGCGACGTTTACGGGCTGGCCGAAAAACATCGGTTCTTTGAGGGCGTCGTTTTTTTCCTTGCTGAAGGTGCTGTAGGACATGACGAGGTGTTCACAGGACATGGCGGGATCTCTTTTGCAATGTGATTGGTAAAGGAATAGGGGTTCAGGCTATCTGAAAATAATATGGCGGGTTAGGCACGGTTTTTGGCACGTTGGTGTTCCATGCAATACAGTTTACCGTGGAAGCGTTTGGAATATTTTTGGCAATATTGGATAACTGCCGGGGTAAGCTTTTTATCGCAGCCAGGGTGGTCGCAATGGTTTTGTTCTGTTTCTTTCTGCTCGGCCGGGGTATTGCTTGTTTTGTCGGCAGTGTTGCTCTGCTGATGTTCGCGGCAATACAGCTTGCCGCCAAAACGGCTGCTGTGTTTTTGGCAATATTGAATGACTGCCTGGCTGAGTTTTTCATGACAGCCTGAGTGTTCGCAGTATTCATCATGTACGGTTTCGGTTTCGGATTTGTGGCTGGCAGGGGGTGCTTTTTGTTGTAAGGCTGCCTGCTGGTGCTCGCGACAGTATATTTTGCCGTTGAAGCGTTCATGGTTATGCAGACATAGCAATGCTTCATTTTCGCTGATGGCCTGCCCGCAGGTGTGGCAGTTTGTCAATAAGGGCTTGATGGAGTTGGGCAGATATTCTAGTAGCCCTTCCGGCTTGTGTTCTGCCGCAATGCGCCGCCCCCATTCGTGAATGGTTTCGTTGTTGATTAACAGGGCGTCAAACATATGGTTGAGAACGAAGCCGACGCCTACTCTGTTTTCGCCGAATTGTTCGTGCCATTGTCGGATAGCATCGGCTTTGATGACACAGGAAGTATCAAAATCTTTGCTATCTGGCCGGCGGATAATGGACTGCGGCGATACAAGAACGGCATGGTGTACTTCCAACGGCCGACCGGTTTTCATTTTCACGCCGATACGATCGAACAGTTTCAATAGGATTCGTTCGTGCCGTTTGCTTTGTTCGATGGGGGATGGGATCCCCTTTTTCTTACCGCTGGGATATTGAACCGTGAATTCGCCGAATTTGTTGATAGTGAGGTTGCCATTGAAGTTTTTGGTTTCCAACAAAATGGCAAAAACGCGGTTGATCAATAGATGATCGATTTGCGCAACTTCTCCGTCGATTTCTATCCGCAAGTCATGGATGACTATATAGTATTCGCTGTCTTTTAGGTAGTTGTCGATGTAAAAGGCAGCATCTTTCTCGCCATTGATACCAGTACGCAGCTTCCATAATTTATCGGTTAACTGTTCGCGCTGTTGCTTGTTGAGCGGCAGTTTATCTATGGCCTCGAGCAGTTTCAGCTTGCTGCTTTTATTGTCGGCAGATTTAATCAGCATGATGTGGATGTGGAAAAAGGGTTTTCAGGTAGCCTGTTGGGCTGAAACCAACAAGGAGGAATAGGCTACCTGAAAAATAAACTCCTTTTTCAGGTAGCCTCGCTATCACAGGCTAAATCTTGCAAGCTCCGCCGGCGCAGCCGTCATCCTGAATATCGCTCTGCGTATCGTCCGCACCGTCGCGGGTGTGGTGGTAGTAGAGGGTTTTCAGGCCGAATTTGTAGGCGGTGAGCAGGTCTTTGAGCATCTGCTTCATGGGTACGCGGCCGCCGTCGAAGCGTTTGGGGTCGTAGCTAGTGTTGGCAGAAATGGCCTGATCGACGAATTTCTGCATGATGCCGACCAATTTCAGGTAGCCGTCGTTGCCGCCCATCTGCCACAGGGTTTCGTATTGGTTTTTCAGGCGCTCGAATTCGGGCACGACTTGTTTGAGGATGCCGTCTTTGGAGGCTTTCACGCTGACGAGGCCGCGCGGGGGCTCGATGCCGTTGGTGGCGTTGGCGATTTGCGAGCTGGTTTCGCTGGGCATGAGTGCGGTGAGGGTGGAGTTGCGCAGGCCGTGCTGGACGATTTCGGCGCGCAGCTCTTCCCAATCGTAGTGCAGGGGCTCGCTGCAGATGCTGTCGAGGTCTTTTTTGTAGGTGTCGATGGGCAGCACGCCTTTGGCGTACATGGTTTGGCCGAACAAGGGGCAGGCGCCGTATTCTTTGGCCAGCTGCACGGAAGCTTTGAGCAGGTAGTATTGCATGGCTTCGAAGGTGCGGTGGGTGAGGGCGAGGGCGGAATCGTTGCTGTAGCGTACGCCGTGTTTGGCCAGATAATAGGCGTAGTTGATCACGCCGATGCCCAGGGTGCGGCGGTTCATGGTGGCTTTGCGGGCGGCGGGGATGGGGTAGTCTTGGTAGTCGAGCAGGGCATCGAGCGCGCGCACGGCTAGGTCGGAAAGGTTTTCCAGCTCGTCCAGGTTTTCCAATGCGCCGAGGTTGAAGGCGGACAGGGTACAGAGGGCGATTTCGCCGTTTTCGTCGTTGATGTCGTTTAACGGTTTGGTGGGCAGGGCGATTTCCAGGCATAGGTTGGACTGGCGCACGGGAGCTACGGCGGGGTCGAATGGGCTGTGGGTATTGCTGTGGTCTACGTTGTGGATGTAGATGCGGCCGGTGCCGGCGCGTTCCTGCATCAGGGTGGAGAACAGCTCGGTGGCGGGTACCACGCGTTTGCGGATGGCCGGGTCTTGCTCGTATTGCACATACAGGCGCTCGAATTCGTCTTGGTCTGCGAAGAAGGCGTCGTACAGGCCGGGCACTTCGTTGGGTGAGAACAGGGTGATGTTGCCGCCTTTAATCAGGCGGGTGTAGAGCAGGCGGTTGATTTGTACGCCGTAGTCGAGCTGGCGCACGCGGTTGTCTTCCACGCCGCGGTTGTTTTTCAACACCAACAGGCTTTCCACTTCGATGTGCCACAGCGGATAGAACAGGGTGGCCGCACCGCCGCGCACGCCGCCTTGGGAGCAGGATTTAACGGCGGCTTGGAACATTTTGAAAAACGGAATGCAGCCGGTGTGCTGGGCTTCGCCGCCACGGATTTCGCTGCCCAAGCCGCGAATGCGGCCGGCATTGATGCCGATGCCGGCGCGTTGGGAAACGTATTTCACAATCGCGCTGGTGGTGGCATTGATGGAATCCAGGCTGTCGTCGCATTCAATCAGCACGCAGCTGGAGAATTGGCGCGTGGGGGTGCGCACGCCGCTCATGATGGGGGTGGGCAGCGAAATCTTGAACAGGGAAACCGCGTCGTAGAAGCGTTTGACGTAATCCAAGCGGGTGGCTTTTGGATATTTGGCAAACAGGCACATGGCCACCAAGATGTATAGGAACTGCGGGGTTTCGTAGATTTGGCGGGTAACGCGGTTTTGCACCAGGTATTTGCCTTCCAGCTGCTTAACGGCGGCATAGGAGAAGGTCATATCGCGGGTGTGGTCGATGTAGCCGTCGATTTCGTCAAACTCTTCGCGGCTGTAGTCTTCGAGGATGTGGTGGTCGTATTTGCCTTCGGCGGTCAGCTTGCTGACGTGGTCGAACAGGTGCGGCGGCTCGTATTGGCCGTAGGCGATTTTGCGCAGGTGGAAAATAGCGAGGCGGGCGGCCAGGTATTGGTAGTCGGGTGTGTCTTCGGAAATCAGGTCGGCAGCGGCTTTGATGATGGTTTCGTGGATATCGTCGGTACGGATGCCGTTGTAAAACTGGATATGGGATTTAAGCTCGACTTGCGACACGGATACGTTGTCGAGGCCTTGCGCCGCCCAAGTAACGACGCGGTGGATTTTATCGAGGTTGATCGGCTCCAAACGGCCGTCGCGCTTGGTGACTTTGAGATTAACGGTATCGTTCATTTTCCCATCCTGATTTTGAGTAGGCAGCACAAGATAATGTGTTTGGTAAGTTAAACTCGCACAATATAATGTATTTCGATGGCAAAAAAAGGTGGCAAAATGTAAGGCTTTGTGGCAAGGCGGTGTATGGACTGGTGTATGGATTTCTAAACCAATCACTTATACCAAGCAAAAATAATTTCTATTGAAGTCAGTAGAATGATTGCTTGAGTGGAAGATGCAACGGAGTGGGAAGACTACCTGAAAAATTTTGCTTCTTGATAAGCACGGTATAAATTTCAGGTAGTCTCTTTTGGGGTATCTTTAATACAGTCAATAAAACAACGTTGTTTCCAATAATAGGAAACAGTGTTGTTTGCTGGCGGCACTTACCACAGATTATTTTACACCACGCCTTGAGCCAGCATGGCATCGGCCACTTTCTTGAAGCCGGCGATGTTGGCGCCGTTCACGTAGTTAGTGTAGCCGTTTTCTGTTCCGTTAGACACACAGTTTTCGTGGATGTTGCTCATGATCTCAAACAGGCGTTTGTCCACTTCCTCGCTGCTCCAAGAGAGTCGGATGGCGTTCTGGCTCATTTCTAGGCCGGAAGTGGCCACACCGCCGGCGTTGCTAGCTTTGCCTGGGGAGTAGAGGATTTTCGCATCGGTGAAGGCTTTAACTGCATCCAAAGTGGAAGGCATATTGGCGCCTTCGGCTACGCAGATACAGCCGTTTTTCAGCAGGGCTTGGGCTTCTTTGCCGTTGAGCTCGTTCTGGGTGGCGCAGGGCAGGGCCACGTCGCAGGGCACGTGCCACGGGCGTTTGCCTTCGTGGTATTCCAAACCTTGCTCTTTGGCGTACACGGAAAGGCGTTCGCGGCGCACGTTTTTCAGCTCGCTCAAGGCCTGCCATTGGGCCTCAGTCATGCCGTTGTCGGCAAACTTAACGAAGCCGCCGGAATCAGATACGGTGAGTACTTTGGCGCCTAGTTGCAGAGCTTTCTGGGCAGCGAATTGAGCCACATTGCCAGATCCGGAGATTACCACGCGTTTGCCCTTGATATTGTCTTTGCGGGTGTTCAGCATGTTTTCAGTGAAATACACGGTGCCGTAGCCGGTGGCTTCGGGACGGATTAAGCTGCCACCGTAGCTGAGGCCTTTGCCGGTGAGCGTGGAGGTGAATTCGTTGCGCACACGTTTGTATTGGCCGTAGAGGTAGCCGATTTCGCGTGCGCCCACGCCGATGTCGCCGGCGGGTATATCTAGATCGGCGCCGATGTGGCGGGCAAGCTCAGTCATGAAGGCTTGGCAAAAGCGCATCACTTCACCCTCACTTTTGCCCTTGGGGTCGAAATCAGAGCCGCCTTTACCGCCGCCCATGGGCAGGGTAGTTAGGCCGTTTTTAAACACTTGTTCGAAGGCCAGGAATTTGAGTACACCAAGGTTTACGGTGGGGTGGAAGCGCAAGCCACCTTTATAGGGGCCAATGGCGGAGTTCATTTGCACGCGGTAGCCGCGGTTTACCTGCACTTGGCCTTTATCGTCTACCCAGGAAACGCGGAACATAATCACGCGCTCTGGCTCCACGATACGGGCGAGCAGGTTGTATTTGGTGTATTGAGGGTTTTTAGAGAGGAAAGGAGCAAGGCTGCCGAAAACTTCTTCTACGGCTTGGTGGAAGGTGGCCTGTTCGGGATCACGCTGTTTGATTTGTTGAAACAGGGTATTCAAATCACTCATAAAGTACTCCTAATTGTTTGATTAAAAACGAGATATAGATTTGGTTTGGCAAAATAGCCTTTTAGTGGTTGCCGCAATACAATACAGATAGTAGAAAATAATTCTGAAAAACCACCATCGCGTATGGAATTCTACTCTATTTGCCCTGTTTTCGATAGGATGATTTAAATGAATGAATTGTCTTGATTTTTTGAAAAATTTGAAAAGCGCTGTGGCCTGGCTGATGGTGGTAAAAAATGAAAATGTACCTGATTGATTTGATTTTGAATGTATCTAAATCAACAGATTGAATGTGTGAAACAGGAGGTCTTATCCACCGAAACTGGCAGAAAGTAATAAATGGACAAGCTTTATGGTTTCTGGCCAATTATTCAAATCAATTTTCTAAGTTTGGATGCTTGAGATTTCGGTCATCTGAATTAAGAGAAAGACAGCAGGCGGTTCACATTTTGCTCGGTGGCTGCAGCTACCTCTTGGGTGCTGATGACGCGCAAGGCTGCTACAGCTTCTGCCACCTGCCACACATTGGCGGGCGTGTTTTCTCCTGCACCGGCTATCGGCATAAACGGGCTGTCTGTTTCCAACACCAAGTGTTCCAGCGGCAGCTCCGCGGCAGCAGTACGCACTTTGCGGGCATTCGGGTTGAGCACCAGTGTGCCGATGCCGATAAACAGGCCGCAACGGATGAAGGCACGGGCTTCTTCGAGGCTACCTGAAAACGCATGGGCAATGCCGCCGCTGCGGAAACCACTGTGCTTGAGTGCAGTAACCACATCGGCTGCGGCGCGCACATGGTGCAGCAGCACAGGGCGGCCAAATTGCTGTGCTAAGTCGAGCTGGGCGAGCAGGGCGGTGGTTTGCTCGATGCGGGTATGTTTGCGATCACCGTAGTAATCCAGCCCGATTTCGCCCACCAGCAGCCCTGGCTGCGCTTGCAAGCGCTCGGCGATGCGGCTAATTAAACCAGGCTGGAAGCTTTCGGCAAACCACGGGTGCAGGCCAAGCGCGCCATAATATTTGGGTGGGGCATGCAGCCGACAGACGGCATCGAAATTCGCTTCGGTAACCGACGGCACAATAAAACGCTGCACTCCTGCGGCATGGGCTGCAGTAGTGATTTCAGGTAGCCGGCAGGCAAGCGCGGAGTCGGCGAAGTGGCAGTGGGTGTCGGTAAGCATGGTGGAGGAATGAGGAGCTGATGGGGCAGTATAGCGCGGTATAGCGCAGTTTGTGGGATGCAGAGGCTACCTGAAAATCGGTTGAGGCTTTCAGGTAGCCTCAAGCACATAGGCTGAGCAGGTATTATCAACTATGCCATGCTGAAAATGGCAGACTGGGTGTTGGCTGCGTAGCAAGCTGCATGAGCTCGTTTTAAATTCGTCGGAGATGAATTTTCAGGTAGCCATCGTGTTTGAAAGGGCTACCTGAAAACTTGCCGTGCCGGGTAAGCAAAATTCGCCAAACTTGAGCAGCTTGGCGAATTTGGTATGGCTTATTGTTTTACCGTGAGGTTTTTCAGCAAAGCATCCAGCTCGGGAAGTGTGGCGGTGCTGCTGGTGGCGCAGACGGTGTAGAGGTTTTTGGCATACACGGCCACGCAGCTTTCGTTGAGCGCATTATCGTCTTGGCCGTGGCTGAAGCGGTAACCCATGCGCTGGTCGGCCGGGGTGTCCACGGCGGTGTCTTTCAGGCTTTGGTCGGCCTTCAGGCTTTCGCTCAGTTTGGTGAAGTAGGCTTCGGCTGGCTGTTTGGGGGCACCGAAGTTGCTGATGGTGATGGCGATGTCTTGGTCGGCATCGTATTGCAGCAAGCTGATTTTATTGCTGTCAGCGCCGTCGACATATTGGGCGACTTCAGCCAATTTGTCTTCAAAGTGGCCGTTTACGGTGAGGCTGATGATGCCATCTTCGGTAGCCAGGGTTTGGCTGGGGTTTTGTGCGGCGGCAGATGCGGCAGCAGTTGCGGAGGCAGCGGCTACTTCGCTGGCGCTGGGGGCAACCACGGAGGTTTCTGCCTGCTGGTTGCAGCCGGCTAACAAGAGGCTACCTGAAAGGGCAAGCAGGAGGAGGGATGTGCGGGAGCGGTTCATGGGTTTTCCTTGGAGTCAGTAAACGTAAACGGAGCGCAGTATAGCAAAACGGGCTGCATGGCGCAGCGGGTTTGCAGGATTTTGCGCGGCCTAGGAAGGGTCGGTGCGTTCCAGCCCGGCTACGGTGCGGGTGAATTCGGCCACGTCTTTAAAGCTTTTATACACGGAGGCGAAGCGTACATAGGCCACTTGGTCGAGCTTGGCAAGCCGCTCCATCACCAATTCGCCAATCAGGCGGGAGGGCACTTCTTTGCTGCCGGTTTTATACAGGCACTCTTCGATTTCGTGCACGGTGTGTTCGATGGCTTCGGCGGAAATAGGGCGTTTGTGCAGGGCGCGTTGCAGGCTGGTTTGCAGTTTGAGCGGATCGAACATAACGCGCTCGCCGTTGTTTTTGATAATCTGCGGCATCCGCAGCTCTACGGTTTCGTAGGTGCTGAAGCGGCGGTCGCAGGCGGCGCAGCGGCGGCGGCGGCGGATGCTGTTTTGTTCTTCCATCAGCCGGGAGTCGATGACTTGGGTGTTGTTATGGTGGCAGAAGGGGCATTTCATAAGAGGGATGGTTTAATATTTTATATAACAGTAGTTTGCTGTGGTTATTGTACTCTAAGCGAGCACCATAACCAAAGTATTAATTTTTCCTGTGGTGCTGGTTTGCTTGGTATGCAGCCATCATTGCTTTGGCTATCCCGAAAGTGCAGCGGCAAGCACTATGGTTCAGGATACAACACAGCCTGAAAACTGCGGTGTTTTCAGGCTGTGTGTTTGGCAGTTTACGCTTCTTTCTGCTCGGTCTGCTTCTGGCGCAAGCGCAGGTGCAGCTCGCGCAGTTGGAGTTCGTCCACATGGTTGGGGGCGTCCACCAGCAGGTCTTGTGCACGTTGCGTTTTCGGGAAGGCAATCACATCGCGGATGGATTCGGCTTGAGCCATCAAGGCCACCAAACGGTCGAGGCCGAATGCCAAACCGCCGTGCGGTGGCGCGCCGAATTTCAGGTTGTCCAACAGGAAGCCGAATTTTTCTTGCTGCTCTTCAGGCGTGATTTTCAGCGCGGCAAACACTTTTTCCTGAATGTCGGCACGGTGGATACGGATGGAGCCGCCGCCGATTTCCCAGCCGTTGAGTACCATGTCGTAGGCGCGGGCCAAGCAGTTTTCAGGATCGGATTCCATCAGGTCTTCGTGGCCGGGTTTGGGCGAGGTGAACGGATGGTGCATGGCGGCCCAGCGGTCGTTTTCTTCATCGTATTCGAACATGGGGAAATCCACCACCCACAGCGGTTTCCATTCGTCCACGAAGTAACCGTTTTCCGCGCCGTGTTCTTTGCCGATTTTAATCCGCAATGCGCCGATGGCTTCGTTCACCACTTTGGCTTTGTCTGCACCGAAGAAGATGATGTCGCCGTTTTGCGCACTGGTGCGTTTAATGATTTCCTGCAGGCTGCTTTCGGACAGGAATTTGACGATGGGCGACTGCAAACCGCTGTTTTCGCCGTTGCTCAAATTGGTTACATCATTCACTTTGATGTAGGCCAAGCCTTTCGCGCCGTAGATGCCGACAAATTGGGTGTATTCGTCGATCTCCTTGCGGCTGAGTTTCGCACCGTTCGGCACGCGCAGGGCCACTACGCGGCCGCCTTTCATGTCGGCAGCGCCACGGAACACTTTGAACTCTTCCGTTTTCATCAAATTGGTCAGCTCGGTGAATTTCAGGCTGATGCGCACATCAGGCTTGTCGGAGCCGTAGTAGAACATGGCTTCGGAATAGGGCATACGCGGGAAGCTGCCCAGTTCCACGCCCAGCGCGTCTTTGAACACCTGTTTGGCCATGCCTTCGGTGATGTCCATGATTTCGTCCTCGTTCAAAAACGAGGTTTCCAAGTCGATTTGGGTGAATTCTGGCTGGCGGTCGGCACGCAAATCTTCGTCGCGGAAGCATTTGGTGATTTGGTAGTAGCGGTCGAAACCGGCCACCATCAGCAGTTGTTTGAACAACTGCGGCGATTGTGGCAGGGCGAAAAATTCGCCCGGATGCACGCGGCTGGGCACGAGGTAGTCGCGCGCGCCTTCGGGGGTGGAGCGGGTCAGCATCGGCGTTTCGATGTCGATGAAGCCTTGTGCGTCCAAATAACGGCGCACGCCCATGGCTACCTGATAACGCAGGCGCAGGTTGCGCTGCATCACGGGGCGGCGCAGGTCGATGACGCGGTTTTGCAGGCGCACGGTTTCGCTGATGTTTTCGTCGTCAATCATGAACGGCGGCGTGGCGGCGGGGTTCAGGATTTCGATTTCTTTGGCCAAAATCTCGATTTTGCCGGACACCATTTTGTCGTTGGTGGTGCCTTCGGGGCGGTTGCGCACGCGGCCGGTAATACTCAAAACATATTCGTTGCGGGCGGAATCGGCCAATTTGAACGCTTCGGGCGTATCGGGGTCGATGACGACTTGGACGATGCCTTCGCGGTCGCGCAGGTCGATAAAGATTACGCCGCCGTGGTCGCGCCGGCGGTGCACCCAGCCTTTGACGGTTACGGTTTGGTCTAAGTATTGCTCGCTGATTAGGCCGCAGTAGTTGGTACGCATTTCGGTGTTTCCTGAAAAGTGTTTTGTTAAACGATAAGGGTTAATTGTAAAGGTTTGCGGGGGGTTCAGGTAGCCTTTGGAATTGGAGGGGCTATCTGAAAAATCATTCGGTAGGCTCTGGCAACTTGGTTGGAGCAGCTAATTTGCCGTTTTTGTGCTCATCTGGCGCCACCATACCCAGCGAAATCACGTATTTCAACGCTTCATCCACGCTCATGGCTAAGGGGCGGATATCTTGTTTGCGTACGAAGATATAGTAGCCGCTGGTGGGGTTGGGCGTGGTGGGCACGTATACGGAGAGGTATTCTTCGTTTTCAGGTAGCCCTTGCTGCAATGATTCGGAAAGGCTGCCGGACACAAAAGCAATCGTCCAAATATCGGGCTGTGGGAATGGCACGAGCACGGGGGTTTTGAACGAGCGGCTGTTGTCGGAGAGCAGGCTCTCGGACACTTTTTTCACGCTGGAATAGATGGATTTCACCACAGGGATACGCCCCAAGAGCGAATCCCAGCCTTCAATCACTTTGCGTCCGAGCACGTTGGCGCCGAGCACGCCGGTTACGAACAGCACAACGATGGCCAGGATGAAGCCGAGGCCGGGGATGTTGAAGCCGAGGTAGCTCTCCGGCTGCCATTGGGTGGGCAGCAGGTTGAAGAGGTGGTCGGTGGTGGAAACGATGTAGGTTACCACCCACAGGGTGATGGTGATGGGTAGCCAGACTAGGAGGCCGGTAATCAGGTAGCGCTTGATGGCTTTGCCGATGCCGCTGCTTTCTGACGGTGTTTGCTCGCTCATGTCTATCCCGTAGGAATGACTTAGTAAAAGTGGCGCATTATACGCGTTTGCGGTGGAATAAACGAGGGCTTTGCGGGAAGGGGTTGAATTTATTGACGGGATAGGGGCTGGTTTGATGCCATGGCATGATTGAGTTTTACAGTGGGAACAGAAAGGCTACCTGAAAACCATTTCCGCGAAGCCAACGCCGGGTTTGCAAGAAACCTTAGATTCGGCAACGGTCTATGCGTGTTGAATCGGAATCGGAAAATGGGCGTTGTCGAAAGAGGTATTGGCTTCGCGGAAATGGTTTTCAGGTAGCCTATTGTTTAGTTGAAATCCAGCTTAACGCTGCCGAGCCTTAAAGCGGGGATTGCTTTTGCAAATCACGTACACTTTGCCCCGACGGCGTACCACTTGGCAGTCGCGATGGCGGGTTTTGGCGGCTTTGAGAGAGGAGAGGACTTGCATTTTAGTTATCCTTTTTTAGGGCAGACATCATGCTGCCGTAGCGTTGGTTGAATGCGCTGGCGCGACCTTGTTTGCTGTGCTCGCGTTGCTGGCCGGTATAAACGGGGTGGGAGGCGGCAGAGGTGTCGAGCATAAATACGGGATATTCTTTGCCGTCTTTCCATTGCATGGTGTTGTTGGTGGGGGCACAGGAGCGGATGAGCCAGCCTTCGTTGGCACTGCTGTCAAAGAACAGGACGGTGCGGTAGTTTTCGGGGTGGATATTTGGTTTCATAAACAGCCTTTCAAATGTTATACCATAACATTTAATCATAAGCTGGATGGTTTGACAAGACAAGAATTGTTCTTGATTAGGTTATTTTGAGTAGTGGCGGATAAGAAACAGGCTACCTGAAAGTTTAGCTTCGCAGAAACTTCGCTGCGCTGCGTTTTCAGGTAGCCTGTTTGCCGATAGTTGGCGTTTTTACAGTTCGGTAGTAACCACAGCCTTGGTTTGTTCGGCCTTGTCTTGGTGGGTGAACGGGCCCATGCGGACGAGGAAGCCGCCGTTGCGCTGCGGCACCATGAATACCTGTTGGCTGGTATTGTTGGCGTGGCGCAGGCGGGTGGTGGTTTGCACTACGTAGTCGTGGGCGGCTTTGCGCTGGTTGAAGCAGCGCAAATCCACATAAATATTGCCGGCTGGTTTGGCAGCGGGCTGTTGGGTTTCGGCCTCGGCGCGTGCCTGGCTGGGCAGAATTTGTTCGATGCGCACGTTGGCGGTGCCGGCATTGATGAAGCCAAGCTGGCGGGCGGCGGATTGGGATACGTCGATGACGCGGCTGCTGTGGAAGGGGCCGCGGTCGTTAATGCGCACCACCACGCTTTTGCCGTTGGAAAGGTTGGTTACGCGGGCATAGCTGGGGATGGGCAGGGTTTTGTGGGCGGCGGTCATGAGGTTCATGTCGTAGCGCTCGCCGGAAGCGGTGAGGCGGCCGTGGAATTGGCGACCATACCAAGATGCGCGGCCGGTTTGAGTGAACTGGCGCACATTAGTCATCGGGGTGTAGCGCACACCGCGTACTTGGTAGCTGCGGTTGGCGGATTGGTGAAGCCGTTCGGGTTTGGCGACGGCGTTTAAATGAATGCTACCGCGGCTGTGGTATTGCTGCCGGGCGGCGGGCTTGGCCGTTGCGGCTTTGGGTTCGGCAGCGGCGGTGTTAATCAGGGCGGTACACAGACCGATAGCGGCAGTGATGCCGATAAAGAAGGCATTTTTCAATTTAGCCAAAACAGACTCCGTTTCTTGAGTGGATGGGGTTGTTGGCGGTTAGACGCCGCCTTGGTAGCCGTTTTGCCGCCATGCTTCATACAGCATCACAGCCACTGTATTGGAAAGGTTCATGCTACGGCTACCGGGCAGCATGGGCAGGCGCAATTTTTGGTTTTCAAGTAGCCTTTCGAGGATTGCCGCCGGCAAACCGCGGGTTTCGGGGCCGAACAGGAAAACATCGCCTGGCTGGAATTCGGCTTGGTCGGGCCGGGTGCAGCCTTTGGTGGTGAGTGCGAAAATGCGTTGACCCTCCAAGGCGGCAAGGCAGCCTTCAAAGGTTTCGTGCAAGCTGATGCGGGCAAATTCGTGATAATCGAGCCCGGCACGCTTCATTTTGGCCGAATCCAAGGGAAAACCCAGCGGTTTCACCAAGTGCAAATCGGCGCCGCTGTTGGCACACAGGCGGATGATGTTGCCGGTGTTGGGCGGGATTTCGGGTTGGTATAAAACAATGCTGAACATGAAGCGATATGCAGCGAAATTCAAACAAATAAGGCTGATTTGCAACAAACCAGCCGTTGGGAAGATGCGCGGCATGATGCCGCAGCGGGGTAACTACGTCAATTATCTTTTCATTCGGCACGGGCGAGCACCCAGCCATAAACCGCTGCAGCCCCCGCCCGCTGCAAAGTTCGGGCAAGTTCGCCGATTGTTGCACCGCTGGTAACAACATCGTCGATTAACAGCACATGACGGTTCTTTACATCCGCCGCCGGGGCTACCTGAAAAATGCCACGCACGTTTTTGGTGCGTAATTGACGGGGCAGAGTGCTTTGCGCGGGGCGGTGAGAGCGGGTTGCCACAAACGGCGGTAATAGCGGAAGATTCAAGTGTTTAGCTACCGATTCGGCCAGCAACAAACTCTGGTTGAAACCACGTTTATGCAGCCGCCGCACGCTCAAAGGCATGGCCATTACCAAATCAGGTTCAGCCGGCCACGCGGGCGGCTTGGCCAGCATCAGCTCGGCTAAGGCGGCATATAAATCGTTGCGGCCGAGGAATTTATAGGCATACAGCAGGTTGCTCAGCGGCGGCCGGTAGGCTAAGGCAGCGTGCAGCAAGGTTTGCGGCGGCGGTTTGCGTTGGCAGCGGCCGCACGGCAGGCCGGAAGCGGAAACACCGGCGCACAACGGGCAGCGGCGGCGCGCATCCAGCCGCAGGCAGTGCAAATCCGCCGTGCAGCCGCCGCACAATGCCTGGCTGCCGGATAATTCATGGCATAATACGCAGCGTTTGCCCCGGCTGGAGGCTGCCTTAAAACGAGCGAAGCGAGTTTCTGCGGAGCTAAAACGCTGCCACTGCCCAACTAACCAAGTTGAAAGTGCCATATGTCTGATTCCGTAAATATTATGCTGTTGCACGGTTGGGCGGCCAACCACCATATTTTCGACCTGCTAGCTGTCGGTCTGCCCGAATGCCGCGTTGCCGCGCCCGATTTGCCCGGCCACGGTACGGCTGGATTTGACGGCACGTTCGATGTGGCCGCGGTGGCCGACTCGCTGGCGGCACAGTTAAACGAGCCTACACACCTGCTCGGCTGGTCGCTCGGCGGGCTGGTGGCGCTGCATATGGCTGCTCGTCATCCCGAAAAGGTGCGCAGCCTGTGCCTGACCGCCAGCTTTGCCCGCCTCACCGCCGCGCCGGATTATCCCGAAGGTTTGGCCAAACCCGCGCTGGGCAAGATGATACCGCTGTTTGCCCAAGATTTTGCCAAATATATGCGCCAGTTTTTGCAGCTGCAATTTCTGCACATCCCTGAACGCGCCCACCTGGCCGACGAAGTGCTGCCGGAGATTATCCGCCACGGCGTGCCGCCCAGCCTGCAAGCCGCGCTGGATGCCGTGGTGCGCACCGATGCCCGCGTGTTGCTGCCGCAGGTGCAGTGCCCCGTGTTGCTCGTGTTTGGCGGCAAAGACGGCATCACTCCGCCGCGCATGGGCGAATACCTGCACCGCCAACTGCCCAACAGCCGCCTGCTGCTGATTGATAAGGCCGCGCACATCCCGTTTTTGAGCCATGCTGATGGATTTTCTGCCGCCTACCGCGCGTTCATCGGGCTGCCTGAAAAAGCATAGCTGGCTGAAAAATAATAAACTATTTTAATTTCGTTAAAGCGTACGTTTTCAGGCAGCCTCAAATCAGGCTGCCTGAACTCCATCATACACCACAGGCTACCTGAAAAAGAAAGTATCTATTTTCAAGTAGCCTTTATATTGCGTATGCAAAAAGCTGATTAGGCTTAAATTTCGCGGCTGTTCACCCAGTTTTGAATCGCGCGTGCATCGTTTACGCGAGTGGTGGGCGAGGGGGAATTGAGCAGTACGATAATCAGCGGCTGGCGCTGCACGTTGGCATACAGCACCATGGAGCGGCCGCTTTCGCGGATGTAGCCGGTTTTCTGCAAAGAGATATTCCAAGTACCTTCGCGCACCAAGGCGTTGGAGTTGCGGTATTGCTGTACGCGGCCGTTGCTGGTTTGGGCAGAGCCGGAATTGGAAGTGGAAAATTGGCGGATAAGCGGGTATTCGTGGGCGGCACGCACCATCAGGCTCAAATCACGCGCGGTAGATACATTGCGGAAATCGAGGCCAGTGGGATCGTAGAAGCGGGTCTGCTGCATGCCGAGGCTCTGCGCTTTGCGGTTCATGGCGCTCATGAAAGCAGGCAGGCCGCCAGGATAGTTGCGGGCAAGGGCGTGGATGGCACGGTTTTCGCTGCTCATCAGGCCTAAATGCAGCATTTCGCGACGGGTGAGGGTGGTACCCACGGAAAGACGGCTGCCGGTGCCTTTGAGGCGGTCGATTTCGGCTTCGGTGATTTCCAGGGTTTCATTCATATTTTGGCGGGCATCCAGCACCACCATGGCAGCCATCAGTTTGGAAATGGAGGCAATGGGACGAACTTGGTCGATACCTTTTTGATACAGGATCTCGCCGCTGCGGCCATTCATAATCAGTGCGGATTGCGAAGTGAGCATCGGCCCGGCCACGGCAGCCTGGGCTTCCACCCGTTCAGCCGGACGGCTGCTGAGGAAAGTGCCAAGCGGGTCGTCTTGCACGGGCAGGTTTTGTTCAAGGAACTGGCCAAGCACATCGATGTCGTCTTGCGCGGCGGCGGGCAGGCTGGCCAAGGCCAGGCTTAATCCGGTGGCCAAAATCAGCCAAGTCTTTTTAATTGCAAACAATTTTGTTACCTATCAGTCTGTTGTGTTCCAATGCCATCAGGCGGTTTACTGTTGCAGCAGGCAAATATCTGTTTTAACGGTAAAAATAAAAACTTGCTTATTGTGGATAAAAAATACAAGTTTGTAAACCCTAGATAGTGTAAAAGAATCTTTGTAAAGGGCAGGTTTTGCTATGAAGATAATAATTGGGATATAGCACTGATGGCGGCAGTGTCTGCGTTGATGTGCGCAGGATTCCCCTATATACTTTCACATTTCGCCATCTTCTTACGGCACAACATATTACATTGCGGAATCACACCAAAATGAGCAACGAAACCCGATACTGTTCTTTCTGCGGCAAATCGGAAAACGAAATAAAAAACCTGATTGAAGGCGATAATGCATTGATTTGCAACGAGTGTATCGACACCTGCAGCCACATGATCCACAGCGAGGGTACAGCGGATGGCGAAACGCACACCGGCGAAGACAGGTTGCCCACGCCGGCTGAAATTGTCAGCAATTTGAACCAGCACGTTATCGGCCAGGAACAGGCCAAAAAGGTGCTGGCGGTAGCGGTGTACAACCACTATAAACGCCTGCGGCATCCGAAAGAGGGCGATACTGTAGAGTTGGCCAAATCCAACATTTTGCTCATCGGCCCCACCGGCTCAGGTAAAACTTTGCTGGCGCAAAGCTTGGCACGGCGTTTGGACGTGCCGTTTGTCATGGCCGATGCCACCACGCTTACCGAAGCCGGTTATGTGGGCGAGGACGTGGAGCAGATTATTACCAAGCTCTTGGGTAATTGCGATTTTAATGTAGAGAAGGCGCAGAAAGGTATTGTCTATATTGACGAAATCGACAAAATATCGCGCAAGAGCGACAATCCATCGATTACCCGCGATGTATCCGGCGAGGGTGTGCAACAGGCTTTGTTGAAACTGATTGAAGGCACGGTGGCGTCCGTGCCGCCGCAGGGTGGGCGCAAACACCCGAATCAGGATTTTATTCAGGTGGATACCACCAATATCCTGTTCATTTGCGGCGGCGCGTTTGCCGGCTTGGAAAAGGTTATCCGCCAGCGTACGGAAAAGGGCGGTATCGGCTTTGGCGCTTCGGTGCACAGCAAAGACGAAGATGCCGATGTTACTGAGCTGTTTGAAATTGTCGAGCCGGAAGATTTGATTAAATTCGGCCTGATTCCCGAGCTGATCGGTCGTTTGCCGGTGATTGCCACGCTGGCCGAATTGGATGAGGAAGCACTCATCAATATCCTGACCGAGCCGAAAAATGCTTTGGTGAAACAATATCAAACGCTGTTTGAAATGGAAGGGGTGGAGCTGAAGGTGCAGCCGTCTGCTCTGTGCAGTATCGCCAAACTTGCTATGCGGCGCAAAACTGGCGCGCGCGGCCTGCGTTCGATTGTGGAGCACGCTCTGTTGGAAACCATGTTCCGCCTGCCAGATATCAAAGAACAGGTGAAAACAGTAGTGATTGACGAAACGGTGATTAACGATAACTGCCAGCCCAAACTTCTTACTGCAGACGGGCAGGAATATCAGCTACCGTAGCAGTAGGCATGAGGCTACCTGAAAATATCAATCCTGTTTTCAGGTAGCCTTGATTTTTCAGGTAGTCCTATCAGAAAGACACCATGTGGCGCATTGTTTTTATCGGCTATATTTTTTGTTATCCTGGTGTTTGCCCTCGCTCAGCCATCGTTGGCACGAATGCTGATTTATTTGGTGGTGTAGATAATCTTGCACACGCTGTTTGCATTTGGGGTGACTTACTATCCGTTTGCGCAACAAACGCCTCAAGCAGGAAGAAAAACAGGGTAGGGAAATCTTGCCAAAATAACACTTTTCTCCTATAATCCCGCAGCTTTCGTTTTGAAAGCTGTTTCTTTTTTATCTTAACTTAACGCTCGCATCTTGCACCAAAGGGTGTCTCAGTTTTGAAGTTTTGAGATTCTGTGTGCATTGATGTTTGCTATAACCCTTTGTAAGGAAAATAAATGTCTCAAATTACTATGCGCCAGATGTTGGAAGCAGGTGTTCACTTCGGTCATCAGACCCGTTACTGGAACCCGAAAATGGAACAATACATTTTCGGCGCCCGCAACAAAATCCATATCGTAAACTTGGAAAAAACCCTGCCCCTGTTCCAGGAAGCGCAAGACGCCGTTCGCCGTTTGGCTGCCAACAAAGGCACCATCCTGTTTGTCGGCACCAAGCGCCAAGCCCGTGACATCGTGCGTGAAGAAGCCACCCGTGCCGGTATGCCCTATGTGGATCACCGCTGGTTGGGCGGTATGCTGACCAACTACAAAACCGTTAAGCAGTCTATCAAACGCTTGGAAGAAAAAGCAGCCATTTTGGAAAATGCTGAAGCCAGCGGATACAACAAAAAAGAACTGCTCACCATTCAACGCGAAGTGGAAAAGCTGGAACGCTCACTAGGCGGCATCAAAAACATGAAAGGCCTGCCCGACGCCATTTTCGTGATTGACACCGGCTACCAAAAAGGTACGCTGACCGAAGCCGGCAAACTGGGCATTCCGGTAATCGGCGTGGTGGATACCAATAACGATCCAGAAGGTGTGAAACACGTTATCCCCGGTAACGACGACTCCGCCAAAGCCATCCGCCTGTACTGCCGCGGTATCGCCGATGCTGTATTGGAAGGCAAAAACCAGGCCTTGGCCGAAACCGTAGCCGCCGCACGGCAGGCTGCTGCCGACGAAGCCGAATCTGCCTAAGCCGATACAGCGTGAGGCTACCTGAAGACACCGTTTCAACAAGCGGACGCCAAATCCAGCCTTTCAGGTAGCCTTCAATTTATCCAAGCGCGGCATCCGGCCGCGTTTCTCAATAAAACAGGAGTAAATAATGTCTGCAATTACCGCAAAAATGGTTGCTGATCTGCGTGCCGCCACTGGCTTGGGCATGATGGAATGCAAAAAAGCCCTGGTGGAAGCCGATGGCGACATGGCCAAAGCTGAAGAAATCCTGCGTATTAAATCCGGCGCCAAAGCCAGCAAGCTGGCCGGCCGTACCGCTGCCGAAGGCGTGTTGGCTTATGCTATTGAAGGCAAAGTTGGCGCTTTGGTGGAAGTGAACTGCGAAACCGACTTCGTGGCCAAAGACACCGGCTTCATCGCCTTTGCTCAATCCATAGCCAAAACTGCTGCTGAGAAAAAACCGGCCACGGTTGAAGCTCTGGCCGAGTTGGTGGAAGGTGAGCGCAAAGCTGTGATTGCCAAATTGGGCGAAAACATTTCTGTACGCCGCTTTGAAATCATCGAAGCTGCCAACAGCCTCACCACCTACATCCACGGTGCTGCCGCCACTGAAGGCGTACTGGTGGAATACAAAGGCGATGAGACTACTGCCCGCTACGTTGGCATGCACATCGTGGCTTCTAAGCCGCAATGCATCTCTGCCGAGCAGGTTGATCCCGAAGTGGTGGCTAAAGAGCGCCACATCTATACCGAGCAGGCTATTGCTTCTGGCAAGCCCGCCGAAATCGCCGCCAAAATGGTGGAAGGCCGCGTGAAGAAATTCTTGGCCGAAGTAACGCTGCTGGGTCAACCCTTCGTGATGAACCCTGATCAGACTGTTGAGCAGTTCCTGAAACAACAGGGTACTGAGATCGTGAACTTCGTCCGTTTCAAAGTGGGAGACGGCATCGAGAAAAAAGAAGTAGATTACGCTGCTGAAGTGGCTGCGGCTGCTAAAGTGTAATTTTGTTTGTATAGAAACAGCCTCCGTTCAGTTGGAATAGAGGCTGTTTTGTATTTTGTGAGAGGCAAGTATTGGGTTTTCAGGTAGTCTTTTAATGTTATAGCTAAAGCAATTCACTGCCTACGGAGCTATGGCTGCAGCCATACAAACAGTGAGCCATAACAATATGAGCCATAACAATAAAAGATAATACGGTAATATAGGCTACCGCCATAGCGAGAGTTCGATTAATCTGTGCTGTCGGCAAACGCTTCTAAAATAGAAACTTATCTTATTATTTACACAATATTTCCACAAACTGCTATTGTTATAATATAGCTCTAATTTTTTAAATGGAAAATTTGACCATTAGGGAAGAATTAAAGATTATAATGGACCATCCGGAATTCCCTGGATTCTTTCCCAACAACTGATTATTTATCGGTAAACACATTAGGAGAGTCTAATGAGCAAGACCATGAAGGCCATGACCTATTACGGCGAAAACGATGTCCGCTTCGAAGATCGCCCGGTTCCCACTATCATTGATCCTACTGATGCTATCATTCGCGTTACCAAAACCACCATTTGCGGTACAGATTTGGGTATCATGAAGGGCAAAAACCCGGAAATCGAAGCAGTTGCCCGCGAAAAAACCGGCAAATGGGAAGGCCGTATCCTCGGCCATGAAGCCATCGGCGTGGTGGAAGAAGTGGGCTCTGCCGTTAAAGACTTCAAAAAAGGCGATAAAGTCATCGTATCCTGCGTGAGCCGCTGCGGCACTTGTGACAATTGCCAGAAACAGCTCTACGCCCACTGCCGCAAAGAAGGCGGCTGGATTATGGGATACATGATCGACGGCACCCAAGCCGAATACGTGCGCACTCCGTTTGCCGACAATTCGCTCTACCATCTGCCCGAAACCCTCAATACCGATGTGGCTGTATTCCTCTCCGACGCACTGCCTACCGGCCATGAAATCGGTGTGCAGTACGGCCAAGTGAAACCTGGTGATGCCATTGCCATCGTTGGCGCCGGCCCCGTGGGCATGGGCTGCCTGCTGACTGCCCAGTTCTACTCTCCGGCCACCATTATCGTGGTGGATATGGACGAAAACCGCCTGGCCATGGCCAAAGAAATGGGCGCCACCCACACCATCAATCCTAACAAGGAAGACGCTGTGGCCAAAATTTTGGAGATCACCGGCGGTTGCGGCGTGGATTGTGCCATGGAAGCCGTTGGCTATCCTGCCACTTGGGATATCTGCCAAAAAGTGGTGAAAGAAGGCGGCCATGTGGCCAACGTGGGCGTACACGGTAAATCCGTGGAATTTGATTTGGCTAAATTGTGGATTAAGAACATCACCGTTACCACCGGCCTGGTAAATGCCAATACCACCGGCATGCTGCTGAAAGCTTGTGAATCCAGCAAGCTGCCGATGGAAAAACTGGCCACCCACCGCTTCAAATTCAGCGAAATGGAAAAGGCCTACGACGTGTTCACACACGCTGCCGGCACCAAAGCCATGAAAGTCATCATTGAAGTGTAAGCTGGTTCGCTTGCTGAAATGATAAAGAGGCTACCTGAAAGTTTTCAGGTAGCCTTTTGTTGTGCTCAAGTGGGGATGCACCCTGTCAGCAGCATGTAATACCAGGCGAGCCAATGCTGTAGGAAGAAATTATACTCCCCGCTTTTTCCCGCCCGCCTGTTAAGCTAAAATACGTCCCGCCAAATCAAATGAAGGAAACCATAGCCATGAACTTAACCGTTATCGATCATCCGCTGATCAAGCACAAAATCACCCTGATGCGTAAAGCCAACTGCAACACCTACCAATTCCGTACTTTGGTAAAAGAGCTGGCCCGCCTGATGGCCTACGAAGCCAGCCGCCATCTGGAAATCGAGCCGCTGGCCATCGAAGGTTGGTGTGGCCGCATCGAAGGCCAGCAGATTAAAGGCAAAACCGTAACCGTGGTGCCGATTTTGCGTGCTGGTTTGGGCATGCTCGATGGCGTGCTCGATTTGTTGCCCACTGCTAAAATCAGCGTGGTTGGCCTGCAGCGCGACGAAGAGACTCTGCAACCGGTTTCCTATTTCGAGAAATTGGTGAGCAAAATGGACAAACGCCCGGCCATGATTCTCGACCCGATGCTCGCCACCGGCGGCTCGATGGTGGCCACCATTGATTTGCTGAAGAAAAAAGGCTGCCGCAACATTACTGCCTTGGTACTGGTGGCCGCACCGGAAGGCGTGAAGCTGGTGAATGACAAGCACCCCGACGTGAAAATCTACACTGCCGCGCTCGACAGCCACCTCAACGAAAACGGCTACATCATCCCTGGCTTGGGCGATGCCGGCGACAAGATTTTCGGTACCAAGCAATCAGCTTGATTGCCCGATGCATTCGCCAACAGGCTACCTGAAAGTTGTGAAATCATTTTCAGGTAGCCTATAAACCAATCATCATATTTCCCGCCAAGGCTACCTGAAAAAGTGGGCAACCTGTTTTCAGGTAGCCTGAATTGCCGTTTGGCAGCTTTCACCGAACGGCTATAGTCAAAGCAATTATTCCCCTTCAGCAGGCAACGAGCTGTAGGCAGGAATCAGCGCTTGAGCTATACCTGAAAACAATGCCATGGTCTCTACCCTCACACTCCTCTCCTTCGTCGCCACCGGCTTTCTCGGTGGCGGCCGTTGCGCCGGTATGTGTGGCGGTTTGAGCACTGTCTTTGCTTTGCAGCTGCCGCCGCAGGTGGGGTGCGTGAAACTGATTATGCTGATGAACCTCGGCCGTATCGGCAGCTACACCTTTATCGGCCTGTACCTGGCCGGGTTCAACGCCTATGTCGCGCAGGTGGAAAAGCTCGGGCAGCTGGTGTGGCGGCTCAATCCGCTCTAAACCGCCTCTTGCCCATCCAAAATACCCCTTGCCTGCTTCGGTGTTGGCCTGCTGTGGGTTGGCTGCCGTGCGGCATGGTATACAGCGCTTCGCTGTATGTGCTGGGCAGCGGCAATGCGGAGGATGGCGCACTGATGATGCTGGCCTTAGGCTTGGACGTGGCCGAACCCGCTGGTGATGAGGCTGTTTGCCAACCAGCTCAAAAGCCTGTTGCAACATTCGCGTTTCCGGCTGGTGGCCGGGCTGAGTGTCAGCCTGTGGGCGGCATGGCAGCTGTGGCATGGAGTAGTGATTTGGCTGCAGGCTGGCTGAAAATATAGCTGCTCCATATGCAATGTACTGCGCCGGGTTTGATTTCAGTTTGAAAACAGCTATGGTGAAACAACAGCCGGATAACTGCATTTCTCCAATATCGGGGAACGGTTATCCGGCTGTTTTGTATTCGGCCAGTTTCTAGTAGCGGTTGGCACATAATTAAAGGCTACCTGAAAACTATCTGCTACTGTTTTTCAGGTAGCCGGATGGGCTAGGGGGCTTATCTCTCGGCATTTATAGTGAACCAAAATAAGAATACTACTACGGTAGCTTGCTTAGCCGCCTGCGGCTAGCTGCCTTATTTTAATCCACGCTATCCTTGCCGCCGCTCCTGAAAAAAACGTTGCAGCAGCCTCGTACTTTCCTCTGCTAACACGCCGCCTTGCACGGCGGTGTGTGGGTTGAGCTGTTTGTTGGCAAACAGGTCGAGCATGCTGCCGGCAGCGCCGGTTTTCGGCTCGGCAGCAGCGTAAATCAGGCGGCGGATACGCGATTGCATGATGGCGCCGGCGCACATGCTGCACGGTTCGAGGGTAACGTATAAATCGCAGCCGTCCAGCCGGTAGTTGCCCAACCGGCGGCCGGCTTCAGTGAGCGCGGCGATTTCGGCATGGCAGCACACGCTGTGTTCGGCCACGCAGGCATTGGCGCCGCGCCCGATGATTTCTCCCTGGTGCACCACCACCGCGCCCACCGGCACTTCGCCTTCGGCCAAGGCCTGCCCGGCCAATTGCAAAGCCTGCCGCATCCAGTGTTCGCTTTCTTCTCGCGGCGGAAACAGGGCAACCGGGCAGTGGGCACGCAGTTTGGCGCGCCATTCGGCTTGTTCGGTTTCGTTCAGGTAGCCTTCTCGCCCTTCGGCTAGCAATACCAATTGCCACAGCGTGGATTCAGTAACGGTGAGGCCGCTGGCTTTGAGCAGCAGGAAAGCGGTGGCAGGCGTAATGCGTTGCAGATCGGCGGTGTCGGCTATGCCCAATTCAAGCAGCGCTTGTCGGGTTTTTGGGGCAAGCGGGGGTGTGGTGAGCGGGGTGGTGTGCATAATGGACGGTAATAATGGCTGAATGGGCAGCATCATAATTGCGTGGCTGTGCTTGAAGCAAGACGTGAGGCTACCTGAAAGGGTAGAGTAGGGTTTCAGGTAGCCTTCATTCCCAGCGGCAAGCCTTGCAAGGCTGTTGGCAAATCGGGTAGGATTGACCGCTTTTCGATGGTCGGTTTTTGCCCGGCATCGCTTTGTTTTTCACGCAAACGGCTCGGCGCCGTTTGGCACAATATGGGTGCTTATGTCTGATTTATTTCACTTTCCCACTTTCGACGAACAGTATCCTAATTTGCGCGAACGGGGCATCCGCAAATATGCGGTGGTGTATCTGCGCGACCACATCCAACGCCTGCTGGCGCGGCGGCAATGCGAAGAGTTTACCGCCTTCATCAACCAGCATCCGATGTGGGCACCGATTTTCCAACACAATCCCTATGCCGCCCGCGCCGTGCTGGATACTTATGCCGACAACCGATTCGGCAAAGATGCGCGATTGCAGGCCGTAATTAACAACTTCACTTTGGCGCAAAGCAAACCTTCCGCTGCCAAGTGGCAAGAGCTGGTGGCACAGAGCACGGCATTGCTCAACCATCCTGCGCCCGAACTCTCCATCAGTTTGAATATCAACCATAAAGACCCGTTGGAAGGTTTCTTTTTAGTGAGCCTGCAAAGCACCGAGCGCAGCCGCATTTACGATGCCGTGTTCAGCTTTATCGCGCCCAACGGCCTGCTGATTACCTCCATCCAAGGGCCGCACAGCAGCGATGCCCCCGAGCTCATCCGCCACACCACCAAGCAACTGCACGGCGTGCGGCCGATGTTTATGATGGTGAACGTATTCAAGCTGATGGCTGCCGAACTCGGCTGCGAGCTCTACGGCATTCCACACAAAAGCCAGGCCAAATTCCGCTGGAATGACTCCAGCCGCCTGCTGTTCAACTACGATGCCTTCTGGCAGGAAAACCAAGGCAGCCTCGATGCCAACGGCTATTGGCGGCTGCCCACTCAAATTGAGCGCACGCCGCTGGAAGAAGTGCAAAGCAAAAAACGCTCTATGTACCGCAAACGCTATGAAATGCTGGATACGCTGGAGCAGGATATCCGTCGCCTCTTTCGTTCGGAAAGTTGATTGCTAGGCGGCAACAGCGTGCCCATTGTGTTTCAGGTAGCCTTCCAACCGAGTGGAGGCTACCTGGAACCTATCCGCTTTAAAACCAAGCCCTGTATGTTCAGGTAGCCTCTCATGGCCATGAACATACAGGGCTGAGTTTTATTGGTTTAAACCGTTTTGCCTTTGTATTCGCACAAATCATACACGATACATTCGTGGCACAGGGGCTTTTGCGCTTTGCAGGTGTAGCGGCCGTGTAGGATAAGCCAATGGTGGGCATTGAGCAGGAATTCTTTGGGCACGAAGCGCATGAGTTTGTCTTCCACTTCGCGCACGTTTTTGCCTGGCGCGAGATTCATGCGGTTGGCTACGCGGAAAATATGGGTGTCCACGGCCATGGTCGGTTGGCCGAAGGCGGTGTTGAGCACGACATTGGCGGTTTTGCGGCCGACGCCGGGCAGCGCTTCGAGCGCTTCGCGGGTATCCGGCACTTCACCGCCATGTTTTTCCAGGAGCAGCCGGCAGGTTTGCATAATGTGTTTGGATTTGGTTTGGTAGAGGCCGATGGTACGGGTGTATTCCATCAGCTTTTCTAGGCCTAAATCGAGAATGGCTTGCGGAGTGTTGGCCACAGGAAAGAGTTTGGCGGTAGCTTTATTGACGCCTTTGTCGGTGGCTTGGGCGGAGAGCAGCACGGCGATGAGCAGCTCGAATGGGCTGTGAAACACCAGCTCGGTGGTGGGATTGGGGTTGGCGTCGTGCAGGCGTTGAAAAATTTCGCGGCGTTTTTGCAGATTCATGTTTGATGGATGATGTTGGTAACTATTAGATAATCTATATAAATATTTTCAGGTAGCCTTAATCGAGGCTACCTGAAAAATGTTGCGCTCTTCGTAGAAGTTAAGTGCCGCTGCTCACGCGTAGTTTTTGGCCGGGGTGCAACACGCTGTTGCTCAGGTTGTTGCTACGTTTGATGTCAGCCACGGAGGTGTTGTAGCGGCGGGCGATGGATTGCAGGGTATCGCCGCTGCGCACGGTGTGGGACATGGTTTGCTGGCGGCTGTTTCTGCCATTGCGATCGTTGCCGGTGCGGCTGTTACGGTCGTTGCGGCTGCTGGATTTGTTGTCGGCATAGCGGTTGGCGGCCTGATGATTACTGCTGGCGCTCACATGCAATACTTGGCCGGGGCGGATATTGTTGCCGTGCAGGTTGTTGACGCGGCTGAGGTCGGCCACGTTCACGTTGTAGCGGCGGGCAATGGAATACAGTGATTCGCCGGCCCGCACTTTGTGGGTTACGGTTTGTGCGCCACGGCGGTTGGCCTGCTGCTCTTGTCGGGCAGCGCGGCGTTGGTTGTTGCCGGTGTTGGCGGCTAGCTGGCCGAAGCTGGCATTGTTGGCGCGGCGAACCTCAGCTTGGGCTTGGCGGCGAGTTTCCTGGGCTTCGGTTTGTGCTAAGGAAGCACGCACGGCGGCTGCGGCACTGCTGCTGCCGGGTTCGTCGGCAGGCTTGGTATTATCTGCGCTGCTGTTGCCAGCCAAGGACATCAACGGGTCGGGCTGGGGATTGCTGTTGTCGGCAAGTTCAACGGTTTCAGGTAGCCTGTCGTTTGGGCTGTGGATGTTGTTGGGCGTGGCGGGTTGGTCTACGGATTGGGCAGCTGTTTGGACAACCGTTTGAGCTGGGGCTACCTGAATATCGGGCGAGCTGTTCACGCGGGGTGCGGGTTCGGTGGAACGGGTGCCGTTGGAAGCCAATGCGGTAAAAGTAGCAGGGGCAGTTGGGTTTTGCGCCTGCTGCACGGGGGCATGGACGGGTTCGGGCGGGTTGGCCGGTTGGACTGAGGCTACCTGAACAGGGACGGGCGGTGTTACAGGCTGGGCAGCCGGTTTGGCAGCGGCCACGATGCTGTTGCGTTCGGATACGCTCTGGCTGTTGCGGCGGATGAGGTTGCCCAGCGGGTCGCCGCCGGCGGGTTTGTTGTCGGCAAGCATCTGCACGCCGCGGCCAAGCTGGCTGTTGTTCAGGCTGTTTTTGGCCACGAGAATAGGCAAACCGGCACGGATAGTGTTGCTGCTGAGGCCGTTGGTGCGGCGCAGGTCGGCCACGCTCACGCCGTTGCGGTCGGCGATGTCGCTGAGGGTGGTGGCACCGTCAGAGTGCAGGATGTCGTAGGAGAGCAGGGATTCTTTGGAGGCACTGCGCAGGTTGCGCTCAAAAGCATTGACTGCGCCTACGGGCAAGAGCAGTTTGCGCTGACCGTTTTCGGGCAGGAACACGGGCACTTTGAAGCTGGGGTTGAGCGCTTCGAATTCGGCTTGGCTGATGTTGGCCAGACGGGTGATGGCGTTGATATCTATCGGGCTATCGATGCTGATGGCTTCGAAATAGGGCTTGTTTTCGATGTTGGAAAGATTTAAGCCGAATACTTGCGGGTTGCTCACGAGGTTGCGCACGGCTAGAAGCTTGGGCACGTAATTGCGCGTTTCGTTGGGCATATTGAGGTTTTCATACACCGGCTCGAGCCCCTGGCTGCGGGCGCGGTTTACGGCGCGGCTCACGTTGCCTTCGCCCCAGTTGTAGGCAGCCAGCGCGAGCGACCAGTCGCCAAACATATTATGCAGATATTGCAGATAGTTCAGTGCTGCGTTGGTGGAAGCGTAGATGTCGTGGCGGCCGTCGTAAATATTGTTTTGCGTCAAGCCGTAGTGGCGGCCGGTAGCGGGCATAAACTGCCACAGGCCGGAGGCTCCCACGTGAGAACGGGCTTTGGTAACGAATGCGCTCTCAATAAACGGCAACAGAGCGATTTCGGAGGGCATGTTGCGCTTTTCCACTTCGGAGAGAATGTGGTAGAGATAGGGGCGGCTGCGCTCCACGGTGCGGTTGAAATAGGCACTGCGGGTGCTGAAGTAGGTTTCGTGGCGGCGCACGATTTCGGGATTGACTTCGCTCATGCGGAAGTCTTGCCGCATACGGCTCCACAGATTATTGTGGCGGGCTTGGCTGGGATTACGCAGAATGGCAGCGTTGAGGTTGGTGATGGAGGCGGCAATCTGCTCCGGTGTATAGTTTTGGGCGAGGGCAGAAGCTGGAATTCCCAGGCTTAAAATGGCTAGGGAAAGAAATTTGAATTTACTCATGGCAGAGGAATGAGTCCGTTTGGTTTAACGTTATGATTAGCTAAAAATTTTTTGGATATTAAGGGTTGGGTGGAAGCCGTGTCAAGCCGCAGCTGAACGTTTTGCCGGCACGGCATGCGTAGAGATAAAATAATAACACGAGAGTGCACCCGAACTCTCATTTTCGGCAGGTTTCTTTGCGCTGTGTTTTGCAAAATTTTGTTTGATAGGTATGATGGCCAGAAGAATGAGGAGGCGGCATGATAGAAGAAAACAGGTTGGCCGAATGGCTGGATAACACTGCTACAGGGGGCTACCTGAAAATGGCGGAGCAGGCGTTTTTTGCCGTACATACGGATAATTTATATGGTGTTACCGTGACCACCTCGCTCTGCAACTGGGATTGCTGGCCGCATCAGGTGTTGCGGTTGGGGCGGGGTAGGGCGCAGGCAGACGTGGTGTGTGCACTGCCGCAACTGCCGCTGTTGTCGGGTAGCGTGCAAACCTTACTGTTGCCGCATGGTTTGGAATTGTGTGCGCAGCCGGAAGAATTGCTGCGGGAGTGCTTCCGCATATTGGTGCCCAACGGCAGTTTGGTGCTCAGCGGGTTTAATCCGTATTCGCTGTGGCGCTTCGGGCTACCTGAAAAACAACTCGGCCTGCGCGCCCATGCGCTGCCGCTGCCGAAAGTGCGGCGGATGCTGGCTGAGGCCGGCTTCAGGCCGGATACAGGGCGGTTTATGGCGTATGTGCCGCCGTGGAAAAGCAGTCGGGCGTTGCAGCGGTGGCGGTTTATGGAGTTGGCGGGTAACCGCTGGTGGCCGGCAGCCGCCGCGGCTTATGGTTTGGTGGCAGTGAAAACAGTGTATCCGCTTACCCCGCTGCGCGAAAAGGCCGGCCAACTGCGGAGCGAAGGGTTTTCGCTGCTGCCGGGAAATTGTCGGCAGGGATAGGGGGGGAGAAAATGGTTGCGTTGCTGTGGGCATTTTAGTATAATTACGTGAATTACCTTGGAAAGGTGGATGAGTGGTTGAAGTCGCACGCCTGGAAAGCGTGTATACGTGAATAGCGTATCGAGGGTTCGAATCCCTTCCTTTCCGCCAGAACATTTTTGTAGAGTACGCGCTTTGCAAATCCAAGAAAAAACAGCCAGCTCACACTGCTCGGCTGTTTTTGTATCTGTAGCTAAAGTCCTTCGCTGCCTACGTTGTCAATCTGTTTTGCTGTGTAGCAGTTATGGGAATTTTGCTATAGCTGTACTGTCCACCAGCGGCCGTAAAGGCAATCTGAAAGGAGAATCCTATGCATTTTGATACTGAAGTTATCCACAGTAGCTACAATCCGGACGAGCACAACCGTGCCGTGATGCCACCTATCTACCAAAATAGCATGTTCGCTGTACACACCATTGGCGAAGATATTCCATACCGCTATTCGCGTATGGGTAATCCCACGCGCAAAATTTTGGAAGACACCGTGGCTGAGTTAGAACATGGTTGTGCCGGCTTTGCCTTCGGTAGCGGTATGGCCGGCATTGATGCCGTGTTCCGTACCGTATTGCGCCCCGGCGACACTATCGTAGCCGTGGCCGATATCTACGGCGGTGCCTACGACCTGCTCACTGAAGTGTATGCCCAATGGGGCATAAACGTGATTTTCGCCGACCTTACGCTACCTGAAAACCTAGATAAGCTTTTGGCCGAACACAAAGTGAAACTCGTGTGGCTGGAAAGCCCCAGCAACCCGCTGCTGCGACTGGTAGACATCTCTTTATTGGCACAAAAAGCCAAAGCTGCCGGCGCGGTGGTGGGCATCGACAACACCTTCGCCACTCCCTATCTGCAAAACCCGCTCGATATGGGCTGCGACATCGTGTTCCACTCCGCCACCAAATACCTCTGCGGCCATTCCGACGTGCTGATGGGTATTGTGGTGGCTAAGGAAGAAGCCCTGGCCAAACGCCTGCAAAGCACCTTGATAAACACCGGCGGCATTGCCGGGCCAATGGATTGCGCCCTTGTGTTGCGCGGCATCAAAACCCTCTCCGTGCGCATGAAGCAGCATCTGGCCAACGCCGCCGAGCTCGCCCGCCGCTTGGAACAGCATCCCGCCGTGGATAAAGTGTTCTATCCCGGCCTGCCCAGCCATGAGCATCACGAATTGGCCAAACGCCAAATGCGCGGCTTCGGCGGCGTGGTGTCGGTATATTTGAAGAAAGACGGCCAAGCTGCTGCCGATTCTGTTATCCGCAACCTCAAACTACTGCACATGGCCGCCAGCCTTGGCGGCGTGGAAAGCCTGGTGAACCATTCCTTCAGCCAATCGCACAGCGGCATGAGCCCGGCGGTGAAAGAAAAACTCGGCATCCGCGAAGGCCTGCTGCGCTTCTCCGTGGGCATTGAGGATATTGAAGACATTTGGCGCGACATCGATACTGCATTGAACACCACGCTGTAACGCGCCTGCCAGAATGGCAAACAGGCTACCTGAAAACTTGCATGGCATTTCAGGTAGCCTTTTATCTGCCGCCACATTCCCCGAAGCCAGCCCAATCCGCTACAATACGCCCTTTCTCAATAGCGGATTCACTTAAAGTTTTGCTACGGCGTTGGTTCGCTTGGTATCGAAAGCTTGTTAATCCTCTATCTATCTCATTTCGAAAGCCAATATCATGACCATCAAAACCCGTTTCGCCCCCAGCCCCACCGGCTACCTGCATATCGGCGGCGTGCGCACCGCGCTGTATTCATGGGCATTTGCCAGACATCACGGCGGCGAATTCCTGCTGCGCATCGAAGACACCGATTTGGAACGCTCCACCGCCGAATCCGTGCAAATCATTCTCAACGGCATGCAATGGGTAGGCCTGCACGCCGACAATGCCGACAATATCGTTTACCAAACCCAAAACTTCCCGCGCTATAAAGAGTTAATCCAACAACTGCTTAATTCAGGCCATGCCTACCATTGCTATTGCAGCAAAGAAGAATTGGAGCAGATGCGCGAAAAAGCCGAGCGCGAAGGCACGGCCACTTACGACCGCCGCTGGCGGCCGGAAGCCGGCAAAACACTGCCGGAAATTCCCGCAGGGGTAGAGCCAGTTGTCCGCTTCAAAATGCCGACCGACGGCGTAACCCGCTGGAATGATTTGGTAAAAGGCGAAATCAGCATCCCCAATGCTGCGCTCGACGACCTCATCATCGCCCGCGCCGATGGCACGCCCACCTACAACTTCTGCGTGGTGGCCGACGATATGGACATGGGCATCACCCACGTTATCCGTGGCGACGACCATGTGAACAACACGCCGAAACAAATCAACATTTTCAAAGCCCTCGGTGCCACCCCGCCCGAATACGCCCACCTGCCCATGATCCTAAACGAGCAGGGCAAGAAAATCTCCAAACGCAGCGGCGACACCGTGGCCATTACCGAATACGAAGACATGGGCATCCTGCCCGAAGCCCTGCTCAACTACCTCGCCCGTTTGGGCTGGGCGCACGGCGACGACGAGTTTTTCAATATGGAGCAGTTCGTGCAATGGTTTGAGCTGGAACACGTTTCTTCCTCCGCCAGCCGCATGGATGCAAAAAAACTATATTGGATCAACGCCGAACACATCAAAGCCACAAGTAACGCCGAACTGGCCAAACTGGTGTTGCCACGCTTGGAAAAACAAGGTGTTGTGGTTTCAGGTAACCCCAAGCTGGAAGACGTGCTGGCATTGGTGAAAGACCGCGCCCACGATTTAAACGCACTGGCCGCCGAATGCACCTACTTCTACCGCAAAGCCGTGCCGTTGGAAGCCGATGTGGCCAAACATTGGGATAGCGAAGCTCCCGCGCGGATGCAGCGTTTCGCCGCCAAACTGGCCGAACTGCCCGAACAGGATTGGACGGCAGAAAACATCCACGCCCTGTTCCCTCCGTTCTGCGAAGCCGAAGGCATCAAAATGGGCAAACTCGGTATGCCGCTGCGCCTGGCGGTGTGCGGCACCGCCAAAACGCCCAGCGTGGATGCCGTGCTGGCCTTGATCGGCAAAGAAGAAGTGTTGCACCGTATCCGCGAGTCGGCTTAAGCCTGCGAAAGGCTACCTGAAAGCAGCTACCCTGTTTCAGGTAGCCTCCATCACATCATGAATCAACTCATCCTCGATTTTCCCGCTGCTCCGCCGAGTTTCGACACCTTTCTCGGCCAGGGCAACCGCGAGCTGTTGCAAGTGTTGCGCGAGCAGCGCGAGCCTTTTGTGTATGTGTGGGGGCCGGCCGGCGCCGGTAAAAGCCATTTGCTCCAAGCTTGGGCGGCGCAGGCAGAAGCGGCCGGATTGTCCGCACACTACCTGAATGCCGCTGCCGAACCGCTGCACGAGATGCCGCCGGCAGACTGCCATCTCGCCCTCGACCAAATCGACAGCCTCGATGCCGACGGCCAAGCCGAATTGTTTAATTTCTGCAACCATATCCGCCAGAGCCGGCAGGGCGCACTCCTGATTGGCGCCAGCGTGCCGCCGGCGCGCTTAGCCGTGCGTGAAGACCTGCGCACCCGCATGGGCTACTGCCTGGTGTATGAAATCAAACCGCTCAGCGACGAAGAAAAAATCGCCGCCTTGGTCGAAGCCGCCCGCAGCCGCCAAATCCGCATTTCGCCCGATATTTTCCGCTATCTGCTGCACCATTGGCGGCGCGACATCGGCAGCCTGATGGCCATGCTCGACACCCTCGACCGCCACGCCCTAGCCAGCCACCGCCCCATTACGCTGCCCCTGCTCAAACAACTGTTGCAACAGAATATTTAAACCAATGAACCTCGCCATCTTCGACCTCGACCATACTCTCATCAACTGCGATTCCAGCAGCGAATGGAGTAATTTCCTGCACGAAAAAGGCATCTTCAGCGATGCCGATATGCAGCGCCATCAAGCGTTCGACCGAGACTACCGCAAAGGCTGCCTCGATCTCGATGCCTATCTCGCCTTCGTCCTGCGCCCGCTAGCCGAATACAGCCGTGCCGAGCTGGACGAAATGCACCGCGAGTTCATGCAGCGCATCCGCCCAAGCATCACCCAAATGGCCAGAATGCTGGTCGATAGCCACCGCGACGCGGGCGACACCCTGCTCATGATTTCCGCCACCAACGAATTCATCATCACCCCCATCGCCCGCGAATTCGGCATTGAAAACATCATCGGCATCAGCCTCGAAACCGATGCCCAAGGTAACTACACCGGCCGCCCGATAGGCACGCCCAGCTTCCAAGAGGGCAAAGTAACCCGCCTGCACCAATGGCTGGCCGAACGCGGCCAAAGCCAGGCCGACTACGAAAAAGTTTATTTCTACAGCGATTCCCGCAACGACCTACCGCTCTTGGAGCAGGTAAACCAGCCCGTAGCCGTTAATCCCGACCCCGTGCTCACCCTCACCGCCGCACAGCGCGGCTGGCCGATATTGGATTTTGTGTGATAGTGCCAATGGCTTAGCCGCAGTATGAAAAAAAGCTACCTGAAAATCCTGTTGCCAAGGTTTTCAGGTAGCCTTTTAGGGATAGCCGCTTTGCCGTTGCCCGGATTTGCCGCGCATTGCCAGGATATCTTTTGACGGATTGGGGCTTTCTTTTCCGGTTTCACCTTCTTGGCTACAGATTGATTAGCATTCATGACTTAAGATCCCTTATGGTTGGTTGGTAAATATATAAATTGGTGGAAAACTTCTCTTTGCTTCAATTTGTATATGCTTCGGCAGTCTTTCTCCCCGCTCCAAAAAAACCCTTAAATCCCTCTTCTATTGATGGTTGCTGAAGATAGGAGGTTGTTGCCTTATACAATACCCTTTTACTGACGGCATCATAATGTATTTCACTCCATAATGAAACATATGGTTTATTAGACAACTTAAAATTAGTATACCATGCCACACGTGTATTGTCGCCATCGCTAAATTGATACTCTATCCCTTCAAAATCCACTGTTTCCGGATAACGCGTGCCCACTTCTTTTGAAGTGCCGGCATAAGGATAATAGCCCAACTCCCGCCAAGCTTCCTCGCCGCCCACCATCCGTTTCCACTCCTCGGGATCCACATATACCCATACCCCCGTTTTTTTTGCATGCTTCCTCGGCATGACGGACTGCCTGCCAGTTCTCAATTTTCCATTTCACAATCCAGCCGCCCATCAGCAGCATAAATCCGGCAAATGCTCCGGCCTTCCCCGCCCAACCATATTGAGGCAACATCCGGGTGAATATCTTTCTGCCGAATTTAACGGCCAACCTTGTCAGCACAATCCACAAAATCAGCGAAAAGAAAAACAAAAATATAATAGCCAGTCCGTACATGTTTTACTCCATAAATTAAACTTGGATTTTCACCAATTGTATATTGAATTGGGAAAAAGGCTACCTGAAAATCCAAACCAGGGTTTCAGGTAGCCTTTGATTTGTAGCTATTCCAAACTGCTAATCCACTTCCCGTTCGTGCGGCAGGCGGCCGGCCCAGTCGCAGGCGAACTGGTAGGCGGTGCGGCCGGAGCGGCTGCCGCGCATCTGCGCCCATTGGAGGGCGGCGCGGCGGGCGGTGTCATCCAGCGGCAGGCCGGCATCGGCCAGCCAGCTTTCAGCCGCGGCGAGGTAGTCTTCTTGGCTGAAAGGGTAGAAGCTGAGCCAAAGGCCGAAGCGGTCGGAGAGGGAGACTTTTTCTTCCACTGCTTCCTGCGGGTGCACTTCGCCGCACTCGCCGGTGCGGGCGAGGTTGTCGGCCATGTGTTCGGGCATGAGGTGGCGGCGGTTGGAGGTGGCGTACACCAGCACGTTGTCGGCGCGGCGGGAGAGGCCGCCGTCCAGCGCGGTTTTGAGGGCTTTGTAGCTGTCTTCGCCGTCTTCAAAGGAAAGATCGTCGCAGAAAACGATGAATTTTTCACTGCGCGGGGCGAGCAAATCGAGTAGGGCGGGCAGGCCGGCAAGGTCGTGTTTGTCCACTTCAATCAGGCGCAGGCCACGCTCGGCGTATTCGTGCAGCAGGGCTTTGATGAGCGAGGATTTGCCTGTGCCGCGCGCGCCGGTGAGCAGTGCGTTGTTGGCCGGGCGGCCGGCGAGGAATTGCTCGGTATTGCGCACCAGGCGCTGGGTTTGCGGGCTGATGGCACACAGGCGGGAGAGGGGGAAAGTGTGCGGGCGGGGCAGGGTGGTGAGCAGGCCGCCGTTGCCGTGTTTCTGCCAGCGGAAAGCGATGGCTTGCCAATCGGGCTCGCGCTGTTCGGGCGGCAGGAGTTGGTCGAGGCGGTGCAGCACGGAGGCGGCTTGCGTGAGGAAGGGTTTGAGTTTCATGATTGGGTTGGGTGGCTGGTTATCAAAGGAAGGAAGGCTACCTGAAAATGTCGGCATGGCACAAGGGGCAGGGCAGTGATAGCCGATTGCTATAGCAATGGAAATTGTCATTTGCCCGCTCTAGCAGTATCATTGCCCATTTTTCAGGAAAGCCGCCATGAGTACCGCATTGATTCAAGATTACCTGCGCACCCAAGGCCTGAAACTGCCGGCAGAGGCGGTGCAGATAGCCATGCTCACCGCCGGCAGCGTGATGGCGGCGGGCAGGGCGGAGATTGAGCCGGAAATCCTGTGGTATCGCAGTGCAGACGGCACATTGGAGCAGCATCTGCCGCGCAACGAAGTGCACCACGCCCGGCTGCGCCAAATCTTTATGGCGCTTGATTCCGCCTATACCGCCAGCCCCTGCCGCAGCGCCGCCGTGTATCTGCTGCACACACCAGGCAGCCTGCTGCACCTGGTGGCGCAAGGCGAGCCGTTGGAAAAGCTGCTCGCCGTAGAGCAAGACTTAGAAGCCGCGCACACCGCCCACCTAGCCACGCGTAGCGCGCAAACCGGTTGGCTGAACCAAATAGACGACGTTGCCCAATGGCTGCAAAACGGCGACCTCGCCGGTAGCCGTCACCGCCCCGGCAGCCAGCTGGCCGTACCGGTATGCGCCGAAAACGGCCGCGTGCTCGGCGTGGTGTATCTCGAACATGGCCACACCGCCGCCTTCGATGAAGCCGCCCAAAGCATCTGGGTCGGCCTGGCTCTTGCCTTGACCGAACCGCTCGCCGCTTTGTTGCAGCCGGAAGACGCCGTCGAATAAAGGCTACCTGAAAGTTAAAAACAAGCACTCCACACACACCAAACAAGCACCATGACCCCGCTAAAATTCATCGCCTCCTGCCGCCTGCCCACCGAATACGGCATCTTCACCATGCACGGCTTCGAAGAGCCGAGCGGCCAAGAACACATCGCCCTGAGCATGGGCGATATCGCCAACGGCGAGCCCGTACTCTCCCGCATCCACTCCGAATGCCTTACCGGCGACGCCCTGTTTTCACAAAAATGCGACTGCGGCCCCCAGCTGCAAGCCGCCATGCAGGCCGTGCAGCGCGAAGGACGCGGCGTGATTGTGTATCTGCGCCAAGAAGGGCGCGGCATCGGCCTCATCAATAAAATCCGCGCCTATGCGTTGCAAGACCAAGGCCTCGATACCGTAGAAGCCAACCTCGCCCTCGGCCTGCCCGTAGACGCCCGCGATTTCAGCCTGGCCCAAGCCATCTACCAGCACCTCGGCGTTCACTCCATCCGCCTGCTTACCAATAATCCCGATAAAATCAGCAAGATGGAGCAAAGCGGCATTAAAATCACCGAACGTGTGCCACTTTTGGTGGGACAAAACAGCGAGAACACAGGCTACCTGCAAACCAAAGCCGCCAAACTCGGCCATTTGATCGACAACTGATTTTTCAGGTAGCCTCCCGCTCCAAGGCTACCTGAAACCTAAAATCCACCCAACAAAGGCAACTTCCATGACCCTCCGCATCGGACAAGGCTACGACGTCCACCAGCTCGTGCCCGGCCGCCCGCTCATTCTCGGCGGCGTAACCATCCCCTTTGAAAAAGGCCTGCTCGGCCACTCCGACGCCGACGCCCTGCTGCACGCCATCACCGATGCCCTGCTCGGTGCCGCCGCCTTGGGCGATATCGGCACCCACTTCCCCGACACCGCCGCCGAACATAAAGACGCCGACAGCCGCGCCCTGCTGCGCCAAGCCTACGCCGCCGTGCAAGCCCAAGGCTGGCGCGTAGTGAACGTGGACAGCACCATCATCGCCCAGCAGCCCAAACTGCGCCCCCATATCGCCGCCATGCGCGCCAATATTGCCGCCGACTTGGGATTAGCTGAAAACTGCGTCAATATCAAAGGCAAAACCAACGAAAAACTCGGCTACCTCGGCCGCATGGAAGGCATCGAAGCCCAAGCCGTGGTGCTGCTGGAAAAGGCCGTCGGATAAAACCCGAATCCCGCGTATAAAAACAAAAAACGAGCGGCAGAGGCACGGATTTGCCAAGTCGTCCGTTTTTCAGGTAGCCTCAAGCTCCATCAGGCTACCTGAAACCGGATTTTCCCCTCCTTCCTTTTTCAGGTAGCCTCTCTGCCACCAGCCGGAAAGGCCGCACGATGAAATTCACCAATCTCCACCAAAACTTCATCCTCCTCGCCCCGCTCGGCATCAAGCAACACCTTGAAAACCGCGCCTTCTGGCCCGCCTTCATCAACGAAATCAACCCCTTCTCAGGTAAAATCAAAGGAATACCGCGCATCGGTGCCAGTCAGTATGAAGGCAACGGGGAAGTCAAACTCGGCCGCTTATCGTGGCGCGCGGAAAAATTGCAGAAACTTGCCGATAACTACTATCTCAGCACCCAGCCGGAAGCCTTTGAATTTCCCTACTTCTTTGCCAATTTCCCCAGCCCCGTTACCTGTTCCAAGCAAGACACCACACCGGCGCTTACCCTGATGCTGCATGACGCCAGCTACGGCGGCCTGCCGCAGAGCGGCCTGCTGCTCAGCTTCCGCCAAGATTATTTCGACGAACTGGGCGAAACTATTGTGCACGAATTGCTCAACCGCCTCAGCGCGCTGCTGCAAGCCGGTTTGCGCCTGCGGAAACAAACGCAATACGCCTACCCCTACAAGGAGAGCCTTTCCGACGTATGGCAAGACTGCATCATGGATTTATTCCCCACCCATGCCGCCGAGCTGACGAAAAAAGGCTGGGAAATTAAAAAAGATTTTGCCGGCTGGGCAAAGTTCTAAACCCCGTCCGCCAAAGCAAAAGGGCAGGGCGGCCGCATACCCAAACTCCCGCCCGCATAGTAGAATAAGGCTACCTGAAACGAAGCCAAGCCCACCAATCACGCTAACAGGAGAACACTATGTCCGCCCAAGACCAACTCAAACGCACCGCCGCCCAAAAAGCCCTCGAATTCGTGCCCGAAAATGCCTACATCGGCATCGGCACCGGCAGCACCGTAAACTTTTTCATCGAAGAGCTGGCCAATAGCGGCATCCGCATCAAAGGTGCCGTTTCCACCTCCAAAGCCACCAGCGAACTCTTAAAACAACACGGCATTCCTGAAGTGCCGCTCACCGAAGCCACCGAGCTGCCCGTGTATATCGACGGCGCCGACGAAGTCAACCACAGCCTGCAAATGATTAAAGGCGGCGGCGGCGCGCTGTTGGCCGAAAAAATCGTGGCCAGCGCCGCCGAAAAATTCGTCTGCATCGTAGACGAGAGCAAATACGTTTCCCGGCTGGGCAAATTCCCGCTGCCGATCGAAATCATCCCCGCCGCCCGCTCGCTGGTATCGCGCCAGCTGCTCAAATACGGCGGCAGCCCGCAGTTGCGCTTGAATTTCACCACCGACAGCGGCCACAAAATCATCGATGTGCACAATATGCCCATCAACGAGCCGCTCAAACTGGAAGACGAACTCAACCGCATCCCCGGCATTGTCGAAAACGGCCTGTTCGCCCGCCATCCCGCCCACGTACTGATTATCGGCCGGGAGGAAGGCGCAGAAGTGATCAAAATCGGCGGCTGATTGTAGCCGTTTGGCCTGGTCGTGCGGCACAGGACAGGCTACTTGAACATGGCAGCCTTCAGTTTGGAGCGCAAACCTATTCCTTGGCCGAGATAAATGCCCGCACTCCATTGGATATTTCCATATTTCAGGTAGCCTTAAGCGTTCACCAGGCTACCTGAAAACATAAAACTTAAGTGGCGAGATTGTGTATTTGTAGCCAGTTTTATCCGTTGTTTAAACATGAAAAGTTCTACTTTATTAAAATGAATAATATTAAAGTTCACATAATATATATTATGTAAAATTATTATATTGGTATATAGCTTCGGTATTTGTTTATTGCTTTGGTTGTCCATAAATGCGTTTTTAGGAAGCTTCTGATCGGGTGAGCAGCATGGCATCGCCGTAGCTAAAAAAGCGGTATTGTTGCTCGATGGCATGGCGGTAGGCGGCGCGGATGTGCTCGACGCCAGAAAAGGCGCTCACCAGCATCAGCAGGGTGGATTTGGGCAGATGGAAGTTGGTAATCAGGCCGTCGGCTACCTGAAAACGGTAGCCCGGGGTGATGAAAATATCGGTATCGCCCTCGCCTGCTTGCAGGCGGCCGCTTTGGGCGGCGGCTTCCAGGCTGCGCATGGAGGTGGTGCCGACTGCCCATACGCGCTTGCCGTTTGCTTTGGTTTCCGCAATGGCTTCAACGGTTTCAGCGGGGATGCTGTACCACTCTTTATGCATTTTATGTTCGGCAATATTTTCGCTGCGCACAGGCTGGAAGGTACCGGCGCCCACATGTAGGGTAATTTCGGCACGACGGATGCCGTTTGCCTGCAGTTGATCCAACAATTCGGGGGTGAAGTGCAGGCCGGCGGTGGGGGCGGCAACGGCGCCTTGATGTTTGGCGTAAACGGTTTGGTAGTGTTCGTCGTCGGCTGCATCGGCGGCGCGCTCAATATAGGGTGGCAGCGGCAGGCGACCGGTTTGTTCGAGGATTTGGTATACGTTGAGGCTACCTGAAAACCGTAGCTTAAAAAGCTCGCCTTCGCGTTCTTCCATTTGCGCCCGAATGCCGCCGTCAAGTTCCAGCAGGTTGCCGGGCTTGGGCGACTTGGAGGAGCGGATGTGCGCCAGGGCGCAGTGTTCGTCCAATACGCGTTCAATTAGGGCTTCAATGCGACCGCCGCTAGCTTTGTGCCCGAACAGGCGGGCTTTCATTACTTTGGTGTTGTTGAACACGAGTAAATCGCCGGCTTCGAGCAGGTTTGGCAGCTCGGCAAACAGGCGGTCGCATAGGGGGAGGCCGGGGCGGGCATCGAGCAGTCGGCTGCTGCCACGCTGTTTGGGCGGCTGCTGGGCAATTAGGTGTTCAGGTAGGTGGAAATCGAAATCGGCAAGCTGCATGGTGCGGTAGGCAGGCGGAGAAAAGCGGGCATTATATAACCATTTTGCTTGGGTGTTTGGGGGTTGCATTTTCAGGTAGCCTTATATCGGCAGAGGCTACCTGAAAAAATCGGCAAGCGTTTTAAACCGATATTTTCAGATTACCCTTCGCCACCTCTGAAAAAATCGGCTAAAACCCTTGCCAGACGGGCATAAAGCAGCTACCTTTTGTTTGATTTCCTATTGCGTACGGTATTTCGATGAGCAAACAGCTGTATTCCGGCAAAATTTGGAGCAAACTCTGGCTGAAAGCGCTGCTTTTCGGCCTGGTTTTGTTGGTATTGTGGCTGGGTGCATCATTCGGTTTGAGCCGATTGCTCAGTGAAGCCCGCATCCGCCAAACTGCCAACCAAATGCTTGCCGCACAAGGCCAGCAGCTGAATTTTGATGGCCGTCAAATCGAACGCGGCTGGTTCCCCTATCCTTATGTGGTGCTGCACCAAGTGGGATTGAGCCGCACGCAGGAAAACGGCCAAACGCTGAATGCCGAGGCCGTGCAGCTTTCATTTAATTGGTCGGCTTTGTGGGGCGATGTGTCTATCCACAGTCTGCACCTGCAACGCGCCAGCATCAGCGCGCGTCGGCTGGAAAGCGGGCAATGGGAAGTGGCTGGGTTCACTGCTAACCAAGCAGCAAGCAGCACCCTGCCCCGCCATATCGAACTTGATGATTGTTCCCTGCGCCTGCAATACGGCGAACAAAAACAAACCATGCGTCAAGTATCCGGCTTTATCGATCGTGCCGATGAGAACTTCAGCCTCTCTGCCAGCCTGTTTGCCCCGCAGGAATACAGGATACAGGCCTCTGGCGCCTATAGCGGCAGCCACTTTGAACAACTACAAGCCAATCTTGCCGGCTTCCTGCCCAACGGCCAGCCCTTCACCGCCGCCTGGCAAGGCAATGCCGACTATACCGCCGAGCAAAGCCGTCTCAATACCAAAGACGGCCGGCTCAGTATCCAAGTTCCTGCCTGGTCGCTTAATATTGATGGCAATACCCGCAACTGGCAATTCTCCCCCGACAGCGTCGTTTTGCCTGAAACCCACATTGTCTTCAACGTCGACTCAGAAAATGGTCAATCCTCGGCTGAAACCGTGCGGCATAGCGGCAGCGGCAGCATCAACAAAGTTTCCTATCAAAACCGCACCTTAGCAATCGCTGGTTTCCAACTCAGTGGTGCAGTGGAATACGAGCAAGGCAGCAGCGGCTACAGCGCCAACGGCCGCCTCCAAGCACAGCCCGGACATTTTCAAATCGACAACCTCTACCTCAGCACCCGCCACAACGCCGCACCCGGCAGCATGCCCTATCTCTCCGGTCAATGGCATGGCCAAGCCGCCGGTAACAGCGAAAGTTGGAAAGCTGAACTGCAGGGCCGCCTCGACAACAATGAGGGCTACCTGAAAATTTCCGGCAGTTTCAGCGATCAAGGCCACAACATCGAAGCGGCTATCAATCTGAGTAAACTTTCACTCAGCAGCTATCTCGAAACCAAACGCCCTGCCCCTGCCGCCGAAAACACCGCAGCCCCTTTGTGGCTGCAATACTGGCCGCGAGCCCTGCACCACCGCCAAATTCGGCTTACCCTCGATATCGGCATGCTTGAAGGCTCCGGCCTGCAAATCCAAAATTTCCACAGCACCCTGCACCTAGACGCTGAAAAACTTGAAGCCCAAACCATCAAAATGCAGATGTACGATGGCAATGCCGAAGGCAGTGCCGTGTTGCACCACGGCAGCCGCCCCAAATGGGAAGCCGCCATCCGGTTCAACAACATCCAAATCAAACCCCTGCTGCAAGATGCCTTTCGCTTCAACCACCTCAGCGGGCGCGGTAACGCATCCTTCCACCTGGGTGCAGAAGGCCTCAAACGCAGCGAATGGCACACCACCCTTGCCGGACAAGGCAAAATCGTGCTCGACAATGGTGCGTGGCAAGGCATCAACCTTGGCAAAATCCTCAACAAGCCCGACAACCTACCCGCCCAAAACCTGATCCGCTATAACGCCGAGAGCAATACCCCCTTCCGCCATTTCAGCATCGAAGCCAGTGTAGAAAACGGTATGGGCACCACGCCCAGCCTCAGCCTGCAAAGCGACAGCCTCAACCTCAGCGGCCAAGGCAGCTTCGACATTCGAGCCACCACACTCAACTACGCCGTGCTCGCCAGTGTCGGCCAAGATCTCTGGCTGCCGTTAAAAATCAACGGCAGCATCAGCCGCCCCAACTTTGCCCTCGACTACCAACGCATCACTGGCAACCTGCAAAGCCCCGAACAAAAACAACGTGCCCTGCAAAATGTACTGCAACAGCAATGGCAGTGGATACAGAAACTGCCTGAAAATCAACAGCAATAGCTGTCGTGCGTATCTCCAGGCCGCCTGCTTGTTGGCAACAATTTTCAGGTAGCCTCAACCAGCCAAACAAAGGCTACCTGAAAGCATAAGCTTTAACGAAGTTAAAACCTGCGGCGCAATTTTTCAGGTAGCCTTTTACTGGAAGCGAATTGAATTGCACAAAACAGCCTGCTGCTGAAGCGCACAGGCTGTTGCTATTTGGAAAGGGTCTTGCCTAGTTTGGCAGTGGCTTGGTGTTTTAATCCCCTTACGCCCTGAGTTGCAGGTAGTTTTGCAAACCCAAACTTTCCATCAGATCGAGCTGGGTTTCCAGCCAGTCGAGACGTTCTTCGTTTTCGTCTTTCTGTTTTTCCAAAAGCTGACGGGAAACGTAGTCCTGCTTTTCTTCGCATACGGCAATGGCTTCCACTAGTGCCTGGTGTTTGTCTTGCTCTTTTTGCCGGTCGCATTGGATGATTTCTTCGGTGTTTTCGCCAATCAGCAGTTTGCCGAGCTCTTGCAGGTTGGGCAGACCTTCCAGCAGGAGGATACGCTCAATCAGGGCATCGGCTGCTTTCATATCGGTGATGGATTGTTTGTGGAAATAACCGCCCAGCTTTTCCAAACCCCAGTTTTTCAGAATGCGGGCATGCAGGAAATACTGATTGATGGTGATAAGCAGGATGCCCAGGTTTTTATTGAGCTGGCGGATAACTTCGCGATCGCCTTTCATACGTTTTCCTTTCCGTATTACAGCTGGCTTTGCAGGTAGTTCTGCTCGCCGAGCAGGTCGATGAGGCGCAGCTGCTGTTCGAGCCAGTGGGCGTGATCTTCTTCGGTGTCTTTGAGCTGGTTGATCAGCAAATCACGGGTTACGTAGTCTTGTTTTTCTTCGCACAGTTTGATGCCGCGTTTGAGGTTTTCGCGTACTTCGTATTCGGTATCCAAATCGAATTGCAGCATTTCGCGCACGTTGCGGCCGATGCGCACGGGAGCAGGCACCATCTGCGGAGTGCCGCCGATCATGAGGATACGGCGGATGAAATCGGCAGCGTGCTCGGTTTCGTCTTCCATTTCATGGCCGATACGGGCGAAGAGCTTGGTGTATCCCCATTCGTCGTACATGCGGGAGTGGATGAAATATTGGTCGCGGGCGGCGAGCTCACCGGCCAAGAGTTGGTTCATGTAGTCGATAACTTCTTTGTTGCCTTGCATTGTTTTACTCCTGTGGATAAATGGAATGATGCGTGTAATGGCAGCGGTAATATATGCTGTCGTTTCAACCTGGTGGATTATACGCAGCTTGTTGCAAAAATTCTCATATTGCGCTTATTAATGCGAATAATTATCCTGAAAAGTAAGCGATTTCTTTTCAGTATGCAGCAGAAAATTTCAGGAAAATAAAATGGTTAGGCAGCTTAGTTTAGCCAACTGAATCTGCCAATGATTATCAATGGATAAAATATTTACTTTTCTTTGCACTTAATAGTGTGTTTTTTAGGAATTTCATTAGAAACATTGGCTTGTACATATATGATAACTATTGCTATTTCATTAGGCACAACGGGCTATTTGCTGGTCTTGCCTTCTGTATTGGTAAAGGCTACCTGAAAATGGGTTCCTGCGAGGAAAACAGTTTTCAGGTAGCCTTTTGATTTTGAAACTTGGATTAAATACATCTTCATACCAAGCGATGATGCACTAACAGTACAAAAGCAAGATACAACAAAGGCTACCTGAAACCCCTTTCAGGTAGCCTTTGCCGACAAGTCTATCAAGCGGTTTCGCTGCCACCAACAGTTAAGCCGGCATCGATACGCAGCGTGGGCTGCCCCACACCCACAGGCACGCTCTGGCCTTCCTTACCGCACACGCCGATGCCGCTGTCGAGCGCCATGTCGTTGCCGATCATGCTCACGTGTTTGAGCACTTCCGGCCCGCTACCGATGATGGTGGCACCTTTAACAGGGTATTGCAGCTTGCCGTTTTCCACCCACCACGCTTCGGAGGCGCTGAACACGAATTTGCCGCTGGTAATGTCCACCTGCCCGCCGCCGAAGTTCACGGCATACAGGCCTTTTTCGATTGAGGCGATGATTTCTTCCGGCTCGCGGTTGCCGTTTTGCATGAAAGTGTTGGTCATGCGCGGCATCGGTGCGGCGGCGTAGCTTTCGCGGCGGCCGTTGCCGGTTACCGCCATGCCCATCAGCCGGGCGTTGGTTTCGTCTTGCAGGTAGCCGGCCAGGATGCCGTCTTCAATCAGCACGGTTTGTCGGGTAGCATTGCCTTCGTCGTCCAGATTGAGTGAGCCGCGCCGTTGCTCGATATTGCCTTGGTCCACCACGGTTACGCCTTTGGCTGCCACGCGTTCTCCCAAACGGCCGGCAAACGCGCTGGTGCCTTTGCGGTTGAAATCGCCTTCCAGCCCGTGCCCCACGGCTTCGTGCAGCAGCACGCCCGGCCAACCGCTGCCGAGCACCACGGTCATGCTGCCGGCGGGCGCGGGGCGCGATTCCAGGTTCACCAAAGCCTGTTTTACCGCCGCCTCCACATAACTGCGCAGCCGCTCTTCGCTGAAATAATCCAGCCCGTGCCGCCCGCCGCCGCCAAAGCTGCCCACTTCGCGCCGCTCGCCCCGCTTGGCCACCACGGTGATGCTTAAGCGCACCAGCGGGCGGATATCGGCAGCGGTGATGCCGTCCAGCCGAGCCAGATAGATTAAATCGTGTTCGCAAGTCAGCCCTGCCATCACTTGCACAATCCGCGGGTCGGCAGCTTTGGCCAGCTGTTCCACACGGTTGAGCAGCGCCACCTTGGCAGCAGAGTCTAAGCCGGGAATCGGATTGTCCGGTGTGTAGAGTGCAACCTGCTGGCGGCTGGCTGAACCAGCCAGCTTAACCTGCCGCTCCTGCCCCGCTGCACCGATGGTACGTACCGCTTCTGCCGCCTGCCGCAATACGGCCGGGCTTAGGCTGTCGGCATAGGCAAACGCCGTTTTCTCGCCCGACACCGCCCGCACGCCCACACCTTGATCAATCTGAAAACTGCCGGATTTCACCATGCCCTCTTCCAAATGCCAGCTTTCATAGGCGGTGCGCTGGCAGTAGATGTCGGCATAGTCCACTTGGTGGGTGGAAATGGCAGATAAGGCGCGGGCGATTTCGTCTGTGCCCAGTTGGTTGGCATGCAGCAGTTGTACGGAAATGGTGGAGTGCGCTGTGTTCATGGCGTTAAAGGATTGAAAACGAAAGTCGGGCGGCATTATATAACGGTTGGGCAGCAGCTCGTATTTTGTCTGTTGGCAGAATTGCGAAAATAAATCACATTTTAGGAGTATCGATAAAAATATTTCCTATCTAAATATTGATAGCAATTATCGCTTATGTATAATAGCCATGCCCTTTCTTATGGGGCATAGCTGAAGAAGCTATATCTACCCAATTCTACAGGAGTGCGCCTAGCGAAACCAATTGTTTAACATCCCAATATTCAAAACCGAAAAGTTGAAGCCCGCTGCCAAAAACAGCGGGTTTCGGCTGTTCGCAACTCTCGCAAAACAGCTTCGGATTTACTCTGCCAACCTAAATTAAGCTATAATGCCCCGATTTTGAGTGCAGGCTACCTGAAAATCAAGCAGCCTGTACAGACAATTTCCCCTGAGGACAAGAAAAATGGGCTTTTTGCAAGGCAAAAAAATCCTGATTACTGGCATGATTTCCGAGCGTTCTATTGCCTACGGCATCGCCAAAGCCTGTCGCAAACAGGGCGCCGAGCTGGCGTTTACCTATGTGGTGGACAAACTGGAAGAGCGTGTGCGCAAAATAGCGGCCGATTTCGGCTCTGATTTGGTATTCCGCTGCGACGTGCAGAACGACACCGAAATCGAACAAGTATTTGCTGGCCTGGGCAAAAAATGGGATGGTCTCGACGGCCTGGTGCACGCTATCGCCTTCTCGCCCAAAGAAGCTCTCAGCGGCGATTTCTTAGACAGCATCAGCCGAGAAGCTTTTGAAATTTCACACGATGTTTCTGCCTACAGTCTGCCCGCGCTGGCCAAAGCTGCTCGCCCGATGATGCGCAACCGCAACAGCGCCATCCTCGCGCTCACTTATCTGGGCGCCGTGCGTGCCATACCCAACTACAACGTAATGGGCATGGCCAAAGCCAGCTTGGAAGCCGCCATCCGCTTCACTGCCGCCTGCGTCGGCCCCGAAGGCATCCGTTGCAACGGTATTTCCGCCGGCCCGATTAAAACCCTGGCTGCCGCCGGTATCGCTGATTTCGGCCGCCTGCTCAACCACGTTGCTTCGCAAAACCCGCTGCGTCGCAACGTAACCATCGAAGAAGTGGGCAACACCGCCGCCTTCCTGCTGTCCGACCTCTCCTCCGGCATCACTGGCGAAATCACCTACGTGGACGGCGGCTACAGCATCAACGCCCTAAGCGGCACCGGCGCCTAATTTTCCGCCCGATTTAGCCCGTTAAGGGCACACAGGCTACCTGAAAACAATTTTAACGAAAGTAAAAATCCGTTTTCAGGTAGCCTCTTGCTTGCCCAGCACCAAGACAGTGCCCCGTTTTGGTGTTATCCTTGCGCTTTCCTAATATCACGCATTTTGGTTGTTGCATGAAAAAACTCCTTTGGCTGTTCTCCGGCCTCATCCTGCTGCTGGCTGCTCTGCTTCTCGGCGCGCCCTACTATCTTGGCATCAAAGCCGAACAAAGCCTGAACAAACAGCATGAAATCCTAAGCCACACATCCTTCTTGCAAGTCGAATCCCGTCGCTACGAGCGCGGCTGGTTCAATTCGCACGAAACCACCGTGGTGCGCTTCAAGCCCACCTTCCTGGCTCAGCTGCAAGACAAACTGCCCGACAACATTAAAACCATCCTCACCCAGCCCATCACGCTGGAGAGCAACATCAAACACAGCCTGTTTGCCAACGGCAGCATGCCTGTGCGTGCCGTGGTAGACACCGAATTCGTTTTCCAGCCCGAAAGCCGCGAAATACTGCAACGCTTCTTCGGTAGCCAAGCCCCTGCCAGCCTGCGCAACGTGATCCAACTCAACGGCAACGGCCGCCTCACTTGGCAGGTGCCTGCTTTCAAATACCAAGAGCTCTCCGGCATCGCCATTAATTGGCAAGGCCTCGAAGGTAGCACCGACTACGCCAAATACTTCACCGAATACCAAAGCAGCCTGAACAACCCCGGTCTCACCATCACCCTGGCCGACAAAGGCAGCGTTTCCTACAAAAACCTCCAGCTGCACACCGAAACCCGCGAAGGCAGTCACAACCTGGCCCTGGGCAGCAGCAAGCTCACCCTCGGCCAGGTGGAAGTGGAGTGGAAAGACAGCATCAACTACGACATCCGTCTTAACGATGTGCTGAACATGGTGTCCGACCTGCAAATCGGCAGCTTCATCAACCCCTACGGCCAAGTGCCGCCCGCCAAAATCACCCTCAACGACCTGCAAATCGAAACCCGCATGGATCAAGACGGCCGCTGGGTGAACACCGAAGGCAAATTCGGCTTCGCCAAGCTCAACTACGGCAGCGACAACTACGGCCCGCTGGCCATCCATGTGAGCGCCGAACACATCGATGCCGAAAGCCTCGCCGCGTTCAAAACCCGCCGCGACCAGCTCATCACCCAGCGCCTCAGTGACGAGCAAATGCGCGAAGCCCTGCTTGCCGCCCTGCGCAACGAAGCCGCCGGCCTTTTCACCAACGACCCCGTTATCCGGCTCAAACAGTTTGACCTCACCACCCCGCAAGGCATGATCAGCGGCAACGGCGAACTCAAATTCAGCAACCTCACTACCGCTGATTTGAACGACATTGACAAAATGCTCGCCCAAACCGATGCCGATTTCCACATTGCCGTACCGCAGCAAGTGATCGAGCGGCTCACCGTCGCCCAAGCTAAAAACTACATCAGTGTCGATCCCTCCCTACCCGATGCCGACCACGAAATCAAAGAAGCCGTGCGCCTGTGGCTCGACAGCGTGCTCGAAAGCATGGCGCGGCAAGGCTACCTGAAAATCGACGGCAACCAAATCGTGAGCACCCACATCGTCGTGCGCAACAAAACCTTCAGCATGAACGGCAAACGCATCGAATCGCAAGCCGATGAAAACCTGTTGCCCGACAGCTCCCTGCCCGCCGATTCCAGTACCCCGGCCACGCCGGCATCTGCGCCTGCCACCGCCTCGGCCGCTTCCGTCCCGCCGAAGGGCGCATCTGCCCCCTAGCCCAGCAACAGAAGGCTGCCATTTCAGGTAGCCTTCTGATTATTTTCCAAACAAGCACCGCACAAAATGAGCCAATCCCCCTACCCGCCCGCCACCTATCCTGAAAAAGTGGGTATTTACCCTGCCCACTGCCATTCCGGCAGTGGCTATTTCTACGATGACGTGCTCGAATACCGCGTATGGTGCCATCCCGAGCGCGGCGTCCCCGATTTATATGAAGGCGACGACTACTTCCATGCTTTCGCCACCCATGCCGAAGCCCTCGCCTTTGCCCGGCAACAACCCGGCAGCGAAGATCCGCTCGTCCTAGTACGCCAGCAAGAATATATCGACGAACCCCAGCCCGGCACCTTCATCCGCCGTATCGGCGAACGCATCACTGAATGGCTGCCGGAATGGCTGGAAAACAGCCGGCGCCAGCCCGGATCAATCGAAGCCTTCCTCGCCAACAGGCTACCTGAAAGTGATATTTTGGCGAAGCCAAGGCAGAGCTTTTGCGGAGCTAAAACAAAACCGCAATGAAATTAAACCACTAAGGCTACCTGAAACCCCTTCCTCATCATGCTCCACACCGATTCCCTCACCGCCGCCGAACCCGAACGCCTCATCACCGCCCGCCAGATTTCCAGCCAGGAAGAGCAGCTCGAACGCGCCCTGCGCCCCAAAACCCTCGCCGACTACATTGGCCAGGCCAAAACCAAAGAGCAGCTCGGCATCTTCATCCAAGCCGCCAAAAAGCGCGGCGAAGCCCTCGACCATACCCTCCTGTTCGGCCCACCCGGCCTGGGCAAAACCACCCTTGCCCACATCATCGCTAAAGAACTCGGTGTGAACCTGCGCCAAACCAGCGGCCCCGTGCTCGAACGCGCCGGCGACCTTGCCGCCCTGCTCACCAACCTCGAGCCGCACGACGTACTCTTCATCGATGAAATCCACCGCCTCAGCCCCGTGGTGGAAGAAATCCTCTACCCCGCCCTCGAAGACTACCAGCTCGACATCATGATTGGCGAAGGCCCCGCTGCCCGCAGCGTGAAAATCGACCTGCCCCCCTTCACCCTCGTTGGTGCTACCACCCGCGCCGGTATGCTCACCAATCCCCTGCGCGACCGCTTCGGCATCGTCTCCCGCCTCGAGTTTTACAGCAGCGCCGACCTCGCCACCATCGTTTCCCGTTCCGCCGGCCTACTGCAAATGAGCCTCGACGATACCGGCGCCTTCGAAATCGCCCGTCGCAGCCGCGGCACCCCGCGCATTGCCAACCGCCTGCTGCGCCGCGTGCGCGACTATGCCGAAGTGAAAAGCAACGGCCGAGTGGATGCCGCCCTAGCCGATGCCGCCCTGCAAATGCTCGATGTGGACAACGAAGGCCTCGACATGATGGACCGTAAATTTCTCGAAGCCGTGCTGCACAAATTTGCCGGCGGCCCCGTCGGCTTGGACAACATCGCCGCCGCCATCGGCGAAAGCTCCGACACCATCGAAGACGTGATCGAGCCCTACCTCATCCAACAAGGCTTCCTCCAGCGCACCCCGCGCGGCCGCGTGGCCACCGAACGCAGCTACAGCCACTTCGGCCTGCCGTTTAAGCCTTGAAGGCTACCTGAAACCATCGGCATCTTTTTAGCTTCGCAGAAACTTCGCTTTGCTTCGTTTTCAGGTAGCCTTTCTTGCCGTTTAAAGGCTACCTGAAAACCTTATTTACCCCGTTTCCCCTATCCGCCCCTTACTCAAAATGCCCCAATTCTCCCCCGCCGACCACGCCCTGATGCAGCAAGCCATTGCCCTTGCTTGGCAAGGCCGTTTCTCCACTTCGCCCAATCCGCGTGTCGGCTGCGTGATTGCGCAGGGCGGGCAGATTGTCGGCCAAGGTTTCCACCTCAAGGCTGGCGAGCCGCATGCCGAAGTGCACGCCCTGCGCCAGGCCGGCAGCGCCGCGCAAGGCGCTACCGCCTATATTACCCTCGAACCCTGCGCCCACCACGGCCGCACTCCGCCCTGCGCCGAAGCCCTGAACCGCGCCGGTGTGCGCCGCGTGGTAGCCGCCATGCAAGACCCCAACCCCCTGGTGGCGGGCAAAGGGCTCTCCATGCTTGAAGCCGCCGGCATTCAGGTAGCCTGCGGCCTGATGGAACGCGAAGCGCGGCAGCTCAACCGCGGCTTCCTCTCCCGCATCGAACGCGGCCGCCCGTTTGTGAAGCTGAAAACCGCCGCCAGCCTCGACGGCAAAACCGCGCTTGCCAACGGCCAAAGCCAATGGATTACCGGCGAAGCCGCGCGGCACGATGTGCAGATCCAGCGCGCCGAAAGCTGCGCCGTGCTCACCGGCATCGGCACCGCTCTGGCCGACAACCCGCGCCTCACCGTGCGCGACTTCCCCACCCTGCGCGCCCCGCTGCGCGTACTGCTCGACAGCCGCCTGCGCCTGCCTGCCGGTAGCCATCTGCTCGACGGCAGCGCTCCCACGCTCATCTATACCTTGTCCGACAGCCCCGCGCCCGCCGCCGCCGAAATCTGCCGTTTGAAAGCTGACGCCCAAGGCCGGCTCAACCTGAGTGCCGTGCTGGCCGATTTGGCCGCTCGCGGCATCGGCGAGCTGATGTTGGAAGCCGGAGCCACACTGGGCAGCGCATTTTTGGCGCAGGATTTGGTGGACGAAATCGTCTGCTACCAAGCGCCCAAACTGCTCGGCGGCACGCAATCATCCACCTTGTTCAGGCTACCTGAAAACCCTGCCGCTCTCAGCTGTGAGTCCAATTGGCACACCATAAGCGTCGAGCAGCTGGGTGACGACATCAAATGGGTGCTGCAAAATTGGCGGGGTTGAAATGCCCGCATGTTTGCCGCCATTTGTTTCCATTCTTGTATTATCACTAAGCAGCTAGTGACTGGTTTTGTTGCCATAAGATTTCCTCGCCGGCGTAGTAAGGAAGAAAATAGCTTCAGGTAGCCTTTATGTTGCCGCTCCTGTAAGCCAGGGCCTCGAATCCGATATTCCGATTGACAGCGTGGTTAAGGTATATGTATGAAATAATTATTGTTTCACGCAAAGCAATGAGCCGCAGACAGTACAGCTAGTACAACAAAGCGAGATAAAGCAGTATGAAGTGCTTTAGTTATAAAAAATTCCAGGTAGCCTCAATCATGCTGAAGGCTACTTGAAACCGATTTCTTTCTGTTTACACGTCTTCCGGCGCCAGCTCAATCTGTGTGGCGCCCTGCTTTTTCAAGCCGGCTTCGGCTGTCTGCCAAGCTGCATCCAGCCGGCTACAAGCTTCCCCTTCGGCTTTGAGGCCGAACAGCAGGCGGTAGCGCTGCTGGGTGGTGGGGGTGGCAGGCAGGCTGAAGCTGCGGATGCCGGGGTAGTGCTGTTCGATGTCGGCCATCAGGGAGCTGATACAGGATTCGGGCAAGTCGATCCAAGCGCTGACGCTGCGGCGTTCGGTTTGGTGTTGGAGATGGGCGTAGTATTCGTCGAGTACCCAAGCTGCCATGGGCTGTGCCATTACGGGGAAGCCGGGCAGGAAGTAGTGTTCGCGGATGGAAAAACCAGCGATGTTGTTGTAGGGATTGGGAAGCAGGCCGCTGCCTTGGGGGAATTCGGCCATGCGCAGGCGGATTTGGTGGCCGATGCTGCCGAGGCTGTCGCCGTGTTTGAGGGATACGACTTCGATGTTGGCAGCGGCCTGCGGGTGCAGCGCCAGCGGCAGACCGAGGGCTTCGGCCGCAGCTTGGCGGGTGTGGTCATCCGGCGTGCTGCCGATGCCGCCGGTAACAAAGGTGGGCAGGCCTTCGGCAAAGCTTTGGCGCAGCCGGTGGACGAGGAGTTGGCGATTGTCGGGCAGGTATTGCACGGAATCGAGCAGCAGGCCGCGCTCTTTGAGCAGCTGTTTGAAAAAGGCAAAGTGTTTGTCTTGGCGGCTGCCGTGCAGGATTTCGTCGCCGATGATGATAAGGGAAAAGGACATGAGGTTTCTTTGGGAAGGAAGGCTACCTGAAGCTATGGTTGATGCTTTCAGGTAGCCTCTATGCAAATAACAGACTATCTGAAAATTGGATTGCTGCTTGAGCGTCTCCGAAACCTGCACTTTCAGGTAGATTTTTTTGCTTAATAGCTGATTCCCGGCATCGGGTAATACTGGAGGATGGGCGCAGGGCGGGTGGGGTGCACTTCGCCTTCGGCTCGCGGCAGGATTTCCACTACAGCCACATCGCAGCTGTTCCCGCCGCGCGAATACTGTATTTCGTAATTCTTGCCAGCCTGCGGGGTGAGGCTGCTGGCGGTGTAACAGCGGTGTACCTGGCTGGTGGTTTTACTGGGAAACGCGCCATCGAGCACCAGCGGTTTGCTGGCGGGCACAACAAATTCTTTATACGATTCGCGGAACACCACGCCGGTATCGGCATTCACAGTGTTGCTGCGCTGAGTGGTAGGCATGCCCACCGAAAGGTTGCGGATGCGGCGCGGCAGGCCACCAGTAAATCTGGTGTGGCGGCGTCGGCCTTGTTTTCTGCCCATTGTTCGCAGCTGCTGTTCGGGATCATGTGCACCACATCGTGGCCGTATTGGCCGTAAATGCGTAGTTGAGCCTGGTCTTGTGCGTTATACAGCTCTTCGCGGTGCATGATTTACGATTTCTGCGACATAAAGCAGCTACTCAAGGCCAGTGTGGCGCAAATAGGCAGCAATAAGCTAATTTTCTTCATTAAGACGTTCTCCATTAGGTAAAGGTTAAGCTACTCGGCTATAGTAAATCCAAAATCTGCCCGGGCGTATCCAGCCGTGCATCTGCCGGCCATTCGTGCACCTGGTCGCTCTCGGCGATGTAGCCCCAGTTGGCCAAGGCTGTGGCCATGCCGGCGTTTTTGCCCGCCACCATATCGCGTTCGGCATCGCCCACATACAGGCAGCGCTTAGGTGCAATGCCGATTTGCCGACAGGCGTGGTGCATCGGCAGCGTGCTGGGTTTGGACTCGGCGCAGGTGTCGCCGCTCACCACCACGGCAGGCGGGGCGATAAAGCCCAGCTTGGGCACGAGCAGGCTGGTGAAACGGTGCGGCTTATTGGTGATGATGCCCCAGGCAATGCGGCGGCGGGCGAGCTGCTCGAGCATGGGGTTGATGCCTTCAAACAACACGGTTTCATCGCAAAAGCCGTGTTCGTATTCAGCCAGGTATTCCTGCCGCCAGCGCGAGTGGTCGGGGTGGCTTTTTTCAATGCCCGTGCCCAGCTTAATCAGATAGTTGGCACCATGGCTGGCCACTGGTCGGATTTGCGCCATCGGTACGGCGGGTAGGCCGTTTCTGGCCAAGAGGCGGTTGAGCGCGCCGCCCAAATCCAGCGCAGTGTCTGCCAATGTGCCGTCTAAATCGAATAATACAGCTTGAATCATAAGGTTCTCCAAGAAGGCGGATGAAGCTACCTGAAAAGTATAGTGAATTAAAATGAGGATGCTACCGCGTTGGCTTGCCTTACCGTGTTATCTGTATTGTCTGCGGCTCGCTGCATCTACCGCAACCTTTTCCGCCGCTTACCGCAGCCGTGAATTATAGCGCAGGAATAAAATCCGGTTAAAAATTCGCCACCCTATTTTGCCTAATGCCTTGCCGCAGCGGAAAAATTCCTTTGCCCTGCTATCTTCACAATTCCCACCGCCCTGCCCCGCCACGCCCAAGCTGGTACAATGCGCCGTATTCCGTTTTGATTCGCACAAAGGAAAAATGATGAAAAACCAAACCTTCCGCCTTGTTGCCGCAGCCGTTTTGGCAATAGCCATCGGCAGCGCCCAGGCCGGCGGCATCGAAGCCCTGCAAAAATTCAACGCCGACACCGACGGCATCAGCGGCAGCTTCAGCCAAAGCGTGCAAAGCCGTAACAAAACCCGCAATGCCCAAGGCCGCTTCAGCATCCTACGTCCTGGCCTCTTCAAATGGGAATATACCAGCCCCTACAAACAAACCATCGTAGGCGACGGCAGCCACATTTGGCTCTACGACATTGATTTGGCGCAAATCACCAAAACCGCGCAAAACCAAGCCATCGGCGACAGCCCCGCCGCCATCCTCTCCAATAAAGACGCCCTCTCCGCTAGCTACACCCTAAAAGAAGACGGCTCCGCCGGCGGCATCGACTACGTATTGGCCACGCCAAAGCATTCCAACGCCGGCTACCAATACATCCGCCTTGGCTTCAAAGGTGACGATCTGGCCGAAATGCGCCTAAAAGACAGCTTTGGCAACCAAACCACTATCAAATTCAACAATCTGAATACCAGATCCAACCTCTCCCGCAGCCAATTCCGCTTCACCCCGCCGCAGGGCGTGGATGTGCTGACGCAGTAAGAGCAGCTGCATACTTAAGATGAAAGGCTACCTGAAAATTTCAGGTAGCCTTTTTGTGTTAATCAACAATATATGACTAACCTTTTCAATGCGCCTCTTCCCAATTCATACCCACGCCCACCTCAGCCACCAGCGGCACTTTCAACATCCCTTCGTCCACTTTCGCCATAATCTGCGGCAGCTTTTCTTTCACTAAATCCAGTTCGACTTCGGGTACTTCCAACACCAGTTCGTCATGCACCTGCATAATCAGTTTGCTCTTCAGGTCGTCTGAAACCAGCCAGTGAGACACGTCTATCATGGCGCGTTTGATGAGGTCGGAGGCGGTGCCTTGCATGGGGGCGTTGATGGCGGCGCGTTCGGCTCCGGCGCGGGCGTTGGCGTTTTTGTTGCGGATGTCGGGCAGGTAGAGGCGGCGGCCGAACAGGGTTTCGACGTAGCCTTGGGTGGCGGCTTGTTCTTTGGTGCGCTGCATGTATTCGGCGACGCCGGGGTAGCGGGCGAAGTAGCGGTCGATGAAGGTTTTGGCGGACAGGTTGTCTATGCCCAGCGATTTGGCGAGGCCGTATTGGCCCATGCCGTAAATGAGGCCGAAGTTGATGGTTTTGGCGTAGCGGCGTTGTTCGGACGAGACGTTTTCGGAGGCGATGCCGAATACTTCGGCGGCGGTGCGGCGGTGTACGTCTTCGCCGTTTTGGAACGCGGCAATCAGGGTTTTGTCGCCGGAGAGGTGTGCCATGATGCGCAGCTCGATTTGGGAATAGTCGGCGGAAACGATGACGCTGCCTTGCGGTGCGGTGAAGGCGCGGCGCACGCGGCGGCCTTCGGCGGTGCGGATGGGGATGTTTTGCAGGTTGGGGTTGTTGCTGGCGAGGCGGCCGGTGATGGCGACGGCTTGGGCGTAGGTGGTATGCACGCGGCCGTCTTTGGGGGAAATCATTTCGGGCAGTTTGTCGGTGTAGGTGGATTTGAGTTTCGCCAGGCTGCGGTTTTGCAGGATGATTTTGGGCAGGGGGTAGTCGGGCGCGAGCTGTTCGAGCACGGCTTCGTTGGTGGAAATGCCGCCTTTGGCGGTTTTTTTCAGGCCTTTGGTGGGAATGCCCATTTTGTCGAACAGGATTTCTTGAAGCTGTTTGGGCGAGTTGAGGTTAAACGGCTGACCTGCGGCGGCGTAGGCTTCTTGTTCGAGCTTCATCAGCTCGGCGCCGAGTTCCGCGCTTTGGCGGGCGAGTTCGGCGCGGTCGATTTGCACGCCGTTGTGTTCCATTTCAAACAATACCTGCGCGACGGGCAGCTCCATTTTTTCATACATTTCAAGCTGTTTGGCGTCCATTTGCGTGCGCAGGTGCGCTTCGAGGCGCAGGGAGAAATCGGCGTCTTGGGCGGCGTATTCGGTCGCCTGCTCGATGGCGACGTCGGCAAACCCGATTTGCTTCGCGCCTTTGCCGCACAGCGATTCGTAGGTAATGGTTTCTAAGCCCAGCCAACGTTCGGACAATTCGTCCAAGCCGTGTCCGAGATGGCTCTCGATGATGTAGGAGGCGAGCATGGCGTCGCCGGCAATGCCGTTCAGCGCGATGCCGTAGTTGGCGAAAACGTGTTGGTCGTATTTGAGGTTTTGCCCGATTTTTTTCAGGGCGGGGTTTTCCAAATGCGGTTTCAGACGACCTAATACGTCTTGCAAATCGAGCTGTTCGGGTGCGGCGGTCAGGCTATGCCCTACGGGGATGTAAACCGCTTCGCCTGCTTGGAACGCGATGCTGATGCCGACCAGCGCGGCGTTCATTGCGTCTAGGGAAGTGGTTTCCGTATCAATGCCGATTGTGTCTGCCTGCGACAGTTTGTCTAACAAGGCGGCAAACTGCGCTTCGGTGGTAACGGCTTGATAATCCAGCTTTTCGGGTGCAACAGCTTTTTCAGGTAGCCTTTCAGACGACGTTTCCATGTCCAACGCCGCCTGTTCGCCTATCGTATCGCTGCCGAACAAATCGCCGTCCGCCGCTTCGTGCATACGGCTTTCCGCTTCCTTCAGCCAAGTGCGGAAGCCCCAGCGTTTGAAATCGACCGCAAGCTGCGACCATTTCGGCGAAGTGCGGCGCAGGCTTTCGAGGCCGTCTGAAAGCTCCGCGTGCAAGTCCACATCGGTTTTAATCGTTACCAAATCATACGACAGCGGCAGTTGGGGCAGCGCGGCTTGCAGGTTTTCGCCGACCTTGCCCTTGATTTCCGCAGCGTGTTCCATCACACCGGCCAGCGAGCCGTAGGCTTTCAGCCATTTCACCGCCGTTTTCGGACCGCACTTTTCCACGCCCGGCACATTGTCCACCTTGTCGCCCATCAGCGCGAGATAATCGCGGATTTGGTCGGGGCGCACGCCGAATTTTTCCTTCACGCCTTCAATATCCAGCGTTTCGCCGCTCATCGTGTTCACCAGCGTTACGCGCTCGTTCACCAGCTGCGCCATGTCCTTATCGCCGGTGGACACCACCACATTCCAACCCGCTTCGCCGCCCATCGCCGCCAGCGTGCCGATCACGTCGTCCGCTTCGACTTGCGGAATCACCAGCACCGGCCAACCCATCAACCGCACCAAATCCGGCAAGGCTTCCGCCTGCGGGCGCAAATCGTCCGGCATCGGCGGGCGCGTCGCCTTATAGTCGGGGAACATCTCGTGGCGGAAATTCTTACCCTTCGCATCAAACACCACCGCGCAATAATCGTGCACATAATCCGCCCGCAGCCGGCGCAACATGTTCAACACGCCATAAAGCGCACCCGTCGGCGCACCGTCAGGCGCGGACAACTGCGCCATCGCGTGATAAGCGCGGTAGAGATAAGAAGAGCCGTCAACGAGGAGGAGGGTTTTGCGCATTTGGGCAACCGTTTGTGTGAAATGAAAACAGCGGGATTATAGCGCACAATAAGCAGGCTACCTGAAAGCCAGCCAAAACCGAACGGCAGATTGCAGCTAGCCTTTGGCAGGTGGAAGAAAGGCTACCTGAAAACAGCGGCGCTAGAATTTCAGGTAGCCTTTTAGAGGATGGATGACGGATTTGCTTTTATTCAGAAGATGCTTTTTATTGGCAAGCAAAGTGGTAATGCTGCCCTACTCTGGAAGTAAGCTCAAGGTTGGTTGCAAGCGGTGCAGCAGTAAAGCTCAAATAACGTGAATTGCTATGTGGCTCAAATTGCTCGGCCGGTTTTTCAGGTAGTCTTCAAGCCAGCCAGTTGTAGCATTGTTCCCACAGCAGGGTTTCTTCCGGCTTTTCACGGCCGGCCAGCAAGGCTTGCTCAGAGGCTCGGCGAAAGGTGGCGCGGGTGTGCGGGTCAGCAAACCAGACAGAAAGTTTGGTGACTAGATACTCACGATGCGGGCGATGGTCGGGGAGATAACAGGCTTTATACCAGTCCGGTTCGTTTGCACCATAGGGTATGGTCAGATACAAGCCGATAAATTCGCGCAGGGCGTTGGTTTCAGAAGCAGACTGTGTCCACAGGGCGAGCAGCTTGTCGGTTACGTCTAGGCCCGCAAAGTGGAACATGACGAGCCACGTGGACAGACAGCCTTCGTAGCGTGGGGCGGCGATTTGGTGTGCAAACCAGGCGGCAGCGAAGCGGTGCAGCCAGCGGATTTCATCTTCCGGCCAGCATTCGGGCAGGTCGCAGCGCAATTTGTCGAGCAGCATTTCATCGGTGGGGCGCACATCTTCGTCGTTTACCAAGGCCTGCAAAATGCGTGGCAGGAAATGCTTCATATCGCGCGCGGTGGCGGCTTCGTCTGCCAGCGGCACGCTGCCCAGATAGCCGGCCAGGTTGTTGACAGGAATCTCGCGTAATCGGTAGCGCAGCAGTTCGCGTTGGCAGTCTTTAGGCGTGCAGCATTCGCAGGTGCAGATATTGAGAGGGAAGCGGACTGTATAGGGAGCAAACAGCTGGTAGGCTTCTTCGATAAAGGCTTGCATTCGGTGGCTCTTTGATTGGGGTTCAGGTAGCCTGAATCAGTTTGAGGCTACCTAAAAATATAGCTGCTGTGATTTGAAGTATTCAGTATATCAGGCGCTTTGTTAGATACCAGCATTCGGCCTGCGGCTTGCTTTCTTTGTTAGTGGTTTATGGTTTCAGGTAGCCTGGACTGATTTGAGGCTACCTGAAATTAAACTGTCGTTTCAGCTTTTCAAGTAGCCTCTTTCCCCAAAAAACACAAGCTGTTTTCAAGCTGTGTTTCTTGCTGCGGTATGCTTAGTGCACGTTTTTCCAGTATTCCTTTATTCCTTCTTCAGGAAGTAGGCCAGCGGCAGTATGATGGCGAACAGGAACAGCACCAGCAAGGTTTTGAAGGTGGTGTTACGGTAGCGCACAGACTTTACCGGCGAGCGGTTGAGCCAGACAGGCGGGCAATCAGAATCACTGCCGCATCCATGCCGGTTACACCTCACATCTACGTGCCCGGAAGGGAACGGCGCGCAAGATGGCGTAGAACGAGGTGAAATACCATACCGGGGCGATGTGCTCCGGAGCTTTCAGTGAGGTGGCCGCGTTGAAGTTGGGCGCTTCGAGGAAGCGGTCGTTTTCAGGAGCGAAGAACATAATGGAGCAGAACACAATCAGGAATCAAAATATCTTTATACATGGTAATACGAATGGAAGGGGACGCCGCTGTTGAGCGGGATGCCGTTTTCGTCTTTCAGCTTTTTGATTTACACTTGATTGCCACGCCGTCTGGGTTGTTGGAGCCTACTTCGTGCAGCGCAATCAAATGCGCCGCCACCAAACCGACCAGCACCAGCGGCATGGCCATCACGTGCAGAGCAAAGAAGCGGTTGAGTGTAACGTCGGAAACGTTAAAGTCGCCGCGAATCCAAGTGGACAAATCAGGGCCGATTACGGGAATGGCACCGAACAGGTTGATGATTACCTGCGTGCCCCCAAACGACATCTGAAAGGCTTCCGCCGTCAGGGCGAGGAAAATCAGCGCGCCACACACCCACACGAGCTCGCGCGGTTTTTTGAACGAGCCGTAAATCAGGCCGCGGAATATAGCAGATACACCACGATGAAGAACAACGAAGTGCCGAGGAGTACATATAGCGGATAATCCAGCCGTCAGACACATCTCGTATGATGTATTCTACCGCAGTAAGTGTGGCGGGCAGATGGTATTGGTTTAGGTTGTAGTTTGATTGGTCATGATTTGTTCATCGGTATAAGCTGTCTTCAGCTACGCGGATGGTGGTTTCAGTATAGATATTTATAAGGAGGGATCACCAGATTAGACGGCGCTGGCATTCCTTTGAACGCACGGCTGACCAAGTCGAATTTGGAGCCATAGCACAGGCAAAAGAAGCCGCCTTTCCAGTGTGCACCCAAATCCACTTGCCGCGTCACTCGGCGGTAACCAACTGGCCGGTTTCAATTTTTCTCATGTCGATGTCGATCGGCGCAACGGCTGCTTTGGCCTTTTCCGAAGGGAAAAACTGACAACGAAAGGCTTGGCTACCCCCAGCGCACCACACCGGTGGCTCCGGCAGTGGCCAGTACCAAAAAGCGCCGTTGTTCTTGATTGATTTCTTGGTTAGTCATTACTCAATCATCCTAATACTTTAAAAATACCGAAATACCAAGGCTTTTGCACAACAGCCGTTGTGGCGTCGCAAAGAGGCAACTTTGCAAAGACCTTATCCTGCCAATAGCGCAGCGGCGTGATTTAACTTAACCTAAATCAACACTTAAAGAAATATTTAAAATAAAGTAAAGATTTGTCTTGCCGCAGCGGGGAGCATGGGCATAAGTGCAACAATGTAACAACTTGTTCAAATGATAAAAATGCATCCAAGGCTACCTGAAAAGCAAGATGTAAAGATTACATGACAACTTAAACTTAGGCTGGATTGTCTTCATCAAAAAACAGGCATTCCAGCGGCCATTCTTGCTGTAACCGTGTCGACAGCGCCTGGATGCCGTAACGTTCGGTGGCGTGGTGGCCGGCACTCACGAACAGCACACCGTTTTCCTGCGCCAAATGGTATTGCGCTTCGGAAATCTCGCCGGTAACGAAGGCGTCTACACCAATATCGATCGCCTGCTGGAAAAAACCCTGCGCCCCGCCGGTACACCAGGCCAGCTTACGCACCGGCCGCGACAAATCGCCGGCGGAAACCGGCTTGCGTCCCAAGCACTCAGCCAGATTAGCCAGCAGTGCATGGCCGTCTGCCTCTGCCTCTGGTGTGCCGAACATTATTAGGTTTTGCTCGCCGGTTTGGCCTTCGATGCGCCAACCCATGCGTGCTGCCAGCTGTGCGTTATTACCCGCTTCGGGGTGGGCATCAAGCGGCAGGTGGTAGCCGGCCATATTGATGTTGTGTCGAATAAGCGTGGCGATGCGGCGGTGTTTCCAGCCAGTGATGGTTGCTGGCTCGCTTTTCCAAAACAGACCGTGGTGCACCAAGAGCATATCAGCATCCTGCTCCACGGCATAATCGATGGCGGCCTGGCTGGCGGTAACGGCACACACGATTTTGCGCACCTCGTCTCGTCCTTCCACTTGCAAGCCGTTGGGGGCATAGTCGTGAAATTCGGCTGTGCGCAAAAATTCGTTGCACCAGCGGATGATGTCTTGGCATTGCGGCACGGTTGGGCTCCGGAGCGAATGGGTAATGGGTCTATTGTATTTTCAGGTAGCCTCGTATCTAAGGCTACCTGAAATCTGTTTGGGCGGGTTATTTATTGGCCAGTTTGATGATGTCGTCGGCCAGTTTGCCAGCAGCGGTTTGGTAACCTTGAGCGGTGAAATGCACACCGTCGCGCGCGCCTAAGCCTTGTGCCATCCAGCTTTTCATACTGCACGCGCCCCCCATAGCAGCCTGCCACGACCAATACAAAATTTGCTCCTGCTGCGCCACTTCGCGCTGCATTTGCTGTATGGCGTCAAGATAAGGCGGGCGTTGGCCGCATTGGCCGTGCCGTCCTTGAAGCGACTCAGGTGCGCCGATAATCAGGATGCCGGCACCAGGCAGGGCTTCGCGGATTTTATGGATGGTATTGGCCCAGATGCGTTTGGTTTGCGCCATGTCGAGATGGCTGTTAAACGCCTCGTTGGTGCCGTAGGCCAGGATGACCAAATCGGCCTGGGTGGCAGACAAATCCTGCTGCCAATCGGCGCGCCAGCCGCTCCATTGGGAGAGCTGCGAGCCATTGATGCCCATGGCCGATACGGTTACGCCGGGGCGGTTGTTTTCGATGTTGATGTGGCCGATTTCCCAAATATCGCCAGCTTGAGCTCGGTAGCTGAGCGGCAGCTGGGAGGTGAAGGAGAAATACTGCCAAGCGTTACTGCCGAGATTGGGCAGGGAGGCGACTTGGCTGCCTTGCGCGCCGTACACTTTAAGTTCGCTGTCGGCAAACACGGGGCGGGCGGTGATGGTGATTTGTTGGGCTTCGCTGATAGGGTTGCGGGGGTTAACGGTTACGCTACCGCTGCCGCCAGAGGAGCGGCTAAGAATACCGCCCAATGGGAATTCGGCACGGGCGTTGCGGTTGCTCAACACCTGCCAGCCGCTGCTGCCATGCAGCACTTGGGCGTTACGCTGGCCGGATACAGTGTTGGGATATACCCAGCCGATGCCGCCATCACCCCACTGTTGTTGCAGGCGGGTGCGCAATTTGTTGGTGAAGTAGTCGCCGGCGGTATGAGAGTCGCCCAGCTGGATGATGCGGAATTTCACGTCGTCCCCACGGTTGAGCCGTTGCAGCTTGTCGAGCCACACGGGCTGCCAGCTGCCGTAGTTGGTGAGCTCGGCTTTTTCAGAAGAGCCTTGGGCGGCGGTTTCGGCGCTGCAGGCCTGGCAGGCGAGCAGGCAGACAGTCATTAAGGCCAGTTGGCGGCCTTTTTTGGAAAACAACATTACTCTAGCTATCCTTAAATTATGATTTTCTATTCGCCATCACAGTTTCGGAGGCGGTGGGGTGGCGGGCGCAACGGAATTGGTGGGCTGATAGTCGATGCGGCCTACTATCTGGTCGGCCAGAAGCTGTTGCCCCTTTATGGTGAAATGAATGCCGTCTTTACTGCGCAAACGGACGGTTTGTCCGTTGATGCTGATGCTGTCTCGGTATTTCCCATCTTCGCCACCCATGATTTTGTCGGTAGGTAACCAGATGGTTTTTCCGGCCAGCTCACTGGCAAATAGGCTGTCTAAGTAACGCATTTGGGCATTGAAGCGGGTACTCTTCATCAGCGGAATGCCCAGCCAGATAATCTGAACGTTAGCTGCTTTGGCGGCAACAACAATGCGTTCAATACGCTGCCGGTAAACCTGTTCCCATTCAGGGCTTTGGAATTTCAGGTAGCTTTGGGTGCCCGGCTCAGGATTGGGGAAATCCCAAGGGTCGTTTGGCCCCAGGAACACCACCAGCAACTTGATTTTTTGATCTTCCCGCAAAATTTTTTCTATGGTGGCCGGCCAGTCGAAGAAGCTGGGGTACGAAAGGCCAGTGCTTTGACGGCTGAGGTTGAGTGAGTCGATGCCGTATTGGCTGCTCAACCATCTCTGTACATGCGGCGCTACACCTTCCATCATGGAATCGCCGGCAAAGAATACTTTGTCGCCTGCTGAAAGCTGCACGCACTCGTGCAGTGGTTTGGATGCGGTGTTTTGTGCCGCAGCCGGCTCGGAAGCGGATTTGGTTCTGGTTTCGGGCGGTACAGCAGATGCTGTGGGTAACACTACACCCGGCGGGATGTGTGCGGTGGCGTGCTGCTCGCGCCAGCTTTTGTTTTCGGCTTCCAGCCAGCTTAGGGCAGCTTCATGCCGCTGCAAGGCTGCCTGCTGCCAACGGCTGCCGTTACGCCACCAACCATAGTCGGTTAATTTTTCCAAAGGGCTAGCACGGTGGTAGGTTTGCTGCCAATAGGCGTTGATAGAATCTTGACTAAACCACACGGTGAACAGTGCAGTGAGCAGCATAGCCGCATACAGCCGCCACACCGGGGAAGTGGGCTTGCTTTGGTTATCCGGTGTTGCACTCGGGATGCCGATTGCGTCGGCCACGGAGTGAGCGGTTTTGGCCGGACGCACGGTAGCAAATTGTGCAGGTTTCGGTTTGCGCTGCGGCGTTTTGTGCCCTGCTCTGGTTGTTTTGCCTGAGGCTACCTGAAAATGGGTTAGCGATGCGGATTCGGTTTTGGCCGCTTTGGCTGCGGGTTTGGCTTGCGAATTGGGGTTGGTTGCTACCTGCTCCGATACAGATACCGGTAATTCCAGCTGCTCAGGGCGTTTTTTTGTACTAGATTTGCGGCGTGCGGCTTTGTTGCGGTGTTTGTTCTTATTGGCTCTGCGTTTGGCTTTGCTGGGATTCATAACTGCCCAATCCTTTCTTATTATTATGGTTATTAAAAGTTGGCATACATAAAGCCCGGAATGCCGGAAGGGGCAAACACCATCAATAGCCACATGGCGGCACCCATCGGTAGCGGCCATATCCACATCGGCAGGCGTTCCAAGAGCACTATTGCGCTGTCAAACAGCTTGGATAAGAGGCCGTAGGCGGCCAGTGCGAACACCATCGCACCCAGCACTAATAAGGTTTCCAATTCCGGTACGCCACTGCCGCCTCCACCCAACAACGATCGGAACATCAGCCCGGTATCGGCCAGACTTTCAGTGCGGAATACTACAAAGGTGAGACAGACAAAGTTTACGGTAAACAGTACCGCTACTAGTTTACCAAAACGGGACAAGCCGGACAGTTTCTCGCGCCCGCCTAGCATTTTATCACCGATATTCAGCCCCACCAGCCCAACGCCGTGCAACGCGCCCCACAGCAGGAAATTCCAACCATGGCCGTGCCAGATGCCGGAGAGCAGCATGGCAATCATCAAATTGATTTGTGTGCGCCGCCAGCCTTTGCGGCTGCCGCCCAGCGGGATATAGATGTAGTCGCGAATCCAGGTGGAGAGCGTGATGTGCCAGCGGTTCCAAAAATCGCGCAGATTAAACGCGCGCAGTGGCATGGCGAAGTTTTGCGGCAGCTGAAAGCCGAGCAACATAGCCATGCCTACCACCAAATCGGTGTAGCCGGAAAAATCCATAAATAGTTGAACGGTGTAGCCATACATCGCAGTGAGCACTGTGATGGAGTCGTATTGCAGCGGGTTTTCAAACACTGGATCCACCCAGTTGCCGCCTAGCGCCCCGGCCAGCCACCATTTTTTGCAGATACCCAGCACAATCAGGCCAATAGCCAACGCCGGGCGGATCATGGTGCGCGGCTGTTCGCTGCGGATTTGCGCCGCCATGCCGCCGTCTGTGCCATAGATGCTTTTTAATTGGCCGGTACGGGCAATCGGGCCGGAAGTGATGGTGGGGAAAAAGCTGAAATACAGCAAAAGCTCGCGCCATTTGAGCCGTACGTCTTCATTGCGGTAAAGCGACACCAGATAAGCCACGCCCTGGAAAGTATAGTAGGAAATACCCAGCGGCATCAGAATACCCAGTGCCGCATCGTGCCCGCTTCGCTGCAACAGCGGCAGGAAGAAATCCACATATTTGAAAAACGACAAATTCAACATCGCCAGCAGCACGCCAACCGTGAACCATCTGCGACGCGCCGTCTGTCCCCTTCCCTGCGACAGACCGGCAGCAATCAACGTAGTACCCAGTGAAAACGCTAGCACGGCCACGGCAAACCCCCAATGCAAATGCCACAACCAACCCAACCCAGCAAATAGCAATAGCCAATTCTGCCAGCGCGGCCGCTTGGCCAACAGCCAGTAAACAGGGAAGAAGCACAGGAAAAAGGCAGCAAATTCTATTGACAGCAGCGGCATAAAATCAGCGCAAAGAAAGAAAGGGGTAATTCGTTGGCGAAATCATTGAATTATACTGTGTCCTTCTGCCGGGATAAAGCCTTTTACATCTTCTGTGCCGTGTAGATTTGGTTTCAGGCAGATCGCTTTTCCCAGGTAGCTTCAAAAGGGCTACCTGAAAGCATAAGCCTCAACGAAGCCAAAATCCGTTTAGCCAGCCGCCCTATCCCTTTAACAGCCGATTCGGTATCATAATACCTTTTTACCGCAGCTATCGGCCATATCCAAGCAATAGTAGCCTACCAGAGAACATCATGAATAAAAACACCTTTATTATCGGCTTTATGCTGTTCGCCATCTTTTTTGGCGCCGGCAACCTGATTTTCCCGCCCACCCTCGGCCTCAATAGCGGCTCCGAATTCTGGAGCACCCTCCTCGGCTTCGTGATCACCGGCGTCGGCCTGCCGCTGTTAGGCATCGTGGTAAGCGCTTTCTACCATAACGGCTACAAAACCGCCCTCACCCGCATCCACCCTTGGTTTGCCGTTATTTTCCTGATGGCGATTTATCTCACCATCGGCCCCTTCTTCGCCATCCCTCGCACCGGCGCCACTTCCTATGAAATGGCCGTGCTGCCCTTTATCGGCGAAGCCGGCAGCGGCTCGCTCCTTGCCTTTACCGTGGTTTACTATGCCATTACCCTGTGGCTGAGCCTGAACCCTTCCAAAATGGTCGAACGCATCGGTGCCATCCTCACTCCCGCTTTGCTCGTCGCCATCCTTGCCCTGATCGGCAAATCCGTGTGGTGGCTCTACGGCAACCCGCCCACCATGCCGGCTGCCAATTTTGGCGACCAATCCGCCTTCTTGGCCGGTTTTATCGGTGGCTACCAAACCATGGACGTGCTTGCCTCCGTAGCCTTTTCCGTGATTGTGATCAACGCCATTAAGGCCAAAATGCCAGCGGATCAGCGCGATAACCAAGTGGTGATGAAGCAAACTTTTGTGGCCGGCATCATCGCCGCAATATCGCTGGCTATTATTTATGTCGGCCTGGCTTGGGTGAGCAACCGGCTGCCCGTGTCGCCCGACACCCTGGCAGACTTAGCTGCCAAACAGCAAGATATCGGCTCCTTCCTGCTCAATACCGCCGCCTACCAAACCTTCGGCAGCTTCGGCCGTATTCTGTTCGGCATCATCGTTACCCTCGCCTGCCTTACCACCTCGGTCGGCCTGGTTACTGCCGTGGGCGAATTCTTCTACGGCCTGTTCCCGCGCATCCGCTACAGCAGCTACGTCATCGCTGTAACCCTCGTGAGCTTCATCCTGGCTAACCAAGGCCTAAGCGCTGTTATCGGCAAATCCGTGCCCGTATTGATGGTGCTCTACCCGATTGCTATGACCATCCTGCTGCTGCTGATTATCGACAACTTCATCCGCCCGATGCCACTGCTTGCCCACCGCCTCGCCACCGGCCTGGCTACCGCGGTTTCCATCCTCTCCGTGGCCGGTGCGGGCTTTACCGAACAACTGCCGCTGAAAGCCTATTCGCTGGAGTGGCTGCCCTTCGCCCTGGCCGGGATTGTGCTCGGCGGCATCATCGGCAAAATGGCCGGCGGTAAACCGGCTGATCAGAAAACAGTTTGATTAATTAGATTGCTTGATAGCGAGATAAGTAAGGCTATCTGAAACAAACGCGGCGCTGTTCCGCAATGTTTTCAGGTAGCCTTTTGTAGCAAGCCAACCCATGTTCTCAATTAGATTAAAGGCTACCTGAAATTCAGGTAGCCTTTGTATTGTCGGCCAACCAAACCAATCCGCAGCATCACAGATCAGCCAGGCGCTCCACGCTCGGTGCGTAGTAGTAGGCGCTGCGTTTGGCGGTGGACATATATTTCAGCAGCAGGTCGATTTTGCCGTCTTTTTCGCCGAACATGAATTTCAGCTGCTCGTCGATATTGTGCAGGCTGGCGCTGTAGGCGATGAATTGCAGGCCGTGCTCGCCACTCACTTGGCCGAAAGGCAGACTGCGGCGCACAATTTTCAGGCCAACGCCGTTTTCTTTGATGTTGGTGCGGCCCAGGTGCGAATCGGGCAAACGGTCTTCACGGGCAAATTCGATGTTGTCGGCTTTGCTGCGCCCAACGGCCTGCTCCTGCTCTTTCACGCTGATGCCGTCCCATCTTTTCAGGTCGTGCAGGTATTGTTGCAGCACCACATAGCTGCCGCCCGCGCTTTTCCCTTCGGCAATGATGCCGACGGAAGCGATTTCTTCATCGCCGTGCGGGTTTTCCGTACCGTCCACAAAGCCATCCAACCCGCGCTCTTCCGGCATGCGGAAGCCGTGGGTTTCGTTTTTCAGTTCAAGCGATTCGCCGAAAGCGGCCAGCACTTTTTCCGCCAGCAGGTAGTTCAGGCCGGTGTGGGTGGATTGGATATGGATCATCAAATCGCACTGGGTGGCCGGGCACAGGCCGTTGCCCAGCGGCACGAAGGGGCGGATTTCTTCGCCTTCGCCGCTGTGGTTCAGGCCGTGCCAGAAGTCTGCACCGAAGGCGATGGTCATGCCCAAATCGTGGCCGGGGAAACGGGTTTGGCAGTCGGCCAGCGCAGCGAGGGCTTCGCGGCAGGCGGTTTTCACTTTGGCGTCGTCGCGCACGTCGGCCTCGATATAAATGGCGGCGGTGATGGTTTCCGGGATGATGGCGGTTTGCGGGGTACTCATGCTGGTGATCCTTTCTTGTCTTGGTATTGTTTGGACGATGTACGCATTATAACGGCAGGCTACCTGAAAATTCGGCGGCGCTGTTTTTCAGGTAGCCTTTGCCGTATCGGCGGGAATACGGATAGGGCTAAACCAAACCCTGCCGCAGTTGCGCCAAGGTGGCGGGGCGGGTTTCCAAGTTTTCCGGCGACACGGCGCGCACGTCGGCGCGGGCGGTGAATTGTGCCAATGCGTTTTGGTTGGCGGGGCTGAGGTGGGGCTGCAAATCGGGCAGGCGGTATTGCATGAACACCCAGGCCATGCCCAGCGCTAAGTGGGCGACATCGCCGCTGGCGGCATCCAGCTGCGGGGCAGCGGCCAGGCCTCGGATGCAGGCGGCGCGGGCGCGTTCGGTGAGCGGGTGGTCGGGGGTGTTTTCGGCTTTGAATTTTTGCAGGCCGAAGAGTTTCACCAGCTGGTCGAGCAGGGAGAAGGCAAAGGCGGCGGTGGCGGTTTGCTCGGCGGTGTGCAGGGGGTGGCCGAGCAGGAAGTCCAAAATAAACGGGCTGTTGCCGATGACGGTGCCGCTATCGGTTTGCAGCACGGGCACTTGGGAGAAGGGGTTGAGGGCTTGTAGCCCGGCGGGGTTTTCCCACGGATTGGTGTAGGCAATGGTGAAATCGAGCTCATGCCGCGGAAGGGTGGCGAGCAGGACAAGGCGGCCATAGGGGGAAGTGTGGCTGGTGTAGAACTTCATGGGTTTCCTTCGTTTTGATTGCGGTTTGTTTTGAACTTCGGTGCGGCCAGGTTTTAGCCTCGCAGAAACTCGGCTTCCTTCGGAAACTTCATTTTCAGGTAGCCCGTTGTGCGCTTTGAGGCTACCTGAAATACTGCTACAACGAAATTGAAATAGATTGCGGCGTTAAACCGGCTTTCAGGTAGCATTATCCGGCAGCAGCAATGGCGGTTTGCTGGTGTTGCAGCATCTCGGCGATGCCTTTTTGGCCGAGCGCGAGCAGTTGGGTGAGCGCGGCGGGGCTGAAGGCGGCGCCTTCGGCGGTGCCTTGGATTTCGATGATGTTGCCGGAGGCGGTCATCACGAGGTTGATGTCGCTGTCGCAGCCGGAGTCTTCGGGGTAGTCCAAATCAAGCAGGGGCACGCCGCCGACGATGCCGAGCGATACGGCGGCCACGGCTTCGCGGATTGGGTTGTGCGCGAGTTTGCCTGCGGCCAAGAGCTTGCCCACAGCCAGATGCAGGGCGACGTATGCGCCGGTGATGCTGGCGGTGCGGGTGCCGCCGTCGGCTTGGATCACGTCGCAGTCGATCAGGATTTGGCGTTCGCCCAGCTGGCTTAAATCCACAGCGGCACGCAGGGAGCGGCCGATCAGGCGTTGGATTTCCTGGGTGCGGCCGGACTGCTTGCCTTGGGCGGCTTCGCGGCGCATACGGCTGGCGGTGGAGGCGGGGAGCATGCCGTATTCGGCGGTTACCCAGCCTTGGTTTTTGCCGCGCAGAAAGGGCGGAACGGATTCGTCGATGCTGGCAGTGCAAATCACTTTGGTGTTGCCGCAGGCAATCAGGACAGAGCCGTCGGCATGGGGCAGGAAGTGGGGGGTGATGCTGATGGGGCGCAGTTGGTCGGTGGCACGGCCGGTGCGGATGGGGGCTGGGGACATGGTATTCTCGCTATGTAGATGGGGATTAGGCTTTGGCTTGGCAGAAACTTCGCTACGCTCCAATTTTGTTGCAGCTTGCGTTTTCAGGTAGCCTCAGTTCAGTCGAAGGCGATTATACCGCCGGATGGCTGGCATTGCTTGGGAATACGGGCGCGGGTGGCTGGAATAGCTTTGATTTCAGCTATATAATCTAGCTATCCCAGCCCAAAAGGCTACCTGAAACCCCAACCGGCCTGCACACCATGTCTGATTTAATCGTTTTCAACAAGCCCTATGGGGTTATCTGCCAATTCAGCCCGCACGAGAAACACCGCTCGCTGAAAGAGTTTATCAACCTGCCTGATGTTTATCCCGCCGGTCGGTTGGATACCGACAGCGAAGGCCTGCTGCTGCTCACGGCCGACGGCCGCCTGCAAGCCAAAATTGCCGACCCACGCCACAAAACGGTGAAAACCTATTGGGCGCAGCTCGAAGGCAGCCCGGACGAAGTAAAACTGGATTTATTGCGGCACGGTGTGGATTTGGGCGATTTCGTTACCCGCCCGGCGCAGATCAGGCTACCTGAAAAATCGGAAACCGACCGCCTGTGGCCGCGCGTGCCGCCGATTCGGGTGCGCAAGAGTGTGCCGGATTTTTGGTTGGAAATCCGCATCAGCGAAGGCAAAAACCGCCAAGTGCGCCGTATGACGGCCAAGGCGGGCTACCCCTGCCTGCGGCTGGTGCGCGTGGGCATCGGTCGGTTGGATTTGTGGCAGCTGGATCTGGCACCAGGTCAATGGCGGCCTGCACCGTGTTTGCCCTAGCTCAATATTCGGCGTAATGGCCGCACTCTCGGTATGCCGTTTGCTTGGCATTTGTCTAATTGAATAACATGAGGTTTGATATGGCAGATTTATCCCAGCAGTTGGCGCAGTGGCAGCATACTGCCCGTTTCCGTTTCCCCCTTTTAATCAAACCACGCGCGGAAGACAGCCATAAAGGCACTTTCGGCACGGTGGCTGTGGTGGGCAGCGCGGCCGGCATGTCCGGCGCCGGCGTGCTGGCGGCCAGCGCGGCCTTGAAAGGCGGGGCGGGCAAAGTGTGGCTCGGGTTTGCGCAAAACAGCCTGCCGATACCGTATCTGCCTAATTATCCGGAAATCATGATCACCACCGCCGAGCAGCTGGTGCAGCGGCGCGACATCAGCGTTTACGCTATTGGCTGCGGCTTGGGCATGAGCGATGCCTCGCGTCAGCTGTTGGAGCAGACCACGGCAGCGGCCATCCATACTGATGCACCGCTGCTGCTGGATGCCGATGCGCTGAACCTGCTGGCGGTAGAGACTATGTTCTTGCCCAATAATGTGGTGCTCACGCCTCATCCGCTGGAAGCGGCACGCCTGCTGGGTATTACAGTGGAAGAGGTGCAGGGTAACCGCTATTTAGCGGCCTCCAATATTGCCGAGCGCTACGGCAGCTATGTGGTGCTCAAAGGTGCGAAAACCTTGGTGTGCACGCCAGATGGGCGGATTGTGTATGAAAACGACAGCGGCAACCCCGGCTTGGCAACCGCTGGCAGCGGCGACGTATTGAGCGGCCTGATGGCTGCCCTGCTGGCGCAACATCTGCCCATGCAAGATGCAGCCTGCGCGGCAGTATGGATGCACGGCACGGCGGCAGAGCTGCTGGCTGCCCGAGGCATCGGCCCCATCGGCCTGACGGCGGGCGAGATTGCCGATGCGGTGCGTGAGCTGCACAATCTGGCAGCGGGTTAAGCTGAATCGTCGGCTTGCTCCAAGTATAATTGCAGCAATAGAAAGGCTACCTGAAACTTTCAGGTAGCCTTTTCAAGCGGCAAAATCAATCAGTTTTCATCCCGATCCAATTTCTGCGAGCCATGCTGTATCGGGTATTTGCGTTGCAGCACTTGCAGATATTGACGGTAGAATGCTTCAGTATTGCGCCCAGCAACTTGTTGGCGCAGCTCCGGCAACTGCTGTTTGCTGTTTTCCGGCAGGCTAATGGCGCGTACCTCCACCAAGGCGGCATTACCGTTGGGCAGGGTAATCACTGCGTAGCTGGGTTTGCCGTTTTGCGGATGGGCTTTCACGATGGCGGCAAAGTTTTGCAGGCCAACGGCTTGTTGCAGCTGGGTGGCACTGGCTTTTTCCGGATTGCTCCATTGCAGGTTATCCACTGCCTTACCGGCTTGCAGATTGCTCAAGGCTTGAGCAGCGGCAGCTTGTGCCAGCTTGGCACTCTCCACGGCCACATAATCCTTACGCACCGCTTCCTTGGCTTCTTCAAAGCTTTGATTGCGGGCCTTGCTCACATCGGTAGCACGCAACACGCGCAATACGCCGTTGCCCATATCCAATACTTCAGAATTGTGACGGCGCTCGATCACCTCGGCGCTGAACATGGCTTCCTGCACGGCTTGCGGCAGCTTGGCGGCGGCAGCTTCGGGCTGGCTGAGCCATTCTTCATGTTTTTGCAGCGGCAGCTTCATTTCCTGCGCTACTTTTTGCAGGCTGTCCGGATTGTCGAAAGCCAATTGTGCCAACTGCTCGCGTGCATTGCCCAAGGCTTGTGCGGCTTTGCGTTGACGCACGCTCTCTTCTAACAGAGCTTTCACGCTCTCAAACGGCGGTTTGGCTTCGCTGGCGACGGTGGGCAGATTGCGGTAGGCTTCTTGCAATTCCTGCGCGCTCACAGTTTGCTGTTTGGCCAGCTCTTCCACGTTCAAATCAACAAACTCAAGTTTCACTGCCAAAGGCAAGGCATATTTGGCTTTGTTGGCTTCAAAATAGCTGTGCAAGGCGGCATCAGTAGGCTGTACTTTGCTGGCAAAATCGGTCGCATTGAAGGGCGCAGTACGCAGCTCGCGCTCGCTGCCGGTAAGAGCAAGGATTTGGTTTGCCTGGCTGTCGCTAACGATATTGCCGTTGCTCAGCAGGCTGATAAGGGTTTGGCGGCGGTATTGGCTGCGCATTTCGTCAATCAGCCGGTCTTCAGTAATACCTCTTTGGCGCAGGTAAGCTTGAAATTGCTCGGAGCTGAATTGGCCGTTGACTTGGAATGAAGGATCGCGCGTAATCACGCCCTTGATTTGCTCAATAGAAAGTTCTCCAACGCCCAGTTCTGCCGCACCCTGATCGAAATAGGCCTGCTGCACCAGCGATTGGTAAACATCGTCTTTGCTGATGGGTTGGTCGCTATGGCGCGGCGCTTCCCTTAACAGTTCCTGCACTTGATCGGCAGTGATGTGGGTGTTGCCGATTTTGCTGATATAGCTGCTGTGCATACCAGAAGTGAGGGTTTGAGCACCGAATCCCACAAAGGTAACAGTAATCAGCCCCAGGAGCACTTGAGACAGGCGGCGGTGTTTTTCGACGATGGCAAACATAAAAATAAAAAGGAAACGTGGTGAAAATTAAATGCAGTATTGTAACGGTTCTGCGGGTGGCGGGCTATAGCGAATTAACTTAACTTTCTCGATGGCCTTGGCTGACTTTACTGCACTGTGAATATCATCTGCGGTTCGCTGCCTTGTATCGAAAGCAAATTTAATCCGCGATATAACTCCAAACAGTTTATTTAATGCCAGAATCCTCCGCTGCACTGCCAAGCATAAGAGGCTACCTGAAAACATAGGCAAGAAAAAAGACAGGCAGAAAGCCCTGTCTTTTTTCATTTATGCAAGAAGGTGCGGTTTACAGCGCGTCTTTCAACGCTTTACCTGCACGGAATTTCGGAGATTTGGCGGCTGGAATAATCAGTTCTTTACCAGTTTGCGGGTTGCGGCCTTTACGTTCGGCGCGCTCGCCCACATAGAAAGTACCGAAGCCCACCAGAGTTACGGTGTCGCCTTTTTTCAGAGCGGTGGTAACAGCCTTGGTAAAACCATCCAGTGCCTTGCCGGCAGCAGCCTTGGAAATGTCAGCTTCCTTGGCAATCGCTTCAATCAATTCAGACTTGTTCACGTTAAGTCCCTTTCTAGTTGAGGAGTAATGAAGAATCGGCCGATTGTGGTCGGCACCAATGCGTTTGTCTGCAACAGGCTGCTTTATAGCAAGTTCAAAATCATCGGTCAAGCAAATAAACGGCTGGCAGGCGGCTATTTTCAGCTAAAGTGGCAGGTTTGCGCCTTTCACACAACAAAGCCTGCCACTTTCTCCCTAATGCTTGGTGGCGTGGCCGCCGGATTTCGCCGGGGTTTTCGGTTTGGCCGCAAGCATGTCCTGCCAAGGTTGCGGCTGGTATTCCAGGCCGAAGGAGAGCACTTCGTCAATCCAGCGCACCGGATGGATTTCCAGCCCTTCTTTCACGTTTTGCGGAATTTCTTCCAAATCTTTCACATTTTCCTGCGGAATCAGCACATGCTTGATGCCGCCGCGCAGAGCAGCTAGTAGTTTTTCCTTCAAACCGCCGATGGGCAATACTTCGCCACGCAGAGTGATCTCACCGGTCATGGCCACGTCGGCACGCACGGGAATACCGGTGAGCGAGGACACGATGGCCAGCGTCATACCGATACCGGCGCTGGGGCCGTCTTTGGGCGTAGCACCTTCCGGAACGTGCACATGAATATCGGTTTTTTCGTAGAAATCCGGTGCAATGCCCAATACTTCGGCACGCGAGCGCACCACGCTCCAAGCGGCAGAAATAGATTCCTGCATCACATCACCCAGCTTACCGGTGCGCAAAATATTACCTTTGCCTTTGAGCGCAACAGCTTCGATGGTAAGCAGCTCGCCGCCGACTTCTGTCCACGCCAGGCCGGTAACCTGGCCGACACGGTTTTCGTTTTCGGCCACGCCGTAATCGAAGCGGCGCACACCGAGGTATTCGTGCAGGTTGGCGGCATCCACCACCACGATTTGCGGCGCAGCAGCGCGTTTGGTGTTGGCTTTTTTGTCTTGCTCCAATACCTGCTTCATCACCACCTTACGGCAAATTTTGGCGATTTCGCGGTCAAGCGAGCGTACGCCGGCTTCGCGGGTGTAGTAGCGGATGATGTCTCGTACTGCGCTTTCTTGAATATCGATTTCGCCTTTCTTCACTCCGTTCCGTTCAATCTGCTTGGGCACGAGATATTGCATGGCAATATTTACTTTTTCGTCTTCGGTGTAGCCGGAGAGTCGAATAATTTCCATGCGATCGAGCAGCGCGGACGGGATGTCCATGCTGTTGGAAGTGGCGAGGAACATTACGTTGCTCAGGTCGAAATCCACTTCCACATAGTGGTCGGCAAAGGAGTGGTTTTGCTCCGGATCGAGCACTTCCAACAGCGCACTGGCCGGATCGCCGCGGAAATCGCGGCCGAGTTTGTCGATTTCGTCCAGCAGGAACAAGGGATTGTTCACGCCAGCTTTAATCATATTCTGCATGATTTTGCCTGGCATCGAGCCGATGTAGGTACGGCGGTGGCCGCGGATTTCGCTCTCGTCATGGATGCCACCCAAAGCCATGCGCACATATTTACGGCCGGTGGCCTTGGCAATAGATTGACCAAGCGAGGTTTTGCCCACGCCGGGCGGGCCCACCAGGCACAGAATCGGACCTTTGAGCTTGTTCATGCGTTTTTGCACCGCCAAGTATTCCAAAATACGCTCTTTTACCTTTTCCAAGCCATAGTGGTCGGCATTGAGCACCAAATCGGCCTGCACAATATCTTTGCTAACCTTGCTTTTCTTCTTCCACGGAATGTCTACCAGCGTTTCGATATAGTTGCGCACCACGGAAGACTCAGCCGACATCGGCGGCATCATGCGCAGCTTTTTCATTTCGCCCAGCGCTTTTTCTTCCGCTTCCTTGCTCATGCCGGCTTCACGCACCTGCTGTTCAAGTTGGTCGAGCTCTTCGCGTTCATCGCCCTCGCCTAACTCTTTCTGAATCGCTTTTACCTGCTCGTTCAGATAATAGTCGCGCTGGGATTTTTCCATCTGCCGCTTCACCCGGCCGCGGATGCGTTTTTCCACCTGCAAAATGTCCAACTCGGCTTCCAGCTGGCCAAGCAGGTGTTCCATGCGCTCGGCCACATCGGTGATTTCCAAAATCTCCTGCCGCTGCTCCAACTTGAGCTGCAAATGGGCGGCAATGGTGTCCACCAGGCGGCTGTGGTCGGTGATGCCGTGAATGGTGCCGGCCACTTCGCCGGGGATTTTCTTGTTGAGCTTGATGAACTGGTCGAACTGCGCCAAAAGCGTACGGCGCAGGGCTTCGTAGTCGTGGCTATCAGTATTTTCTTCGGCAGCCAGCACTTCAATTTCGGCTTGGAAATAATCGCCGCTGTCGTTCACGGCCAATGCGCGGGCGCGCTGCATGCCTTCCACCAGCACTTTTACCGTGCCATCGGGCAATTTCAGCACTTGCAGGATATTGGCCAGCGTACCGATGGTGTGTAAATCGTCTGTGCCGGGGTCTTCGTTGGCCGGATTTTTCTGCGCCAAAAGGAATACCGGCCCGTCTTGCTCGATGGAGGCATCCAGCGCGGCAATGGATTTGGGGCGGCCGACAAACAGCGGCAGCACCATATGCGGATACACCACCACGTCGCGCAGCGGCAACATCGGCAAGGTGCGGATTTCAGCGGGGTTATGCTGGGATTGGGTCATTATCTTCTCGGTTATTGTTTTCAGTTGAATAGGATGGCTAAAGCTTCATTGCCCGGCAAATTGGGGGCAGCCAAGCGCATTTCAAGCATTCGGAGAAGTTTAGTTTGTAAAAGGCTACCTGAAAACTGGCAGCGGTTTGAATTTTGTTGACACTAGGCTTTCAGGTAGCCTTTTGCCTGATGCCGCCGAAACGCGCCAAGCCAAAGTTGCCGCCACCAGCTGCTTCTGTCTATACTGCCTCCCGTCTCCCATTCCCGCCCGCACCAGCCGGCAAACGCCATGACCACCCCCGCCCTCATCTGGCAAGGCATCCCCGCCGAACAAGAGCTTGCCGCCGCCATCTCCCAGCATCCCCGTGCTGCCTGCATTTTTCTCAGCGACGATTTTTCAGGTAGCCTCCATGAGCCCGATAAAAGCTACCTGAAAAGTTGCGCCGCCTTCGCCGCCAACTTTATCCCCGCCGATGCCAACCCGCTGCAACGCGATATTTATCTGCTGCCCGCCGCCGCGGCCGCCGGGTTGGCGCAATACGGCTTCGGCGAACTGGTTTGGCAAAACAGTTCGCCTGTACCGCAACAGGCTAGCCCAAGCAAGCCCTGGCAAATTGCCCCGCCGCCCATCCCTGTGGAACGTGTACTGATTATCGGCGGCGGCATTGCCGGCGCGGCCACCGCCCACGCCCTCGCCCGACGTGGCATCAGCAGCCTAATCCTCGAGCAAAACAATCAGCCCGCCCGCGCCGCCTCCGGCAACCGGCAAGGCCTGCTCTACGCCAAAATCTCCGCTCACCCCACCCTACAAACCCGCCTCCTGCTCGGCAGTTACGGCTACAGCCGCCGCCTGCTCGAACACCTTCTGCCCAACAGCCAGGATTGGCAGGCCTGTGGCGTGCTACACCTCAACCACAATCAGAGCGAAACCCGCCGCAACCGCGAACTGGCCGAGCAACGCGCCAACCGCCATCTTTATTACGCCGTCCTCCCCGCCGAAGCCGAAGCACACTCCGGCATCCCGCTGGGCGGGCAGAGCGGCCTGTTTTGGCCGCAGGGCGCTTGGCTCAACCCACCATCCTTCGCCGCCGCCCTGCTCGTATCCCCCCGCATCCGCGTGCTCACGCAGCATCGACTCACCAATCTGCAACGCCACGGCAGCGAATGGCAGCTTACCGTGAATACGCCGCAAGGCATGCAGACTTTTTCAGGTAGCCACATCGTGTTCTGCTGCGGCGCCGAGCAATTGGCCGATATCCTACCCGAAGCCCTGCCGCTGCAATTCATCCGCGGCCAAACCAGCCTGGCCGATGCCTCGCCCCTCAGCTGCCGGCTGCGCTGCGCCCTGAGTGCCGACGCCTATATTTCGCCGGAATATCGCCATCAGCACTGTTTCGGCGCCAGCTTCGTGCCCAACGAGCAAAGCAGCGAGTTGCGTGCCGCAGAAGACGACGGCAACCACGCCAAACTGGCGCAACTCTCGCCCGCACTCGCCGCCGCCCTGCCCGCCTACCAATCCGGCCATGCCGCCGTGCGCGCCGACTGCTACGACCATCTGCCCGCCGTGGGCGCACTGGGCGACTGGGCGGCGATGCGTGTGCAATACGCCAAACTCGCCCACGATAAAAACTACCGTCTGCCCGACCTGCCCTGCCCCCACCTGCCCGGTCTGTTTGTGAACAGCGGGCACGGCAGCCGAGGTCTGGCCACCGCCCCGCTGTGCGGCGAACTGGTAGCCGCTCAGATATTGGGGCAGCCGCTGCCCGCCGAACCCGAAGTGGCCGCCGCCCTCGCCCCCAACCGCTTGTTAATCCGCCGCATTATCCATCGGCAAACTTAAAGGCTGCAGGCTACCTGAAAATGTAATAGCAGCAGAATAGTCTTTCGTTGCGCTACTGGCTTGATTTGCCCCATATGGCCAGCTGGAATGCCTGCAAATCCTTTTGCAAGCATATTTCATTGAAGAACTATTGAAGGAATAAAGCAATGTGGTATCAATCATTTGAATTTCACGACCGACACCCTCCTGCCACGCCAAACGACATTGCCGCATTCCGTGCCCCTTTGCCCGAAGCCGAACACGCCAATGCATTAAACTATCTTGAATCTTACGCAGCACAACTTAGCGCCACCGGATATTGCCTGCCGCCCCACTTTATATATCCCCAATGAGCTAATGCAGCTTTGGCAATATTCCGTGCGCGGCGGTATCACGGGCAATGGGCAGGATTTTGGCTACTCTCACCAGCAGAAATTGTATCTTATTATTTTAGCTACCAGTTCTGGTATTACGCGCCTAATTTGCTGCCGATTGCATTCAATGGTGGAGGCGTGTTCTATTGTTACGATTTCGGGCAGCTCAACCCTTTAATTGTGATGAAAGACTCAGGCTCAGATTACCTAGACGTTCCTGTTGGCAGCAGCCTTGCCGCCGTGCTGGCTCAAAAATTGGATTACTAGATAGCAAACCAATCTGGTTAAAAGGCTACCTGAAACTTCAAACAAACCAAACCCACACGAAATACACCATGCCCAACCGCACCCTCCTCCTCGACCACCCGCAGCCGTTGCTTGACCAGCTGCATGCGCGCTCCAGCAGCAGCGAAATGCATGGCGGCAACAGCGTGCAACTCTTGCAAGACAGCCGCGAGAACTTTCCCGCCTGGCTGGAGGCGGTGGCTGCTGCCGAGCATTATGTGCTGATTGAAATGTATATTTTCGCCGCCAACGATTTCGGCGTGCGGCTGCGCGATTTGCTGGTGGAAAAATGCCGCCAGGGCGTGAACGTGGTGCTGGTGTACGATTGGATCGGCAGCCTGTGGCCGGCTGTGTGCCGCTTTTTTGAACCGCTCAAGCAGGCCGGCGCGCAAGTGGTGGCCTACAACCCGCCTGGTTTTGCCAGCGGCATCGGCCTGCTCTCGCGCAACCACCGCAAATCCTTCGTGATAGACGGCCACACCGCCTTCGTGAGCGGATTGTGTGTGTCTTCCGCCTGGGAAGGCAATCCGGCCACAGGCGTGGCGCCGTGGCGCGATACCGGGCTGAAACTGCAGGGGCCGGTGGTGGCCGAAGTAGCGCAGGCTTTGTCCGACACGCTGCGCTCGCAAGGCGAAAGGCTACCTGAAAACATCACCCCTTATGACGGCACCGCCGCTGGTACGGTGCGCGCCGGCGTGGTGGCCACCACGCCCAGCAACAACAATATGATGCGGCTGGATTTGAACGCGCTGGCACTAGCGCGGCGCAACCTGTGGCTTACCGATGCCTATTTCATGCCCACCCGCCTCTACACTCAAGCCCTTATCAACGCCGCCAACGACGGTGTGGACGTGCGCATCCTGGTGCCGCGCACTTCCGATATACGCTGGATAGGCCGCGTGTCGCGCATCCGCTACCGCAGCCTCTTGGAGGCCGGTGTGCGCGTGTTTGAATGGGACGGCCCGATGATTCATGCCAAAAGTGCCATTGCCGACGGCCAATGGGCGCGCGTGGGCTCGACCAATCTCAACTTTGCCAGCTGGTATCTCAATCGTGAATTAGACGTGGTAATCGAAGACGCAGTGGTGGTGTACCAGTTGGAGCAGATGTTTCTGCAAGACCTTACTAACGCCACCGAAATTGTGCTCAACAGCAGTGAACGCCGTGCCGCCCTACGCCGGCGCCACCAAGTGCTCTCCAAGAAGCGGCACAGTCGCCAGAGTGCCCAAGCAGCAGCACGCCAGCTGCTGCAGCTTTCCAGCATGTTTCGCGGCAACTTCTACGGCACGCGCACGGTGGATGAAAACGAAGCCAAATCCTACCTGAGCCTGGGCATTGGTATGCTGGCACTGGTGCTGCTGCTGTGGTTTGCGCCTTATCTGTTGGTGGTGCCTCTGATATTCCTGCTGCTGGCCGGTGGGCTTTCCACCACCGTCCACGCTGTGCGCCAATTGTGGCGCTTCCGCCGCCACAAGCGCACTAGTAAGGTAGATCGTCCAGTTGAATAGAAGGACTACTTGAAACAACTTTTTGATACAGCTAAGGCTGGGTTCTGCGAAACTAAAGCGTTAGCTTCAATGAAGTTATAATTGAAGCATATTTTTCATGCAAGGCGGCAAGCTGCAAACAACGCAGTAGTACGGCAAACCAATGCAAATGCAGTAGGAAGAAATAAAAGTTTTAGCTAAAAAAACCTGATTTTCAATTTTCAGGTAGCCTGTCCGGACAAAATTAACACAAGATAACAAAGCAGACGGTAAAAACAGTAAAAACTGTTTGCTAGTCTGGTTGGGTTGCTTCATTTAAATTGGCAAAGAGGCTATTGCATATGGCAATGATTGTTAGCACGGCACGGTAAAATGCGAATAAAATAATCCCGTATACAGTATAGACCTGTTTTGTTTCTGTTGGTTTTTCCTGTTGTTATATAAAATCCATAATAAAATAATTGATAATAGTTGTTATTTGCGCTAATATAGTAAAATTCCTGAACCTGATACAAGGCGGCGAGTTGCAGGCAGTACAGGAGTACAGTTAAAGCGAGCCAAATGAAGTATCTGTTTCAGGAATTTTACTATAGCAGGCAAAATCTTTGCTTTAGTTGTCCATTTAATTAGCTCAACTTAATTTAGGAGAAAACAATGCGCCGATTATTATCTGCATTCTGTCTGTTGGCCGCCTTGGGCTTTGCTGCACCGGCCTATGCTAAATTCAAAGTGGTTACCACCTTCACCGTAATTCAGGATATTGCCCAAAACGTGGCGGGCGATGCGGCCGTGGTGGAATCGATTACTAAGCCGGGCGCAGAAATCCACGATTACCAGCCCACACCGCAAGACATTGCTAAAGCCCAATCTGCCGATTTGGTGTTGTGGAACGGACTGAACCTGGAACGCTGGTTTGAGCGTTTCTTCCAAAACGTGCGCAACAAGCCGGCAGTGGTGGTAACGCAGGGTATTGTGCCGATGTCAATTCACGAAGGTCCTTATCGTGGCACGCCCAACCCGCACGCTTGGATGTCTACCCGCAACGCCTTAATCTATGTGGAAAACATTAAAAACGCACTAATTAAGTACGACCCGCAAAATGCAGCAGCGTACACCCGCAATGCCGCCGCTTATGCCCAGCGTATCCGCAACCTAGACCGCCCTTTGCGCGAAAAACTGGCACGCGTGCCGCAAAATCAGCGTTTCTTGGTAACCAGCGAAGGCGCGTTCAGCTATCTGGCACGTGATTATGGTTTCAAAGAAGTGTATCTGTGGCCGATTAACGCCGAGCAGCAAGGTACGCCGCAGCAGGTGCGCCGCGTGATCAACACTGTGCGGCAAAATCATATTCCGGTAGTGTTTAGCGAGAGCACCGTATCGCCGCGCCCGATGCAGCAGGTATCGCGCGAAACCGGTGCCAAATACGGCGGTGTGTTGTATGTGGATTCGCTTTCCGCCAAAAACGGCCCGGTGCCGACCTACCTCGACCTGCTCAACACCACGGTTTCCACCATTGTTAGAGGATTTGGAAAATAATGTCTGAACAAGCCGCCTCCATCAGCGTTGAATCGGTAACGGTTCGCTACAGCAACGGCCACACGGCCATCCGTGACGTGAGTTTCACGCTGCAAGGCGGCACTACCTGCGCGCTGGTGGGCGTAAACGGCAGCGGCAAATCCACCCTGTTTAAAAGTCTGATGGGGCAAATTAAGCTGAAGTCGGGCAACATCCACCTGTGCGGCCTGCCCGTACCACAGGCGCTCAAGCGCAACCTAGTGGCCTATGTGCCGCAGAGCGAGGAAGTGGATTGGCAATTTCCCGTGTCGGTGTACGACGTGGTGATGCAGGGGCGCTATGGCTACCTGAATTTCTTGCGTCTGCCTAAGGCGGAAGACAAACGTAAGGTGCAGGAAGCTATGGAGCGGGTAGGCATTGCCCATTTGGCACAGCGGCAGATCGGCGAACTCTCCGGCGGGCAGAAAAAACGCGTCTTTCTGGCGCGCGCGCTGGCGCAACAGGGCAAGATTATCTTGCTGGACGAGCCGTTTACTGGCGTGGACGTGAAAACCGAAGACGCGATTGTGGATTTGCTCGGCCAGCTGCGCGAGCAGGGGCATCTGATTTTGGTGTCTACCCACAACCTCGGCATGGTGCCGGACTTCTGCGACCAAGTGGTGATGATCAACCGCACCGTGCTGGCTGCCGGCTGCACTGAGCACACTTTCAACCAACACAACCTCGAGCTGGCCTTCGGCGGCGTGTTGCGCCACTTCCGCCTCTCCGGCAGCGATTTGCACGATGACGAAGATAGCCGTGTACTCACTGTACTTACCGACGACGAACGCCCCGCCGTGTTCTACGGCCAAGCCAAAAATGATCCACCAGCCGTACCTTGCTGCAGCGATGCCCAAGGCAGCGGCGCGGAGCAGGAAAACGGCAGTGAAGGGGAAAGTTCATGCTAGAGATGCTGCTGGAGCCGTTTGCCTATGAATACATGGTGAAGGCCATCGTGCTGAGCGCGGCGGTGGGTGGTATGTGCGCGTTTTTGTCGTCTTATTTAATGCTCAAAGGCTGGTCGCTGATTGGCGACGCACTATCGCACTCGGTGGTGCCTGGCGTGGCGGTTACCTATGCGCTCGGCTTGCCCTATTCTGCCGGCGCGTTTGTATCCGGCATTTTGGCAGCACTGTCGATTTTGTGGATACGTGCCATCACGCAGCTGAAGGAAGACGCGGTGATCGGCTTTATCTTCACCACTTTTTTCGCCATCGGCCTGTTTATCGTGTCGGTGAACCCGACTGCGGTAAACGTGCAGGAAATTGTGTTGGGCAATATTTTGGGCATTGCCGACGAAGATATTTTTCAGGTAGCCATCATCATTGGCGTATGCCTGCTGTTTCTGCTGCCCACTTGGAAAAACTTGCTCTTGGTGTTTTTTGACGAAACTCAAGCCGTGGCTGTCGGCCTCTCGCCACTGCGCTATAAAATTTTGTTTTTCTGTCTGCTCAGCGCCTGCGTGGTGGCTGCGCTGCAAACTGTGGGTGCGATTTTGGTGATTGCCATGGTGGTTACTCCTGGCGCCACCGCCTACTTGCTTACCGACCGCTTCGGCAAACTAGTGCTGATTGCCGTATCGCTCGGCATACTTACCTGTGCCCTGGGCGCCTACATCAGCTTTTTCCTCGATGGTGCCACCGGCGGCGTGATTGTGTCCCTGCAAAGCCTGCTGTTCCTGTTCTCCTTCGTGTTTGCGCCCAAGTACGGCCTGTTGCGGCAAAAATTCGGCGCTGCGCCACAGGCAGCCGAAGAAACGGAGGCCGGCTATGTCTGAGCTGATCAACTGGTTTGCCACGCCGCTCGCCTTCCCCTTCATGCAGAACGCCCTGCTCACCGCGCTGATTGTATCCATCACATGCGGGCTGTTGTCCTGCTATCTGGTGCTCAAAGGCTGGTCGCTGATGGGCGACGCGGTGTCGCACGCCGTGCTGCCCGGCATTGTGCTTGCCTTCGTGTTCGGTATCCCGCTGCAAATCGGCGCATTTGTCTCCGGCCTGCTCTGTTCCGTGGGTGTAGGCTACCTGAAAAACAACAGCCGCCTCAAAGAAGATACCGTGATGGGCATCGTCTTCTCCGGTATGTTTGCGCTCGGTCTCGTATTGTTTACTAAAGTAGAAACCGACCAACACCTCACCCACATCCTGTTCGGCAACGTGCTGGGCGTGAGCCGCGAAGAGCTGCTGCAAACCTTCGCCATCTGCACCGCCGTGGCCTTGGTCATGCTGCTCAAACGGCGCGACTTCATGCTCTACTGTTTCGACCCTGCCCAAGCGCGCATCGCCGGCCTATCCCCGCAGCTTCTGCATTACGGCCTACTTGCCTTGCTTGCCCTTACCATCATCACCGCCATGCAGGTGGCCGGTGTAGTGCTGGTGGTGGCCATGCTCATTTCCCCCGGCATCACCGCCTTCCTGCTTACCAAACGCTTTGAGCACATGATGATCATCGTCATGGCCGCCTCCGTTCTCACCTGCCTCGCCGGCACCCTGCTCAGCTACCACATTAACTCCGCCACCGGCCCCAGTATCGTGATTTTGCAGGCTATCCTATTTCTGCTCGCCCTCATCTGGAGCAAACTGCGGCAGGCGTTTGGCAAGGAGGAAGTAGTAGAGGCTAGCTGAAACCTCGCCACAACAAGTTTCATATCCGCCCACCATAATACGAAAGGCTACCTGAATGATTCAGTCAGCCTTTCGTTATGCCGGCACTCACACCTTCACCACCAAAGTCTGCAACATCAAATCCTGCGGCGTTTGATAATTGCCGCGCTTGCGGCATAGCATAATCAGGTACAGCAATTGCACAGCACAATAGATAATGTGGCCCAAACCCAGGCCGCTGAGCAGCCCGCATAGCGAAAGCAAAACGGCAAAGAAAAACACTTCGCGCGCCAGCACATATTTAGCAAAGCCCGGGTTCTCGCCGGTATCCGTAATCACACGGATACGCAGGATTTTCTGGCCGATACTCTGACCGCTTCGACTCATGATAACAGCCTGCCAGAGAAATGACAGCACAGTTAGACAACCAATGATTAGTATAGAATCATACAACCACAGCAATTTGGCACGTGCATATCGTGGGTTCGCACCAACCGTTATGGTAAGAATGAAAAATATAATAGGCAGGATGCGGTCGATTGCCCCGGCCAGCAAGCGTTGCCACGGCTCGGCCAACTCTACTTCCTTCATCCGATCCGCTGCCTGCGGTGCGGCTTCTGATTGAGGAGGCCGATAGGCTTGGCGGAAGTTTTGCATGGTTTGTCCTCAAATTAGGGCAGATAAATAAGGCTACCTGAAAGCGGGAAAATGATTTCAGGTAGCCTTGTGTATGAATAAAAAATGGCTTAGTTTTTGATGACCAATGTCTTTGCCAGCAAATCCTGTAAGGTTTGGCGGTTGCGGCTTTCCATAAACAGCAGCACGATACAGGCGATGGTGGCGATAAGTGCCAGCGAATTGGCCAATGATTTGCTAACAATTCCGATAAGGGTAAAAATGAAGTTGTAGCCAAATTCGCGCACCAAGCAATATTTAACGAAACCGGGGTTGTTGCCATTTTCAGTGATCACGCGGATATTCAAGGCTTTTTTACCTATCGTTTGCCCATCGCGGGACATGATGACCATTTGGTAAATACCAAAGGCGAAAACGAAGAGCAAACTAAGTCCGATAACCATCATCGAATCTTTGATAAAAATTGCGATAACAAAAAAGAAGACCATAAAAATAGCGGCAAAAATCACTATATCTAGCAATCGTGCACCTATCCGCTGCCAAGGGCTGGCCAGATCCACTTCCATTTTACCGTTATCGAATAAATCATTTTCCAATGCGGTGGAAGCATAGGCTTGGCGGAAATCCTCGTTTGGGTTTTCACGGAAATCTTGCATAAGTGTATCTCCCTCAGGCAGCCGCAAACCTTTGCTCCTGCCCTGCAGGTTAATGGCATCGTTGAAAAATTATAGATTCTAACAGTTTGGTGTAATTTGTAAATATTTATAGGTTTTCAGGTAGCCTTTTGTTGTATTGGGCTATCTGAAGCGTATTGGAGGCATTGTATTTAGTAAAAAATCGGCAAAAGCCGCTTTGCTCATATTCTGCCGCGATTAGCTTCGGCCATCAGCGCAAGCAACTTTTCGGTGGCATCCCAGCCGATGCAGGCATCGGTAATGCTTTGGCCGTAGGTTTCGGGTTTGTCTTGGCGGCTTCCCACCAAGTGGCTTTCCACCATGATGCCCATGATGTTTTGCTCGCCGTTTTTCAGCTGCACGGCCACATCGTGCGCCACTTCTATTTGGCGGGTGTAGTCTTTGCGGCTGTTGGCGTGGCTGAAATCCACCATCAATTTGGGCGTTACGCCGGCTTTGGCCAGCTGTTCTGCAGCGGCTTTAACGTGTTCTGCGCTGTAATTCGGCTCTTTGCCGCCGCGCAGGATGGCGTGGCAGTCAGGGTTGCCGGCGGTGTGGACGATGGCGGAGTGACCGGCTTTGGTGACGGAAAGAAAGTGGTGCGGGTGAGAGGCGGCACCAATGGCATCGATGGCGATTTTGAGATTGCCGTCGGTGCCGTTTTTGAAGCCGACCGGGCAGGATAGGCCGCTGGCAAGCTCGCGGTGCACCTGGCTTTCGGTGGTGCGCGCGCCGATGGCGCCCCAGGAGATGAGGTCGGCATAATACTGCGGGGTGATCATGTCGAGAAATTCGGTGGAAGCGGGCACGCCGAGGCTGTTTAAATCTAACAGCAGGCGGCGGGCCTGGCGCAAGCCGAAGTTGATATCGAAGGTGCCGTTGAGATGAGGGTCATTGATGAGCCCTTTCCAGCCCACGGTGGTACGCGGTTTTTCAAAATAAACGCGCATCACGATAAGCAGCTCTTTCTCGTATTTTTTGCGCAGGGGCAACAGGCGCTGGGCGTATTCGAGGGCGGCTTTGGGATCGTGGATGGAACAGGGGCCGATGATGGTGAGCAGGCGTTTATTGCGGCCGTGCACCAGGTCGGCAATCTGATGGCGGGTGGTTTCCACCAAATCGGTGGCGGCTTCGCTGATGGGCAATTCGTAGAGGTGGGCGATGGGGGGCAGCAGCTCACTGATGCTGCGGATGCGTACGTCGTCGGTGCGGCTGAAGGCTTGGGAATGGCTCATGGCTGTGTTTTGCTGTTCGTGGGGAAGAGTCTTATTGTGGACTGAGCAGCGGCTGGTGGCAAGGGCTTAATTTTCAGGTAGCCTTGGATGGGCTTTTGAGGATACTTGAGAATTAATAGATGCTTGATGCACGAGCCTGTGGTTTATCAGCATCTCGTTAGCTCTGATGAATTTCAGCCAGCCTGTAATCTTGCGAGCCAAAAATCGGTTTCAGGTAGCCTGTTAATTGAGGCTGCCTGAAAACGTTGGCAACATCCTGCCTTGCAATTTCCGATATTAGTTAAAGGCATTAAAAGCCGTTTTCCATCATTATATGGCCGGGGATGCGGTTGCGGTGCATGGCAAAGCCAAGCTTGAGCAGAGCTTGGAAAGTGTCTTTTACCATAGCGGGATTGCCGCACAGCATGAAGCGGCTGCGCTCGGTGCTGAACGGCAGGCCGAAGGCTTGGCTGAGGCTGCCGTTTTCCAACAGCTGCGGCAGGCGTTGGCTGAGGCTGCCGGGCTGCTGCTCGCGGGTGAGCACGGGAACGAAGCGCAGTTTATCGTAATACTCGCCCACTAATGGGTGTTCGGCCAAATCGCGGATATGCTGGTTGAACACGGCTTCGTTGGCATGGGAAACGGAGTGAGCCAGGGCGAGATGGTCGAAGCGCTGCCAAATCTGCGGCTGTTGCAAAATGGAGAGGAAGGGGGCGATGCCGGAGCCGGTGCTGAGCATGATGAGGTCGCTACCGTCGGGGAAGCGTTCGGGCAGCAGGAAGCCGGTGGCGGTTTTGTCGAGCAAGATGGTGCTGCCGGCTTCCATCTGTTCGAATCGAGCCGACATGGGGCCGCCTTCGATGAGCACGGCGAAGTATTCGAGGGTGTCGTCGTATTCGGCGGAAACCACGGAATAGGCGCGCCAAATGAAGCCGCTGCCTTCGGGGAAGCCGAGGCGGGAAAATTGGCCGGCGGCAAAGCGGTATTCTTCGGGGCGGCTGATGGCGAAACTCATCAGTTTGGGCGTGTGGCGTTTTACCCAAAGTACGGTTTCTTCTGTGTATTTGGCGGCGGGAGAGGCGCTCATGATTATCCTTGCTGTGTGGGCGGGAGGGTGATGCTGGCATCGGGGTACACCGGCGCATCATTTTGTTTTTCTATTTGCCAAACATCGGTTTGGGTGTGGCGGCCGCTGTCTAAATCAAGATAGAGCAAGCGGTATTGGCCGGCACCGAGTTCGTAGAGGGTGAAGAACCCCTTCTCGGGCATGTAGAAAGTACGGATGTTTTGCCAGCTGCCGTCTTGCTGCATTTGCAGCTCCACCATGCGGTCGGCGCCGTGGTTGGCAATGCTGGCGATAGACATGCCGTTTTGCGCGGCCACAGGGTAGCCTGAAATATAGTCAGAAAAATACGGCCAGATGTTGCCGTTGGGGGCTTTGGCCGGGCGTTGGTAGGCGCTGCCTTGGGCGGCCAGCTGGCTCACGGCGGAAGGCGTATCTTGAGGCGCAGCCGGAGTTTTATCCAGCCACCACCAAAGTTGCAACACGAGCAGCCCAAGCAACAAGCCGGTGCCGAACACCAGCCAAAATGCTTTGTTGGCACGCAGCCGCTGCCACTGCGCTTTCAGCTTCTGCCCCCAAGGCACCAGCTTGGCCTGCTGCCGTGCAGCGGCTTGCTGCAGCAAGGGATTGGTAGCTTTGGCCTGGCGCTGGGCGGCAATCCAGGCATCGTGCCGTTTGCGTTGCTCGGGGTCGGACAACACAGCATAGGCCTTGTTTACCATCTGCATGATGCGCAGGGCTTCAGAATTGTCGGGATTAAAATCGGGATGATAGCGTTTCGACAGGCGGCGGTAGGCCTCGCGTATCTCCTTATCCGAAGCGGTCTCGGACACGCGCAGGTTGCGGTAGTGCGTGGGGATGGCGGGCATAAAGGCTACCTGAAAGCGTAAGCTGCAACGAAGTTAAATCGGGTGGGATGTTAAACGGGAAAAATTGGGTTGATTCGTTTTTCAGGTAGCCTGCATCACACCAAAGGCTACCTGAAAACGTTACTGCAAGAAATTAAAGCACAACCGGATTTATTTATTCAGGTTGTTCACTTCCTGCTGGGCTTTGTTCACTTCCTCTTCCAGCTTACCGATGCGCTCTAGATAGCGGGCGTAGTTGCGCTCGTTGCCATAGCGCACTTTGCGGCCTTCTTCCAGATTCTGCTGGGCTTGGCGCAGGCGCTCGGTGGCGGCTTGGCGCTGGCTTTCATTGGCAGCAGGCTGGGCGGCTGGGGTGGCGGCAGCTGGGCTGCTGTAGCTCGGGCTGCCAGGCGCGGTGCTTACGGGGGCGGGATAGGTGGTCACGCGGCCAAGGGTGACGGCACGGCAATTAGGGCCGGGGGTGGCGGTGTAGGTGCGGCGGCCTTGTCGGTCGGTGCATTCGTAGGTGGTGGCGCTGGCTACGGCACAGAAGCCCAGCAGGCAGGCGGCGAAGAAAGGGGGTAATTTTTTCATTTTCATATCCTTGTTTTGAAGTTAAGACGTTCTAGCTGATAAAGGCTACCTGAAAAACCGCTTTCAGTTAGCCTCCAAGTTCTATACTACTTCCAATAGCGCCACCACGGAATATCGTTTGGCTGCCATTCTTTCTGCAAATAAGGGCTTTGCGGGAAGTTTTGCGCCAACACGCGGCGGGTGTCGCTGCTCAACTCCGGTTTTTCCAAACGGGTGTAAGCGGTCATCATAATCGCCAGCGCCTCTTCCACATAGCGCGTGTTCTGATAACGGCTCACAATCCCCTGTGCGCGGTTGGCGGCGGCCAAGTAAGCGCCGCGCTGCATGTAGTAGCGGGCGATGGCCATTTCGTTACCACCCAAGGCATCTACCAAGCGCGTCATTTTTTCGCGCGCGTCGTTGGCGTATTTGCTATTGGGGAAGCGAGTGATGAGCTCGTTAAACACCTGATAAGCTTCGCGGTTTGCTTTCGGGTCGCGGTCGGACCAATCCTGCGAAGCCAGCTTGTTGAAGATGGATTTGTCTTGATTGAGCACAATCAAGCCCTTCAGATACAGCGCATAATCGGTGTTCGGATGGTTGGGATACAGCTTCAAAAACTGCTCCACATGCGCCAGCGCCTGCGGCTGCTGCTCGTCTTTATAATACACATAAGCCGTATCCAGCCGCGATTGCACCGCTTGGCGGGTGTTGGGGAAACGCGCCCGCAAAATTTCATATAAACGCACCGAACGGCTATAATTGCGGCTCTCCATTTCATCGTGCGCTTCGGCATACAGCTTATCTACCGACCAATCCTGCGTAATCTGGGCATCTTGGCTCACAGCGGTGGTTGAAGTGCTGGAGCAGGCCGACAGCATCACTGCCAGGCCGGTAACTAAAAGAATCTTTTTCATGCAGAACATTTCTTCCTATACCAACAATGACGCCGATTATAACGATGATTTCGACTTTTCGGCAGGGGCAGACGCGGAAAATTGTATAAATTTAACCGTGCCCACCGATTTGGCCGGCCAAAGACTCGATGCCGCGCTGGCCAAACTGCTGCTCGATTATTCCCGCAGCCGCCTGAGCACTTGGATTAAAGACGGCAACGTGTTGCTCAACGGCCAGGTTGCCCGCACCAAAGAGCGGCTCATTGGCGGCGAAACCTTGGAAGTGCATATCCAGCACAGCCACGAAACCGCTGCCTTTACGCCCGAGCCCATGCCGCTGGATATTGTGTTTGAAGATGACAGCGTGATTGTGTTGAACAAACCCGCCGGCCTTGTCGTCCACCCTGCCGCCGGCAACTGGAGCGGCACCCTGCTCAACGGCCTGCTGGCCCACTGCCCGGCATTGGCCGAAATCCCCCGCGCCGGCATCGTGCACCGCCTCGACAAAGACACCAGCGGCCTGATGGTGGTGGCCAAAACCCCGGCCGCACAAAACAGCCTCGTGCAGCAGCTGCAAGAGCGCAGCGTGAAGCGCATCTACCGTGCCGTGGCCGACGGCATCGTGCCGTTCGACGGCAAAATCGACACCCTCATCGGCCGCGACCCGCACAACCGCCTCAAAATGGCCGTAGTCGGCTTCGGCGGCAAAAAAGCCGTTACCCACATCAAAGTGCTCGAACGCTACCAGAGCCATAGCTACATCGAATGCGCCCTCGAAACCGGCCGCACCCACCAAATCCGCGTGCACATGCGCGAAGCCAAACACCCGCTTGCCGCCGACCCCGTATACGGCAACCCGCGCCACCCCTGCTCGGATGCCGTAAAAGAAGCCGTACACCAACTTGCCCGCCAAGCCCTGCACGCCTACCGGCTCAGCTTCGTCCACCCCGAAAGTGGCGAAACCGTACAATTCGAAGCCCCGCTGCCGGAAGACATCCACCACCTGCTCTCCGTATTGCGCTGGGAATGCGGCATGGATTCCGCCCTCAGCCACACCCTGCCCCCCGCCGAGCCCGATGACGAAGATGATTGGGATAACGACGATTACGACGTAGAAACCATCTACGTGCGCGATTAGAGGCTACCTGAAAATGCGGCTTCAACGAAATAAACAACAATCCTCCAGCCCAGCCCAAGCCAAGTTCCCACGCAGCAAAACACTGCGGCTTCAGCAAAACGAAAACATAAACCAAAGGCTACCTGAAAATTTTTAGCTTCACAGAAACTCTCTCTACTAGTTTTAACCTCGTTGCAGCTTAGTTTTAGCTTCGCAGAAACTCAGCTTCCTTTGGAAACTTCGTTTTCAGGTAGCCTCCACCCTATACCCAAACACCCCGCTATGCCCCAATCCACTACAAAACCCCTCGGCGAATTCGACTTCATCCACCGATACCTCACTGCCGAACAGCCGGCCGACCCCGAGCTCCTGCTCGGCATCGGCGACGATGCCGCCATCGTCCGCCCGCGCCCCGGCCATGATTTATGCTTCAGCAGCGATATGCTGCTGGCCGGCCGCCACTTCTTCCCCGATGTCGCCCCTGCCGACCTCGCGCACAAAATCCTGGCCGTAAACATTTCCGATATGGCCGCCATGGGCGCGCGGCCGCGCTGGGTGATGCTCAGCGTCGCCCTGCCCGAGCTCAATCCCGGCTGGCTGGAAGCATTTTCAGGCAGCCTGTTCGCCATGCTGTGCCAATACGGCATCACCCTCATCGGCGGCGACACCACCAAAGGCGATCTCGTTTTCAACGTGGCCATCACCGGCGAGCTGCCCGCGGGCCAAGGCCTGCGTCGCAGCGGTGCGCAAAATGGTGACGATATTTGGGTGTCCGGCCAAATCGGCCTGGCCGCCGCCGCCCTGCACCACATCTGGCAGAACATCAGGCTACCTGAAAACCTGTTTGCCGAATGTGAAGCCGCCCGCCTGCGCCCCACTCCGCGCGTATCCCTCGGCCAAGCCCTGCTGCCCGTTGCCACGGCGGCGCAGGATATTTCCGACGGCCTGGCCCAAGACCTCGGCCACATCCTGCGCGCCTCCAACGTGGGCGCAGAGCTAGACGCCGACCTGGTGCCCACCGCGCCCGGCCTGCGCCAATGCCTGCCCGAACAAACCGTATACGAGCTCACCCTCGCCGGCGGCGACGACTACGAATTATTGTTCACCGCCCCGCCGCAAGCGCGCCCAGCCGTGCTCGCCGCGGCCGAAAGCAGCCGCACGCCCGTAACCCGCATCGGTTGCATCAACGACACAGGCTACCTGAAACTGCTGCGTACCAACGGCAGCGAACTGCACCTTTCCCATTTAGGATTCGACCACTTTGGCTAAACAAAAACCCGCATTCCGCCCCACTTTCGCCTGGCTGCTGCGCCGCCCCACCTGTTTCCTCGGTTTCGGCTTCGGCAGCGGCCTCGCCCCGATTGCCCCCGGCACTTTCGGCACCCTGCCCGCCCTGCCCCTCGCCGCCGCGCTGATGGCGCTGGGCATCGACGGCTGGCTGCTCGCCCTGCTGTGCCTGCCCCTGTTTGCCGTCGGCATCTGGATTTGCAACCAAACCGAAGCCACCCTCGGCGTGCACGACTACGGCGGCATCGTGTGGGACGAAATCGTGGCCATGCTGCTGGTGCTCGCCTTCACGCCGCAATCTTGGGCGTGGTGGCTGGCCGCCTTCGCTGCCTTCCGCTTCTTTGATGCGGTGAAACCGCCGCCCATCCGCTGGTTCGACCGCCAAGTGGGCGGTGGCTTCGGCGTGATGCTGGACGACATCATCGCCGCGCTGATGAGCCTGCTCCTTATCCGCCTCGCCGTCTATTTAATCCAATGAAAATAAGTCGATGGATACGCCCAACCTCAACGAATGCTATCTCTACTTCGCCCTCACCGGCCGCGGTTTCGCCCCCGACGCCGTCAGCGCCGCCCTCAATCTTGCCCCCACCCGCGCGGTGTATGAGGGCAGCAGCATAGGCGGCAGAGTGCTGCAGCATGCCAGCTGGCAATACGGCACACCCGTGCTGCGTGGCGATGACGTGTTCCGCCTAAACGAAATCGCCGACGAACTCATCGCCGCCTTACTGCCGGTACAAGACAAAATTGCCGAGTTAGCCAAAGCCCACCGGCTCGAAGCCTACTTGATGGTTGTGCTCACCGTGAGCACCGACGAGCGCGACTCCACCCCGGCCATCGGCTTTTCTCCCCGAGTAATCAGCTTCTGCCACGCCGTGGGTGCCCGCATCGAATTCGATATCTACCAAGGCCTGCCCGAAGAAGAAACCGGCCACAGCGCAGATAATCCGCAGAGAGTGCTGCATTAACGCAGCAAACTTTTCAGGTAGCCTTTACACAAGGCAACAAACCGCCTAAATTGCTATACAATAGCTATACCGCCCGTCCACCACAAAGGAAAATCCCATGAACAACCTGCCCCTCATTACCCAATTTATCCTCACCGGCCTCGGCGGCTTCCTTATCGGCATGCTCATCACCCTGCTGTTCAAACGTGGCAACAGCAAACAGCAAGCCGAATTGGAAGAAGCCAAAAAAGCCCTGCAAGACTATCGCGAAGCCGTAAACCACCACTTTATCGACACCGCCGAAGCAGTGGACGAGCTCACCCGCAGCTATCAAAACGTATTCGCCCAGCTGAGCCGTGGTGCCGAAGAATTGATGACGCCCGAAACCTACCGCAGCCAGCTCGAACAGCGCAGCGGCCAAAGCGTTACCCTCTCCTACCTGGCCGAGCAAGCCCCGGAAGCCCATGCCGGCAACGCCGAGCAGCGCGTACAACTCGTGCCGCACGATGCGCCCGTACCCCTGCAAAACGACTTAGACGAAGCCGACGCCGCTGCCGATGCCACCGTGTTCAATCCTGCCAACACCACCGAACCCGCCCCAGCCGCCAGCCCGGAAAAAGAAACCGTACCTGCCGCTGAGCCGGCTGCTCCAGCCCCGGCAGATGAAGCCGCCGAACCCGCCAAAGAAACCCCGCCTGCGGTATGATGCTTCGTTCAGAACGGATTAAAGGCTACCTGAAAATTTTCAGGTAGCCTTTTGCTTATACCAAACGGCTGGTGTTTTATTGTGCCAACTCCAACTGCTCCACCAAACCGTCATCCAGCCCCAAAGCCTGCGACAGCCGGGACAAGAAGGCAATCTCACCGCGCACCAAATCGCCGCAAACCGCGCGGGCAACCAAATAGGCTTCGGCAGCCAGCGCCTGATCACCGCCCACCGCCTCGGCCAGCTCGTTAATAGAAGCCGGACGGGCATATTCGTTGGCCAGCCACTGCTGCAATTCGGCATCGGCACCACCCTCTTGGGCAATCAGCTGCTTTTCCATTTCATCAATCAAGCCGTCTGAAGCCGCGGCAGCAATCATGGTGCGCAAAATCACGCGGCTGCGCTCTTCAGCCGGCTGCCCCTGCGCTGCAAAAGCCGCTTCAGGCAAAGCGGCTACCGTGTTGTTTTGCCGGCCTCCCTGCCAGCTTTGGTAGGCCTGATAGGCCATCATCCCCAAGGCAGCAGCCGAACCGGCCTTCAGCAATGATTTCGCGCCGCCTTTTTTCAGCAGAATCGCAGCCAGCCCGCCGATTAACGCCCGCCACCGAACGAGTTGAGCAGATTGTTATCAGACATCACTTGGTTGCCGCTTTACTGCACGGCACCAAATACTTGGTTGAGCAGGTTATTGAAATCCATATCATATGGTTTCCTTTTTGTGTGAAATTGTAGCTTGCTGTAGTTTTCACATAACGCATTTCCCGCGTGATGTAAAGCAGGCTACCTGAAAATATCGGTTTAATCATTTTCAGGTAGCCTGCTGTTTCAAACATTCAAGCCTTCAAATCAGGCAAACACTAATCTGCCGCCTTCTTCTTTCACATGAATCGTGCTGTCTGGTGCGTATTTGCCTTCGAGCAGGGCTTTGGCCAGCGGGTTTTCGATTTCCGATTGGATGGCGCGTTTGAGCGGGCGTGCGCCGTACACGGGGTCGAAACCGGCTTCGGCAATCAAATCCAAAGCGGCATCGTCTACTTTCAAGTGCAGGTGCTGCGCTTCCAAACGTTTTTCCAAGCCTTTGAGCTGGATTTTCGCGATGCTGCGGATATTCTCCTGATCCAAGCCGTGGAACACGACCACTTCATCAATACGGTTGATCATTTCGGGGCGGAAGTAGGCTTTCACTTCTTCCATCACCGCTTCTTTCACGGCATCGTAGTCCTGCGTGCCCATTTGTTGGATGTGCTGGCTGCCGATGTTGGAAGTCATGACGATGACAGTGTTTTTGAAGTCCACAGTGCGACCTTGCCCGTCGGTCAAACGACCGTCATCCAATACTTGCAGCAGGATGTTGAACACGTCGGGATGGGCTTTTTCCACTTCGTCCAAAAGAATCACGCTGTACGGTTTGCGGCGGACTTGTTCGGTCAGGTAGCCGCCCTCTTCGTAGCCGACATAGCCCGGAGGTGCGCCGATGAGGCGGGCAACGGCGTGTTTTTCCATGTATTCGGACATGTCGATGCGGATGAGGTGGTCTTCGCTGTCAAACAGGAAGCCTGCCAGGGCTTTGCACAACTCGGTTTTACCCACGCCGGTCGGGCCTAGGAACAGGAAGCTGCCGTAAGGTTTGTTCGGATCGGCAAGGCCGGAGCGGCTGCGGCGGATGGCGTCGGACACAGCACGCATGGCTTCGTCTTGTCCAACCACGCGGCGGTGCAATACTTCTTCCATTTTCAATAGTTTGTCGCGTTCGCCCTCCATCATTTTGGCGACGGGGATACCAGTCATGCGCGATACAATTTCGGCCACTTCGTCCGCGCCGACTTCGGTGCGGAAGAGTTTGTTTTGTTTTTTGCCGTCGGGGTTGCTTTCCGCCGCCTGCAACTGTGCGCCCAATTTCGGCAACTCGCCGTATTCGAGTTCGGACGCACGGGCAAAGTTGCCTTGGCGTTTGGCCTGCTCGATTTTTATTTTAATGTCGTCCATCTGTTTTTTGATGTCGGCGGTGCTGGAAGACGCGGCTTTTTCGGCTTTCCAGATTTCGTCCAAATCGGCGTATTCTTTTTGCAGACCGTCAATTTCTTCGTCTATCAGTTCCAAACGTTTTTTGCTGGCGTCGTCGCTTTCTTTGGCAACATGCATTTTTTCCATTTTTAGCTGGATGATGCGGCGGTCGAGTTTGTCCATCTGCTCGGGCTTGCTGTCCAACTCCATTTTGATGCGGCTGGCGGCTTCATCAATCAAATCAATCGCTTTGTCAGGCAGGAAGCGGTCGGTGATGTAACGGTCGCTCAATTCTGCGGCGGCAACGATGGCAGGGTCGGTGATGTCGATGCCGTGGTGGATTTCATAGCGTTCCTGCAAACCGCGCAGAATGGCGATGGTGTCTTCCACGCTGGGTTCGCCGACCAATACTTTTTGGAAGCGGCGTTCGAGTGCCGCATCTTTTTCGATGTATTGGCGGTATTCGTCCAAAGTGGTCGCGCCGATGCAGTGCAATTCGCCGCGCGCCAAAGCTGGTTTCAACATATTGCCCGCGTCCATCGCGCCGTCGGTTTTGCCAGCGCCGACCAAGGTATGGATTTCGTCAATGAAAATCAGGGTGTTGCCGTCGTCTTTCGCCAAGTCGTTCAACACGCCTTTCAAGCGTTCTTCAAATTCGCCGCGGTATTTTGCGCCGGCAATCAATGCCGCCAAATCCAAAACCAGCAGGCGTTTGTTGCGCAGGGATTCGGGCACTTCGCCGTTGACGATGCGTTGCGCCAAACCTTCGACAATGGCGGTTTTACCCACGCCAGGTTCGCCGATCAGCACGGGGTTGTTTTTGGTGCGACGTTGCAATACCTGAATCGCGCGGCGGATTTCGTCGTCGCGACCGATAACGGGGTCGAGTTTGCCGTCGCGGGCGCGCTGGGTCAGGTCAAGCGTGTATTTTTTCAGAGCATCGCGTTGGTCTTCGGCATTGGCATCGTTCACGTTTTGTCCTCCGCGTACCGCATCAATTGCGGCATTGATGTTTTGTTCGGTCGCACCGGCTTCTTTCAGGATTTTGCCAGTCGCATCGTTCTGCTGCACCAAGGCGAGCAGGAAAAGTTCGCTGGCGATATAGGCATCGCCGCGTTTGACGGCGGCCTTATCCGTCAGATTCAACACCGCCTGTAATTCGCGGCTGGGCAGAATATCGCCCCCCTGGCCGGACACTTTCGGCAGGCTATTTAAATGTTGCTGCAAACGCTGCTTCACTTGCGGCACGTTCACGCCCGTATGAGCCAACAGTGCAGATGTTCCGCTGTTTTGGTCGTCAAGCAGGGCTTTTAACACGAAACCTGCTTCCAGATAGCTGCTATCCGCAGCCAAGGCCAAACTCTGGCCTTCTTGCAAGGCCTGTTGGAATTTAGCGGTTAATTTGTCGTATCGCATGATTATTTCCTTTGCATATTGTTTTCTTGCAAGGCATATGGGTTTGGAGCAGATTTTGTCAAGGTATTTACACAGCTGTTTTACAGAATGTTGTTGCAACACGTTCAATAATTAGGCAACAAATGCTAAGATAACATGGTTTTTAATCAGCGGAGCCCTAGTATGCCAGCCGCTCAGCGCATCCAAATCAACCTGCCGGAACACTTCTGTTTTGAAACCCGCATCATGCTAGAAGTCGGCCACCTCAACTATGGTAACCACCTTGCCAACGATGCCGTTTTGCGCATCGCCCACGAAGCCCGCTTACGCTTTCTTGCCGCGCACGGCTGCACTGAAACCGATGCCTTCGGTGCCGGTCTGATTATGGCCGATGCTGTCGTGCAATACCGTGCCCAAGCCTTTCATGGCGAAGAGCTGCTAGTTCAGGTAGCCTTAGGCGAAATTGGCAAGGCCGGTTTCCCGTTTTTCGCCAAACTCTCCCGGGCAGCCGACCACACCGAAATCGCCCGCGTACAATGCGGCATGGTGTTTTTCAACTACGCCGCCCAGCTTATCGAGCATACTCCCGCCGCCTTCCGCGCCCATTTTACTCACCACAGAGCAGAGCAATGAGCAGCGGTTGGATAGCACAAATCGAAGCCTGGCTGCACAGCCTGCAACAGCAAAACCACTCCCCTCACACCCTAGCCGCCTACCGCCGAGACCTCGCCTGGCTGGCCAATTTTCAGCCGCAAAGCGCACTTGCCCGACCATTGTTCACCGCCGCCCTGCGCCAGCTTGGCCAACAAAACCAGCACCCACACAGCATCGCCCGCCGCCTCAGCGCTTGGCGGCAATTTTGCCGCTGGCTGGTGCGAACAGGCTATCTGAAAACCGACCCCACCCACGGTCTTAAAGCCCCCAGATCCCCTGAACGCCTGCCCAAAGCTGTACCTGCCGAGCCGCTTAACCAACTCCTCGACCAAGCCCCAGAAAATCTGCTCGACAGTCGAGACCTTGCCATCTTTGAGCTGCTCTACGGCAGCGGCCTGCGCCTTGCTGAAGCCTGTGCTCTCAACCTGGCCGACCTTAACCTGCAAAGCGGTTGGGTGGCCGTCACCGGTAAAGGCTGCAAACAACGCCATCTTCCCCTCACCGCTCAAAGTATCCGCACCCTCGAAGGCTACCTGAAAACCCGTACCGCCGCGCCCAACGAAACAGCCCTCTTCACCGGCCGTACCGGCCGCCGCCTCGGTGCCCGCCAAATCCAAAAACGCCTGCAACAATTCGCCGCCCGTTACGGCAGCTGCCACCTCAGTCCCCATATGTTGCGCCACAGCTATGCTAGCCACCTGTTGCAAAACACCCGCGACATCCGTGCTGTACAAGAGCTGCTCGGCCACAGTCAGCTCGCCACCACCCAGCACTACACCAAGCTGGATTTCGACCATCTCGCTCGCGTGTACGATGATACCCACCCCCGTGCCAAGCGGCAGCAAACCAAAGCTGAAACAATGCAAGATAAAGAAGGAAAAATAGAGAAATAGTGTTGCTTATTAGCCAGCGTGCGATATAAAAAAGGACTACCTAAAGGTTTCAGGTAGCCTTTTTCGGCAATTTGAGCAATAGCGCGCGCAGTGCCCAATCAAGCAATCAGTTCAGCGTTCTGTTCTGCTCGATTTCCTGTTTTTTGCGCTCCAAGATACGCTCAATTTCCTCTTCACGGCGCTGGCGCTCAATTTCCTGTTCAATGCGACGGTTGCGGAAAAAGAAGAAAGCCACTACACCGGCCAAAATCAGGGCTAGTAAAACCAAAAACATATTTATCACTCCTCTAATTATTAATAAAATCTTCGATTATCAGTCCTACATTCCTTCCTCACGAGGAATACAGCCTGACACTTTTCGGCAGGTTACCTTATTTAGCTTTTTTTGTCTTTTCTCCATTCACACTTTGCAGTCGGTCTGCAATAAATCCCTGGATAAGTTCGCGCTTTTCCCAGAAGAAGGTTTGCATTTTGCCTAGGGAATAAATCTTGCGCACCATGCCGGGCAGGCCGGCATGCACGATGGCGGCAATTTCGTTGTTGCTTATTTCTTCAGCCATGGCCTGCTCCAGCGTGAGCTTTTTCTCAGTAAGGTAGTCTTGCAGCTGCTTTCTCACATAGTTGTTGATTTCAAACTGTTTGATCATGGTTCATTTCCTTATATCGTTTTCCCGTGCACAAAGCATTAGTGCGTGAATGGAGTACTACAAGCAAAATTCTTGCCAAACCGGCCGACAGCGCTCGGGCAGTGGCGGGCATGCACCGAGGCGACCGCTGCCGAAGTCGCCTATGCGATGGAAATCGCTACCAGCGCTGGCCAGAAAGCCGTGTTGCTCAGCGAGGCGGGCGTAGTTGAGGCGGTCGTTCAAGTCGGTGGTGCTGCTGTGCACCTCAATAGCCTGCCCACCCAGCGCTTTAAATTCAGTGAATAAATTACGCTGAGCGGTGGCAGAGAGGCCGTAGCGGATGGGGTGGGCAACAACTGCAATGCCGCCTGCGCCCAAAATAGCAGCTACGGCCTCTTCGAGCGTAGCCCATTCATGCCTTACGTAGCCAGGTTTACCATCACCCAAATATTTTTTAAAAGCCTGCTGTTTATTACGCACATGGCCTTGTTCCATCAGCCATTGCGCCAGATGGGTGCGGCTGGCCATTTCACGGTTGGGCACCAGCGCGAGCGCGCCCTCGCAGGCACCGGCAAGGCCTTTCTTCTCAAGCTTTTCCGCCATGCGCAAAAAACGCTCCAGCCGTCCGCGCCGCAGCCTGGCCAGCAGGTTTTGCAGTACGGCATCGGTGTCATCGAAATTGAGGCCAACGATATGGATGGTGCGCTTGCGCCAGCTCACGGAGACTTCCACGCCGTTTATCAGCCGAATGCCCAAGGCTTGCGCTTCCTGCCGTGCTTCGTCCAGGCCGCCGGTGTGGTCGTGGTCGGTAAGCGCAAGCAAGGTACAACCATTGGCGTGTGCTAGTTTCACCATTTCGCGTGGTGGCAGAGCACCATCTGAAACATTGGAATGGCAGTGTAAATCTATCATCTAGTCAGCTAATTGATATTACATGAAGGCTACCTGAAAAACCAAAAATAGGTTTTCAGGTAGCCTTTAGGCTTAGGGAACAAGCTTGTCCACGCCGCCCAAATAGGGGCGCAAGGCAGCAGGGATGTTGATGCTGCCGTCGGCATTTTGGTGGTTTTCTAACACCGCCACTAAGGTACGACCTACTGCCAAGCCGGAGCCGTTCAGGGTGTGCACTAAGCGATTTTTACCATCTTCATCTTTGAAGCGGGCTTTCATGCGGCGGGCTTGGAAATCTTCGCAGTTGGAGCAGCTGGAGATTTCGCGGTAGGTGTTTTGCGCGGGCACCCACACTTCCAAATCGTAGGTTTTGGCGGCACCGAAGCCCATGTCGCCGGTACACAGGGTAATAACGCGGTAAGGCAGTTCGAGCAATTGTAGGATGCGCTCGGCGTGGCCGACCATTTCTTCTAGTGCGGCATAGGAGTGTTCTGGGTGGACGATTTGCACCATTTCCACTTTGTCGAACTGGTGCTGGCGGATAAGGCCGCGTGTGTCTTTGCCGTGTGAACCGGCTTCGCTGCGGAAACAGGGTGAATGGGCGGTAAGCTTGATAGGTAGTGCATTGGCGGACAGGATGCGCTCGCGCACGGTGTTGGTCAGAGTTACTTCGGCAGTGGGAATAAGGTATTGCATGGTTTTGCTCTCGTCGCCACCACGGGTAACGTGGAACAGATCTTCACCGAATTTGGGCAGCTGGCCTGTGCCGATGAGGGTGCTGTCGCTGACGATATAAGGTGTATAGCACTCTGTGTAGCCGTGCTGTTGGGTGTGGGTGTCGAGCATAAATTGCGCCAAGGCACGGTGCAGGCGGGCAACTTGGCCTTTCATCAGGCTGAAGCGGGCGCCGGAAAGCGCAGCAGCAGTTTCAAAGTCGAGACCGAGCTTTTCGCCTAAGTCCACATGGTCTTTGATTTCGAAATCAAATTGGCGCGGGCTGCCCACGCGACGCACTTCTACATTTTCGGTTTCATCTTTGCCGGCCGGCACGCTCTCATGTGGCAGATTTGGAATACTGAGCAACAGAGTGTCGATTTGTGCCTGTACGGTTTGGTAATCGGTATCAGCCCGTTCTAAATCAGTTTTGATTTTCGCCACTTCGGACATGGCTGCTTCGACTTCGGCGTGCTTACCCTGCCCTTTGAGCGCGCCGATTTGTTTGGACACGCTGTTGCGCCGTGATTGCAGCTCTTCGGTACGCATCTGCAGGGCCTTACGATGCGCTTCCAGCGCGTCGAAGACAGTAGGGTTGAAAACAAAACCGCGCTGCGCCAGTTTGGTAGCAACGGCGGCCGCATCGGTGCGGAAAAGTTGGATATCTAGCATGATTTGCGTCCTGTAAAGAAGATTTGGCTATATTGTAAACGCGGCGTATAGGAAAGGCTACCTGAAAAAGCTAAGGCATTTTTCAGGTAGCCTTCAAATGGATGCTTTCTTACTTGGCTGCAGGCTGCGATGCAGAGGAAGCAGCACTAGCTGACGAAGCGCCGGCAGATGCAAGAGCGGACGCTGTTGTTGCTGCGGGCTTGGTGGCACTACTCGGATTAGCTTTACCCCACACATAGGTGGTTAGGATAGCCGATGGAAAACAGTCAAATCAGAATAATATGAGGTAAAACACTAGAGTGTGACAGCGGATCGTTGTATTCCTCGATGCCGTTCCAATTGTGGCCGGTGGTTTTTACATCTTCGCCTTTGGCCGGTATCTTAACTTTACTTTGCGACAAAATTAGCCATATCAGCCTGATAAAGCTGATTGCGACGATGCCAGTAATGTAGTAGTTCCGGAAATTGCCAGTTTAAAGAGGGATGTATTCATTGTTGTGCTCCGTATTCACGGCTTTAGGGAGTCTGGTTGTTGTTATTGATCGAATCATTATCATCGATGATGTGCCGCTCCTCTTCATCGTAGTGCGTTTTGAATTTGTCGTAGTAGTAGGCAATATTGATCGGTATACTCCAATTTCCTTGGTATAGTTCATTGGCAGGGCAACCGCCGCCAGCAGAATCACCAGCTGCCAGCTCCAGAATGTAAAGGCTGGTAGTCAACCGCCATATAGACGAGCGTTACAAGCGTGCTGCACCATAATTAAGATGTGGCAATTAAGCCACAGCTACCGAATACAAAAATAATGGCATTGGTATGCGGTGGACGTAAACGGCCAGAAGGGAACCACGGCCCCAACTCAGATAGATTCAGCTGCGGAAAATAGAGCTGTGCAGTCACAGTTACTCTAACCAATATTCCAACCACACCCCAACCACCGTCATCACGGCAAACTGCCGCACTACTTTGTAGTTATAGGTTTATGTTCTCATGAAAAATCTCTATTCTCTATATTGAAAGATAGCTGTACTCTCCTTTAATACTGGTATTGCATGTAACTTAAACAGTATATAAAGCAAATTTTCATTTTTAACAAAACAGGTTTCCTGAAAAAGCTGTATCCCATTCAGTTCTAGCGAAACAAGCAAATGCTCCACTACACCATTACTCCCTTGCCTGAACAGCATCTCTTCCGCGTCTGCCTGCGTTTCAGCCACTGCGGCAGCCAAGCCGTCCGCCTTACCCTGCCCAACTGGGTGCCCGGTAGCTATATGATTCGCGAGTTTGCCCGGCACATCGTCCGTATTGAAGCCAGCTGTAACGGCCAAACTGCCAACTTACAAGCCGTCAGCAAAAATATCTGGCAGGCCGAAGAAAACACACTCGGCGACTGGCTCATTGAATACGACGTTTATGCCTTCGATCTCTCCGTACGCGGCTGCTATTTAGATAGCGAACGCGCCTTCTTCGACGGCGCCGCCCTGTTTTTTCAGGTAGCCTCACACACCGAAGAGCCACACCAAGTCGAACTCTGTTTCCCCAGCCAATGGCAAACCGCCACCGCCCTGCCCAGACTGGATAACCATCTCTACCAAGCAAACAACTACCGTCATCTTATCGATTGCCCGCTTGAATCCGGCACCCTCGAAATTCTCGAATTCACCGCTGCCGGCATTCCACATCGCATCGTCCTCAGCGGCCACTACCCCGACTTCGACCGTCAACGCCTGCTGGCCGACACCCAAGCCATCTGCACCGCCCAACTCCAATTCTTCCCCAACCCCGCCCCATTTACGCACTACACCTTCTTGCTGCACCTGGGCGATCACGTCTACGGCGGCCTCGAGCACACATCATCCACCGCCCTGCTCGCCGATCGTAGCTGGCTACCTGAAAATAATCTTGTCGAAGCCTCTGCCAACTACACCCAGCTGCTCGGCCTGATTTCCCACGAATACTTCCATGCCTGGAACGTCAAATCCATCAAACCCGCCGCCCTCGCCCAATCTGATCTCAACCAAGAAGCCTACACCGAGCTTTTATGGGCATTCGAAGGCATCACCTCCTATTACGACAACCTATTCCTCGTGCGTAGCGGTTGTATCAGCCCCACCGCCTATCTCGAGCTCTTAGCCAAAACCATCACCCGAGTACACCGCAATCCCGGACACCGCCTGCAAACCCTAGCCCAATCCAGCTTCCACGCCTGGGACAAATATTATAAGCAAAACGAGAACAGTCCCAATGTCATTACCAGCTACTACCAGCAAGGCACCCTCGCCGCCCTTTGCCTCGACCTGTACATACGCAAGCAAAGCCGGCATAGTCTCGACAGCATCATGCAAGCCCTCTATCAGGACTGGCTGACCAGAAAACAACCCCTGCACGAAACTGAATGGGAAGAGCTTGCCCAAACCATCACTGGCCTCGACTTACGTAGCCTGTTTAACCAACTCATCCGCAGTACCCAAGCCCTGCCTTTCGAAACCGCCCTCGCCCACGCTGGCTTGCGCCTGCATTGGTTGCCCTTGCCACCCTCGCACAACGGCGGCTGCGGGCTGTTACCCCCTACTCTGCCAGCCAACGACTTCGGTGCCCGCTTCCAGCAAAACAGCAGCGACATCACCCTAAGCCACGTACTCAACGGCGGCAGTGCCGAACAAGCAGGCCTTGCTGCAGGCGACCGCATCATTGCCATCAACGGCTATGCTGCCAATGACTTCGCCGTTCAATGGCAGCAGCAGAAAGCCAGCAGCCAAGCCAAATTGCACTACTTCCGATACGGCGTGTTGTATCACACCTCTGCCACTGTACGGCTTGCCGCCGCCAACACCGCCTGGCTTACTATCGAAAATCCAGTCGCACTACAAACCTGGCTGCAAATATAGCCAAAGCACTGGTTTTCTTCCTACTGCGTTAGCTCGCATTGTAGAAAAATGAGCTTTGGCCATATCAAAGCACAGCCATTTTTCAGGTAGCCTTTTTGGAACAGCTGCCAGTGAAATCCACTGTTTATAGGCATAATGAACAAATTGCCACATAATCTGTCGTCTCATTTCACAGATTTTTCCGCATGTAGCAGCATTCACTTGATTTCTAAAAAGTAATTAGCGATAATTCTCAACTTAGTAACTTTAGAGGTAAACTCAATGACACTCACTAAAGCAGAATTGGCCAATATTCTGGTAGAAAAAGTCAGCAATATTAGCAAGAGCGATGCAAAAGAAATCGTTGAACTCTTCTTCGAAGAGATCCGCGCCACTTTAGAACGCGGTGAGGAAATCAAAATTTCCGGCTTCGGCAACTTCCAACTGCGTGACAAACCGCAACGCCCTGGCCGCAATCCCAAAACCGGCAAAGAAGTTCCGATTACCGCTCGCCGAGTGGTAACCTTCCACGCCAGCCAAAAACTCAAAGGCATGGTGGAACACCACTATGGTAAACAAAACTGAACGCGCCTTACCGCCCATTCCGGTTAAACGCTACTTCAGCCTGGAAGAATTGTGCTATCTAGCCGATATCCAGCCCGAACAATTCTTCCAATGGCAGCAAGATAACGGCGTAGTGATCGGCCATGGCGGCAACCAATACACCCGGCAAGATGTGGTGAAGATCCGTAAATTAAGCGGCAGTTTCCCCACCTACATCGACCGTTTCAATCTAAACGGCCACGACAGCCTAAATCGCCCCGCTGCCACTGCTGAAGAAGTTTGGCAGGATTTGCAGGTAATTTTAGAAAAAATCGAAGCAGTCCTTGCCAAGCCGCAAAAAACAGCTTAGAATCGTTTTTTTCGGAAGTCGGAGTGTGGCGCAGTCTGGTAGCGCACTTGCATGGGGTGCAAGGGGTCGAAGGTTCGAATCCTTTCACTCCGACCAAAAAGCCAAAGGCTTAACTAAAAATAGTTAAGCCTTTTCTTATATATTTATCATACAACGTTGCATCTTCCCATATGCCTGAGCAGCTTAAGCTTATACTCGCCAACTCACATCACAAAGTATGTGAATCCGCTACGAAGGCCGCCTGAAAGCAAAGCTTAAACAAAATAAAAACAAGTAAAACAAGTCCCGCTAAATTTCTCAAGTTCTCCCCTTCTATGTCTGATAAAACATGAAGACTCCAGTCGACGTCTACTAACACTGCCACACCGATTCCCACACCAAACTGCCCTCTTGGCTAGACAGTAATAACGAAGAATTACATTATGCTGTAGGTGTCTACAATTTCTACCTATCCGCGAGCTACCTGTCATTTAATCGAAAACTTTCTTGTTCACTAGCTGGACAACCCTGATCATGAAACTGCATCTTGGGTGCAGTTTTCATTCAAGCAATATATCCCACCCTACACCAATTCTGCTATTTGCTCTACTTTACTGCACTTGCTCGACAGCGTACCGACAAGCAACCTGTTCTACTACGACATCACCGCCAACCTGATTACATGCGGTGAATCCATCGTGCTGCCTTTACTGGTACGGGATGAATCGATAACCATATTGCTGATACACTGGAAAACAGCACTGATTCTGTATTTGCCAAAAGCAGACAGCAGCTGATAGAGAGCCCATTTCTCACACAAGGCAGCAATCCATCCGTCCTCAAAGGCTACCGGAAATTTTAGCTTCGCAGAAACTTCGCCTCGCTGCGTTTCCAGGTAGCCTTTTCTTCACTAAAATACTCAAACTTTATTGGTCTACAAACGCGCGCTCAATCAGATAATCGCCGCGCTGCCCCATTTTGGGCGACACAGTTAAGCCAAAGCTGTTGAGCACATCACTGGTGTCTTTGAGCATGGCCGGGCTGCCACACAGCATAGCACGGTCGTCTTGTGGGTTAATCGGTGGCAGGCCGATATCTTCGAACAGTTTGCCGCTCCGCATCAAATCGGTGAGACGACCTTGATGTTGAAATTCCTCACGAGAAACAATTGGGTAGTAAATCAGTTTCTCACGAATCATTTCACCCAGGTATTCGTGATTAGGCAGCTCTTGGGTGAAGCGATCGTAGTAGGCGAGGTCTTTTTTATAGCGCACACCGTGCACGAGAATCACTTTTTCAAACTGCTCATACACTTCCAGATCTTTGGTGATGCTTAAAAACGGGGCAATACCAGTGCCGGTTGAGAGCAAATAGAGATGTTTACCGGGATTTAAATCACCACAAATCAGGGTGCCGGTGGGCTTTTTGCTGATGAGCACTTCGTCGCCAACTTTGAGGTGCTGCAGGCGGCTGGTGAGCGGGCCATCTGGCACTTTAATGCTGAAAAATTCGAGATGCTCTTCCCAGTTGGCGGAAGCCACGCTGTAGGCACGCATCAGAGGTTTGCCGTCCACCAGCAGGCCGACCATGACGAATTGGCCGTTTTCAAAGCGCAGGCTGTCGTCGCGGGTGCAGGTGAAGGTGAAATAGGCGTCAGTCCAGTGGTGTACGGACAGGACTTTTTGTGTGTTGAAGGCTGCCATATTGTCTTTCTGAATAAAGTTAACCCGCACGGCGGCGGAAAAATCTGTAAATTATAGCATTGTGTTGGCAGGGATAGGTGGTTTTATTGCGAACGATTTTGATTAAGCAGATGCCTGGTTTTGGCAAAGCTTATTCCATCCGTTTTTACTTTGTTGCAACCTCGTTTTAGCTTCGTTGAGGCTCACATTTTCAGGTGGCCTTTTCAATGCCAATACTGTTGTGGCTGCCGATGACGAAACTGCCACGGTGCCTGTGGAGAAGCTTGCCGCCACAGACCGAACCGCTGGTTTTTGGCTTGCACCTCAGCTTCCGCATAAGCGGCATATTCGGCCTCGCTCTGCCATTCGCGGGCGTAGCGGCGATAGTGCCAGGCGCAGCCGTCGGCCACCTGCTGTCGGTTGATATCCTGGCCATTTAGGCGGATTTGTGCGCACTTTGCGGCCGTAGCGGTCGGTATCCACGATTTCGGCCTGTACTTGTCGATGCAGCACTTGTTCGGCCAAACGGTCGCGGCAGGCTTTGCCCTGGGCTTGCTCCAATTCCGGCGCATCGATGCCGGCAAGGCGGAGTTTATGCCGTTGACCGGAGCGGTGGTCTTGCAGATGTAGCGTATCACCGTCCCACGCACGAACCACTTCGCCGCTAATGATGTTGTTCCTAGCAGGTTCGGCACTGGCGGGCAAGGTAGAACAGGCGGCCAGCAGCATAGCGTAGCCGGCCATGCCGATTTTGACGAAACCTGCTGCATTAGTTTTAGCTCCGCAAAAACTCACTGCGTTTGTTTTGGCAAAATTTACTATGTTTATTTTCAGGTAGCCTTTGACCTGCAGAATGGGTAACGGGTGTTTCATGCTGTTAAAATCCGGCACGGATTTTTTCTGCCAGTTGCCGCAAAGCTTGAGCACGGTGGCTAAGTTGGTTTTTGGTGTCTGGTGCAAGCTGGGCGGCAGTTTGCTGCAAATCGGGTAGGTAGAAATGTGGATCGTAGCCAAAGCCGTTGCTCCCGGCGGCCTGTTCCTGCCATTGCCCGTGCCACACACCTTCTGCAATCAGCGGCTGAGGGTCATCGGCGTGGCGCACTAAAACCAGCACGCAAACGTAATACACGGCGCGGTTGGCCTGCGCAGCCAAGTCAGCACTCAGTTTGGCGTTGTTAGCAGCATCAGAACGCAGCTCCTCTCCGGCATAGCGTGCGGAGAGCACGCCCGGTGCGCCGTTTAGGGCAGGCGCGCAAATACCGCTGTCGTCAGCCAGTGCGGGCAAATCGCTATGTCGGCTGGCATGCCGTGCCTTTACCAGCGCGTTTTCCACAAAACTAACATGCGGTTCCGGGCATTCGGGCACGGCAAAATCCGACTGGGGACATACCTGCCAGCCGAGTTTGACAAACAGAGTGTTGAATTCACGCAATTTTCCGGCGTTGGTACTGGCTAATACTAATTTTTTCACGTTACCTCCTTACCTGTCGGTTGAGCTTCATTTTCTACCTGCTGTGAAACAGCCTGCTGCATCTGTTGGGCGACCAGCTGTTTTTCGCGTAAAAACTTGGCCAACGAAGCCATCTGCCCGGCCATGCACAGGAAGGCGGCCAGGAAACAGGCTACAGCTGCGGCGGTGTATTTCAAAATAAATAACACATTGCCCGCGAGCAGCAACAGGATAAATAGTATCGTGAACAGCGCGGTAAGTTTCAGGTAGCGTCTGGTTTTATTCATGGCAATATGCGTTAGAGCAAGAAAGGTTAAATTTAGGATTAATTTGATTTCAATAGATCATTTGAATCCGAATGAGACGGAAATGGCGAATTCTGAATTCACTTCCGTTAAAGGATGCGCTTTCAGGCAACCTTTCGGCAAATAAAAATTAGCCGGATACTCCTTACCCTGTTCCGGCTTTGTAACAGCCTATGTTTTCGGGTAGCCGGGAAGGCTACCTGAAAACATAAACGGCCAATCTTTTATTGTGGCGAACCGTTTGGCTGCCCGGTATCCTGCGATTCCTCATTTTGTGCTATTACATCCTGCGTGGTATCTACTACATTAGGTTTGTCGCCATATTGCTGTTTTAGCTGCGATACACCTTCTTTGGCTGCCCGTGTTGCGTGTTCGGATGCCGATTTAACCGCCTGTGCGCTGCTGCCAATAATTTTTTGCAAGCATTCGGTATCGTCGCGGGCAAAACTCTGTGCCTGTGCATCAAATTTTTCATCATCGCTGTTGAAATATTCCACCGTGCCAAACGACAGCTTCTGCGCCACCAACACGGCGGGGAAGGAGTTGCGGTAGCTGTTGAAACGGCGCACGCGGTTGTTGTAGCTTTCACGACGCTCGAGAATTTCATTTTCCAAGCGCTCCAGCTGCCCCATCAGCTTTTGATAGGTGGCATTAGCTTTCAGTTGCGGAAACGATTGCGCCATAGCCATCATATGTTGGGTATTGTTAGCCTGAGCTACTTTAAGTTGCGTGATTTGCTCGTGTTCCAAATAGCCGGATGCAATTTCGATAATCTGCCCACTGAGCTGCTGGCGTTTTTTCAAACCAGCCTGCAAATTGGAAAACCCTTCGCGAATGCTCTGCATACTGCTTTGCAAGGTGTTGTAAACCTTAACCAGCCAACTGATGGCAACGGCAACAATAATTAGCAAGAACAAAAGCATGTGCAACTCCTGAATGATGGTCGAAAATAAGGAAACAAATGCGGCGTATTGTAACAGTTCTCTATTTGTTTTTGTTTGCCATAAAGGCTTTCCAAGCTGCCTGGCGAGCGGGATAAGGCTACCTGAAAACTATCGGCATAGTTGGATTAAGGAAAAACAGCCTCTTGGATACAACAAACTTTCAGGTAGCCTTGAATACAGACAATACAGAAGTAGCCTTTAATCTGCATTAAAGGCTACTTTCTCATTGTGCCATCAGCGCAGTTCGTTATACAGGCGGCCCAGCCAAGTTTGTGCATCCGCGCCTTGGTAGGGGCTGCCGTCTTTGTTGGATAACACCAATTGGCTGCTGTTATTGCCTTGCGGCTGCACAGCCACCACAAATTCAGGCTGTGCCTGCGGTTCGGCAGGTTTGCTGCTGCGGCCGAATAGGCGGCTGAAGAAGCCGGGTTTCTCGGTGCGCACGGCTTTCCCTTCGGCAGGAGCCACCTGAACCAAATAGGCTTGGCGTTGGGTGTTTTGGGCAGTAACGCTCAGGCCGATGCGGTCGAGCGCAAGGCCGACACGACGCCAATTGCGGGCTTGATTACCGCGCAAAATCAGGCGGCCTTTTTCCAGGCTGGCCAAATCGCCGTTGCGCGGGGCGGCAGCCTGCCGCTGTTTCAGCGCTTGCTCAATTTGTTGTTCGTCGGCACCTAAATACTGCATGAAGCGGCCGAGCAGCGTAGCTTCTAAAGCGGTATCGCGCTGTGAAGGCTGCCACATGGTGGTGTTTTTGTTGTGGTCGGCGTAGGTTTCCTTCATACCGCGGTGGGTGAAGAATACATCGGTACCGCCTTTGCTGTTGCGCTCGAGGCGGATGGTGAATTTGTCGCGCTCGCCGGTGGAATATACACCGCCCAAGCCGACGCGTTCAAACAGGCGGCGCAGGCCGTCTTGCGGCAGTTTGGCGCGATTTTCTGCCCAATCGGTTTCCATCAGGCCGATACCCGGCTCTTCACGGGCAATCACGAAGCCCTGCTCTTGCCAGAAAGCGTGCAAGAGTGGCCACACTTCGGCTGGGTTTTTGTTGGCAATGTTCAGCCAACGCTCACCACCTTCTCGCTGCATGGTGATGTTTTTCACCTCAGCCAACACCGGCGAACCCGCTTTGTTGGCAGCAGCCTGCTGGCTACGGGCAACATCGCTGGCCCGCACTGAGCCGCCAGCGGGCAGGTTGTATATATTGCCTTGCGAAGGGTTGTCTAAATCGGGCGGCACTTCCAAGCTCACCACTTTGCGGTTTTCAGTTTGGTAGTCTAGCTTTGGCGTTTCGGTTTTAGTAGCGCAACCGGCCACCAGGCTGGCCATCAACAAGGCGGCGGGCAGTTTGAATACGTTCATGCAGCTATGTCCTTCAGGGTTGAAACTTGTAATTAAATCCAATTAAATCAGTTGCAGTTTTTGCAGTGCGGCGCTCACGCGCGCCTGGCCGGTTTCGCTCAGGCTTACCATCGGCAAGCGCACGGCACGGCCGCACAAGCCCAGTTTTTCCAGCGCCCATTTCGGCGCAGCAGGACTGGGCTCGCAAAACATTTCTTGATACAGCGGCACCAGTTTGGCGTTCAGCGCACGGGCTTCGGCCAGATTGCCAGCTAGCGAGGCACGGCACATATCGGAAAACAACTTGGGCGCCACGTTGCCGGCCACGGTAATCACACCGTGTGCGCCACACAGCATGGCTGCCATGCTGGTGGGGTCATCGCCAGAATAGATGGCAAAATCTTCGGGCACGCGGTTAATCAGATCCACCATGCGGCCAATGTCGCCACTGGCTTCTTTGATGCCGATGATGTTAGGGATTTCAGCCAAGCGCAGCACGGTGTCGTTATTCATGTTAACCACGGTGCGGCCAGGCACGTTGTACACAATCATCGGAATATCCGCCGCTTCGGCAATAGCAGCGAAGTGGCGGTAGATGCCTTCCTGCGGCGGTTTGTTGTAGTACGGCACCACAGAGAGCGTGGCATACGCGCCGGAGCCAACTGCCGCTCGGGACAGCTCGATGGCTTCGCTGGTGCTGTTCACACCGGTACCGGCAATCACCGGAATGCGGCCGTCGGCAAATCGGATAGCCGCCTCAATCACTTCAATCTTTTCCGGCACGCTGAGCGTGGTGCTCTCGCCGGTGGTACCAACAGCGACAATGGCATCAGTGCCGTTGGCAACGTGCCAATCAATCAGGTGTTGGAATTGTTCGTAGTGGACACTGCCATCTTCACGCATCGGAGTAATGATGGCGACAAGACTACCGGTTAGCATGGCTCAACCTTTATTTGGAGGGTGGTCGAAAACGGGACGATTGTAGCCTATTTTGCCGGCTTGTGCGAAATATTGCATAGATTAAAACTTGCTTGCCGGAATTGTCTCCCAAGTGCTAGCAATATGGATCTAGCAAACAGATTGAGTATGATAAATGAAGGCATTAACTGCTTTCAGGTAGCCTCCACTAGGCAGCCATCACTGAGAAAATTTGGGCAACCGACTATATTCTTGCTCTTAGTAAACCAGCAGCCATTCGCTGAAAGCTAGCCAGAAACAAGATTCCAACGCGGTTAAAACGAGCGTAATAGTGGAGTTCGCCAGACTTTAAAAGAAATCGGTAAAACCAAATATCGTTACAACAATGCCGAACCACGGCAATAGAAAGGCTACCTGAAATTTCAGGTAGCCTTTGTTTCAAGTGGTGCCCTCTGCCTCGCAACCCGCCATTTCCCCTTCCATAAATCCAGCCAAATCCACCCTTCGCTCAAACAGTTCCTGAATCCGTGCCTGATGGCTGATACCGATGCACAAGACATCCGGCAAGCATTGGCGCAGAGTGTGCATGAGTTCGGCGGCGGAAGTGTCGTCCAGCTGGTTGGTGGCTTCGTCCAGAAACAATACATCGGGGCGATGCAGCAAGGCGCGGGCAAGGCTGAGGCGCTGCTGTTCGCCACCAGAGAGGATATTGTGCCACTCGTGTTCGGCATCGGGATCGAGCGCGGCCAGACGCGGCAGGCCGGTTTGCTTCAATACTTGGGCGATGGCGGCATTATCAGGTGCGGCAGCGTATGGGTAGGCGAGCACGTTGCGCAGGCTGTCGTGCGGTAGGTAGGGGCGTTGCGGCAGAAACAGGCTGCGGCCTTGGATGGCGAAACGGCCTTGGTAATACGGCCACAGCCCAGCCAGCGTGCGCAGCAGGGTGGATTTGCCGATGCCGCTGCGGCCTTCGAGCAGCAGCCATTCGGGGGCACGGGCGGCGAGCGAGAGGCCATGCAGCAAGGTACGGCCGTCTGCGGTGTGGAGGGTAAGGCTGTCTGCTTTGAGTGTGGCGGTTTGGCCGGATTCGCCGTCGCTATCATGTGCGGGCTGCTTTTGCGGTATGTCGTCCAGCGTGTTCAGGGCTACCTGAAAACCGTCCAGACGTTCCACCACGGATGCCCATTCGATGATGCGTTTGTAGTAATCCATAAACCAGCCGAAGCCGTCCTGCACGTTGGAAAACGCGCTGCGTGCCTTCATCATGTCGCCGAAAGTGAGGGTATGTGCCAGATACATGGGCAGGGTGGCGATGATGGGAATAAACATGGATAGGCGCAGATAGGCGGCGGAAAAGGTTTCCAGGTGCAGTTCGCGGTCGATAAGCTCGCGCCAGTTGCGGCGGACGGCTTCAAAGCGGCGGTTCAGGCGGCGTTGTTCGGCAGCTTCGCCGCGATACAGGGCAATTTGCTCGGCATGGTCGCGCACGCGCAAGAGGGTGGCGCGGTAGTCGGCTTCGCGGTGCTGGCGTTCCACGTTGAGCGGCTGGAGCTTGCAGCCGATCAGATGAGTGAGCAGAGTGCAGGCTGCCGAATAGGCCAGCGCCACCCACACCAGATAGCCGTACACCGTGATGTTTTGCCCGAAGATTTTGAAGGTTTGCACACTGGATAGCTGCCACAAAATCACCACGAATGCGCCGAGTTTGGCGGCGTTCATGATGAAATATTTGAACAAATCGATGCTTTTTTCCGAGAGCAAGAAGATGTCTTCGGCAATGCGCTGGTCGGGGTTGTCCGGCCCGCCGCCGTGTTGCAGTTGCAGGCGGTAGTGGCGGCTGCGGCCGAGCCATTGCTGTTGGAACTGCTGTGTAAGGTGGCTGCGCCAGCGGAACAGCAGGATTTTGCGCAACCAGTTGCCGAAGGCGACCAAGGCGGTAACCAAGGTAATATACAGCAGATATTCGCCAGCCAACGCTGGCATGGCGGCGCTGTCGAAGGCGGCGAGCGCATCGTAAAATGTTTTGTTCCAATCAGTAATCAGCACGCTTACGCGCACAATGGCGAGCGAACAGCCGACCACGGCGGCCAAAAGCAGCCATTCGCGCCATTGGCTTTTGGCAAACCAAAACGGGGCGGCAAGACGGAGGAAACGACGGAGGGTTTTCACGGGCTATCTGAAAATGGGATATGGATAATATTGGGTAATGAAAAAGCCGCCTGCATATTTTCAGGCGGCAGGAAAGGCGGCCTGAAACGGTAAAGCAAGGTTAATCGGTTTTACTTGCGAAGCGGAAAAGGTTTATAGTCTCAACTCTTATAGCACGCAACCAAGGAGTATTTTTATGAGCAATTTCGACGATATCGTAGGCAAAGTGAAAAAAGAAGTGGGCGATGCCATCGGCAGCAGCAAACTGCAAGCCGAAGGCCTGATTCAAGAAGGCGTGGGCAAAGCTAAAGAAGCCATTGCCGATGTGGAAAAACAAGCGGCCGATGTGCTGGAAAAAGGCAAAAAATCCGCTGAAGAGCTGATGAGCGAAGCCAAAGGCAAAGCCGAAGGCCTGATCAACGACATCAAAAGCAAGTTCTAACTGAGCAAACGGCACGGCAAACCGCCCTGCCCCACGCCGCCGAATAGAGGCTACCTGAAAATTTTCAGGTAGCCTTTTCTCTTTGCCCGCACGGCGGGATTACAGCTTCCAATCGAATTTCAGCATGATGTTGCGCGGTTCGATCAGATAGTTGTTGATGCCGTTCTGCCGGGTTTTCTGGTTTTCATACACGCGCCGGTCGGTCAGGTTGCTGCCAATCAGGCTGAGCTTCATGTTGTCGTTGAAGCTGTATTGCACATTGGCGTTAAACAGCGCATAACCGCCCTGCTTCACATTGGCCAGGCTGGAGGTTTCGCTTTGTGCCGTTACGCCGCCGCCAATCGTCCATTTGTTTGCCGCACCGGGCAGGCGGTAGCTGGTGTAGAGGCGGAACATATGGCGCGGCGTGTGCTTGCTGAAATTGGTACCCGCAGGAATCGCACCGCGGTTCTCGGCATCCAAATATTTGCTGTTGTTAAGCGTGTAGCCTGCAAACAGCTGCCAATCGTCCGTCAGCTTGCCGGAAATTTCCATATCCACGCCGCGGCTGCGCACACGGCCTACCGGCTCGTTATACCAGCGTGACATGATATTGTCGTACACCTGCACGCTGCGGTTTTTCTGCTCGATATCGAACAAGGCCACGGAAGCATTCAGCTTACCTTCATACCATTCGCCCTTCCAACCAATTTCGTAGTTACTGCCCAATACCGGCGGTAGATAACGCTCATAGCGGTCTTTGCTGCTGTTGGGCTTGAAGATGCTGGTGTAGCTGGCGTATACGCTGTGATGCGGCGTGATGTCGTAAGTGATTCCGAAATACGGAATAAAACGATGGTGGTTGCGCTCGGTAACACTATCCGGGTCATTATCGATCGCGCCGCTGGTGTAATGATAGTCCACCACAGACTTGGTGGTCATATTGGTGTAGCGCGTGCCGGCCAAAATGTGCAGCTTTTCGGTGGGGTTGAAGCGCGTGCCGGCCATTAAGGAATAACTGCGCTCGGTATTATCGTAGTCCCACAACATCCACGGTGTGCCGGCATACCAATCCGGCTCGGCCACTTCGTTACCCCGGAAAGAAGACGGGTCGTAAGACTGAAGATGGCGGAACTGGCGGCGTTCGCCACCACCGCTTTTGTGGTTATAGGTATAGCCGAAGAACACATCGTGTTCCTGCTCCAACAGGCGATATTTGCCGTTCAGATTGGTTTTGATGGTGAACTGCTTTTCGTTGCGGTCATATCGGCCAAGCCAGCCGGAAGGCAGAACGCCGCCGGTTGTCCAGCCCGCATAGGAAGTACTGCCGCTGTAAATGCCGCCGTTACGTTTCAAAGAATGGTTGTTGTTGTAATTGAGCGTGCCGGTCAGTTTCCAATCATTGGGAAAATAGTGCTCCAATTCAGCAAACAGATTGATTTTACGGGCTCTGTTGCGGCTCCAATCATAGCTGAGGAAAGTGTCGCGCGGCAGACCGGAATCGCTGCCGTTCACGCCCATTGGAATACCCCAGTCATCGGGCGTGGATATTTTGCGCTGATACAGCCCGCCCCAAGTGAGCTTGGTATTCTCACCTAACTGTGCATCCATCACGCTGTATAAGGTGAATGTGTTCCCTGCCGCACTGTCTTTGAAACTGCCGTCTCTACTTGCCACACCTACCACGCGCCCGCGCAGGGTTTGCGCTTTGTTCAGCGGTCCGGAAACATCAATCGTGGTACGGGCGGTGCCGAAGCGGTTAAACAAAACATCGCCTTGTATTTGGCGCAAAGAGGTCGGGCGTTTACGCACGGCATTGACCGTGCCGCCCGGCTCGCCGTTGGCTTGGGTAAGCCCCGTGGCACCGCGTACCACTTCGATATGATCGTACACTGCCAAATCAGTAGCAGATTGTGCATCGTACATGGGGTTGGCTACTGCGCCGGGTACCACGCTGCTGATGCCGTCTTCCTCAATCTGGTCGATATAGAAACCGCGCGATTGGAAGCGCGCCGTACCGGTATCGCGGATAACGTTGACGCCCGTAGTGGTTTTCAGCGCATCTTCCATGCTGGTGATGCCTTGGTCACTCATCTGCCGTTTGGTAATCACGCTCACCGACTGCGGCGTTTCCTTGGGCGACAGCGAAAGCCCCGTGGTGGTGCGCATGGCGGAGGTGGTGTAGCTGTTTCGATTTTCGGTGCGGGTGCTGCGGTTGCGGGCAGTGATTTGGATGCTTTCCAATTCGGCGCTGCCGCCTTCATTTTCGGCAGCATTATCGGCCCATGCGGGCGCAATAGCGGCCAGCAGGGCGGCGATAAAGGTGGGTTTGAACGGGTGTTGCATGATTTCCTTTTGATAAAAAAAGTAAACATAGATAAATTTTCAAGGCGCGATTATAGTCTTTTACAACCTAATACAAATGAATTTGATAATTTTTAACAACAAATAGAGTGCAAATACCATACGCAACGCAAAGAGTTTGATTGTTGGCCGGATCTCCCCTCTTTACCGTTGCCGGATAACAATGATGCAGTCTCCTGAAAATGTGTACTTCAAAGTGGCGTATCGGATAAGCTTATTTTTCAGGTAGCCTTTGCCGTTTGGCGTTCTCCGGTGGCGGACTTATAATAATATCCTTTGTTTTACAAGCCGGATGAAAGCAGATCATGATTGGTTCTTATCGAAAAATCCTGTTGGGCATTTTTGCCGTGGCGGTGGTGTGCACGGCGATGTCGTTGTATATGCAGTATGGGCGGGGTATGGACCCATGTGTGATGTGTATTATCCAGCGAGTGTCGATTATTTTCGTGGGGCTGCTTTCGCTGCTTTCTATGCTGTTGCCGCTGAAACGCCGCTGGGCGCGGACGGTGGCGGCGATGCTGGTGAGTATTCCGGCGCTATGGGGCGGCTGGACAGCCATCAGCCAGCTGCATCTGCAAAGTCTGCCCATAGACCAGCAGCCTTCCTGTGGTGCGCCGTGGACTTTCCGCTTGCAGGGAGCGCCGCTGTTTGATTGGTATGAGCCGATTATCCGCGGCTACGGCCAATGCGGCACGGTGGAATATTTCTTGAGTGTGCCGTTTGCTTGGTGGTCGCTGCTGGCTTGTACGTTTATCCTGGTCGGCCTGTGGGGCGGCTGGTGGGTGATGTGTCATCATGAAATAGCGGAGTAGTAGATATTTTCAGGTAGCCTGTTGCAACGTGTTATGTGCTATCTGAAATTTTTGGGCTCGATTGAATGTAAGGCTGGTTAGCAATTCAATCTATGAAACACTCGCCTACAAACATACTAAAAAGGCTACCTGAAAGATTTCAGGTAGCCTTTACTTTTACTCCTATGCAACAGCATTAAAGCACGCCCGACAGGCTTTCGACGGCTTCTGCCTGTTGCGCCTGCTGCTCTTGCTGTTCGTGGAACTGCATACGGTAGAGGTCGGCGTAGCGGCCGCCTTTGGCAAGCAGCTCGGCATGTTTGCCCTGCTCGACAATCCGGCCTTCGTGCATCACCACAATGTTATCGGCCTGCTCGATGGTGGAGAGGCGGTGTGCCACCACCAAAGTGGTACGCTGCTGCATGAGTTTGTCGAGCGCGGATTGCACCAGGCGTTCGGATTTGGTGTCGAGCGCGCTAGTGGCTTCGTCCAAAATCAGAATGGGCACGTTTTTCAACAGAGCGCGGGCGATGGCGATACGCTGGCGCTGGCCGCCGGAGAGTTTGAGGCCGTTTTGGCCGATTTCGGTTTGCAAACCCTGCGGCATGGTAGAGATGAACTCCCAAGCATTGGCGGCTTTGGCGGCTGCTTCAATATCGGCTGGGTCGGCACCAAAACGGCCGTAGGCGATGTTTTCGGCCACCGTGCCGTTAAACAGCACCACATCTTGGCTCACCAGCGCCATTTGTTTGCGCAGGGAGGCCATGCTGTACTCGCGGATATCGCGCCCGCCGATACGCACTTCGCCCGCGGTGGGATCGAAGAAGCGCGGCAATAAGTTGGCCAACGTGGTTTTGCCGCAGCCGGACGCGCCCACCAAGGCCACCATGCTGCCGTTGGGGATGTGCAGATTGATGTTGTCGAGGCTGTTGCGGGCGGCGCCTTCATAATGGTGGCTCACGTTCACCAACTCGATATCGCCGGTGTGCTCGCTGAGGGTTTCTGTGCCATTATCGGATTCAACCGGTTCGTCTAAAAACTGGAACACGCTCTCGGCGGCGGCCAGGCCGCGTTGCAGCGAGGAAGAAATGCCGGTCATGCGCTTGATGGGGTCGAACATCATCAGCATGGCGGAAAGGAAGGACATGAAATCGCCGGCGCTAAACGAATCGGAAGCGGCGCGGGCGGCAGCCAAATAAAGGATAGTGGCCAGCGCGGTGGCAATCATCAGCTGGGTTACCGCCGTGCTGAAGGAGTTGGCGGCAGTTTGCTTCACGCCATTGCGACGCACGTTGATGGCGGTTTCATCGAAGCGGTTTTTCTCATGCTCCTGCCCGCCATACACTTTAATCACGCGCTCACCGGTGATGCTCTCGCCCAGCACCTGCGTCATCTGCCCGGCATATTGCTGGCTTTCGCGCGAAAGCTGGCGCAAGCGTTTGCTTACCTGGCGCACGCACCAGGCCAACACGGGAATTAAAATCAGCGTAATAATCGTGAGCTGCCAATCCAGATACAGCAGGAAGCCCAATAACCCCACCACGGTGATGCCGTCTTTGGCGGTTACAGTTACCACATTGAAACCGGCCTCGGTAATCTGGCTGGCATCGTTCATGATACGCGACATAATCCGCCCGCTGCCGTGTTGGCTGAAATAGCCGGCCGGTAGCTTGAGCATTTTGGCAAACATTTCGCGGCGAATTTGCTGCACCAGGTGGCCGGAGAGGTAGCTGGTGCTGTATTCGTTGATGAAGTTGAAAATACCGCGCAAGATAAACAGGCCGATAATCGCCAACGGCACCCAACGCATGGCGGAAAGGTTTTTCTCCACAAAGCCTTCGTTAATCAGCGGTTTGAGCAACCAAGCAAAAATCGGCCCGGTAGCGGCCACCACCACCATACCGAGCACGGCCAGGGCGAAAATGCGCAGGTAGTTTTTCAGGTAGCCAAACAGACGGCGGAATAAGGCCAGGCTGCTGGCTGTAGTGTGCGGGGTAGAAGACGAAGACATGGTGGCCTCTGCCGTTGAAAACGGCGATTGTAAGGCAAATCGGGGGTGGGCAACAATGCGGAAAGGCCGCTTTAGCAGGGTTTAACCTAAATTTGTGGCTGGCTGGGGAAAAGGCTACCTGAAACCCAAACCGGTTTTCAGGTAGCCTTTATCTTTATTTAAGCGTGCACAGCGCTAGTGTAGCCCACCCATGCTGCGGATGCGCTGATCGAGCTCTTGCGCAGTGAGCGCGCGGCCGTCGTTGCAGAAAATCGCCATCAGGCGGCTACGCACCGGGTCGTTGGCGTTCACATAGCTGTCGAACTTGCGCCATACATTATTGCGCGGAGCAATCCAGCGCCGGTTGGTGTTATCGCCAAAGGCGAAGGATCTGAGGTGGCGGTCGCCGCAGCGCATGCCCTCATAACTCATATTCGGCTGCCCGCCCTGCGGCTGTACTGCCAGCACATAGCGCATGCTGCGGTCGGCAGCTTGTTGCACGGGCAGTTGTAGCCAAACTTTATTGCGGTAGGTGGGGTTGATATACAGCTCAAACCACTCGCCGCGCTGCAGATCGGGATAATCGGGCAGCATCACGGCAGCCTCTTCCCACGGCTTTTCCTCTTCCGGCATGTAAAAGCGGTTTTCGCGCAATTCGGCCGAAGCGGTGGCGGAAAGCGCCAACACACAGGCTGCAAACCATAGTTTTTTCATTGCTTTTCCTTTTTCAGGTAGCCTTTTGGTTTCAGGTAGCCTGCTACTTGGCTGGAGGCTACCTGAAAACTTCTGCGCCGGCTTATTTGCCTAAAGCAGACAATACAGCAGTTTTCACGGCTTCCACCGGCTGTGTACCGTCGATTTTGATGTAACGGGGCGCATTGTCGCCAGTGAGCTGGCTATAGAAGCCGATGAGCACGGCGGTTTGCTTATGGTACACATCCAGGCGGTTTTTCACGGTTTCCTCCCGGTCGTCGTCGCGCTGGATCAGGTCTTCGCCGGTAACGTCGTCTTTGCCTTCCACTTTGGGCGGGTTGTAGCGGATGTGGTAAGTGCGGCCGGAAGGCAGGTGCACACGACGGCCGGCCATGCGCTCGAGAATCACCGCATCGGGCACATCGATTTCCACCACCGCATCCAAAATCACGCCTGCCTCCTGCATGGCTTCAGCCTGCGCCAGCGTGCGCGGGAAGCCGTCAAACAGGAAGCCGTTTTTGCAGTCATCCTGCGCAATGCGCTCTTTTACCATACCGATAATGATATCGTCGCGCACCAGGCCGCCTGCATCCATAATCTTTTTGGCTTCCAAACCCAGCGGTGTGCCGGCTTTAATGGCAGCGCGCAGCATATCGCCGGTAGAAATCTGCGGAATACCGAAAGCGGCGGTGATGAACTGCGCCTGCGTGCCTTTGCCCGCGCCGGGTGCGCCCAATAACAAAATCTTCATTGTCTCTTCCTTTAAAATCAATATAAAAGCACGGCAGCGGCACAATGCAAACAGGCTGCCCGAAGCAATGCCGCCACCCAATCCGCTGCACAGTTTAGAGCCCCTGCCGTAAAAAATCCAGTTTCCGCCGCCCTTTCCTCTCCCCGCTGTCCCTAGAAAGGCTACCTGAAAAGCATTACAATCCCCGCTTCCCCTCCTCAAGCAACGAGACCTGCTATGCCTAAAATCAGCAGCAACTTCGATGCCGGCGCCATCAGCGTAATCAACAGCGCCGACAGCCAAAACATTCGCCTCGCCCTGCGCGGCGACAATGCCGCCTCCTTCAGCCAGTGGTTTTATTTCCGCCTGCAGGGAGCGGCCTACCAACCTTGCCGTATCCGCATCGAAAACGCCGGCCAATCCAGCTACCCCGAAGGCTGGGAAGATTATCAGGCCACCGCCTCCTACGACCGCAGCAACTGGTTCCGCGTGCCCACCCGTTATGAAGACGGCGTGCTCACCATCGAACACACCCCGCTGGCCGGCAGCGTGTATTACGCCTATTTCGAGCCCTATTCCCACGAGCAGCACCTCAACCTCCTCGGCGACGCCCAAGGCAGCGGCCTGTGCCAAATCGACGACCTCGGCAGCACCGCGCAAGGCCGCGACATCAACCTGCTCACCATCGGCCACCAAGCCGCCAGCGACCTCAAAATCTGGATTATCGCCCGCCAGCACCCCGGCGAAAGCATGGCCGAATGGTTTGCCGAAGGCCTGCTCTCCCGCCTGCTCGACCACCAAGACCCCACCGCCCGCGCCCTGCTCGACTGCGCCACCTTCTATATCGTGCCCAATATGAACCCCGATGGCGCCGCCCTGGGCAACCAGCGCACCAACGCCGCCGGCGCCGACCTCAACCGCGAATGGCAAAACCCCAGCCCCGAGCGCAGCCCCGAAGTGTATGCCGTGCGCCAAAAAATGCACGAAACCGGCGTAGATTTATTCCTCGACATTCACGGCGAAGAAGCCCTGCCCTACGTATTCGCCGCTGGCTGCGAAGGCAATCCTTCTTATGATGCACGCCTTGCTGCGCTCGAAGCCGCCTTCAAAACCGCCCTGCGCCAGGCCAGCCCCGACTTCCAAGACGAACACGGCTACCCCAAAACCGCCCCCGGCCAAGCCAACCTCGCCATTGCCAAATCCTACGTGGGCGAAACCTTCGGCTGCCTCTCCTACACTCTCGAAATGCCCTTCAAAGACAACATCAACCTGCCCGACGACGACTTCGGCTGGAACGGCCAACGCTCCCTGCGCCTGGGCGAAGCCATCCTCAGCGCCATCCTCGCCGTCTGCCCACAACTGCGCCCGGATGAAACTGCATGAACGGCCAATTCCCCGCCAACAGCTTTGCCGCCAGCTTAGGGCTACCTGAAATTTCAGGTAGCCTCCTGCACGCCGATTGGCCCGCGCCAAGCAATGTCCACACCTTGATTACCACCCGCCAAGGCGGCGTCAGCCAAAGCCGTTTCGCCAGCCTGAACGTGGGCGACCACGTGGGTGACGACCCCGCCGCCGTGGCTGAAAACCGCCGCCGCGTGCAGGCGCACGTTCCCCTGCCGCTGGCCTATCTGCGCCAAGTGCACGGTAATCGCGTAGTGGCCGCTGCCGATTACCTTGACGCTCCGCCGGAAGCCGATGCCGCTTTCGACCGCAGCCGCTGCGCTGCCTGCGCTGTCATGACCGCCGACTGCCTGCCCGTACTCCTCTGCGACCGTGCTGGCAGCGCAGTAGCCGCTGCCCACGCCGGCTGGCGCGGCCTCGCCGGTGGCGTGCTGGAAAACACCATCGCCGCCATGCAGGCCGACCCTGCCGACCTCCTTGCCTGGCTCGGCCCTGCCATCGGCCCCGACGCTTTTGAAGTGGGCGGCGACGTTTTGGCCTCCTTCACCCAGGCCGACCCCGCCGCCGAAGCCGCCTTCGAGCCCATCGGCAGCGGCAAATACCTGGCAAACATTTATCTGCTCGCCACCCAAACCCTGCGCCGTGCCGGCGTTAGCCAAATCTACGGCGGCCGGCACTGCACCGTACTCGAGCGCGACCGCTTTTTCTCCTACCGCCGCGACGGCCAAACCGGCCGCATGGTCAGCGCCGTGTGGCTGAGCCCGGAGAAAATGGGCAAAGGCTACCTGAAACCCATGTTTCCAGTTCAAATCAAGCATGAATTTTCTAGCGAAGCACTTATTACCACCCATGCGCTGCTACCGCCTTGCCCTGCTTGACAAATTCGGTCGTAGCCGCCATAATTCACACCTTTGTATGCAGCCCTTCCTGCTGCCTAATATTTTGGCACACCGCACAGCCGGTGTAGCCGCCCCGATTAGGAGGTGATTTTTCCACCCCGGCTCTTATCCAGCCCGCACCAGCCAGTGCAAAAGTGATAAATCAAACCATTTTCTCGGGCACCATTGCCCGGCAACAAATAAAATATTTTAAGGATGACAAAATGCCTTCTATTCGCGTAAAAGAAAACGAACCGTTTGAAGTAGCCATGCGCCGTTTCAAGCGCTCTATCGAAAAAACCGGCCTGCTCACCGAGCTGCGTGCCCGTGAAGCCTACGAAAAACCGACTACTGAGCGCAAACGCAAAAAAGCTGCTGCAGTAAAACGTTTGCAAAAACGCCTGCGCAGCCAACAGCTGCCGCCGAAACTGTACTAATCTTTTGATAAACAAACACAGCCCGTTATTACAACTGGCTGTGTTTTTCTTTGGGCATAAGCCGAAAAGGCTACCTGAAAGTTTATGTGCGCATGGCTTGGGGGGTTGAACGTATCGCTGAAACGCTTCGCTTTATACGGCATTGGCTCGCCTTACAGCACTCCCACACTGCCTAGGACCAGCCTCCCGTAAGAAAATGATTATTTCAGCTATAAGTTTGAGCGTTTGAAGCTAAAGACAGGGCTACCTAAAATTTTCAGGTAGCCTGCTCTACCACGCTTGACGGCGTTTGAGCTGAAGATAGCAGTTGATAAGTTCGGTACTCAGTTGGTTGGGCAAAACATTGATGGCGTTGATGCGGGCGGCATCGAAGTGGCGGATGGCTTCGGCCACGTGGCCTTCGTATTGCAGGGCGCCGAGGTAGGCTTGGGCGTCTGCTTCGTTGCGCACGGGCTGTTGGCGCACTTCTTCGGGCGCGAGCGGGCGCAGGCCGCCGAATAAAACCATGTGGTGTTTGCGCAGGCGCTGGATGTGTTGCAGCAGGTGGAGGCTGTCTTCGTGGTTTAAGTGGGAGAGCACTACCACGAGGGCGCGGCGTTTCTGTTTTTGCAGCAATAAGTTCACGGCGCTTTCAAAATCGGCGGCCTGCTGTGAGGGCTCGATATCGAACACGCCATGCACCAAGCGCCCTAGCTGCTCCATGCCCTTATGTGGCGGCACGAAGCGAGCCACAGGATGGGCGAAGGTGAGCAGGCCGGCGGCATCGCCGTGCTTGAGTGCAGTGTAGGAAAGCAGCAGCATAGCCTGCAGGGCGTGGTCGAAATGGCTTTTGCCTTCCATTTGCAGGCGCATATTGCGACCGCAGTCGAGCAGGAAGATGAGCTGTTGGTCTTGCTCGTCTTGATAGGTGCGCACGATGGGACGACTCATGCGGGAGGTGGCTTTCCAGTCGATATTGCGGATGTCGTCGCCGTCTTGGTAGTCGCGCAGCTGGTGAAAATCCTGGCCGAGGCCTAGGCGCGGCAGTTTTTTCACGCCCACGAGGTTGAGCCAGCGTTGCAAGCCGATTAAATCGGCACCGAGGATGCGGCTGAAATCAGGCAGCACGTCCACTTTGGCGGGCAGCTCCTGCCGCTGCCGCCGCTGCCACAGACCAAGCGGGCTGGCGAGCCAGTATTCAATGCCAGTAAATTCGGCACGACCGCGCCGGCGCGGGGTAAGCCGGTAGCGGATGGTGGAAAGGCGGCCGGGCCGCGCGTCGATAATCAGGTGCGGGGTGTCGGTGTCCCAGTCGGGCGGGAACAGGTCGGCCACCAGGATAGTTTGCGGCTGCCGCCAGCGGCCTTTGGCCGGCGGAGTGAGCGTGAGCTCCACCTGGTGCGGTCGGCCTTGGATAAACTGGTGCGGCAGGCTGCGCTCCCAGCGCGGTTCGGGCTGACGGCGCTGCCAGAAGGCATCAACCAGCGCAGCCAGGGCGAGCAGGAGGGCGAGGCCGCCGGCGATGTATTGGACTATGCGGCCATTATCTGTGTTCAGGTAGCCTGCCAGCCAGCCGGCAGTGCACACGGCAACGATGGCGGCAAATAGCAGCACCAGCAGTCTGGACGGTCTCATGGCAGGCCTTACAAGCGCGGGGCGGGCACGGAGGCGGCCAGTTCGTTCAACACCTGCTCCACTTGGATGCCTTCCATTTCCATTTGGGTGGAGAGGCGCACACGGTGGCGCATAGCGGGCAGCCAGATGGCTTTGATGTCGTCGGGGGTAACGAAATCGCGGCCGGCCAACAAGGCATAAGCGCGGGCACAGCTGATGAGGGCGATGCCGGCACGCGGCCCTGCGCCCACGGATAAGGCAGGCCAGTCGCGGGTAGCCGCCACCAGGCGCACGGTGTAGTCGATAATCTGCGGATCAACGCCCACCTGCGCCACCAGTTTTTTCAGCTGCTCGATTTGCTGCGGCTGGAACACGTGTGAAGGCTGGCTGCTACTGAGCAGGTCGTTGTTGCTGCTGTTGATGACGGCGTTCAGCATGCGTGCTTCGTCGGCAAGAGCCGGGTAGCCGATCATCACTTTAAACATAAAACGGTCGAGCTGGGCTTCGGGCAGCGGATAAGTACCTTCCTGCTCGATCGGGTTTTGTGTGGCCAATACCATGAAGGGGCTGGGCAGATGATGGGTGTGGCCGTCGAGCGTTACGCTGCGCTCCTGCATCACTTCGAGTAGGGCGGATTGGGTTTTGGCCGGGGCGCGGTTGATTTCGTCGGCGAGCAGCAAGTGGGTGAACACCGGGCCTTGGCGCAGCTCGAAGCGGCTGTTTTGCGCATCGTAGCGGTAATGGCCGGTAACGTCGGAGGGCATCAAATCGGGGGTGAATTGGATGCGGCGGAATTCACCGGCAAAGGTTTGCGCCAGCGAGCGCACGAGCAGGGTTTTACCGGTGCCCGGCACGCCTTCGAGCAGCACATGGCCGCCGGCCAGGAATACGGTAAGCACTTCGTCCACCACCTGCTGTTGGCCGATGAGCACTTCGTTCAGCCGCGCGCGCAGCATTTGAATGGCGCGCACACCCTGCTGGATAGCGGGGTTGGTGCTGGCTTGGTGGGGCTGGGAAAAATTGATGTCCGTCATCGAATCATCCTTTTGCATTGTTTGTTTCGTTGGTTAATCGGAGGTTTGGGTTTCAGGTAGCCTGGGGTTCAGCTGGGGTTACCTGAAAAATAGGTTGGTTCGGGCTACCTGAAAATTTAGCGGGTATATTTTCAGGTAGCCTCTAGCCGCCCGCTAATACCACGAGCGGTTTATTTTGCGCACGATGCGCTGGTGGGCGGCGATTATTTGCAGCCACTCCACCAAATTGACCTGTTCCGGCAGGGGCTGGAGCCAGGGCTCGACCACGGAGGGCGGCAGTTTGGTTTGGGCACACAAAAATTCCAGCTGTTTGCGGCTGCTCATCTGCTTCCAGGCCGGGTGGCGCTGTTGTAGGGCTTCGAGCAGTCGGCGCTGCATATCGCTGAGGATGGCGCGACGGCTCAGGTGGCGGGTGAGGAACTGGCCTTGTGCGAGCAGGTGCTGGTTCAGGTAGCGTTCAGGCGCAGGCGGCAATTGTTGCACCACGCCCACACGCACCACAATACGCCATAGCAGTATGGCGGCGGCGGCCAAGGCTATGGCCAGCAGCACAGGCTGGCTTTTGAGCATTTTCCATATCATCGGCTCGGAACTGCTGTAATCAGACGGATAAACTTTGTCGGCCAATAAGATGCTGTCTTTTTCCTGTGCCAGATAAACGGCGAGATAGGGATGATCGTAGAGGGCAAGGTGATTGCGATTAAAATCAGGGCGGCTTGGATTGCCCAGCCAGTCTTCGTTCCAGGTAAGCAATACGCTGCCATCACCATAGCGCACGCGGATGGTTTGCACGGCGCCGTAGCCAGTTTTGCCTTGGAACAACACCAGTTTGCTATCTTGCACTACCCAGCCGCTATTAGTGCTGTATCCGGAACCAGTGAAGGTTTGGATCGCGGCGCCTTCTGGCAATTGGATGCTGCTCAAGCCGGCGTTGCAGTGCGGATCAATCTGCAAAGCAACTTCATCGCCAATTTGGCGGGCTGCTTCGCGGCGCTGCTCGGCGGCTTTCACGCAGGCAGGCAGATTGGGCAGGGTTTTGCTGTCGGTTTCTTCCAGCTCCACGGTGCCGATTTGCAGGTGGCGCAGCATAGTTTGGCGGAAGTTTAGTGTGTCTTTATCTTCACTATTATCCGGCTTGCCGTCTGCTTTTAACGGGTTGTCATCAGCATAACTGGGCAGCGCCATCACTAGATGATTGCCGCGCCCTACCCACTCCAGCAGGCGTTCGGCATCTTCCTTATCACGCATGCGGTTGTCGGCCACGATCAACAGGCGATTGCTGTCGTATGAGTTGAGTTCGTTTAAGCCAAACAGGCTATGCTCGTGCTGGATATTTTTCACGCCATATCGAGTGAGCAGGGTTTTCAGGGCGTAGAGCGAGCCTTCGCGCATTTCCTGCTGCGGATCGAGCGACTGCCAGGTTTTGCTTTCCTGCTTGGACAGGCCGGCAACGGCGATCAAGCCGCCGATAAGCAATACGGCAATCAGGCCGATGAGGATGGAACGTCGGTTTTTCATGCCCTACCCTCCCCGGCGGCACGCAGGCTACCTGAAAATTCCTGATCCCCGCCGGCAAACACTTGGCGGTATTGGCGGCACAGGCTGTGTACCGCTTCGCGCTCGGGCAAACGGTGGGCATAAGCCAGTTCTACCCAGTTGTCGGTAAGCGGCTGCCAGTAGTCCAAAAGCTGCGGCTGGCGCTGGCGCACACGTTTGAGCACTTGGCCTTCGGTGTCGCTGCTGCGCAGCGGCAGGCCGTATCGGCGGCTGATTTGCGAGAGGCTGGCGCGGTAGAGCAGGCTCATGGCGGCACGCGGATCACGTTCGTATTCGGCCAATACGGTGGAAGCCACGTCGTTGGGCAGGCTTTCGGGCGTAATTTTCATGCCGAACAAGGTTTCCGGCACTTCTTCGCCCTGGCTCAAGCCGAAGCCGCCGTTGGCTTGATACCAACGGTATAAAATCCATAACACCAAGGCCAGCAGCAGGACGATTAGGGCATACATCAGGCCGTTAAACCAAACTGGCGAAGGGGCCTTTATATCAGGCATATCCGGCAGGCCGCGCTGTCGAGAGTTATCTTCCTTGCCGCATTTGATCCAGCAGTATTCAGTTTGGGTTTTAATGCTTTGAAACGGCGCTTTGCGCAGGGTGTTATCACGGATTTGCTCCACCTTTTCCCGGCTGGGCAGCGGCTCGGCATGCAGGCTACCTGAAAAACCGAAGCCGATAAACACGGCCAAGGCCAACGCCCATAAGGCGCTGCTACTGCCCAACAGGCGGTCTTGGATTTTGCGGGCGGCCAGGCGGATATCCCAGCCTTCGGCCTTGGTGCGGGCATTCAGATAGAGCGTGAAACCGCAGGCCACATAAATCGGCCCCCAGAAACACAGTAGCAGCACATAAATGCCATTGAGCAAATGCTGGAAAATCAACCCTTCTCCGGAAGACACCAAAGTCTCAATCTGCTGCAAAGCATCAGAGGAACGCGCCCCACCGAACGGGCCGGCCACGATGTTTTGCGCCGGATCGCCCGTCCACAGCCAAAACAGCATCGCAAGTAGTCCAAAAGCCAAGATGCTTTCCAGATGGATGCCGAAAAACGCCAGCCAGCTGGCCGCACCGCCGCTTTGGCGCGACAATTCGTTGCAGCGGCACTGATGCGCCTTGCCGCTCAAGCCTTCCAAGAGCGTAACCGGCAGCACCAGGCTGCGGCGCAGGCTGAACCGCCGCCAAGTTAAATCACCAATCAAGCGCGGTCGCCACATCTGCCTAAACGCCGTGCGCACGCATTGCCGGTATGGCGGCAGCGGCTCGAATACCTGCTGCGACATCAGCCACAGCACCGGCGCTTCAAACAACGGCTTAAGCCACCACACCAAAAAACCGCCCCATTCAGGCTGCTGCCAACATAAAGCCAGCACCAACGCATACACCGGCAGCGACGGGGTTGCCCACACCGCCATATACAGCGCCGGCCGTTCCTGAAACAGGCGAGCGCCCAAATCCAAAGCCTCCCAGCCGCTGCGCGGGCGGAAATTCAGGCGGGTTTCCCAAATATTCATGCCGCCCTCCTGCCCGCATACAGCAGATAGGCATACACCAACAGCCACATCGCTATGGAAACAATATATTTCAAAATCATCGGAATACTGGTAATCGGCGACCAAAAGCCTTCAATAAACGCGGCAATAAACAGCATCAGGAAGCCGCCGTTCATCAGCCCCACTGCCTGTTTGCCCTGAATGCGCAAGGCATCGCGTCGCGACAAACCCTGCGGTTTGAGCAGCGCCAAGCCCAGCCGCAAGCCGCCTGCTGCAGCCATCACGATGCCGGTAAGCTCAAATGCGCCGTGCGCACCCACAAACGAGAAAAAGGCCGGCCCGGCCGGGTCGCGGGTCATATAGCCCATTGCCCCGCCGATTACCCAACCATTCATCACCGTGAGATACACCGTGCCCAAACCAAACAGAATGCCGCTGGCAAAACTTTGAAACGCGATACCTATATTGTTGAAAATATAATAGCCGGCCATCAAAAAATTTTTCCACGCCTCACGGTTGGTGCCCTCACTATACTGATCCAGCATCTCTTTATAGCTATCCGCCAATTGCGGGCCATGCTGTAAGCCTTCGATTTTGTCCACGCTGTCGGGATAAAACGCCGTGAGCAGGAAAGCCACGATAAACGGCAGGTAAAACAGCGCATGCGCCAGCCACACCAGTTTTTTCTCGCGCCGTACCAGCTGCGGGAAGCCCTGCATCACGAAATCGCGGCAGCGCACCCACAGCGATACCTGCTGCCCCACATACAAAAGCTGGTGCGCGCGTTCGCACAGATATTGCAAATAATCAGTAAGGCCGCCGGAATAGCAGCGATCGGTGGCCACCGCCAAATGGTGGCACACTGTACGGTAGTCCTGCATAAACAAAGCGGTTTTCTGCGCACTCAGGCTGCCGCGCCGTTTTTCCAGCTGCTGCAAATCCTGCTCGAACGTGCGCCAGAACGCCTGATGCTGTTCTTCAAAAAACAGTTGCCTCACGACGCCTCCTTCCGCTGTTCACCTGCGTAGTATTTGGCCAAGCCCAAGATCAGCTGCTCGGCGCTGCGTTCGTCTTCCTGACGGCCGAAAATCGCCCCCACCATCATTTGTGCCAACTCTCCGGTACGCGCCGCACTCAAATGGCGGCGGCGCTCGACAAAGCTCAAAATTGCCTGCTGTTCCTCGCGCGTGAGCGCCACGGGCGGGGTAACTGCTTCGATATTACCCAAATCCATGCGCTCGGCCTGCCCGCGTGTTTTATCCACATACACCACCACCGTGGATGCCATGATGTCACCCAAGCGGCGGCCGTAGGGATTACACAGGCCACAGATCATGCCAATACCATAGAAAAACGGCAGGCTGTCGAATACGCGCAGCAGGTTGCGCAGCAACGAAGCCGACCAGGAAATATGCGTGCCGTTGTCATTGATCACACGCAAGCCGAAGATTTTCTTGCCCGGCGTCTGCCCGTTCCAGCACACTTCAAACACCACAAAATACAACCACAGCGTGAAGAAAATATTAACAAACAGCATGAAGAAGAACAGGCCTTTAACGATATTGCCGTCATCACTGCCATTTGCACCAGAGAAGATAAATGCAAACAGCATGGTGGAGAGCATCAGCCAAATACCACGGAGAATGAAATCAACAAACCAAGCGCGCGAACGGGCAAACACCGAAGCCGGACGCAGATAAATATCAATGGCTTCCGGTGTTTCAACTTTGAGCAGGGTATCCAGCCGCGAGAGAATGGGTTCAGACATAATGAATGGTTTGCCAAACGAGATAAAGGGTAGCCAAGAAAATGACGAACTTTGCCCGAAAGGCGGGGGTTTGGCAAGCCCCCAAAGGGTTGGGAAAACTGCTTATAGACAATTCTTATACGGGATGACTGTATGTGGGGATAGGATAGAAGAAAAGGCTACCTGAAACACAATAGCGCAATTTCTGCGCACCAATCTTCAGGTAGCCTAAGCGCAATGAAGGCTACCTGAAAATATCAGCTTCAATGCAGTCAAATCATCGCCCTCAAAAAAAGCTGCGTTTCTCCTTAAGAAGCTATAACACGCTTACACTGCAAACCATATCCGACCTGCATCAGCCGTTGGCATCCGCCACTTTGCCGCGTTTGGCTTTGGCAGCAGAGAAGGCAAGGGTAACTTTGTCGGATTTGGCATCGTAGCCGATAGTTACCTCGCCGCCTTTACTTAAGCGGCCAAAAAGCAGCTCGTCGGCGAGCAGGCGGCGGATTTTGTCTTGGATCAGCCGCTGCATAGGGCGGGCACCCATTTGCGGATCAAAGCCCTGCTCGGCCAGATAGCTGCGCAGGCCGGTGGTGAAATGGGCTTCCACATTTTTCGCCAACAGCTGCTGCTCCAAGGCAAGCAGGAATTTGTCGGTTACTTTGGCGATGATTTCGGTATCCAACGGAGCAAAGGAAATCACAGCATCCAAGCGGTTGCGGAATTCGGGAGTGAAGGCTTTTTTCAGCGCATCGCCCTCATCGCCGCTCATGCGCTGGCGGGTAAAGCCGAGCACAGGGCGGCTGAGGCTTTCCGCACCGGCGTTGGTGGTCATGATTACGATGGCGTTGCGGAAATCGGTTTTGCGGCCGTTGTTGTCGGTGAGCGTGCCGTAGTCCATGATTTGCAACAGGATATTGTGCACATCGGGGTGGGCTTTTTCGATTTCGTCCAAAAGCAGTACGCAGAAGGGCTGTTTGTTTACCGCTTCGGTGAGCAGTCCGCTCTGCTCAAAGCCAACGTAGCCGGGCGGCGCACCGATGAGACGAGCCACCGCGTGGCGTTCCATGTATTCCGACATATCGAAACGTTGCAACGGCACGCCCAAAATATAGGCAAGCTGGCGGGCGACTTCGGTTTTGCCCACGCCGGTGGGGCCGGAAAACAGGAAGCTGCCGATGGGTTTTTCCGCCGACCCTAGGCCGGAGCGAGACATCTTAACGGCGGCAGCCAACGCTTCGATAGCAGCATCTTGACCGAATACCATATTTTTTAGGTTGCGCTCCAAATGGCGCAACACTTCTTTGTCATCTTTGGAAACAGTCTGCTCGGGAATGCGGGCAATTTTGGCCACCACTTCTTCAATCTGCGCGGCTTCAATCACTTTGCGCCGTTTATCGCCGGGCAAAATGCGCTGGGCGGCAGCAGCTTCATCAATCAAATCGATGGCCTTATCGGGCAGGAAGCGGTCGTTCAGGTAGCGTACCGAAAGCTCGGCGGCAGCACTCAGGGCGTGTTGAGAGAAGCGGATTTGGTGGAAATCTTCAAGCGCAGGTTGCAGGCCTTTAAGGATTTCCACGGTTTCGGCTACGCTGGGCTCGGGCACATCGATTTTCTGGAAACGTCGGCTTAAGGCGTGGTCCTTAGCGAAAATAGTGCGGTATTCGTCATAGGTGGTGGCACCGATACAGCGCAGATGGCCTTTAGAGAGAGCCGGTTTGAGCAGATTGGAAGCATCCATGGTGCTGCCGGTGGTGCTGCCTGCGCCGATGATGGTATGGATTTCGTCGATAAACAGGATGGAATGCTCGATTTTGGCCAGCTCTTTGAGTACAGCCTTGATGCGGGCTTCAAAATCGCCGCGGTATTTGGTGCCGGCCAAGAGCGAGCCCATATCCAGCGCAAACACAGTGGCGCCGGCGAGTGCGTCAGGTACATCGCTGTGTTCTAAGCGGTAGGCCAAGCCTTCGGCCAACGCAGTTTTGCCCACACCGGCCTCACCCACCAAAAGCGGGTTGTTTTTGCGGCGGCGGCATAGGGTTTGCATGAGGCGTTCCAATTCCATGGTGCGGCCAACCAGCGGATCGATACGTTCTTCGCGTGCTTCAATATTAAGGTTAACGGTATATTTGGCTAAGGCATGACGGATAGGTTTGCCCTCTTCGCCACCTTCCTGTTCAACTTCATCTCCTTTATCTATTTCTACTACGCGATCCGGCACGATACCGTGCGCGATGTAGTTGAGAATCTCACTGCGGCCAATCGACTGCAAGCCCAGAAAATACACAGCATGGCTGTTTTTTTCTGACATAATCGCCACCAGTACGTCCACCGGCTGCACCTGCCGTTTGCCTGCCGACTGCACATGCACAATCGCACGCTGAATCACTCGCTGGAAGCCGAGCGTGGGCTGGGTTTCGCTGCCAGTTGGCGAATCTTCGGGCAGCACCGGTGTGTTTTCTTCAATACTGATAGCCAGCTGTTCGGCCAAAATCGGAATATTAGCACCGCAGCTTCGCAGCACCGCCCGTACTTCGTCACTCTCCTGCACCAGTGAGAGTAATAGGTGTTCGATGCCGATAAATTCATAGCGCTGCATGCGGGCATCGGCATAGATCACCTGCAAAATGCTTTCCAGCTCTTTCGACAACATGGCTCACACCTCCTCAACAGTACTCAGCAGCGGATGACCGGCCTGCCTAGCAAGGTTTTGCACTTGCTGATGCTTGGTATCAGCAATATCTTTTTGGTAAACACCGCACAGACCTTTGCCTTTGTGATGTACTTGCAACATCACTGTTGCCGCCTGGTTTTCAGGTAGCCTGAAAATATCAGTAAGCAAGCCAACCACAAAATCCATTGGTGTGTAATCATCATTAATCAGGAATACGCCATATTTCTTGGGCGGAGACACATTTTGCCAGACGGTTTCTGGCTGGAGCGCCTGTTCGGTATTGGACATAGCTTTGACTCTTCAAGGTGTACTGTAGTTGGCCGAAGCCTTTGCTTTATCTGCTATTAGTGAAGCAGACTAACGCCGCAACAGGAATTCAACGGCTTTAGCCGTAATTCGGTTTTAGATTGCAAATCAACTTTGTTTGCCGGTTGCTTTTTTGCACAGCCTAACCGCAGACTGATGCCAGACAATTATATTCAACCGCACGGCAGAACACAAAATAAGGGTAAAAGCTCGGATTTCTGTCTTTTTTTTGCGATTTTTAACATTATTATTCAAACATTACTTGACTGTTAATCCCGGCTGCGCGAAACTTATCTCCGCAAGCGCGGCAGGCTGGATAAATTGTTCCAGCTCGGCAGCTGAACAAACCGTTTTACCCAACACAGTCGTTTTCCTGCTTTGCCAACCCTGCTTTTTCCGATATTTTGTTTTTTAGATAGGATGTATTGTATGGCAACTGGTACTGTTAAATGGTTTAACGATGCTAAAGGTTTTGGTTTCATCACTCCCGATGAGGGTGGCGAAGATTTGTTTGCCCACTTCTCGGCCATCAACATGAACGGTTTCAAGACTCTGAAAGAAGGTCAGAAAGTTTCTTTCGAAGTAACCACCGGCCCGAAAGGCAAACAAGCATCCAATATCCAGCCGGCCTAAGTAGCCGCTTATAATAAGTAGCCGCTTATAAAAAGACAGGTAACGGCCTGTCTTTTTGTGCTTTCAAATATCCCTGTCTGCTTCGGCAAAGGCTACCTGAAAACACATCTCGGCAAGATTACAGCCTGATATAGCAAGTTTTCATCCTACTACAACCCCACACTCCCAATACATCCCGCCAAAGCAAGAGCCATCCAGCCCGGCATAGCTAAATAAATGCTTTAGTTATACAATGCTTCCCTTGCCTGCAAATACAATATTGTTGCCACCATGCCAAACACCACCCGCCCCATCTTTTCCCTCCTGCTTGCCCTGATGCTCTTAGGCGGATGCGGCAAAGAAGAAGCCTCTACTGACTCCTCATTTGTCCGAACCGTGAGCGCACCCGCAGGCGGTGCTGATATGCTGTTGCCTGACTTCACCAAATTAGTTGCGCAAGAGGGCGGCGCTGTGGTCAATATTCAAGCCAGCCGCACCAATGAAAACACTACTCAGGCCGATGGCGAAGACAATATCGATCAGCTACCTGAAAACGATCCCTTCTCCGAATTTTTCAAACGCCTGCAGCCCAACCAAGCCGATTTAGTCGAACCTGGCGACAACGAATACAATTTCGGCTCCGGTTTCCTCATTAGCTCCGACGGCTACATCCTCACCAATACCCACGTCCTCAGCGGCATGAACAGCATCAAAGTCGTGCTCAACAACCGCCGCGAATACACCGCCCACCTAGTCGGCTCCGATACCCAAACCGACATCGCCCTCTTAAAAATCGACGCGCAAGGCCTGCCCACCGTCAAAATCGGCGACCCCAAAACCTTGCGTGTAGGCGAATGGGTAGCTGCCATCGGCGCACCTTTCGGCTTCGACAACAGCGTTACCGCCGGCATCGTTTCCGCTAAAGGCCGCAGCCTGCCCAACGAAAACTACACCCCTTTCATCCAAACCGACGTGGCCATCAACCCCGGCAATTCCGGTGGCCCGCTGTTCAACCTGCGTGGGCAGGTAGTGGGCGTAAATTCCCAAATCTACAGCCAATCCGGCGGTTTTATGGGCATCTCCTTCGCCATCCCCATCGATGTGGCCATGAATGTGGCCGACCAGCTGCGCCGCAACGGCAAAGTTGAACGTGGCCGCATCGGCGTGGTAATTCAAGAAGTAAACTACGACCTGGCCAAATCCTTCGGCCTCCAAGCCGCCAATGGCGCACTGATTTCGCAGGTAACTCCCGGCGGCCCTGCCGACAAAGCCGGCCTCCAGCCTGGCGACATCGTGCAAAGCGTGAATGGCGAAAACGTGAAAGCTTCCAGCGACTTGCCCGTGCTCGTCGGCATGATGCCGCCCGGCACCCAGCTCACCCTCGGCATTTGGCGCAACGGCAAACGCGAAGAAGTCCAAGTCACCCTCGGTTCTAGCAACACCAGCAGCGCCGATGCCGGCAACCAATCTGGCAGCGGTACCAATGCCGATAACGGCAGTGGCTTCACCTCCGAGCCCACCGGCCTGCAACTGCGTAGCCAAGGGCAAGGCCTCTTAGTTTTGCAGGTTGAAGGCACAGCCCAACAGGCCGGCCTGCGGCGCGGCGACATCATCCTAATGGTAAACCGCACCGCCGTGAGCGACGAAAACAGCTTCAACCAAGCCCTCAACCATGCCGACCGCACCGTCGCCCTACTCATCCAGCGCGGCAACAGCAAGCTGTTTTTAGCGCTGGAATTACACCGTTAGCCGACCCACACAGCAAAGGCTACCTGAAAAATATTTTTCAGGTAGCCTCTTCATCTAAAAAATTCAGATTCCCACATATCAAACAATATGATAGAAATCAATCGCCTCACCCTGCAACGTGGCAATAAAGTCCTGCTCGAACAAGCCTCCGCCCACATCGCCCCCGGCCGCCGAGTCGGCCTTATCGGCAAAAACGGCAGCGGCAAATCCAGCCTGTTTGCCCTGATTAAAGGCGAAATCGGTGCCGACACCGGCGACATCCACCTGCCCCCACATTGGAAACTCGCCGCCGTGGCGCAAGAAACCCCCGCTCTGGAAATCAGCGCGCTGGATTACGTGTTGCAAGGCGATGCCGAGCTGCAAACTTTTCAGGTAGCCCTAAAGCAAGCCGAAGCGCAAAACGACGGGCACGCCATTGCCGAATGCCACGCCAAACTTGAAGAAATCGACGCCTACAGCGCACCCGCCCGCGCAGCCAAACTACTGAACGGGCTTGGGTTTAGCCAATCCGAACACAACCGCCCCGTTAAAGCCTTTTCCGGCGGCTGGCGCATGCGCCTCAACCTTGCCCAAGCCCTCATGTGCCGCTCCGACCTGCTCCTGCTCGACGAACCCACCAACCACCTCGACCTCGAAACCGTGTTGTGGCTGGAAAGCCACCTCGCCGCCCTGCCTTGTACCCAAATCATCATCTCCCACGACCGCGACTTCCTCAACGCCGCCACCAACCACACCATCGAGCTCGCCCAGCGCCAGCTGCACAGCTACAGCGGCAACTACGACTTCTACCAGCAGCAACGCGCCCAACGCCTTGCCAACCAACAGGCCGCCTACGTTAAACAGCAGGCGCACATCCAACACCTCCAATCCTTTATCGACCGCTTCAAAGCCAAAGCCACCAAAGCCAAACAAGCCCAAAGCCGCGTAAAAGCCCTGGCCAAGCTCGAGCTCGTCGCCCCTGCCCACCTCGACAGCAGCTTCAGCTTCTCCTTTCCCCCGCCCGAACACCTGCCCAACCCTCTGCTCAAGCTCGAACAAGTCGATCTCGGCTACAGCGGCCACACCGTCCTGCACCAAATCACCCTCTCGCTCGAGAGCGGCGCCAGCCTCGGCCTGCTCGGCGTAAACGGCAGCGGCAAATCCACCTTGATCAAAGCCCTTTCAGGTAGCCTTGAGCCCCAAAGCGGCCAAATTATCCGCGCCGACAAACTGAAAATCGGCTATTTTGCCCAACACCAGCTCGACACCCTGCGCGCCGACCAAAGCCCACTCTGGCACATTCAGCGCCTCAGCCCCGAAGCCAAAGAGCAAGACATCCGCAACTTCCTCGGCGGCTTTGACTTCGCCGGCGACATGGCCATCCAGCCCATCACCGGCTTTTCCGGCGGTGAGAAAGCCCGTCTCGCGCTAGCCGTTATCGTGTGGCAGCAGCCCAACCTGCTCCTGCTCGACGAGCCCACCAACCACCTCGACCTCGATATGCGCCACGCCCTCACCGTGGCCCTGCAAAGTTTCCAAGGCGCGCTCATCGTCGTTTCGCACGACCGCAGCCTGCTCGAAGCCACTACCGACAGCTTCCTCCTCATCGACCAAGGCTACCTGAAAACTTTCGAAGGCGACCTCAACGACTACCGCCGCCTGCGCCTGGCCCAAAGTAACCCAGAAGCCGCCCCGCCTCCTTCTGCTGCCGGCCAAAACCGCAAAGACGAAAAACGTCTCGCCGCGCAAATCCGACAGCAACGCGCCCAGCGCGGCAAACCCCTTCAGCAGAAAATCGAGAAAGCCGAACAGCTCATGGCCAAACTCAGCGCCGAGCAAGCCGAATGCGAAGCCTTCCTCGCCGACGAAGAAGCATATAAGGAACACAATAAAGCCAAATTGCACCAATACTTAGCCAAAACAGCCGAAGTCAAAGTACAATTAGCACAAATAGAAGAAGACTGGCTCGCCCTGCAAGAGCAACTTGAAGCCGTGTATCAAGCCGTCGAACAGGAATTTTCCAGCCAGCAATCGTTAGAAAAGGGAAAATAAAATGCAGAAAACTACGCTACTTACCATTTTCGCCCTAAGCTGCCTCAGCGCAGCCGCCGGTCCCGTTTATTCCTGCGGCAACGGCAGCTACAGCAGTAAACCAGGCCCTGGCTGCCACCGCGCCGACCTGCCGACCATCGGCCGCTATAGTGCCGCCCGCCCGCGCCCCACTCCCGCACCCGTTCCGCAGCGTACTGCCTCCGCCAGCAGCCAGCAGGCGGCTGTATATCGTGCTCCCGCCCCGCAGCCTGTGGCCGCAGCCGCCTCTTCTAGCCGCACCAACAGCGGCCGGCGCATGATTCTCGAGCAAGAGCTGGCCAACGAACGCCGTGCCCTGGCCACCGCGCAAAGAGCCCTCACCGAAAGCCGCACCATGCCTAAAGGCGACGGTGCGGCCTACCAGGCGCACCAAGCCCGAGTGAGCAGCCTGCAAAGCGACGTGCTCGACCGCCAGCAAAACATCCAAGCCCTGCAGCGCGAACTCAGCCGCATGTAGGCACAGCGGCAATCCCAGCCGCATTTGCTATAATCCTTTTCAGGTAGCCTCTATCGCTTGAGGCTACCTGAAAATTATAGTGGATCAAAATAAGAATGGGACAAGGTGGCGAGCCGCAGACAGTACACATGTACAGCAAGGCCAGCCAACGCTGTAGCATTCTTAATTTTAATTCGCTATATTTGAAAGAGCCCACATGAAACCATCAGTTCTAGACAAACTTCAATCCCTCTCCGAGCGGCTCGAAGAAGTAACCGCCCTGCTCAGCACCCCCGAGGCCACGGCTGACATCAACCGCTTCCGCCAGCTCAACCAAGAGCACGCCGAGCTCACCCCGGTAGTGGAAACCTACCGCCAATACCGCCAAGCCGAAAGTGACCTTGCCGACGCTGAAGACATGCTTGCCGACCCCGAAATGAAAGACTTCGCTGCCGAAGAAATCGAGGCCGCCAAAGCCAAAATCGAAACGCTGGATACCGAGCTGCAAAAACTCCTGTTACCCAAAGACGAAGACGACGGCAAAAACATCTTCCTCGAAGTCCGTGCCGGCACCGGCGGCGACGAAGCCGCCCTGTTTGCCGCCGATTTGCTGCGCATGTACACCCGCTATGCCGAGCGCAACCGCTGGCAGGTCGAAATCGTTTCCGCCAACGAAAGCGATTTGGGCGGCTACAAAGAAGTCATCGCCCGCATCGCCGGCATCGGCGCCTATGGCCGGCTCAAATTTGAGAGCGGCGGCCACCGAGTGCAACGCGTGCCCACCACCGAAAGCCAAGGCCGCATCCACACCTCCGCCTGTACCGTGGCCGTGATGCCCGAAGCCGATGAGCTCGAAGAAATCCAGCTCAACCCCGCCGAACTGCGTATCGACACCTTCCGCGCATCCGGCGCCGGCGGCCAGCACATCAATAAAACCGATTCCGCCATCCGCATCACCCACCTGCCCACCGGCATAGTGGTGGAATGCCAAGACGGCCGCAGCCAGCACGCCAACAAAGCCCAAGCCATGAAAGTGCTCGCCGCCCGCCTGAATGACAAACAAAAACGCGAAGCCCAGGCTAAAGAAGCCGCTGAACGCAAATCCCTCATCGGCAGCGGCGACCGCAGCGAACGCATCCGCACCTACAACTACCCGCAAGGCCGCGTCACCGACCACCGCATCAACCTCACCCTGCACAAGCTCGACTTCGTGATGGACGGCGACATGGAAGAAATCACCAACGCCCTCATCGCTGAGCATCAGGCCGAACTCTTGGCCGCCATGGGCGAATAGGGTTCCGCTCCACTGAAGATTAAATTTTCAGGTAGCCTTAAACACCAAACAGGCTACCTAAAGCCGATATACAGCTTTTCAAGCAGCCTCTGCATACCGCCCCAAAGGTCACCTGAATCTCACCAAAAGAAAGCCCACATGAACACACTCGGTATCATCGGCGGCATGTCGCCCGAAAGCACCGCCACCTACTACACCCAAATCAACCGCCTTATCAACCGGCAAAAAGGCGGCAACCACAGCGCACCCATCCTGCTCGCCAGCGTGGAATTTCAAGAAATCGTGGATTGCCAGCAGTGCGGCGATTGGCATAAAGCCGGCGAAATCCTTGCCCAAGGCGCCCGCACTCTGGAGCAGGCCGGCGCAAATGCCGTCCTCCTGGCCACCAACACCATGCACAAAGTTGCCGCCCCGATACAGGCCGCCATCGGTGTGCCCTTCCTGCATATTTTAGACAGCGTGGCCGAACGCATCCGCGCCCAAGGCATCCGCACTGTCGGCCTGCTCGGCACACGCTTTACCATGCAGGACGCGTTCTACCGCGAAGGTCTGACCGAACGCGGCATCCAAACCATCGTGCCGGACGAGGACACGCAGGCCGAAATACACCGCATCATTTTTGAAGAGCTCTGCGTGGGCAAGTTTGCTGAAGGCAGCCACCGCTTTTATGTGCAAACTATCGGGCAGCTGGCTGCCCAAGGCGCACAGGGCATCATCCTCGGCTGCACTGAAATCGGCCTGCTGGTGCGCCCCGAAGACACTGCCGTGCCGTTGTTCGACACCACCGAAATCCATGTGCAGTCCGCCACCAAATTTATCTTGCAAACAGCCTGAAGCGGATACTGATTTTCAGGTAGCCTGTTACAGAAATATATCCTTCATACGAGGCCAAACAACTGTGCGAATTGCTTGCATAAGAACGCCCGTCCATCTTACCAACATCGGAGATTAGCCATGATCCTCCCTTCTCTCACCACTCTCCCCCAGCAGTTCCAATCCGCCCGCGTGCTGGTGGTGGGCGACACCATGCTCGACCGCTACTGGTTTGGCGAGGTAGAGCGCATTTCCCCCGAAGCCCCTGTGCCTGTAGCCAAAATCGAGCGCATGGATCAGCGGGCCGGCGGCGCCGGCAACGTGGCGCGCAACATCGCAGCCCTAGGCGGACAGGTAGCCCTGCTGTCGGTAGTTGGCCAGGACGAAGCTGCCAATGAGCTAGAAAAAATCGTTCAAAGCAACGGTGTACAAACCTTTTTAGAACACGATGAAACCATCGCCACCACCGTGAAATTGCGCGTACTCTCGCGCAATCAGCAGCTTTTACGTATTGATTTTGAAGAAAAACCCAGCCAAGATGTGCTGGACCGGCTCAACCATCGTTTCCGCAGCCTGCTGCCAGACTATGATGCCGTTATCCTTTCCGACTACGGCAAAGGCTGCCTGTTTCAGGTAGCCGATATGATTAATTTCGCCCGAGAGCACAACAAACCCGTGCTGATCGATCCCAAAGGCGACGACTACGAAAAATACGCCGGTGCCTACCTCATCACCCCCAACCGCAACGAACTGCGCCAAGTGGTCGGCTCGTGGGGCAACGAAGTTGAGCTCACCGAAAAAGCCGAAGCCCTGCGCCGCCACCTGCAATTAAACGCCATTCTGCTCACCCGCAGCGAAGAAGGCATGAGCCTGTATGAGCCCGACCACATCAGCCATCAGCCCACTCGCGCCCAAGAGGTGTTCGACGTATCCGGCGCCGGCGATACAGTAATCGCTACCGTAGGCCTCGGCCTGGCCGCCAAACTGGATTTGCGCCAAGCCATGCACATCGCCAATGCCGCCGCCGGCGTGGTGGTGGCCAAACTGGGCACCGCTGTGTGCAGCCAGGCCGAACTGCTCGCCGCTTTGCAGCAAGATGTCGAGGCAAGCTAAAGCCCAGCCCCATTCCCAACACAGGCTACCTGAAATTTTGTTCCACTCGTTTTCAGGTAGCCTGTTTCTTGTAGGTTGGGAACAGGTTGATAGCCATAAATCGCCAATCCCGATATGTTAAAATAATCTGGATTTAAAACGTGAACACACCCATGACCAAGCAATACTCAGAAAGCAGCATCAAAGTCCTCAAAGGCCTGGAGCCGGTTAAAGAACGCCCCGGCATGTACACCCGTACCGACAGCCCCACCCACATCTGCCAGGAAGCCATCGACAACGCTGCCGACGAAGCCCTCGGCGGCTTCGCCAGCCGCATCGATGTGGAAATCCACGAAGACGGCTCGCTTTCCGTGTCCGACAACGGGCGCGGCATCCCCGTGGGGCTGCATCCCGAAGAAAACGTGCCTGTAGTCGAGCTGGTGTTCACCCGCCTGCATGCCGGCGGCAAATTCAACAAAACCAGCGGCGACGGCGCTTATGCCTTCTCCGGCGGCCTGCACGGCGTGGGCGTATCAGTAACCAACGCCCTCTCCCGCCGCCTCGAAGTGGCCGTGCGCCGTGAAGGGCGCGAATACCGCATCGCCTTTGCCGGCGGCGACGTGGTTGAGCCTTTGGCTGAAACCGGCAAATGCCCCGCCAAAGACAGCGGCACCACCCTGCGCATCTGGCCCGATGCCCGATACTTCGAAAGCCCCAACTACGACATCGCCGAAATCGAACGCCTGCTGCGCGCCAAAGCCGTGCTGCTGCCCGGCGTAACCGTTACCCTCACCCGCCGGCGCAACGGCCTGCCCGAAACCCAAACCTGGCACTACCCCGACGGCCTAGAAGGCTACCTGAAAACCCTGCTGGCCGAGCAGGAAAACACCCTGCCCCTGCTTACGTTGCAAAACCATGTTTCAGGTAGCCACCATGGCGATTTTGCCGACGGCGAAGGCGTATCCTGCGCCCTCACCTGGCTGGAAGAAGGCCGCATCACCACCGAAAGCTATGTCAACCTCATCCCCACCCCCGCCGGCGGCACCCACGAAGCCGGGCTCAAACAAGCCCTGTTCAACGCCGTATCCAACTTCATCACCCACCACAATCTTTTGCCGCGCGGCGTGAAAATCCAAAGTGACGACGTATTCAACCGCGTTGCCTTCGTGCTTTCCGTGCGCATGCTCGACCCGCAATTCCAAGGCCAAACCAAAGACAAACTTACCAACCGCGACGCGCTCAAACTCGTGGCCGCCCTCGCCGGCGACCCCGTCGAATTGTGGCTCAACCAAAACCTCGAAGCCGGCAAGAAAATTGCCGAGCTCGCCATCAAACAAGCCCAAGAACGCATGCGTTCGGTGAAGAAAATCGAAAAACGCAAAGGCAGTGGCATTTCCGTGCTGCCCGGCAAGCTCACCGACTGCGAAAGCGAAGACATCCGCGAAAACGAGCTTTTCCTTGTGGAAGGCGATTCCGCCGGCGGCTCCGCCAAACTCGCCCGCGACCGCAACACTCAAGCCATCCTGCCCCTGCGCGGCAAAGTGCTCAACAGCTTCGAAGTGCACCGCGACCAACTCTTCGCCAACACCGAAATCCACGATATTTCCGTGGCCATCGGCGTAGACCCACATGGCGAAGGCGATAATCCCGACCTCTCCGGCCTGCGCTACGGCAAAATCGCCATCCTCTCCGATGCCGACGTTGACGGCTCGCACATCCAAGTGCTGCTGCTTACCCTTTTCTACCGCCACTTCCCCGAACTCATCCGGCGCGGCCACATCTACGTTGCCCAGCCGCCGCTGTTCCGCGTGGACGTCGCCGCCCAAGGCAGGAAAAAAACCGCCCGCAAATTCTACGCCCTAGATCAAGCCGAGCTTGAAGGCATTCTGGAGAAGCTGCGCAAAGAAGGCCTGCGCGAAAACCAATATTCCATCAGCCGCTTCAAAGGCCTAGGCGAGATGAACCCCGACCAGCTCAAAGACACCACCATGCACCCCGACACCCGCCGCCTGCTACGCGTGCACATCCCAGAACACAGCAGCGAACCCACCCGTGAAGTGTTCGTCAAACTCATGGGCAAAGGCGAATCCGCCCAGCGCCGCAGCTGGATGGAAGCCGAGGGCGACAAAGCCGAGCTGGATATTTAGAACCATAAGTAAAGGCTACCTGAAACATTACTTGCTTTTCAGGTAGCCTTCATTCTTGCCGTCAATTTGAATAAATATATAAATATCATTAAGTTACACAGATTTCCTAGCCATAAAACCGCCGGCAGGCTATAATTACGCTACCAGCATATGCCGGCAGCCTTGCCAAGCCGGCGAAACCATTTAGGGAGAATACAGTTATGATGGTCTTATACTCAGGCATCACCTGCCCGTTCAGCCACCGCTGCCGCTTCGTGCTATATGAAAAAGGCATGGATTTCGAAATCAAAGACGTAGATATCTTCAATAAACCCGAAGACCTCTCCGTGATGAACCCCTACAACCAAGTTCCCGTATTGGTTGAACGCGACCTCATCTTGTTTGAGTCCAACATCATCAACGAATACATCGACGAACGCTTTCCCCACCCGCAGCTCATGCCTGGCGATCCCGTGATGCGCGGCCGTGGCCGCTTAGTCTTGTTCCGCATGGAAAAAGAGCTGTTCAGCCACGTGCAGAAACTCGAAAACCCTGATACATCAGCCAAAGAGCAGGCCAAAGCGCGCGAAGCCATCAGCCAAGGCCTTACCCTGCTCGCTCCCGCCTTCTCTAAAAACAAATATGTACTGGGCGACGACTTCTCCGTGATCGACGTGGCCATCGCCCCCCTGCTGTGGCGGCTCGACCACTACGGCATCAAACTGGGCAAATCTGCCGCCCCCATCCTGAAATACGCCGAGCGCATTTTCCAGCGTGAATCCTTTATCGCCGCGCTCACTGCCGCCGAAAAAGCCATGCGCCGCTAGGCATATAGCTGAAATAATTATTTTTTCATACAAGGCGGCAAGCCGCAGACGGTACAGGTAGTATGGCAAGGCGAGCCAACGCAGTAGGAAGAAATAAGTATTTTAGCTATATGTTTTTCAGGTAGCCCTTCGCCACACAGGAATCTTGCTCATGAACCCCACCCTTAAACCCTACCTTGTCCGCGCCCTGCATGAATGGTGCAGCGACCAAGGACACACTCCCTACATACAAGTATGGGTGAACGAACACACCCGTGTGCCCATGCAGTTTGTGAAAGACAACCAAATCATCCTCAATATCGGCGCCACCGCCTGTGCCGGCCTCTCCATCGATAACGACTGGGTCAGCTTCACCGCCCGCTTCGGCGGCGTGGCGCATGACATTTGGATTCCAGTCAGCCATATCGGCACCCTCTATGCCCGCGAAACCGGCGAAGGCATGAATTTCGATATCACTCCCTACGAACCCGGCACTCCACCCGAACCCGAAGCTGGCGGCAGCAGAAAAGACAGCAAACCCACCGGCAAACACAAAGGCCTGAAGCTGGTGAAATAACGCCATCACGGTCAAACTAAAGGCTACCTGAAAACTGAAAATCGGTTTTCAGGTAGCCTTTAGTATATATCGCCTATTTCCCTTTACGCCGTTCAGCCTGCCGCTGGGCACGTTTGGCTTGCAGGTGAGCTTCTTCTTCGCGGGCGGCAGCGAGCCAGGCTTGCCATTGCTCAGGGGTTTCGAGGGTAATGCGGCCGATTTGGCCGTCGCGAAAATCGGTGAGGGTGTTTTCGGCGGCTTTTTGGTAGTTGATGCGACCGCCACCAAGCAGGGCGCCGCGCCGACGGCCGATCCATTCGAGCCAGTCGGTGTCTGGCCAGCTTTGGCTTTCTTCCGGGTCGGCTTGATAACGTGCTTGCAGTTGGGGCAGGTAGTGTTGGCGCAGATAATTGAGCAGCTCGAGGGCAACGGTTTCTTCATCCAGCGCATTGCGGCCTACGGCGCCGCTGGCGGCGAGGTTGTAGCCACTTTGCGGAACGATGATTTTCGGCCAAAGCATGCCTGGGGTGTCGTAGAGCCAGAAGTCGTCGGCGAGAAGCAGTCGTTGTTCGGTTTTAGTGATGCCGGGTTCGTTGCCGGTTTTAGCAGATTTTTTACCGATCATGCCGTTGATAAGGGTGGACTTGCCCACATTGGGAATGCCGCAGATAAGCACACGCAAGGGGCGATCGATTCCTTGTCGGTGAGGGACGAGAGCACGGCAGGCGGCAGTGATCTTTTGGGCGGCCTGGCGTTCGGAAGCATCAAGGGCAATGGCACTGGTGTTGGACCGGTTTTGCAATTCAGCAAGCCATATGCGGGTAAGCTCGGGGTCGGCAATGTCTTGTTTGTTTAGTAGATAAAGTTTAGGTTTGCCGCGTGAGAGTTGGGCAAGCAGGGGATTTTGGCTGGAGGCAGGCAGACGGGCATCCAGCATTTCGATGACCATATCGGTGCTTCTCAGCCGCTCAATGAGGGCTTTTTTGGTTTTGTACATATGGCCGGGAAACCATTGGATGCTCATGATGTTTTCTTTCTGTGGGTTTCAGGTAGCCTGTTTGATGTTTTAGTCTACCTGAAAACTCAAACCTTAACAGAACCAATCCTTTGTTTTTACACATGGTGAGCAGCGGTGGCGGGAAGCTGGCGATGGCGCACCCACACGGGGTAGTCGCGCAAGCGTTCGGCCACGGCTTCGGCCACGAATACAGAGCGGTGCTGGCCGCCGGTGCAGCCGATGCCGACCACAAGCATATGCACGCAGGTTTGGCGGGCGTATTCTGGCAGCCAGCGGTTTAGGTAGCCGCTGATGTCGGCCACCATCTGCTGCACGATTTTGAATTGAGCAAAATAGGCACGCACGGCTTCATCGCGGCCGGTTAGCGGGCGCAGGTTTTCATCGTAATACGGGTTGGGTAAGGCTCGGGTGTCGAAAAGGAAATCCAAATCCAGCGGTGTGCCGTATTTGAAACCGAATGATTCAATCACCACCTGCAAACCACCGTGGCTGAGGGCGAGCCATTCTTGGATGCGGAATTTCAAATCACCGATGCCGTCGTGGGAATTGTTGATACAAAAGGCGAAACTCTGCCACGGCTGGAGCATCTGCCGCTCAGCTGCTATGCTTTCGCCCAGGGTGAGGGTGTTGGCGGCAAGGGGATGACGGCGGCCATGACGGTCGAGCCGGCGGATGAGGGTGGCGGTGTCGGTATCGAGAAACAACAGGCGTAGGGGATGGCCTTGGCGGCGTATGGCGCGCAGGCAATTTTGGATGTAGTCTTGAGGATAAGGCAGGCGGATATCGAGGCTGATGGCCAGCTTACTGATTTGGCTGGCGGCAGATTGGGCTACCAATTGGGGCAGGAGCGAGGGCGGAATGTTGTCCACGCAAGTGAAGCCCATGTCATTGAGCAGTTTTAAGGCAACTGTTTTTCCCGAGCCGGTGAGCCCGCTAATCAGCACTATTCTCATGGATGCGTTCGTTTTCCCTCAGCATGGCGGTATGGCGTTCTAAAAATTCTTTGGTACTGTCTTTGCCACGCGCCTGCAGAATATAGTTGCGCACCGCTGCTTCCACTAGCACGGCGAGGTTGCGACCGACAGCCACTGGCAGAGTAACCGAACGCACGGCCACGTTGAGGACGGTTTCGGTTTCGCTCTGGATGGAAAGGCGGTCGAGCGTTTTCATGTAGTTGTCGTCGGCCAGCGTAAGATTGATGATGAGTTTGAGCTGTTTGGAGGGCAGCACGGCGGGTTCACCGAAGATGGTACGGATATTGAGCACGCCCAAGCCGCGTACTTCGAGAAAATCGCGCAACACGGCCGGGCAGCGGCCTTCCAGCGTTTCCGGGCCGGTGCGGTAAAGTTCCACCGAGTCGTCGGCCACCAGGCCGTGTCCGCGCGAAATCAGCTCCAAGGCCAGCTCACTCTTGCCCAAGCCGGACGCGCCCATCAGCAGTACGCCGATTTCAAACACATCAAGAAACACACCGTGCTTCACGGTAGAGGTAGCCAATACGCGTTGTAGGTAAATCCGCAGCACGTCCATCAAAAATGGGCTTTCGGTTTTAGAAGTAAGCAACGGCACGTTGTGCGTGTGGCAATAATCGCGCAGCATGAAGGGCACAGGCAAATCATTGGCCACAATCACCAGAGCGATGCTTAAATCGAAGAGTTCGTCCAAACTCTCTCTCACTTCGCCGCCGGCCATCTTATCCAAATAAGCCACTTCGGCCACACCCAACACCTGCACCTGATTGGGGTGGATAAAATTCAAATGCCCCACCAGCGCCAGCACGGGTTTATCGGCATCCACGCTGATGCGGTTGTCTGCGCCCGCCGTGCCGGCCGACCAAGCCAAACTCAGCTTGGCCTGGTTGTCTTGATAGAGCTTGCGCACAGAGATACTTGGCATAGGTGTCCTGTTGGTTATGCGGTGAGGATGCGGTGGGCGGCTTCGGCGTTTTCGGCAGCCAAAAGCTGCTCGAGCACGGCTTTATCCGAAAGCCTGATGGCTAAAGCAGACAACACTTCCAAATGCTCGCCAGAAGCGTTTTCCGGCACCAGCAGCACAAACACCAGCGACACCGGCTTGCCGTCGGGCGCATCGAAATCCACAGCTTCTTTCAAGCGGATAAACGCGCCGGTGGCCGCTTGCACTTCGGCATGCCGGCCATGCGGGATGGCCACGCCGTGCCCCAGCGCGGTGGTGCCGAACTTTTCGCGCGCAAACAGGCATTCAAACACAGCGGCGCGGCTCAGGCCGGATTCGCTTTCCAGCAGCAGGCCGGCTTCTTCAAACAGGCGTTTTTTGCTGCTCACTTCCAAATCCAGCACAATATGCGATACGGGCAGGATATTGCCGATTAGGCTCATGGTTACTTCTCTCGCATAAAAATACATTCAGAGTTGGAATTGTACCTGTGCTGCCACCGAAGGGCAATTTTGTGCCCGGCGGCCAAGTTTTCAGGCAGTCTTTTAGCCGCCGCTGTAATGTGCCAGCAAACCAAGCTACAAAGCTCAGCTGATTCGGTTGCTGGATTAAGGATACTTTAAAACAGGCTTCCCAGTTGCGGCTACGGATGGCGCGGTATTGGCCGCATTGGTGCCACATCACATAAACAAGCGCGAACCAATACGGCCAGCGGGCGTGAATGGCACAGCCAGTAGTGGCATCAGCAGCACAAACAACGTGTGGCATAGCCTGCAGGTATAGGCGGGCAGCTACCGCACAAGGCCAGTACTAAGAGTAGCGCTTTGCGTGTGCTCACTTTGCCGGTGGCAAATGGGCAGTTTTTGGTGCGCGCCACCGTACCGTCGAAATTACGATCGGCAAAATCATTAATCACACAGCCGGCTCTGAGTATCAGAAATGTGCCGAGCACGAAGACAAGGAATGCCGAAATCAGGCAGCCACCGGCGGCCACCCACAGAGCCCACAAGGCGGCCACGGCAAAAGCAACGTGCCAATGGGCCTTGTCGGCACGCATCACTATAAGTAAACAGCCAAGCGGGCGGCTTGGTGCAGAGTAAGAAAGGAAAGGCACAAGGGTCCTTGGGAGCATTATTTCAGGTAGCCTCTTCCACAGCCAAAAGGCTACCTGAAATAACGTCTGCTGCAACGTACTGCCCTACTCTGCCAAAAAGCGCACCAATTCCGGCACAAACCCTTCAGTCAGCACCATCTTTTCGCTGTTCAAATCGAATATCGAACGGCGCAGGCAAACGGCTTGAGCAGCTTGTCCCTGCTGCACGGGCGGCACGGCGGCGAAGGCGAGCGGGCTGCGTTCGGTGGCCAGGCGGCCACCAAATAGGCGTTTGCCCAAAGGCTGCGTGCCACAGGCCAGGATGCTTTGCCACGCCCCCTCTAAAGGGCACACGCTGCGGCCCACACCACCGGCGTATCATCCAGCAGCAGCCACACCTGGCGCACATGAAACACGTCACCGGCCACCTCTTCGCCCGGCCACAGTTGCGCCCTTTCGCCCTGAAAGGCTACCTGAACGCGGAAATCCGCACCGGTGGCCTGCAAGGCCAGGGTGAGCGAGGGTGCCTGTATCAAGCGGCGAAGGGCGGCGGAAATGGCGGGAGGTTCGTGCTGCCAAATCAGCGGCGGCAGGGTGTGTGGAAAGGCTGTCATTTGTTTGTGTTATTGAAACCATGTTTTTCAGGTAGCCTCTTCGGCTGCCAGGCATTAAGATGCGAATTGTATCAGAGAATAAGGAAGGCAAGATGAACCTGATTTTATGGCGGCACGCCGAAGCTGAAGATGGCGTACCTGATTTGGAACGCGGCCTCACCGACAAGGGCCGGCAGCAGGCTGATGCGGCTGCCAAGTGGCTGAGGCTGTATCTGAACGGCCGTGTAGAAGTGTGGGCTTCGCAGGCACTGCGCAGCCGGCAAACCGCTGAAGCGCTCGGCCTGCCCTATACCGTGAAACCCGAGCTTAATCCGATTAACCGTGTGGAAGAGCTGCCCGCGCTGATTGCTGCGCATAAAAGGGCTGATTATTTGATACTGGTGGGGCACCAGCCCTGGCTGGGGCAACTGTGCGGCTATCTGCTCAACGGCAGCTGGCTAAGCGGCCAATATTGGTCGGTGAAAAAATCCGGCATTTGGTGGTTTGGTGTGAAGGTTGATGAAGTCGGCAGGCTCTGTGCCAAACTGAAAGCCGCAATGACCCCGCAGCTGCTATTGCCGGAAGATTAAACTTGAAACCTGCCGCTGTTGCGCCTATTTGTGCCGTATCCAACGCAAAGAGTTTGCTATGAACCAAGACAACCCTGTCCGCCCCGAAGATTTCGTGCCAGAATTCCGCCGTCGCCGTTTCGAGCCGGATGGCTTTTTGCGCAAGCTGCGCCGTTTCGCACTGCGGCTGGGGCGGCCGGTGGTGGAACAGCTGTATGCGCTGTATTTCCTGTTTCAATCGCCCGCCGTGCCCAAACGCGCCAAGCTGATTATCGTGGGCGCGCTGGTGTATTTCGTCAGCCCCATCGACAGCATCCCCGACCTGCTCGGCCCACTGGGCTTCAGCGACGACATCGCCGTGATCACGCTGGTATACGCGCAGATGAAGGATTATCTAACGGAGGAAATCAAAATCCGTGCCCGTGCTGCGGCGGAGCGGCTGGTGCGGAAGTAGGCTTGCCTATACCCGGAAAGGCTACCTGAAAACCCATTTTAGGATTTTCAGGTAGCCTGCTTCATATCTGGCATATTTTTCAGGTAGCCCTCTCATGCTCAGTCTACCTGAAATTTTGAAGCACATAAGCCGCATTACATAAATACAAACAAGCCATCCACGCTCTATGCTGTACCCCATAATGAAGGCTACCTACAACTCCACCACCTGTTTTTCAGGTAGCCTCTCCCAGCATGGCGGAGTATACTGCGCCGCATTTTATTGATAGGGCAAACCAGCCATGAAAATTATCCATACCATTCAAGAACTGCGCGACTGGCGCCGCGAAGCCGGCAGCGTGGCATTCGTGCCCACCATGGGCAACCTGCATGAAGGGCATCTGGCCTTGGTGCGCGAAGCGGCCAAACGGGCAGACAAGGTGGTGGTAAGCATTTTTGTCAACCGCCTGCAATTCGGCCAGGGCGAGGATTTCGACTGCTACCCGCGCACGCTGGAGCAGGATGCCGCCAAACTGACTGGCGAAGGCGTAGCCGTACTCTTCGCACCGAGCGAACAAGAGTTGTATCCGCACGTGGCTCAGCAATACAACGTGGAGCCGCCCCATCTGCAAAACGAGCTGTGCGGCGCATTCCGCCCGGGGCATTTCCGCGGCGTAGCCACCGTGGTGACCAAGCTGTTCAATATCGTTGAACCCGATTACGCCTGCTTCGGCAAAAAAGACTACCAACAGCTGGCCATCCTGCAAGGCATGGCTGCCGATTTGAATTTCCGGGTGGAAATCGTGCCAGTGGACATCGGCCGCGCTGCCGACGGCCTGGCGCTCTCCAGCCGCAATCAATACCTGAACGAAGCCGAACGAAAACAGGCTCCGCAGCTCTACCGCGAATTGCAGGCCATTGCCCGCGCGGTGGAAAACGGCAATCGCGACTACGCCGCGCTGGAACAACAGGCAGCAACAAACCTGAAACAGACCGGCTGGCAAGTGGACTATGTGGAAATCCGCCACGCAGGCAATCTTCAGGTAGCCCATGTTGGCGATAGCGAACTGGTGGTGTTGGCCGCCGCACGTTTAGGCAACACACGCCTCATCGACAATATCGAAATCCACCTTTGATATTCCAAAGAAGTAAACCGTTTGGTTATCCCCCTCCGCCCGCAATATGCGGGCGGAGATCTTTGTAAAGCCTTAGATTTGAGCAACAATCAAAGTGCCAGCATCACAGAACGCGCAAACATATCATACAGATAGGCAGGCCATCGGGAAGCACATCACGCAGAAATGCGCCAAAGTCGAGTTTTTACCCAGGCCACAAGGTTTAATTTCGGCGGGAAACACGTTAAAATACCTACCTTTGCGCCAAATTCGGGAGCCGCTGTTTATGTTTTTAGTTTTTCTGCTGATTCTGTTGTTGGCCGGCATCGCCGTGCTCTTGTGGTGGCGTGCGCGTGAAGAGCGCGAATGGCTGCTGGAGTTTACCTATCTCAACCGGCACCAAAACAACAAGCAATCCACTGATACCGAAGCGGAAAACGCCCCGCAGCAGCAGCCTGCCCGCCCCAATGTGCTGCCGCAGCGTACACAAACCCAAGTGAAGCTGCACTATCAAAAAGTGCAAGACGAATTGCAGCGCAAAATCGAGTTGCTTGCCGGCGGCGTAAAGAAAAAAGCGCGTCGCCGCAACGTGAGCGAAAACCAAGAAGAGCTGCCGATTTTCAGTCCCACCGAAGAAGAAACAGCCGCCGCGGAAGCTGCCTTGCTGGCAGAAACCGCCGTTGATGCGACTCCTGAACAGGTTGACAACACTGATAGCTCCCACACAGCCGAAACCGAAACCAATACCGCCGCCGAGCCGGAAATCCACGATTTATCCGCTCCCGATGCCGATTTGCCGGTAATTACCGAAGCCGAAGCCACCCGCCACAGGCTACCTGAAAGCATCGAACACGAAGAAAGCCAACCCGAGCCGAGCATCATTTCCCTTTCCGAAGCCACGCGTATGCTGCACAAAAACGAAGTAGCCGAAGCCAAACCGCTGGAACCCGTGGTGCTGAACTGGCCGATTAAAGCCCCCTCCCCCACCGCCGAGCCGCGCGAAGAAATCACGTCGGCCGATCCCGCTGTGCAGTATGTGCGCGAAAAAATCCAAGCCCATCTGCCACCCGTGGCCGAGCCTGTGCCTGAAAAACCTGCCGAAGAGCGGCACACCATCAGCCCCGACGACATCCGCAACAACCTTCTGCGCCAGCGACTGCGTGCGCGCCGGCAGCCCCAGCCCGCCCCCCAACCGGCCATTGCCCCGCAGCAGCCCGATTTGCCGGTAATCAATGAAGAAGAAATCTTGGCTAATCTGGCTAAAACCGATGCCCCGGCCAATCGCCAGCGCAGCCGCTTCAAACGCCAAACCGTGCGCGAGAGCGTGATTCCCGCCGCTGCGCGCGTGAACCACAGCCAGGGCGCACAAGTGCCGACGGCTATGCCGCCCCAGCAGGCTCAGCCGCTGCCAATATCCACCCGCTTTACCCCTTTCAATCATGGCGCTGCGCCCGAAAGCCCTGACGCCCCGCCCGCTGAGGAGGAGTCGGCGCTGCCCGCCGAACAACCGCCGATTTTTTTCCCGCAAAGCACCGTTGAAGACAGCCCGCCTTGGAGCTTAACTGAAACTGTGAGCGACGATACCGCTGAAACGTATTCAGACACCGCCGACCAAGTCGGTATCCAGCATCACTTCCGCCCCGACCTCTCGCTCACCGAACAAGCACCGGCTGCCGAACCCGCCATCGAATTCGATAACAGCAACGAATGGCAGCAGGTCTTGGAGCAAGGTGCAGCCGAAACTCAGGCGCAAGCCGCGTGGGCAAACCCTACTCCCACTGCCGCGCCCGGCATCCCTCCCCTGCCCGACCTGCCGCCGCAGCCCACGCCGATTTCGGCCGTTTCCGCCATATCGTATGCCGATTTCGGCCACTATCATGTGCCGATGAACGAGCTGCTCCTGCCGCCGCAATACGATAATGAAGCCACTCTCAGCGAAGAGCAGCTGCTGGACAACAGCATCAAAATCGAAGAAAAACTGGCCGAGTTCCGCGTGAAAGTAAACGTGGTGGATGCTTATGCCGGCCCGGTGATTACCCGCTACGAAATCGAGCCCGATGTAGGCGTGCGTGGCAACTCGGTGATTAACCTGGAAAAAGACCTTGCCCGCTCGCTCGGCGTGGCTGCCATCCGCGTAGTGGAAACCATCCCGGGCAAAACTTGTATGGGCTTAGAGCTGCCTAATCCCAAACGGCAGATGATTCGCCTAAGCGAAGTATTCAACTCACCGGTGTTTGCCAAAAGCAAATCTAAGCTCACCCTCGCGCTGGGTCAGGACATCACCGGCCAGCCGGTGGTAACCGACCTCGCCAAAGCCCCGCACCTCTTGGTAGCCGGCACCACCGGCTCGGGCAAATCCGTGGGCGTGAACGCCATGATTTTATCGCTGCTGTTCAAGGCCACACCCGACGAAGTGCGCATGATCATGATCGATCCGAAAATGCTCGAGCTCTCCGTGTACGAAGGCATCCCGCACCTGCTCGCGCCGGTGGTAACCGACATGAAACTTGCTGCCAACGCGCTCACCTGGTGCGTGAACGAAATGGAAAAGCGCTACCGCCTGATGAGCCATGTGGGCGTGCGCAACCTCGCCGGCTACAACCAGAAAATCAAAGATGTCACCGTCCGCGGCGAACGGCTGGCCAACCCCTTCAGCCTCACCCCCGACAACCCCGAGCCGCTCGTCCGCCTGCCGCACATCGTCGTGATCGTGGACGAATTTGCCGACCTGATGATGACTTCCGGCAAAAAAATCGAAGAGCTGATCGCCCGCCTCGCCCAAAAAGCCCGCGCTGCCGGCATCCACCTCATCCTTGCCACCCAGCGCCCCAGCGTAGACGTGATTACCGGCCTGATTAAGGCCAACATCCCCACACGCATCGCTTTTCAGGTAGCCTCCAAAGTGGATAGCCGCACCATCATCGACCAAATGGGCGCAGAAAACCTGCTCGGTCAAGGTGATATGCTCTTCCTACCGCCCGGCACCGGCTACCCGCAGCGCGTACACGGTGCCTTCGTGGCCGACAGTGAAGTGCAGCGCGTGACCGAATACCTCAAAGGTTTCGGTGCGCCCGATTATGTGGAAGACATCCTTACCTCCGGCGTGGGCAGCGACGATTTGTTCAGCAATGCCAACAGCGGCAGCGGCAACAGCGGCCAAGACCCCCTGTTTGACGAAGCTGTCGCCATCGTTTTGCGTACGCAAAAAGCCACCATTTCCTCCATCCAACGCCACCTGCGCATCGGCTACAACAAAGCCGCCACCCTGGTGGATCAAATGGAAGCCGAAGGCATCGTCTCCCCTGCCGATACAAATGGTAAACGCACCATCCTCGCTCGGCCGGATCATTTAGACGACGGTGCATAGGGTTGAATAAGCTGAATAAAGGCTACCTGAAGTTTCAGGTAGCCTTTTTCATGTTGCGTTGAATAGATTACTTAACAATCAGCCTTTAAAACGAATAGCGGGCGTTGAAGAAGAAGTGGTTCATTGTAGGTACCGGCGGCGCGCAGGATGGTTTTATTGAACAAGTTGTTCACCCCGGCACACAGGCTGACAGTATCTCTCCAGTTGTAGCCGACGTTGAGCCCGAACACGTCGTAGCTGTCCAATTCGTGTTCCTTCAGCTTGCTGCCGCCGTTTTCGTAGTACACGTCGATGAATAGGGTGGGCCGAGAGCCGATTTTTTGGCGACTGTAGTGGGTGTAGGTGGCGTTTAAGTCCCATTCGGGAGTAATTTGCCAGTTGAGCGCGCTGTTGATGGTGTATTTGGGCACGATCGATACGGGATTACCGTAGAACTTCTCTTCATTACGCTGGAAATAGGTAAAGTTGGTGCTGAAGTTCAGCTTGTCGGCGCTGAGCGGCGGGGTTACGTTGCCTTCGAAGCCGGCGAGTACTACCTTGCCACGGTTGCCCCATTGCTGCACATCGGTGTAAGTAGATAAATGGTTTGCAGGTAGCCTTCTGTGCACTATGAGTGCTACCTGAAAATTCTGCGCTATCTTGCTTGCTGTGTTACAGCCACAGCCATGCCCATACTCGGCGGCCTTCGCTTTGCAGCAAAAGATAGGTGCGCACGACGGCGGCGGTGGGCATGCATTCCACGCCGATGCCGCTTGCAGCAGCGGCAATGCGTGGGTGTAAAAACTGTTGCCGCTCGCCGGTGCCGATGAGGATCACTTCGGGCTGGCTTGCGGCGGCGCGGGCAAGGTCTGCGGCTTGCAGTTCGGCTGCGGAGGGAAGGTTGACGGTTTGCACGCTGCCGCTGCCGTCAAGCAATACGGCTTGGCGGTAGATGTGGCCATCGATTTCGATTTGGCCGCGTTGATAGTGGCCGATGTGGCAGGCGGAAGCGGGCTGGTGTTCTTGAATCAGCATAATTTGTTTGTGTTTGAATGGGTTGGAGGCTACCTGAAAGCATAGGCTGCAAGGAGATTGAAACGCTTGGCTTTGAGGCAGTGTGGTTAAAAGTGTAAGTGTTTCTATTAAAAGGTGTAAAAAGCGGGGTTTTCAGCTAAGATAGCGGCTTTCTGTCCGCTTTCGGATTTTATTGTTTATCAGCTTGGCTGCCCGTATGGTAGGCCGGCATGTTCAGAGCAAAACGGCAAATTGGCACTCGGCACAGCCGTAATCATAACAAGGAATCAGCATGCAACCAGTCAGAATCGGCATCTTAGGGATGGGCACCGTCGGCAGTGGTACGGTCAAACTGTTGGCAGAAAACGTGCAGGAAATCACGCGTCGCCTGGGGCGGGAGGTGCGTATCAGCATGGCCGCCAGCCGCAACACTGGCTGCATCCGCAAATTATGTCCGCCAGATACCATAGTGTCAGACGATGTGTTTCAGGTAGCCCGCAGTGCGGATGTGGATATTGTGGTAGAGTTGATTGGCGGAACGGATACGGCACGCGAAGTGGTGCTGTGTGCCATCGAAAACGGCAAACACGTGGTTACCGCCAACAAAAAACTGCTGGCTGAATACGGCAATGAAATTTTCGCACTGGCGGCGGAAAAAAACGTGATGGTAATGTTTGAAGCAGCAGTGGCCGGCGGCATCCCGATTATCAAAGCCCTGCGAGAAGGCCTGGCCGCCAACCGTATCAAATCGGTGGTTGGCATCATCAACGGTACTAGTAACTTCATTCTGAGCAATATGCGCGCCCACGGCAGCCCGTTTGCCGAAGTGCTCAAACAGGCACAGGAGCTGGGCTACGCCGAAGCCGACCCGACTTTCGACATCGGAGGCCACGATGCGGCGCACAAGTTGAGCATTATGTCTGCGCTGACCTTCGGCACGCCGATTAATTTCCAACACTGCTACTTGGAAGGCATTAACAAGCTGGAAAGCCAAGACATCCGCTACGCCGAAGAGCTGGGCTACCGCATCAAGCTCTTGGCCATCACCCGCAAAACCGAAGAAGGCATTGAATTGCGTGTACATCCCACACTCGTGCCCGAATGCCGTCTGCTGGCGCAGGTGGAAGGTGTGATGAATGCTGTACTAGTGCAATCAAACATGGTGGGTGAGACCCTGTATTACGGCGCTGGCGCTGGTGCAGCCCCCACCGCCAGCGCCGTGGTGGCCGACATCATTGATACCGCCCGCCTAATTCACGCTGCCAACGAACAGCGTGTGCCGCCTTTAGCCTTCCGCAACAACGAAGAGCTGTCCGTGCTGCCGATAAACGAAATCACCAGTAACTACTACCTGCGTGTATCGGCACAAGACAGACCTGGCGTGGTGGCCGATATCGGCCGCATCCTTGCCGAACAGGGCATCTCTATCGAAGCTCTTCTACAAAAAGGTGTAATCAATCACGAAAATGCCGAAATCGTGATTCTCACCCACCAGTCTAAAGAAAAGCACATCAAGGCCGCTATCGCCAAAATCGAAGCGCTAGAGCACGTTTTCCAGCCCGTGATGATGCTGCGCATGGAAAGCCTGCATGGCTGAGATTCAAGCCGATGAATCCGACCGCCACAAACGCTGCCCCCTCATCGGTTGGAATGTGGTAACGGTGGTGTTGACACTCACCTTTGCCCTCATACTGCGCTTCTATGCGCCGGATAAGGACGGCATCAGCTGCCGCATCGTGGAAGCCTGTCCAAAATATACCCGCCGTACCGCAATGGCAAGCCAACTTGGCCAAAACGGCCTTGCCGGCCAAAGCGAGCGCGTGCTTGAACCCTACTGCTGCTGCCTGTGGGAAGAGTCGGTGCAAAAACTCAGCACGGAAGATCTCCGCAGCCTGCCGAAGCTTTCACCGAAACAGCAGTTGGACAAACTCGGCGGCAGCGAAGTCTTCCTGCAACGGCAAGAACAATGCCTGGTTATGCATACCGGGCGTTGAAAATGAGAGCTTGGCCAGATTAAAGGCTACCTAGAAGATTCAAGTAACTTTTTTAAGACGGCAAGCTGCCCTTATAAAAATGTGTTCTTAACTACAGCAGAAGGCTACCTGAAATTTTTCAGGTAGCCTTCTTACCACAAACACCCTGCACTCTACCCATCTAAAATGCAGGCTGCTTTTCCTTACATCAAAATCAACTAAACAACAATCTTACCCACAGCCCCCGCATTTCCCACATCCACTGCTGCAATCGTGTTTCGTTTTTTTCGGTTTGAACACAAACTTCCGCAGCAGGAAGAACGCGCTGGCAAGCATGATGAGGGCGACGATAATATATTGAAGCATCACAAAATCCTTGAACTAATTTGGTAAACAACGAAGGCGGCGAGGTAGGCGAGCGCGAACATATAGCCGGCGATGATGGCGGTTTGTTTCAGCGATTTGGTTTCGCGCCTAATCACGGCCAAAGTGGCGGCGCACATGGGAGCATAGACATACCAGGCCAGGAAGGCGAAGGCGGTAGGCAGGCCCCAGTTGCTGTGGACAATGGGAATCAGCGCGTTCTGCACTGCGTCTTCGGACGACGCGCCCACGGCATACACCGTGCCCAGCGCGGCGACGACCACTTCGCGTGCGGCGATGCCCGGAATCATGGCGATGCACATTTCCCAAGTGAAGCCCAGCGGTGCGAACAGCGGCTGGATGGCGTGGCCGATCATACCGGCCAGGCTGTAATCGATTGCCGCGCCGGTTGCGCCTTCGGGCGGCGCAGGCCAGCTCACCAAGCCCCACAGAATCACGGTCAGCGCGAAAATAATCGTACCCGCGCGTTTCAGGAAGGCTTTCACCCTGTCCCACAGGCTGGTCAGGATGTGTTTGAAGTTGGGTGTACGGAAGGTGGGCAGCTCCATCAAGAGCGGGAATTGCTGTACGTTGCCCTTAATCCGCGCCAGCCGTTTCATGAGGTAGGCGGCGAGTGCGGCGGACAGGATGCCTGCAATATAGAGGACGAACAGCGTCAGCCCTTGCAGATTGAATATGCCGAACACGGTTTGATTGGGGATGACGGCGGCGATAATCAGCGCATACACGGGCAGCCGCGCGGAGCAGGTGAGCAGCGGGGCGACGGCGATGGTGACCAGCCGTTCGCGCGGGTCGTGGATGGTGCGGGCGGACATCACGGCGGGCACGGCGCAGGCGAAGCTGGACAGCAGCGGGATGAACGAACGGCCGGACAAGCCGCTTTTCGCCATCACGTTATCCAGCAAAAACGCGGCGCGCGGCAGGTAGCCCGAGTCTTCCAGCAGAAGGATGAAGGCGAACAGGATGGTAATCTGCGGCAGGAACACCAGCACGCTGCCCGTGCCGGCAATCACGCCGTTCACGATTAAATCGTTCAAAATGCCCGGCTGCATATTGGCGGCCACCCATTCGCCCAGCCAACCGAAGCCGCCTTCGATGGCTTCCATAATCGGCGCGGCCCAGGTGTACACCGCTTGGAACACCATAAACAGGATAACCATCAGCAAAACCACGCCCCACACGGGGTGCAGCACGATTTCGTCCAATTTTTTGTGCCAGGCGGGCAGGGTCATTTCCGTGCGCACCACTTGCGCCAAAATGGATTCGACTTCGTGATAAAGCGCGTCGCTGTCCAATTCGTCCAACGTGCGTTCGGCGGAAGCGGGGTTGGCGGGAAACGAGCGTTTGCGCGGCAACTGCGCCACGGCTTCGCGCACCGCCTGCACGCCCGACGCGCTCACGGCCACGGTTTCCAACACGGGCACGCCCAAAAGTTCGCTCAATTTGGCCGCGTCGATATTCAACCCGCGCCGTTGCGCCACATCGCTCATGTTCAGCGACACCACCATCGGCAGTTTCAGCGTTTTCAGTTCCAAAATCATGCGCAGCGTCATGCGCAGATTGGTCGCGTCGGCCATGGCAATGATGGCATCGGGCGGAATGCCGAGTTTGCCCACGGCCACGTCTTTCGCCACCGCTTCGTCGGGGCTGGTGGTGCGCAGGCTGTATGTGCCGGGCAAATCGACAATACGCACGGCTTCGTCGTCCAAAAACGCGCCTTCGCGCTTGTCCACCGTTACGCCCGGATAGTTGGCCACTTTGGCGTGCGCGCCGGTCAGCCCGTTGAACAACACGGTTTTGCCGCAGTTCGGCGCACCGATGAGGGCGAAATAGCTCAGTTCCATCGTATTTCCTTTTTGATTTTCTCGATTTTTCTTCTGTCTGCTGCGTGCAGGCTGTTTTTCATAGCGGATGAAAATAAAAATGAGGCAAGGCGGCAACGGTTGCCGTGTACGGAGAGTACATAAAAGCGTTGGCAACGCCGTATCATGGCAATTTTAATCCGCTATATTTTCAGGTAGCCTTCAAGGTGCAGGCTGTTTTTGTTCCGCATCGACCAAATGGCACATAATCTTCCCTGCCTCATCGTGCCGCAGCGAAAACTGCGACTGGTTGCCCAAGCGCACCGCAAACGGCCCGCGCCCGAAGCCGCCCACGGCAATCACCTGCAAAGGCATGCCGCCGGAAAAACCCAAATCCGCCAAACGGCGCGATACCAAGGCATCGAGTTCGCCGAACACGGGATTGGGGACAATGGAATCAATATGCGCAACCGCGCCTTTGCGCAGCTGGGAGAGTGGAGTGGTGGACATAGTTGGGCTTTCTGGAGTGGAGTTAGGAGGCCTAGAAAGAAATTGTTTTGATTATTCCTTGCCTAGGTTTACTGTGATAATAAATCTTAATTAATATAGAACTCAAATTGGAAACTGCTATCATTCTAGTTTTATTAAGTAAATTATTGTGCCAAATCAAAAAAGAATGATTTTCCTGGTCAAGGCAAGATGATTTGATATGAAAGGCAAAGCAAAAAGGCTTCCTGAAAACGCAATGCAGCAAAATTTCTGCGAAGCTAAATTTTCAGGTAGCCTTTTTCCTATTCAAATTCCGGCTATGCTTATATCGGTTTTTTCTTCCGATAATACCGCCGATACACTATCCAGCCATACCCCACCAGCACTGGCAGCGCCGCGAAGATCAGCTTAAACGTCCAGCCCGCATACCAAGGCAGGGCTGGAACCGCAGCCGCTGCATCCTGCTGCAACAAGCCCACCGGCAGCGATTGCTCGCCGCGGGCATCGAAATACGGCCACCAGCAAGCTGCCAGCAGGCCGAGGAGGCAGGGCCACAGCCAAGCTGCGCGGTTGCGTTGCCACAGCAAAAACGCCGGCAGCAGCACAATCAGCGTGAGCACCGCCACCAGCAGCGCGGTTTGCCCCTGTGCGCCGAAATAGGATGCTGCCGCATAAGTCAGCACCACGAACAGCGCACCCAGCACTGCCATAATCACTTCTTCCGGCCTTTTCAATATCGACATGGTGTGTTCTCCGTAACAAAATCAATTTAAGCAAAATATACTGCAAAGCTGGTACAGCCGCCAGTTTCTTGCCGCGTGAATACCTTTTTTTCAATCATCAAACGGCATTTTCGCTTTATTCAAGCTTGGCGTTCAGAGCCGTATCGGCTTAATCAAAGGCTACCTGAAAATTTATGCCGAACCTCTTTCAGGTAGCCTGCTGCCCTATTCTTCTCCTTCTTTGGCCGCCAAATGCCAGCGCACGCCCGCGTCGTCCAGTTTTTTGCACAGGCTGGCGCTGGGCGGCTCGTCAGTAAACAGGGCGTGAAATTCGGTTACGTCGCCTATGCGCACCAAGGCGTTGCGGCCGAATTTGCTGTGGTCTACGGCCAGGTAGCAGTGGCGGGCGTTGGCCATCATGGCCTGCATCACGCTCACTTCTTTGTAGTCGAAATCGAGCAGCGAGCCGTCGGCTTCGATGCCGGAGGCGCCAAGGATGGCGTAATCCACTTTGAATTGATTGATGAAATCGATGGTGGCTACGCCGGTGATGCCGCCGTCCACCGGCCGCACCACGCCGGAGGTGATGATGACGGTGTAGTCCGGCCGGCCGGACACGATAGAGGCAACGTGGATATTGTTGGTGATGATGCAGAGGTTTTTATGGTTTTTCACCAGCGCCAGCGCCACGGCTTCGATGGTGGTGCCGATGCTCATAAACAGGGAAACGTTGTTGGGGATGTGCTCGGCAATCAGGTCGGCAATGTGGGCTTTTTCGCTTTGCAGCTTGTTTTTGCGCGTGTCGTAGTCTTCGTTTTGCACGCTGCTGCCGGGCGCGGCGCCACCGTGGTAGCGGCGCAGGATATTGTGTTCACACAAAACGTTGATATCGCGGCGGATGGTTTGCGGGGTCACGTTTAAGCTGCGCGCCAGCTCTTCCACCGACATAAAGCCGTGGTCGTGCACAAGCCGGGCAATTTTCTGCCGGCGGGGGTGCGGTGCAGCATGGTTGCTCTATCTTCTTTGTTGATTAAAAATTGGAATGGTTTGGCTAAGGTTTTCAGGTAGCCTTTTGGCTCAATCGCGAGGCTACCTGAAAATAATAACAAGACAATCCGAATTCAGCTTGGCAAAAGCGGCGCTGCGCTTTCAGGTAGCCTCACTTTATTTAGCCTGCCTCAAGCTGCAAAGGTATGCTCTGGCGCGGGATAGGTTTTCTCCTTCACTTCGCGCACATAAGCCGATACCGCCGCCTGAATGCTATCCCGCCCCTGCATGAAGTTTTTCACAAACTTCGCCGTTTGGCCGGGGAACACGCCGAGCATATCGTGCATCACCAGCACTTGCCCGTCGCAGTCCACTCCCGCGCCAATACCGATGGTGGGGCAGGCCAGCGTTTCGGTAATTTGTTTGCCCAAAGCAGCGGGCACGCACTCCATCAGCACCACTGCCGCGCCGGCTTTCTCGTGCGCCAGCGCATCGTTCAGCAGCGCCTGCGCCGCCACATCGCCCTTGCCCTGCACCTTATAGCCGCCAAACACATGCACCGACTGCGGCGTGAGCCCGATGTGCGCGCACACCGGAATGCCGCGCAGCTGCAGAAACTCGGTGGTTTCCGCCATCCAGGCGCCGCCTTCCAGCTTCACCATATGCGCCCCTGCCGCCATCAATTCGGCCGCAGCGGCAAAAGCCTGCTCCTTACTCTGCTGGTAGGCACCAAACGGCAAATCGCTCACGATCAGTGCATTGCTGCTGCCGCGCGCCACCGCCGCCGTGTGGTAGCACATATCGGCAAGGCTCACCGGCAGGGTGGATTTCTGCCCCTGCACCGTCATGCCCAGCGAATCGCCCACCAGCAGCATATCCACCCCCGCCGCATCCATCAGCGCGGCAAAGCTGGCTTCGTAGCAGGTGAGCATGGCGATTTTCTCGCCCTCGCGCTTCATTTTGCGCAAAGTGTTCACAGTAATCACGGCATTTCCTTTTCACGATCAGATGGCGCGCAAGGCTACCTGAAAACCTTGGCGCAGGCAAACCCGAAGTGTTTTCAGGTAGCCTTCGGCATAGCTGTTCCCTATAATCACCCTGCCCCAACCAACAGGAAAACGCTTATGAAAACAACCGCCCTCCTCCTGCCCGCGCTGCTGGCCGGACTCAGCCTGGCTCCCGCGATAGCCGAACCGCTCAACTACAACCTGCTCAAATTCAGCGAAACCGCCAGCCGCACCGTGCCCAACAACTGGATGACCGTGCGCCTGAAAGTTTCCTCCACCCACGCCAATCCCGCCCAGGCTGCCGCCGAAACCACACGCCGCTTAAACATCCTGCAAAGCCGCGCCCGCCGCCTCTCCGGCGCAGAAGTGGAGCTGGAAGGCCGCCACGCCTACCAAAGCTACCGCAACGGCGCACGCCCTTGGGAAGACATCGCCATCTTGCGCGTTTCCGGCAGCGATTTCCAAGCCATCGGCAAGCTGATTGCCGAAAGCAGCAACGAAGCCGCCATCAACGGCATCGGCTTCTCGCTCAAGCCGGAAAGCCGCCGCCAAATTGAAGAAAGCCTCGCCATCGAAGCCCTGCAAAACTTCCGCAAACGCGCCGACACCCTCAGCCGCAGCATGGGCGGTAGCGGCTACCGCGTGGTGGAAGTATCGTTGCAGCAAAACGAACAATCCCTGGCCGTTCCCGCGATGGCACGCGCCGCTGCCTATGAAAAAGCAGGCAGCCCCGAGCCCGTGTTCGACAGCCCGGGCAGCAGCACCGTGCAGCAAACCGCCAACGGCACGATTCAGTATTAAATACCAATAGACCCTAGCCAGCGTGTGCCTAAAACGATCAGGCTACCTGAAAACCAAACCGCACCGTATTGCCACGGTGCGGTTTGCTTTATCCGGCTCGGTTTCACAACGGCCACTGCAAGCCGCCGTGTTGTTCCACCAGGGTTTTGAACTGCGCCTGTATCCGCGCCAGCGCGGCCGGGTTGTCACCCTCGAAGCGCAACACCAACACCGGCGTGGTGTTGGAAGCGCGCAGCAGGCCGAAACCGTCAGCAAATTCGGCGCGCAGGCCGTCGATGGTAATCAGCTCTTGCAGGCCGTCGAACCGGGCGGCCTGAGCCAAATCGGCAATCAATGCGTGGCCATCAGCGCCTTCGGGCAGGGCGATATTCAATTCTGGGGTGGACACGCCTTCCGGCAAGGCTTCCAGCACGGCGCTGGGATTGGGGCTGGCTGAAAGGATTTCCAGCAGGCGCGCACCAGCGTAGAGGCCGTCGTCGAAGCCGAACCAGCGTTCTTTGAAAAACACATGCCCGCTCATTTCGCCCGCCAAAAGCGCGCCGTGTTGCTTGATGGCGGCTTTGATGAAGCTGTGGCCGGTTTTGCTCATCACCGCTTCGCCGCCGTGCTGCTTAATCCACGGCGCCAGCAGGCGAGTGGATTTCACGTCGTAAATCACTTTAGCGCCGGGGTTGCGCCCGAGCACGTCTTGCGCAAACAGCATCAGCTGGCGGTCGGGATAGATGATGCTGCCGCTGCGGGTAACCACGCCGAGGCGGTCGCCGTCGCCGTCGAAAGCAAGGCCGACTTCGGCTGCACCGGCCTGCACGGCACGGATAAGGTCTTGCAGATTGGCGGGCTTGGCGGGGTCGGGATGGTGGCTGGGGAAATGGCCGTCCACTTCGCAAAACAGCTCCTCCACTTCGCAACCCAGCGCACGATACAGCCGCCCGGCAAACGCTCCGGCCACGCCATTGCCGGCATCGACGGCGACTTTCATCGGCCGCTGCAGTCGGATATGGCCGGCGATGTGCTGGATATATTCGTCTGCCACATCCAAACGGCGCACGCTGCCTTGCGGGCTACCTAAAACAAAATCCTGCGCTTGAATGATGCCGCGCAACTCTTGAATGCTTTCCCCGGCCAGGGTATTGCCGCCAAGCATCATTTTGAAGCCGTTGTAATCGGGCGGGTTGTGGCTGCCGGTAATCATCACGCCACTGCCGGAGCAATGCTGCACGGCGGCGAAATACAGCATGGGCGTGGCCACCATGCCCACATCGGCCACCTCCAGCCCGCCAGCGGTGAGCCCGCGCATCAGCGCCGCTTGCAATGCCGGGCCGCTGAGCCGGCCGTCACACCCTACGGCAATCTGCCGCAGGCCTTGCCTGGCAGCACGCGTGGCGATGGCGCGGCCGATTTGCTCGGCAGTCTCTTCGGTGAGGGTTTGGCCGACGATACCGCGGATGTCGTATGCTTTGAAAATGTTTGGGGAAATGGGCATGGGGGTTCCTTTGGGGTTGGAGTAAGAGGCTACCTGAAAATATAGGAGCAAACAGAAAATCGCCCTACAACATGCTTGCAGGGCATGAGTATTCAACCTACCAGTTTTAATTTTCAGGTAGCCTTTCCAACCAGGCAAAGGCTACCTGAAACCTTACTGCGGCTTGCTGCTCAGCTGTTGTGCTTTTTCAATCAGCTGTACAAACTGGCGGCGCAGGCCGTGGCGGTCGGGGGATTGGGCGTTGCGAGCGAGCTCAAGGGTTTGCGGCCAGCCGAAGTTGCCGCTGTATTTGCCGCCGCGCAAGAGTTCGCCGAAGGCGGCTGCAGCCACGGCTTGGCGGGTGGCGTTGCTGCCTTGGGCGAGCGGTTTGCTGCCCACGACCACGGGGCGGTTGATGAGGATGCTGTTGCTTTGGCCGGGCAGTTTGTAGCGCAGGTTGATGAAGGCGTATTCGCTGGCGGCTTTATCGTTGGCGGCGGGCGCGGCTTGGTAGCGGCTTTCCGGCAGCCAGCCGGTTTGCCCGGCGGGGATGATTTCATACAACGCGGTAACGTTGTGGCCGGCGCCGATGTCGCCTGCGTCCACTTGGTCGTTATTGAAGTCTTCGCGGGCGAGCATGCGGTTTTCATAGCCGATCAGGCGGTATTCCTTCACAGTGGCGGGGTTGAATTCCACTTGGATTTTCACATCTTGCGCCACGGTGGCAAGCGTGGAGGAGAGCTGGCGGTGCAGCACTTTCTGCGCTTCTTCGGGGCTGTCGATGTAGCTATAGTTGCCGTCGCCGGCATCGGCCAGCTGTTCCATCAGCCGTTCGTTGTAGTTGCCGCTGCTGAAGCCGAGCGTGGTAAGCGAAATGCCGCTTTTGCGTTTTTCAGCCACCATGCTGCGCAGGGTGCTGAAATCGGTGATGCCCACGTTGAAATCGCCGTCGGTGGCGAGCAGGATGCGGTTGATGCCGTTGCGGATATAGGCGCGCTGGGCGGCTTGGTAGGCCTGTTGGATGGCATTTTCGCCGGCGGTGGAGCCGCCTGCCTTCAGGCTGTCGAGCGCGGCGAGGATTTTCTGCCGCTGGTTGCCCGGGGTGGGCGGCAGCACGACTTTGTTGCCGTCGGCATAGGTAACGAGAGTGATGCGGTCTTGGGCGCGGGTTTGGTGCGCGAGGGTGCAGAGGGTGTATTTCACCATCGGCAGTTTGTCGCGGCTATACATGGAACCGGACACGTCCACCAGGAACACAAGATTGGCCGGCGGCAATGCAGCTTGGCTCACCTCTTTGGCCTGAATGCCGATGCGGATCAGCTTGGCGCCGCTGCGGAAGGGGGAATCCACGGTTTCGGTGTGCACGGCGAAAGGTTTGCCGTCGGCAGGCTTGGCGTAGCCGTAGTCGAAATAGTTGATGATTTCTTCAATGCGCACGGCATCGGCGGGCGGCAGGCGGCCGCTTTGGGTGAGGAAGCGGCGGATGTTGGCGTAGCTGCCGGTGTCCACATCAATGCTGAAGGTGGAAACGGGCTGCTCGGCCACGGCGTGCACGGGGTTGGGCTCATAATGGCCGTAGCGCTCGGTGTTTTGGCGTGACGGGGCAGCCGCGCCCGCATTCACCATCCTCTTCTCGCTATTAATTATGCTATATGAGCCTTCGGAGCCTAAATCGGCTGTCGCCTGCACTGCGGGCGCAGCTGAAGGCGCTGCTTCATATGAAGTCACAGAATGGTTCTTCACCGCTGCCTGCGGCATGGCGCGTAAGCTGAAGCGGGCACTTCGGGATTCATAATAATCCGGCTGTTCGTCCAAATAACGCGAACAGGTCTGATGAAGGCGCTGGGCATTGTCTGCCAGCGCGGGCAGGGCGGATACGGATAATAAGGCGAGCAAAATGGTGCGGGCAAACGGCGGTTTGTGCATGGCAACCTCCTTAAGTAAGCAGACATAGAAAACAGCTGCCATTATATAGACGCCCACGCCGCCTGCAAACCAAGTGCTGTGCCCTGCCGCCGCTCTATTTTCAGGTAGCCTCCAAGCTGTTTGAGCCCAGCATTCAGGCGTGGAATTTGGTATCATTCCCCCCTGTGAGCAAAAGGCTACCTGAAACCGGCTTGCCTAAGCTTAACGGAGGAGAAAATCATGTCTTTCAGAGAAATGAAGCACGCAAACCAGCAGCTATCCAACAAAGAAGCCATCGCCATTTTGCAGCGCGGCAAATCCGGCGTACTTGCGCTGCACGGCGACAACGGTTATCCCTATGCCGTGCCGATCAGCTATGTTTACCACGAAGGCAAAATTATCCTGCACGGCGCGCCCGCAGGCCATAAACACGAACTGCTTGCGCACGACAACCACGTTTCCTTCTGCGTGGTGGATCTCAACGACATCGTGCCGCAGGAATTCACCACTTATTTCCGCAGCGCCATCGTGTTCGGCACGGTACGCACCGTTACCGACCCCGCCGAAAAACAGGCCGCACTCGAAGCCGTGGGGCACAAATACTCCCCCGACCAAAACGGCCTCCTACCCTATATCGGCAAACATTTTGATTACGTGAAAGTGATGGTTTTAGAAATCGACCACCTCACTGCCAAAGAATCCATCGAGCTCGTCCGAGCCAAACCAAACCATTCATAATCAAGGAAAACCATGTCAAACCAAGCCCCCTTCCCCACCCTTGCCCCCGGCCTGTTTGTTTCTCCGCAAATCAGCCGCCAAGACATTCTCGCCGCCGCTGCCGCCGGCGTGCAAACCATCATCTGCAACCGCCCCGACGGCGAAGAGCCCGGCCAGCCCAGCTTTGATCAAATCCGCCACTGGGCGGCCGAAGCCGGTATCTGGCACGTTATTCACCAGCCCATGCTGATGCCGCAAATCGATGCCGCCGCTGCCGCACAGTTTGCCAAACACCTGGCCGACCACCCCGCGCCTGCCCTCGCCTACTGCCGCAGCGGCACCCGCAGCAGCTTCTTGTGGGCCATGGGGCAAGCCGCCCAAGGCGCAGACCCGCGCCAACTGGTGCAAACCGCCGCCGCTGCCGGCATCGACCTTACTGCCGCCCTGCCCCGTTTGCAGGAAGTACAGGCATAGGCTGAGCTGGTCTGTACAATATTAACTTCGGTGCAGCTGAGCTTTTCAGGTAGCCTTACCAACCATCCAAAGGCTACCCGAAACGAGTGAAACAGCGTTTCTACAAAGCCAACGCCTCTGCTTCAACGAAAAGTTGAAACCCGGCCAAAAGTAATAAAAACTTTGAGCAGGCCGTTTTCAGGTAGCCTCATCCGGCAGGCTAAAGGCTACCTGAAACTACCTTAAACAATGTCTTGGTATAGCCCAAGCAGAGTTTCAGCAAAGCTCAAGCCCCAACCACACAAGAAAGGAGCAGCTCATGCGCTATTGGTATTGGTTTATCGCCGCAGCCGCCCTGTTCGTTCTCGAAATGTTCAGCGGCACGTTCTACCTGCTGGTGGCCAGCATCGCCCTGCTCGGCGCAGGCGTGGCCGCCTGGTTCGGCGCGGGCAGCGGCGTATCGCTGCTGGTGGCCGTGCTGCTTTCCGCGGCCGGTATCGCCGCCGTATACCGCATCCGGCGCAACCGCCGCGCCCACGCCGCCGATGCTGAAGGCGATTTGGACATCGGCAACACCGTGCTGCTGCACCAGCCCCAATCCGGCAGCCTGTGGCTCGTGCAATATCGCGGCACCTATTGGCAGGCCGAAGCCCCCTTCCCTGCGCAGGCCGGGCAAGCCGCGCGCATCGCCGGGAAATCCGGCAATATCTTGATTTTGCAACCTCTGGAGGAAAACTGATGGATATCGTTACCCTGGCAATCCTATTTGCCGTTATCGTTGTATTCGGCTTTAAAGCCTTCACCGTCGTGCCGCAGCAGGAAGCCTATGTGGTGGAGCGGCTCGGCCGCTTCCATGCCGTGCTCAACCCCGGCCTCAACTTCCTCATCCCCTTCCTCGACCGTGTGGCCTACAAACACCTGCTCAAAGAAATCCCTCTCGATGTGCCCAGCCAGGTGTGTATCACCCGCGACAACACCCAGCTCACCGTAGACGGCATCATCTACTTCCAAGTAACCGACGCCAAACTCGCCTCCTACGGCTCCAGCAACTACATCACCGCCATCACCCAGCTTGCCCAAACCACCCTGCGCTCCGTCATCGGCCGAATGGAACTGGACAAGACCTTTGAAGAGCGCGACGACATCAACCGCACCGTGGTCGCCTCGCTCGACGAAGCCGCCGTATCTTGGGGCGTGAAAGTATTGCGCTACGAAATCAAAGATCTCGTGCCGCCGCAGGAAATCCTGCGCGCCATGCAGGCGCAAATCACCGCCGAACGCGAAAAACGCGCCCGCATCGCCCAATCCGAAGGCTTGAAAATCGAGCAAATCAACCTTGCTTCGGGCGAGCGCGAAGCCGAAATCAAAAAATCCGAAGGTGAAGCCCAAGCCGCCGTCAACGCCTCGCAAGGCGAAAAAGTGGCCCGCATCAACCGCGCCCAAGGCGAAGCCGAAGCCCTGAAACTGGTGGCGCAAGCCAGCGCCGACGCCATCCGCCTGGTGGCCGACGCCATCAACCAGCCCGGCGGCAACGAAGCGGTTAATCTGAAAGTGGCCGAACAATACGTAGACGCCTTCGCCAAACTGGCCAAAGAAGGCAACACCCTGATTATGCCCGCCAACGTGGCCGACATCGGCAGCCTCGTCTCCGCCGGCATGAGCATCATCAAAGGCCAACAAGGCAAAACGCCTGCGGCTTGATTGGTACGGAATGTACAAAGGCTACCTGAAATAGTTTTAGGTAGCCTTTGTTTGCAGAATAAAGTTGCTCGGTATTAGCTTTGGTAAGCCTCCAAACCATCCAGACATAGTTTCAGGTAGCCTGTATTCACTTCCGCGCAGGCAATATGTTATTCAAGCTACACGCTACCTGAAACCCAAAAGGCTACCTGAAAAAACGGCTGTTGCCGGCGATGGGTTTTCCATCCGCCGGCAACAGCCGTTATGGGCTTTGGCCTGCCTTAGTTCAGCTGGTCGATTTTCAGCTGTATGAACTCGCGCCCTTGGTCGTCTTGGGGCAGTTTGTCCATCGCCTGTTTGTAGGCGGCGGCGGCTTCGCTGCGTTTGCCTTGGGCGGCGTAAACATCGCCTTTGGTTTCCAACAAGATACCAGCGTAGGCTTCATCGGTATTCATGCCGAGGGTGGCGATGGCTGCGTCGTATTTCTGCTGTTGCAGCTGAACGGTGGCCAGGCGCTGGATGGCCATGGCGCGGATGAGCGGTTCTTGGTGGTATTTGAGCACCCAGTTCAGGTGGCCGGCGGCTTCGTCGTATTTGCCTTGGTCGAAGGCGGCACCGGCCTGCATCAGGGTGGCTTGGGCGGAGGAAACGCTGGTCGGATATTGGCTTTGCAGTTGAGTGAGCAGTTTGGCGGCTTCGGCAGGTTTGCCGGCCTGCTGATTTTCTGCCCACTGGTCAAACACGGCCACAGCTTCGTTGCTCACGTTGCGCTGGTGGCTGCGGTACATCACCCAGCCAAAGTAGCCGATGGCGGCCACCACGAGCAGGGCAAACAGCCAGCGCCCCCAGCTGCGCCAGAAATATTTGAAGTTTTCAATTTCTTCTTGGTCTTTTAAATCGTAAACAGCCATTTAGCGTATCCATTCGTTTAATTGTTGAAGCAAATCGGCAGCAAGCACGCTCACTTGGCCGCGCCCTTGCTGCATATCTTTGAGGCTGGCTTTGCCTTCGGCCAGCTCGCCTTCGCCCACGATCAGCGCCACTTTGGCGCCGAAAGCGTCGGCTTTTTTCATTTGGGCGGCCAGTTTCTGACTGCCGGAATGTTGCAGCACGCTGAAGCCGGCGGCGCGGGCAGCGGCGGCATACTGCATGCTGGGCAGCAAGGTATCGCCGCCTTGGTGTATCACATAAATATCGGGTGCGGCATCGGCTTGCAGACTGCCGTATTCGTGTACCAACAGCAGCAGCCGCTCCACGCCCATGGCAAAGCCGATGGAGGGGGCGGGTTTGCCGCCGAGCTCTTCAATCAGGCCGTCGTAGCGGCCGCCGCCGCACACGGTGGCTTGGGCGCCGAGTTTGTCGGTGGTCCATTCGAACACGGTTTGGTTGTAGTAGTCCAGCCCGCGCACGAGGCGGTGGTTTTCCACATAGGCAATGCCCAAACCGTCGAGCAGGGCTTTGAAACCGGCGTAGTGGGCGCGGGAGGCTTCGCCGAGATAATCGGCCAAGCGCGGGGCGGCATTGCAGATTTCCTGCAAATCGGGGTTTTTGCTGTCCAGCACGCGCAACGGATTGGTGTGCATACGGCGGCGGCTGTCTTCATCCAGCGCGGCTTCGTGCTGTTTCAGGTAGCCTACCAAGGCGGCGCGGTGGGCGGCGCGTTCTTCGCGGTTGCCCAGGCTGTTGATTTCCAAAGTCAGATATTGGCTGATGCCGAGCTCGCGCCACAAATCGGCGCACATGGCGATGATTTCGGCATCGATATCGGGGCCTTCAAAGCCCAGCGCTTCCACACCCACTTGGTGGAATTGGCGGTAGCGCCCCTTCTGCGGGCGTTCGCGGCGGAACATGGGGCCCATATACCACAGCTTCTGGCCGCCGTTGTACAGCAGATTGTGCTCCACCACGGCGCGCAGGCAGGAGGCGGTGCCTTCGGGGCGCAGGCTGAGGCTGAGGGTGTCGTTGGAGTCGGCAAAGGTATACATTTCTTTGTCCACCACATCGGTGTCTTCACCAATGGAGCGCACGAAAAGGCCGGTTTGCTCCACGATCGGGGTGCGGATTTGGCGGTAGCCGAAGCGGTGCGCCCATTGGCCGATGCGGTTTTCAAAGGCCTGCCAGAAGGCGGCGGTGAGCTTGAAATCTTTCTGCTCCACCGGCAAGAGGTCGTTCATGCCTTTTACGGCTTGGATTTTTTGTCCCATGATTCGGTTTGGGGAGAGGGGTAAACGAAAATGCGGATTATAGCGGATATGTGGGGGTTCGGGCTAAAGCTGTGTGCAAGGCTACCTGAAAAATGCTGCGAACGGTTTTCAGGTAGCCTCTGCCAACACCGTCCATTCCGCCTCGGGGAAATGCTGCTGCAGATAATCACGCAAATAGCGTTCGGTTTCCGCGCCGATTACGGGGTCGGGCGCGGGATAGCAGTTGTACACCAGCCGGTGCACCGGCAGGCCGGCATGGCGGGCAGCGGCAAGGCTGAGCAGGGTGTGGTTGATGCTGCCCAGGCGGCCGGATGTAACCAACACCAGCGGATAGCCGCGTTCGGCGGCAAAATCGAGCAGGGTTTGCTCGCGGTTTAGCGGCACCATCAGCCCGCCCGCCCCTTCGAGCAGCACGGTGTCGTAGCTTTGCAGCAGGGTTTGGGTGGCTGCATCGATGGTTTTCAAATCAATGGGGCGCTGTTCCTGCTCGGCAGCCAAGTGCGGCGAGCAGGGGTAGGCAAACACATAGGGGCAGGTGCTGCCGTTGCGGTCGTGTTCGGTGAGCCCGATGCCTTGCAGGCGGCGGTGGGTTTGGATGTCTTCGGCGATGCCTTGACAGCCGGTTTGCACGATTTTTTGGGTAATCACACGGCGGCCGGCAGCGGCCAGCTCTTTGGCATACAGGCTGGTGGCGATGCTTTTGCCGATGCCGGTGTCGATGCCGCTAACAAAATAAACCAGTTTCTGCATACTGTTCTCCTCTCTGCAAACAGGCTACCTGAAAATTTCAGGTAGCCTTCAGTGCGTGTAGCATTATTCGGACTGCGGCCATGCTTCGCCGTATTCCTCCGCCACTGCCGCCAAGGTCTGTTCGGCCAAGAAATCCAATTCCTGCTGGCTGATCACAAACGGCGGCATCAGATACACCAGCCGCCCGAACGGCCGCACCCACACGCCCTTTTCCACCAGCTGCGGCTGCAGGGAAGCCGTGTTGACCGGCTGCGCCATCTCCAATACCCCAATCGCGCCAAGCGCCCGCACTTCGCGCACGCAACGCCATTGCGCCGCCGCAGCCAGCTTACGCCGCAGCGTTTGCTCGATATTGGCCACCCGCTGCCGCCACGGGCTTTCCCGCAGCATCGCTACGCTCTCTGCCGCCACCGCGCAGGCCAGCGGGTTGGCCATAAAGGTGGGGCCGTGCATAAATGCGCCCGCTTGGCCCCGGCTGATGGCCGCGGAAATTTCCTCGGTGCATACCGCCGCCGACAAGGTGAGATACCCGCCGGTGAGCCCCTTGCCCAGCAAGATAATGTCCGGCACCACGTCGGCATGCTCCAAAGCAAACATTTCGCCGCTGCGGCCAAAGCCGGTGGCGATTTCGTCAAAAATCAGCAGCACGCCGTATCGGCTGCACAATGCCCGCGCCTGCCGCAGGTATTCGGGATGGTAGAAATACATTCCGCCCGCCCCCTGCACCACCGGCTCTAAAATCAGCGCCGCCAATTCATCATGTTTTTCTGCCAACAAGTTTTCCAACGGGCGGATACTTTCCGGCTGCCATTTGCCGTGGAACGGGCTGGCCGGTTGCGGCAGGAAGTACTGCACCGGCAGGCTGCTCGAAAACAGGCCGTGCATGCCTTCTTCCGGATCGCATACCGACATGGCATGCCAGGTGTCGCCGTGATAACCGGCGCGGATGGTGGCGAAACGGCAGCGTTTACCCCGCCCCACGGCCTGCTGGTATTGCAGCGCCATCTTCATCGCCACTTCCACCGCCACCGAACCGCTGTCGGCATAAAATACTTGGTTGAGGGCCGTCGGCAACAATTCCAGCAGCAACTGCGTGAGCCGCACCGCCGGCTCGTGGGTGAGCCCGCCGAACATCACATGGCTCATCTTCGCCAATTGTGCGACGGCCGCAGCGTTGAGGCGCGGGTGGTTGTAGCCGTGCAGCGCCGCCCACCAAGAAGAGGTGCCGTCCACCAGCCGTTTGCCATCGGCCAGCTCGATGCTGCAACCTTCCGCCCGTGCCACGGCGTACACCGGCTGGGTGTTGGGCATGGCGGCGTAGGGATGCCAAATGTGGCGGCGGTCGATTTGCGTGAGGGTTTCCCAATTCATGATGAGGCTACCTGAAAAATATCGGGCTGGCTTGCCCGCTTATGACATCGAATCAAATCCTTCAAACACGGCCTGGCGCGGCGCGGCACGCAGGGCGGCGGTGGCAGCGGATTCGCGGGTGAGGTTGAACCAGACTTCGTCTAGCGAGCGGCCGATTAAGAAGGGCTCTTCCCTGAAATCGAAAGCATAAATATCGAATTCGTCTTGGCTCGGTCGGCTTTCAATATCCCAAAACAGATAAGTGCCGGATTCGCTTTTGGCAAAAAACTCCATCCTGGCCATCAGGCAAACGTGCTGCGCGGAGAAAAAGCCTTCGTATTCGTCTAAATCAGCGATATAGGTAGATTTCACGGCTGCACTGGCCTGCTGCCAGGAATCGCAATATTGCGGATTGGCTGGAATGTGGACGAGATAGTTGCCCAGCGAACGACCCCAGCCATATTGCGTGGCAAAGCGCTGGTAGGATGCGGAGAAGCCCCGGCCGTTGGCAAAGCGGAAGTTGGCCAACTCGTTGGGATCGCCGAATATTTTGGCCGGTTTTAACACCAGCAGCTTGGTTTCCATACCCTATCTCCGTTTTCGCCATGATTGAGGCTACCTGAAAGTATTCAGCTTCTACATTCTCACGGCATTGAAGCGGATACTTTCAGGTAGCCTTATATTGCCCGACAGTCTAGCCCAGCACCTTCCGTGCCGTAGCAAACATCCGATACCAGCCGGCCAATTCGCTGTCGCGCCACTCTTCCGGCAGCCAGCTCATTTGCGCGCTGCGGTACACCCGCTCCGGATGCGGCATCATGATGGTTACGCGGCCGTCGGCGGTGGTGACGGCGGCGATGGCATCGGGCGAGCCGTTGGGGTTGAGTGGGTAGGTTTGGGTGGGCTTGCCCTGGCCATCGATATATTGCATGGCGGTTTTCAGGCTGCCTGAAACTTGGTTTTCAGCTCGCCCCAAGTGGGCGAAATCGGCGCGGCCTTCGCCGTGGCTAACCACCACCGGCAGGCTGCTGCCCATCATATCGGCCAAAATCAGCGAGGGCGATTGCGGCACGCGCACCATGCTCAGGCGTGCTTCAAACTGTTCGGATTCGTTGCGGCGGAACTTCGGCCAACCCTCCGCGCCTGGGATGATTTCGGCCAAGTTCGCCATCATCTGGCAGCCGTTGCACACGCCGAGTGAGAGTGTGTCCGGCCTAGCGAAGAATTCGGCAAACTGGTCGCGCAGTTTGCTGTGGAACAGGATAGATTTCGCCCAGCCTTCGCCCGCGCCCAGCACGTCGCCGTAGCTGAACCCGCCGCAGGCGGCCAGCATTTGGAAGGTTTCCAGCTTCACGCGGCCTGCCATCATGTCGGACATATGCACATCGTAGGCATCAAAACCGGCGCGGGTGAAGGCGGCGGCCATTTCCACTTGGCCGTTCACGCCCTGTTCTCGCAGGATGGCGATTTTGGGTTTTGCCCCGCTGTTGATAAACGGTGCGGCAATATCCTGTTTCACATCAAAGCTTAAATCGGCAAACAGCCGGCTGCGTTCTTTATCGGCCAGCAAGGCGAATTCGCTGTCGGCGCAGGCGGGGTTGTCTCGCAGGCGCTGGATTTGGTGGGAGGTGGACTGCCAGGCGCGTTGCAGGTCTAAGCTGTTTTCACGGAAGAGCTCATCATTTTGGCAAGTAATGATGATATTTTGATGCTGGGTGCTAAAACCGATTTCTGCAATCATGTGTTGCACCAAAGCAATACCACATTCAGGGCTGTATCGGGTTACCTTTCCTAAACCTTGCTCTTCAAACAATTCATACAAATAAGCTTTATCTTGTGTACGCACTTGCAGCACTGCACCCAACTCTTCATTGAACAACAATTTGTTTACCAAGCAAGCAAACTCGTCGTCAGGCATAGTATCCTGCTGTTTATCCAACCAATTCAGCATTTGTTCAGACTGGTAAGCAAGCTCGCCTATATCAATATCCAATCCGCACCGCCCCGCAAACGCCATTTCCGCCAGTGTGGCAAACAGGCCGCCGTCGCTGCGGTCGTGGTAGGCAAGCAGTTTGCCTTCCTGCACCAGCCGCTGAATCACATCGTAAAACTTTTTCAGGCGGCCTGCTTCGATGTCGGGCGCTTCGCCGCCCAATTCGCCACACACCTGCGTTAAGGCCGAGCCGCCCATGCGGGCTTTGCCCTGCCCCAAATCCACCAGCAGCAGCACGCTGTCCGCCACCTGCTTGATGTCGGGCGTAACCGTTTTGCGCACGTCCTGCACAGGGGCGAAGGCGGTGGCAATCAGGCTCAACGGCGACACCACGGATTTTTTCTCCGCGCCGTCCTGCCACACGGTTTTCATGGAAAGGCTGTCTTTGCCCACGGGGATGCTCACGCCGATTTCCCGGCACATCTGCGACACGGCTTCCACCGTGCGGTAGAGTTTCTCGTCTTCGCCCGTATTGCCGCAGGCGGCCATCCAGTTGGCGGAGAATTTGATGTTGCCGATATCGCCGATATTAACCGCCGCGATATTGGTAATGGCTTCGCCGATACACATCCTGCCCGAAGCGGGCGCGTCAAACAGCGCAACGGCAGGTTTTTCACCCATGGCCATCGCTTCGCCGCGATGCGTATCGAAGCCCATGATGGTCACGGCGCAGTCGGCCACGGGGGTTTGCCAGCGGCCGACCATCTGGTCGCGGTGGGTCAAGCCGCCCACGCTGCGGTCGCCGATATTGATAAGGAAGTTTTTCGCGGCCACGGCCGGCAGTTGCAACACGCGGTAGGCGGCTTCCTTCAAATCGATATGGCTACCTGAAAACGGTTTTTCAGGCTGCTGTTGCGTTTTATCGGTGCGCGTGGTTTTGGGCGGTTTGCCGAGCAATACGTTCAGCGGCAAATCCACGGGCTTGTTGGCAAACAAATCGTCGCGCACCTGCAAATGCCCGTCGTCGGTAGCCGTGCCGACCACGGCAAACGGGCAGCGCTCGCGTTCGCAAATGGCGCGGAAAGTGTCCAAATCTTTTTCCAGAATCGACAACACATAACGCTCCTGCGCCTCGTTGCACCAGATTTGCAGCGGCGTCAGGCCGTGCTCTTCCAGCGGCACATCGCGCAGCTTAAATACCGCGCCGCGCCCCGCATCGTTGACCAATTCGGGAAAAGCGTTGGACAGGCCGCCCGCGCCCACGTCGTGAATAGCGATAATCGGGTTGGCCGCACCGAGCTGCCAGCAGCGGTCGATCACTTCTTGCGCGCGCCGTTCGATTTCGGGATTGCCGCGCTGCACAGAGTTGAAATCGAGCGAAGCATCGTTCGCACCTGTGTCCATCGACGAAGCGGCGCCGCCGCCCAAGCCGATGAGCATGCCCGGCCCGCCGAGCTGCACCAACAGCGCGCCTTCGGGGATTTCGTGTTTATGCGTTTGTTCTGCCTGAATATTACCCAAACCGCCGGCAATCATAATCGGCTTGTGGTAGCCGCGCATTTGGCCGTCGAACTCGGCTTCGAAGGTGCGGAAATAGCCCAGCAGGTTCGGGCGGCCGAATTCGTTGTTGAACGCCGCGCCGCCGATGGGGGCTTCAATCATGATGTCGAGCGGGGAGGCAATGTGGGCGGGCTTGCCGTAGCCGCCTTCCCAAGGCTGTTTCAAATCGGGGATATTGAGGTTGGAAACCGTATAGCCGGTGAGGCCGGCTTTGGGGCGAGCGCCGCGTCCCGTTGCGCCTTCGTCGCGGATTTCGCCGCCCGCACCGGTGGCCGCACCGGCAAACGGTGCAATCGCCGTGGGGTGGTTGTGCGTTTCCACCTTCATCAGGATATGCGTATCTTCTTCGTGGAAACGGTAGCCCTGATTGGCCGCCGCATCGGGATAAAAACGGGCGATTTTCGCGCCTTCGATTACCGAGGCGTTGTCCTTATACGCCACCACCGTGCCGGCCGGCGCGGCTTCGTGCGTGTCGCGAATCATGCGGAACAGCGATTTGGGCTGCTTTTCTCCATTTAAGATGAAATCGGCATTGAAGATTTTGTGGCGGCAGTGTTCACTGTTGGCCTGCGCGAACATCATCAGTTCCACATCAGACGGATTGCGTTTTAAAGCCTGATAATTATCCAGCAGATAATCGATTTCGTCGGGCGAGAGTGCCAAGCCTAAGTCGGTATTGGCTTTTTCTAGTGCAGCACGGCCGCCGGAGAGCACATCCACCGTATCGAAGGTGTGCGCTTCGGGGTGGGTGAACAATTTGGCGGCTACCTGAAAATCGGGCAACACAGATTCGGTCATGCGGTCGTGCAGCAAAGCTGCCCATTGCTGTTTCTGCGCTTCGGAAAGGCTACCTGAAAGCCACACTGCCATGCCGCGTTCGATGCGCTGGATTTGGGTGAAGCCGCAGTTTTTCGCAATTTCTGTGGCTTTGGAAGCCCAAGGCGAAATCGTGCCGATACGCGGTGTGATGAGAAACAGATGCAGGCTACCTGAAGACTGCGGCAACTCTGATGCCACTTGCCCCGCCAGCAAGGCTTCCAACTTTTCCGCATCTGCTACATTCAAGCCTTCGGCACAATCGGCAAAATACCAATACTCACTGCGGATTTCAGCTTCAGGTAGCCCCAAAGCAGCAGCTTTTTGCAGCAGTTTTTCAACACGGAAACCAGACAGGGCGCGCTCGCCGCGCAGGAAGAGGATAGGCATGAGCAGACTCGCATGAGAGAGGGTTGGGGAGGCGTAATTATACGCCAAGTCTGCCCTAATCTGTCGGAGGAGTAAGCCGATTGAAAGCACTGCTGCCTTGTGGTAGCGTTACAGCTAAACCACTTATTTCTTCATACTGCGTTGGCTCGCCTTGCCGTACTACTACTGTCTGCGGCTTACCGCCTGGTATGAAGAAATAATTGTTTCAGCTATAAACCCATCCAGACCTTAATATACCAACCCACCCGAGGAACCCATGAAAAAAATCGAAGCCATCATCAAACCATTCAAACTCGACGATGTGCGCGACGCGCTCACCGATATCGGTGTAAATGGCATGACCGTAACCGAAGTGAAAGGCTTCGGTCGCCAAAAAGGCCACACCGAAATCTATCGCGGTGCGGAATACGCGGTGGATTTCCTGCCCAAAATCCGGCTGGAAATCGTGCTGGAAGACAGCATGGTCGAGCAGGCGGTGGAAGCCATCGTGCAGGCGGCCAACTCCGGCAAAATCGGCGACGGCAAAATCTTCATCCTGCCGGTGGAAGGCGTGGTGCGCATCCGCACCGGCGAGCGGGACGAAGCCGCGCTGTAGGCTTGGCAACATCTAAACACGCTGTTTCCTTCCAGCCAGCTGCCGCGTAAACTGCAATCAAACAGTATGCCGGCCGTGCCAGCCAAGGCTACCTGAAAATATCGGCTGGCACGAAACTGCTATTTTTCAGGTAGCCTCATCCGGCCAAATAGTTTTTCTCCCATCATGTTCCGCCTGTGCAAACATTATTTCGACGGCATTGATGCTGCCGGCAACGCATTGATTGCCTATGCGGCCGAGCTGCATTACCACGGCATCAAGCTGCCCTATTCCGCCCTGATTTTCAGCCCGGCCCACGGCTGCACCATCGAACGCAGCTGCCTGAGCGCATCGCAACTATCCCCCAACAGCATCCGACAACCCAAGCTTGGCCTCGAAGGCCGCTGGCAGGCTTTGTCCGACGGTGTCCGGCTTACCTTGCCGGCCGGCGGCAAACATCGGCTCGTTTGGCATGCCCACACGCCCAATGCCCGTTTTCAGGTAGCCTTAAACGGGCAGGAATACGGCGGCTTGGGTTATGCCGAAACGCTGGAAATGGATTTTTGGCCGCAACAGCTGCCGTTATGCAAGCTGTATTGGGGGCGTTTCGTATCGGAGCAGCACTATGTGGTGTGGATCGAATGGCGCGGCGAAGTGCCGCTAAAACGTTTGTACTACAACGGCGTGCTAACTGAAGATTTCGTGCTGGAAGCCGGTGGGCTGAAAGCGCCGGCATTCGGCCTGCATCTGGCGTTTGCTGCACCGGAAACGATAAAAGACGAGCCGCTGCTGGCTATTGCAGCACGCAACCCATTGTTGCGGCTACTATTCAGCCGCAGATTTTTATCCAGCCGCGAACAAAAATGGAAAAGCCACGCCACCTTGAGGCTACCTGAAAATATTGCCGTGGAAGGCTGGGCCTTATACGAGAGGGTGTTATGGCAAAAATAAGCGTTACCCTGCAAAAAATTGTTTATGCCTTGGTGTTCTGCCTGCTGTTGCCGCTGCTGCTGCAATATTGGGCACGGCACACTTCGGAGGTGGTGCGGCTGCCGGTACCGCCCTACCCGCTGGCCGGCGCACTGCTGGCGGCGGCCGGACTCTCATTAATCCTGTGGGCGATGCACAACCTGTGGTACCGCGGCGGCGGCCTGCCGATGAATGCGTTTCCGCCACAGCATTTTGTGGCTTCCGGCGCCTACCGCCTGTGCCGCCACCCGATTTATACCGGCGCCGTCATGCTTTGCACGGGCACGGCACTGTATGCGCAGTCGCCCGGCGGGCTGTGGCTGGTATCGCCGCTGTTTGCATTGCTCATTGTGGCTTATGTGGCTGGCTTCGAGCGCGAGGTGATGGCCAAGCAGTTTGGCGCCCGGCCGATGCTGCACTACGGTCTGTTCAGCCTGCCGCCGGATAACGGGCATGAGGCGGCTTTCTCCAGGCGGCTGTTGCTCGGACTGAAGGTTTGGCTGGTATGGCTGCTGCTGTATGAAGTGTTTGTGTGGCCGGGGGTGCCGCCCGATGCGTGGTATAGCAACGGCGCTTGGGATAAGGCCGTGCCGCTGTGGGGCTTCAGTGTGGTGTTTTATGTACTGCTTTACCCGTGGGCCGGGCTGCTGCCGCTGTGGTTGCGGCAAAACCGCCAGCTGCGCGGCTTTACCCTAGACGCATTCTGGGGCATGGCACTGATTTTCTATTGTTATCTGATTATTCCGGCTGCCGTGCGCTACGGCAGACTACCTGAAAATACGTTGTGGCTACGTTGGATTGCCCTGGGGCGGGAGTATGATAGCGCCGCCGCAGCGCTGCCTTCGTTTCATGTATTTTGGGCGCTATTGGCTGCACGATATTCTTGCCTATGCCGCCCGCAGTGGCGTATGGTATGGGCTTTGTTGGCGGTGCTGGTGATTGTCAGCTGTCTGACCACGCAACCATACCTTGGCCGATGTGTTGGCCGGGATGGCCGCTTATTGGGCAATCCGACACCGGCAACCGATCTACCGCGCTCTGTTGCGTGCCGCCGAATATATTGCCAACTCGTGGCACGAATGGCGCTTCGGCCGCCTGCGGCTGATTAACCACGGCTTCTATGCCGCATTGGGCGGCGTGTGCGGTTTTCTGGTGTTGGCTTATCTGCTACCGCAGTATTTGTGGGTAGTGTGGCTGCTGGGAGTTGCCGGATTTATTGGCGCGGGCTTATGGGCGCAATGGGTGGAAGGCTCATCGGCGCTGCTGCGCCCGTTTGGCTACTACGGCAGCGTGTTCGGCATCGTGCTGGTCGGCTGTCTGATTGCTGCCGGTTCGAATTTGGGCAGTTGGACGCTGTTGGGCGCGGCCGCGCTGGCTGCCTGCCCCATCCAGCTGTTTGGCCGCTGCCGCTGCCTGATTCAGGGCTGCTGCCACGGTATCCCCACCGATATGCCGGGTATCCGCTTTTTCCATGATAAATCGCGTGTGTGCAAACTGGCTGGCTGGCAGGGGAAAAATCTGCACCCCACCCAGTTTTATTCCATCGCCGCCAATTTTCTGAGCTTTTTTCTGCTGTGGCGCTTATACCGGCTGCAAATGCCTGCTTCGTTTATCGCCGGTATGTATTTGATTCTCAGCGGTGCGTTCCGCTTTGTGGAAGAATCGCTGCGTGGCGAACCGCAAACGCCGTATTTTCTCGGCATGCGCGTATACCAATGGCTGGCTCTGGCATCGGTGCTGGCGGGCATCTTGTTTACCTGTCTACCTTCGGCTCCGCTGTTTTCAGGTAGCCTTCCTGCCAACTGGCCGCTGCATGCCATTTCCTATTTCGTATTGATCTGGTGCGTGTACGGCTTGGATTACCCAAACAGTACATTGCGTTTTTCCCGGCTAACCCAAGAATAACCCTCTGCAAAGGAATACCCCATGATGTCCGAACCTTCCGGCCAACACCCCTATAAAGACGCGCCGCTCTTCGACGACGTTGCCTTCCTCACCGGCGCGCTGCAAACCGTGCTAGCCGAGCAAACCGACTGCCCCGTGCAGGAAGCCGTGGCCGCGCTGCTGGGCGGCGAAGCACCGCAAGACGTGGTAACGCGCAGCCTGCCGCAGCTCAACGACCAACAGCTGGAAGACCTCATCCGCGCCTGCGGCCTGTTTGCACAAATCCTCAATATTGCCGAAGATGCACATCACCAACGCCGCCGCCTGGCACACAGCCAAACCCGCGACAACGCCAAATCCACCTTCGGCCACACCCTTGATTTGCTGCAACAGCAAGGCGTAAGCGCCGAAGCCTTACAGCAGCAGCTGAATCACACCGAAGTGGCCGCCGTGCTCACCGCGCACCCCACCGAAGTGCAGCGCCAAACCACCCTCACCCTGCACCGCCAAATCCGCAACCTGCTCGACCAACGCGCCAACCTGGCCGGGCAGAACGAAGAACGCTTGCAGCAGCAGGTGCAAACCATGCTATGGACGCTGTGGCAAACCAATGAAAACCGTCATTTCAAAATCACCGTGGCCGACGAAATCAGCAACGGCATCATGTATTTCCCGCTCAGCTTCTTCAGCGCCGTGCCCGGCGTATACCGCAAGCTGGAGGCCGCCCTTCAGGTAGCCTTCCCACACACCCGCCTGTCCAATGTGTTGCACATCGGCGGCTGGATCGGCGGCGACCGCGACGGCAACCCTTTCGTTTCCGCCGACACCCTGCGCACAGCTTTCTCCCAGCAGGCCAGCGCCGTGTTCCGCTTCTACCGCAGCCAGCTCTACAAACTGTATGAAGAGCTGCCGATGTCGGTCCGGCGCGTGAACGTGAGCCCAGAGGTGCTGGCTTTGTCAGCCCAATCACCCGACACCGAACGCGCCCACGAAGAAGAGCCCTATCGCCGCGCCCTGGCCTATATTCTCGCCCGCACCGTGGCCACCGCCCACCGTTTCGGCAGCGGCTTGGGCAGCCAGTTTGGCCTGCTCGAACCGTATGACACGGTGGAAGAATTTTTAGCCGACCTGCACACCGTGCACACTTCCTTATGCGCCAACGGCAGCCGCCTGCTGGCCGACGGCCGCTTGGCCGACCTGATCCGTGCCGCTTCCGTGTTCCGCTTTTATCTGATGCCGCTAGATTTGCGCCAACACGCCCAAAAGCATATCGACGTGGTAGCCGAGCTCTTTGCCGCTGCCGGCTTGGAAAACTTCGCCGCGCTGAACGAAGCCGAGCGCGAACGTGTGCTGCTGCGCGAACTGTCTTCCCCGCGCCCGCTCCACAGCCCGTTTGCCCAATACAGCGAAGATACCGAACACGAGCTGGCTATCTTCCGTGCCGCTGCCGAAATTAAAGCCAGCTTCGGCGAGGAAGCTATCCGCCAAAGCATCATTTCCAATGCCGAAAACGTGAGCGAAATGCTTGCCTTGGCCTTGATTATGAAAGAAACCGGCCTGTTGCTCCTGAATGCCGAAGGGCTACCTGAAAGCCGGCTCAATATCGTGCCACTGTTTGAAACCATCGAAGCGCTGCAAGACTGCATCGGCGTGATGGATCATCTTTTCTCCCTGCCTTGGTACCGCCACCTGCTCGCCGGCCGCAGCAATATTCAGGAAATCATGCTCGGCTATTCCGACAGCAACAAAGACGGCGGCTATGTAACCAGCCAATGGGTGCTGTATCAGGCCGAGCAGGCTTTGGTGAAACTGTTTGCCAAACATCAAGTGCGCCTGCGCCTGTTCCACGGGCGCGGCGGCAGCGTGGGGCGCGGCGGCGGCCCCTCCTACGAAGCCGTGCTGGCCCAACCCGCCGGCAGCGTGGCCGGGCAAATCCGCATCACCGAGCAAGGCGAAGTCATCACCGCCAAATACGCCGATGCCGACAACGCCGAGCGCAACCTCGAAACCTTGGTGGCCGCCGCGCTGGAAGCCAGCCTGCTGCCGCACCGCACCGAAGAGCCCGATGCCGCGCTGATGCAGTCGCTCTCCGATGCCGCCTTCGCCTACTACCGCGAACTCATCACCCACCCCGATTTCGTGGGCTACTTCCTGCAAACCAGCCCAATCAACGAAATCGCCAGCCTCAACATCGGCAGCCGCCCTGCCAGCCGCAAAACCCTGGCGCGGATACAGGATTTGCGCGCCATTCCCTGGGTGTTCTCTTGGACGCAAAACCGCCTGATGCTGCCTGCTTGGTACGGCTTCGGCAGCGCGGTCGAGCAGCTCTTGCGCGACAACCCCGCCAACCTCGAGCGCCTGCGCCATATGGTGCGGCACAGCGCCTTCTTCCAAGCCATGCTCTCCAATATGGAACAAGTGATGGCTAAAGCGGATTTGGATATCGCCCGTGCTTACGTTGGCCTGGCCGCCCAGCCGCAGGCCGCCCAAGCCATGTTTGAGCGCATTGCAGGCGAGTTCGAACGCAGCCGCCGCGCCCTGTTGCAGTTAATCGAGCAAGACCACCTGCTCACCGACAACCGCAGTCTCGCCCGCTCCCTGGCCCTACGCATTCCCTACTTGAACGCGCTCAACTGGCTTCAGGTAGCCCTGCTCGCCCGCTTGCGCCAGCACCCGGGCAACCCGCAGCTCATCCACCTGATCCACCTCACCATCAACGGCGTGGCACAAGGCTTGCGCAATACGGGCTAACCCCCCTTTCCTGCAAACGGCAGGCAAGAAAAAGGCTACCTGAAAATTTCAGGTAGCCTTTTCGTCATGGCCCCGCCGACAGGAATCGAACCTGTATTTTACGCTTAGGAGGCATACGTTCTATCCGTTGAACTACGGCGAGAAATAATCAAACTTTCCAATCGAGCTTTTCCGACAATAAGCGACAAAATCCCCGCGGCAATCAGCGGCCCCACCGGGATGCCGCCCAAAAACGCCACGCCGATAATCGTGCCCAACAGCAGGCCGGTTACCAACACTGGCCGCTCGCTCATCAGCGGCACGCTGCGCCTGGCCAGCCAAGCCACCAATATGCCCACCAAAACCGCCGCCAGCATTTTCCAGCTCATCAAACCGGCCAAACCGGGAAACTGGATTCTGCCCGACACCAGCGGACTGAGCACGCCGATGGTGAGCAGAATAATGCCGGCTTGAATGCCGTATTGTTCGGCCAGCGGAATATAGCGCGCCAGCACAGTTTACTGCATCAGGAGCAACACGGTGGCCGAGATGGTGATGGATTGGTTGTTGCTGAGCACGCCCAGCAAAATCAGCAGCACCAAAAATAACGGGATAACATTCAGATGCAATTATATATTCCCGAAAAAAGGCCGCTAGGATACACGCGCCAGCGATTCTTCGGCAAGCTGCCGCATGGCCTGCGACACCTCGTTGTCCGGCAACGCGACCAAGCATGACAAGGCCTCGTCCACTGCTTTACGCGCCTCGTTCACGCAATAGGCCAGTGCATCGAATTGCGCCACATAGGCATGAATTTGCTTGAAGTAGCTCCGGTCCGAGTGCTCTAGTGCGTAGCGCACAGCTTCGGCCACCGGTTGCTCAGCGTTTTGCATCAGGTAAATCAGCGGCAGGGTTGACTTGCCTTCGGCCAAATCATCGCCCACGTTTTTGCCGGTTTCTTCGATGTTGCCGGAATAATCCAGTACGTCGTCAATAATCTGGAAGGCGGTGCCGATATGGCAGCCGTAGCATTTCAGCGCAATTTCCTGCTCGGGCGTGGCGCCGGCCAAAATCGCGCCCACTTGTGCGGCGGCTTCAAACAGTTTGGCGGTTTTATATTGGATCACCTGCGCATATTCGGCTTCGGTGATGTTGGTGTTGCCGATATTCATCAGCTGCAACACTTCACCCTCGGCGATGATGTTGGTGGCATCGGCCATCACGTCTAAAATCTTCAGGCTGCCTGAAGACACCATCAGCTGGAAGGCACGGGTGTAGAGGAAATCACCCACCAGCACGGCAGCGGCGTTGCCGAACATATTGTTTGCCGTTTTCCGGCCGCGCCGCAGCTCGCTTTCATCCACCACATCGTCGTGTAGCAGAGTGGAGGTGTGGATGAATTCCACCATCGCCGCCAGCGCGTAGAGCGGGTCTTCATCGTAGTCCAGCACCTTGCCGGAAAGAATGGTAAGTACCGGCCGCAGCCGCTTGCCGCCGGCGCTGATGATGTAGCGCCCGATTTGCGAAATCAGCGCCACTTCCGATTGCACCGCGCGCTCAATCACCGCATTAACGCGGCTCAAATCGCGGGGCAGATGTTGCTGGAAATAAGGCAGGTGTTCAAGCATGGTGATGTGCAGCTTTTTTGTATGGTTATCAGCATAACACTAAAGCACTTATTCCTTCCTAGCTGCGTGAAGAAATAACCGCTTTAGCTATACAGCCGGCCAAACAGGGGCGGCATTATAGCAGCCTTATGGGCAAACTGCCTATTTCCGCCCTACCCCGCAGGCTACCTGAAAACGCAGCTTCAACAAAGTGTCACAATATTTTGGCTCAGCCGAAGCCGTGCTTCTGCCCGGCTACCATCCCGTGCTGCCGTTTTCAGCCCGCTTCAAATCGCCTATTAGGCTACCTGAAACCCCAAACCGCAGCTTTCAGGTAGCCTTCTATGTTAAAATCCGCCGATTTTAATCTAACGGCATTTAAGGAACACACATGAGCATGAAATGCGGCATCGTCGGCCTGCCCAACGTCGGCAAATCCACCCTCTTTAACGCGCTGACCCAATCGGGCATCGAAGCGGCGAACTATCCCTTCTGCACCATCGAGCCCAACGTCGGCATCGTCGAAGTGCCCGACCCGCGCATGGCGGAGCTGGCGAAAATCGTTAATCCGCAAAAAATGCAGCCCGCCATTGTGGAATTTGTGGACATCGCAGGTTTGGTCGCCGGCGCAAGCAAAGGCGAAGGCTTGGGCAACCAGTTCCTCGCCAACATCCGCGAAACCGACGCCATCGTGAACGTCGTACGCTGTTTCGACGACGATAACATCGTGCACGTTTCCGGCAAAGTCGATCCGATTGCCGACATCGAAACCATCGGCACCGAACTAGCGCTTGCCGACCTCGCCAGCGTCGAAAAAGCCATCGTCCGCGAAGAAAAACGCGCCCGCTCAGGCGACAAAGACGCACAAAAACTGGTGGAACTGTGCAAAAAAATCCTGCCGCACCTCAACGAAGGCAAACCCGTGCGCTCCTTCGGCTTAGACGCAGACGAGCTCGCCATGCTCAAACCGCTGTTCCTGCTCACCGCCAAGCCCGCCATGTATGTCGGCAACGTTGCCGAAGACGGTTTTGAAAACAATCCGCACCTCGACCGCCTGAAAGAATTGGCTGAAAAAGAAAACGCCCCTGTTGTTGCCGTTTGCGCCGCGATGGAGAGCGAAATCGCCGAATTGGAAGACGACGAAAAAGCCGAATTCCTCGCCGAAATGGGCTTGGAAGAACCCGGCCTGAACCGCCTGATTCGCGCGGGCTACGACCTCTTGGGCCTGCAAACCTACTTCACCGCCGGCGTCAAAGAAGTCCGCGCCTGGACCATCCACAAAGGCGACACTGCGCCGCAAGCCGCTGGCGTGATCCACACCGACTTCGAACGCGGCTTCATCCGCGCCCAAGTGATTTCCTACAACGATTTCGTGTCGCTCGGCGGCGAAGCCAAAGCCAAAGAAGCCGGCAAAATGCGCGTGGAAGGCAAGGAATACGTGGTACAGGATGGCGATGTGATGCACTTCTTGTTTAACGTGTAAACCGCTAGGCTACCTGAAAAATATGTTTCAGGTAGCCTCATCACCTGTTTGAATTTAGCCTAGCTATATGATTATGCGAAAACTGTTTTTCCCCATCCTGCTTTTAGCGGCCGTCGGCAGCTTCGCACAAACATTGCCGCAAGTAAAAACATTCTCCTCATACCGCAGGTTTATCAAAGCTGCACCCCAACCGCAAACGCCACAACAAATTGTGCAGCGCTACTATCGGCAATATTCGCAGCAACACCGTTGCTACCGTGTCGATATCGATGCGTTAAACGTAACCGAAACCAGCTTCGGCGGCGAATACTGTATGCGCCAAATCAAAAGCGAAATCCGCCAAACCGCGCAAGGCAAGCTGATGTATCTGCTCTACACCGGCGACAACTTTGATTTTAATCGGGGCGAAAGCATCGGAGGCCGGGTTCAATCGGGTTTGGCGGGCATATTCGTGTTGAAACAGGTATCCGGAGGCTGGCAACCGCTGGCAGTGCGCGCCTACAATCAAATTGGCACATACGGCTATGCCCCTGAGGCTAAATATTGGTCGTTCCTCCGCTTCGGCAAAGACCGTTGGGGCTTCATGACGCCTATGTCGTATCTAAGTGACGGTTACAGCAGCTCGGAATATATACTTTTCACCCACAACGGCGCAGGGAAGATTGGTCGAAGCACTATCACAAGCAATACAACCAACGGATATGGTTTAAATAATTGCCAAACCAATCCTGATTCGGGTAAGCCGCTTACCGCCGCCGAACGCCGCGAATGCCGCGCGAAGTGGTATCGATTAACCACTTCTTCTTTCCGCATCCTAACCCACGCCCGCCCCAATGCAGGCTTCTACCCCCTGCGGCTGAGTGTGTCGGGCTTTAACGGCTTCAAACACTACCGCAACCAAGCTTTTATCATCCACTATGATGCCGCTGCAGGAGAATACACCATGCCAACCGATTATCCGCTGGCCAATAAATAAAACTTTTCAACCCAGAGGCTACCTGAAAACTTTCAGCTAGCATTCCCACCATCCATTTTTAGAGAGCAAATATGAAAATCAGCAGCTTCGGCGAAGTATTGTGGGACGACTTCCCCGGCGGCGCGCCGCTCAATGTGTTGGTGCGCCTGGCCTCGTTTGGCGCGGACTGCAGCATCATCAGCCGGCGCGGCCGCGATGCCGACGGCGAAGAACTGCTGCGCCAGATTGCCGCGCGCAACGTAGCTGCCGATTTGGTGCAAACCGATGAAGAACACGCCACCAGCCTGGTGAAAGTGCTGCTCAAGCCCGACGGCAGCGCCAGCTACGACATCGTCTACCCCTGCGCCTGGGATAAAATCAGCGCAACCGATGCAGCACTCGCGCGCGTGGCCGAATCCGACGTGCTCGTGTATGGCAGCCTCTCCGGCCGAGATCCCGTATCCCGTGCCGCGTTGGAGCAAATCCTGCCCGCCGCCCGTTTCCGCGTGCTCGATGTCAATCTGCGCAAGCCGCATTACGAGCCCGAACGCGTGCTCAGCCTCATGCGCCATGCCGACCTCATCAAGCTCAACGACGAGGAACTCTACGAACTCTCCGCCGCCTTCGGCTCGCCCTACCACAGCCTCGAACAAAACCTGCGCTACCTCGCCGGCCACACCGACACCGCCCACATCTGCATTACCCTCGGCCAGCATGGTGCAGTGTATTTCCGCCACGGCAAAATCCTCGCCCACCACGGCTTCCGCGTGAGCATGGCCGATTCCGTGGGCGCAGGCGACAGCTTCCTTGCCGGTTTCCTGTTCCAAATGCTCTCCGGCGCCAGCCCCGAAGACACACTGGCCTTCGCCTGCGCCATCGGTGCGCTCAACGTTACCCGCCACGGCGCCGTGCCCGATATTTCCCTAGCTGAAATCCAGGCACTGATGCACCCGGAATAAGGCGGCACAGGCAACAGCCTGGGTTTGTGCCTTACCTGCACCAGCTTTGACAAATCAGGCTGAAGCCCTCCTTCCATACCCGGCAGCAATATGGCCGTATGAAATGAAGTGCTTCAGCCCGGTCTTTTTTCAGGTAGCCTCACATAAACATGAATACGACCCGCCCCAAAACCATATTCGTAGATGTTGACGACACCCTCGTCCGTAGCGTTGGCCAAACGCGCATCCCCATGGCCGCCGTAATCGCCCACATCCGCCGCCTGCACGATGCCGGCCACCTGCTCTACTTGTGGAGCAGCGGCGGTGCCGACTACACCCGCGCCAGTGCCGAAGAGCTGGGGATAGCCCACTGTTTTCAAGCCTTCCTGCCCAAACCGCAAGCCTATATCGACGACCAAGCCGTTGCCGACTGGCGTTTCTGCCGCCATATCCTGCCTGCCAACAGCGGGGAAATCGAATAATTTGCTGCTTTCCTCGCCATTCAGCCACAATTAACAAAATTTATCCGTAACCTACAAGACGGCGACGGCTAAAACCATTATCATGCCGCCGTTCTTAACCATTCAAGGAAACTCACATGGCATTACGTGACGAATTCAAAGCCTTCATCATGCGCGGTAACGTGATTGACCTTGCCGTCGGTATGGTAGTCGGCACCGCCTTCTCCGGCATCGTCAAATCATTGGTGGACGACGTGATCATGCCCCCTATCGGCCTGATTTTGGGCGGCGTGGACTTCTCCAACCTGTTCATCACCCTGAAAGCAGGTGCAGATGCCCCTGCCAACGGTTACGCCACCCTGGCCGCCGCCCAAGCCGCCGGCGCGGTTACCCTGAATATCGGCCTGTTTATCAACACCGTGATCAGCTTCCTAATTATCGCCACCGCTATCTTCGCCGTGATCAAAAGTATCAGCAAACTGCAAAAAACCGCTCCGGAAGAAGCTCCTGCCGAGCCATCCGAAGAAATCTTGCTGTTGCGCGAAATCCGTGATTCGCTGAAGAAATAATCGCCGCACAGCACAAAAGGCTATCTGAAAACAGCTTCAGGTAGCCTTTTCTCTTGCTGTATCGCCAAACCATGTAAATCCTTCCCATAACCAAAAAGCTAGCTAAAAAATTTTAGTTAGCAGCAACTTGCCGTGCTGTGTTTTCAGCTAGCTTTTTTCTTATCCAACCCCATCACAACAGCACAATATCAAACTGCTCCTGCATGTAGCTGTTTTCCACCATCAGGGAAATGGGTTTGCCGATGAAGTCGATCAGCAGCGCGAGCGATTGCGATTCTTCATCCAAAAACAAATCGATAACGGCCGGTGCGGCGAGGATGCGGAATTCGCGAGCATCGAAGCGGCGGGATTCGCGCACGATTTCGCGTTGGATTTCGTAGCACACGGTTTGCGGGGTTTTCAGGTAGCCCCTGCCCTGGCAGGTGGGGCAGGGTTCGCACAGGATGTGGTTAAGGTTTTCGCGCGAACGTTTGCGGGTGAGCTCCACCAGCCCCAGGCTGGTGAAGCCGTTGAGGGTAACGCGGGTGCGGTCGAAGCGCAGGGCTTTGGCCATCTCGCCCAATACGGCCTGGCGGTGCTCTTCGCTCACCATATCGATGAAATCCACAATAATCATGCCGCCGAGGTTGCGCAGGCGCAGCTCGCGGGCGATGGCGTGGCAGGCATCGAGGTTGGTTTTGAAGATGGTTTCGTCGAAATTGCGTGCGCCCACGAAGCCGCCGGTGTTCACGTCGATAGTGGTCATGGCTTCGGTGCTCTCGATAATCAGGTAGCCGCCGAAGTTTAAATCCACACGCGGCTTGAGCGACTGGTTAATTTCCTGCTCCACATGATGGAGCTCGAACAAGGGTTTTTCGCCCTGATAGTGTTGGATACGTTCCACCGCGCCCTGCACGTATTGCCGGGCAAATTCCTGCATCAGGCGGTAATTATTGGCGGAATCGACGAAGATTTTCTGGGTGTTGCCGTTGAACATATCGCGCAGCACGCGCAGGCTCAGGGGCAAATCCTGATACAGCATGGTTTCGGCCGGGCTGGTTTTGGAGCGGGCGAGGATGTCTTGCCACAACTTGGACAGGTAATCGATGTCAGCCTGCAATTCTTCGTCGCGGGCGTTTTCGGCGCTGGTGCGGATGATGTAGCCGCCGGCGTTTTCGGGCAGCAAGGCTTTGAGGCGGGCACGCAATTCGTTGCGCTCTTCTTCGTCTTCAATGCGCTGGGAAATGCCGATGTGGTCGTCTTGCGGCAGATACACGAGAAAGCGGCCGGCCAGGGAGATTTGGGTGGAAAGGCGCGCGCCTTTGCTGTTAATCGGGTCTTTAATCACCTGCACCAAGATGGTTTGCCCTTCAAACAGCATATGCTCGATGCGCTGGGTTTCCTCCGGCTTCTGCCGCTGTTCGAGCACGTCCACAATGTGCAAAAAGGCGGCGCGCTCCAAGCCGATGTCGATAAAGGCGCTCTGCATGCCGGGCAGCACGCGTTTGACCACGCCCAAATAAATATTGCCCACCAGCCCGTGGCCGCTGTTGCGGTCGATGTGCAGCTCGCACACTTTGTTTTCTTCCAACAGCGCCACGCGTGTTTCCTGCGGCGTTACGTTCACCAAAATGGTTTCCGGCGGGCGGCCTGAATTATCGGCCAGCCGGATTGGGTTGATTGCCTGTAGCATGTTCAGCTTTCTGATTTCAATTAGATTTTGCAGAACAGGCTGATGGCCTGCCTGTTCTGCAAAATCTACTGTCTGCCGGCTGGCCAGAGGCAGAATCATACGATGAAAACAACCTTGCCGACAACCTGAACAGCAGCCGGAAAAGCGGTTTCAGGTAGCCTTTATCCAAGGAAAATAAGCTGTGTTTTCAAAGCGCAAACCTAAAAATAAGGCTACCTGAAAATCTGGCCGGAGCAGCTGGGTTTTCAGGTAGCCTTTAGTTATCATTCAACTCATTGCCACACCAAAAGCGCGTGGTTACGTTTGCCGCGGCGGAGGATGGTGTATTTGCCGAAGCGTTTGTGCGCGTCGGCCAGCAGATAGGCATCGTCGGGGCGTTCGGCGGCATGGTTCGGATTGTTCAATTCGGCGGCTTGGCCATTGAGCAATACCGCTTTGCTGTTCACAAAACCGCGCGCTTCTTTGTTGGACGAAGCCAAACCGGTTTTCACCAAGGCTTCCACCACATTGAGGCTACCTGAAACTTCAAATGCGGGCAGGCCGTCGAGGGCGAGCTGTTCGAAGTCGCTTTCTGTCAGGCTGCTTTGATCTTCGGCAAACAGGCTCTCAGTAATGCGCTGCGCGGCTTGCAGGGCGGTTTCGCCGTGAATCAGACGTATCATTTCTTCGGCGAGGATGCGTTGCGCTTCGGGCTTAGTGCCGCTGGCTTGGTCTTTCGCTTCGATGGCGTCGATTTCTTCGATAGACAGGAAGGTAAAGTATTTCAGGAATTTATACACATCGGCATCGGCCACTTTCAGCCAGAATTGGTAGAACTGATACGGTGAAGTTTTCTTCGCGTTCAGCCATACCGCGCCGCCTTCGGTTTTGCCGAATTTGGTGCCGTCGGATTTGGTGACCAGCGGCAGGGTCAGACCGAATACTTGTTTTTGGTTCAGGCGGCGGGTCAGGTCGATACCGGCGGTGATGTTGCCCCATTGGTCGGAGCCGCCGATTTCCAAAACCGCGCCGTGGCGTTTGTTCAATTCGGCAAAGTCGTAGCCTTGCAAGAGGGCGTAGGAAAATTCGGTAAACGAAATGCCCACGTCGTCGCGCTCGATGCGCTGTTTGACGGATTCCTTGTTCAGCATGGCATTTACAGAGAAATGCTTGCCGATGTCGCGCAGGAAGTCGAGGCAGTTCATGCTGCCGAACCAATCGGCGTTGTTCGCCATAATGGCGGCGTTTTCGCCTTCAAAGCTCAAAAACGGTTTCAGTTGGTTACGGATGCTTTCTACCCAGCCGGCAACGGTTTCGGCGGAATTCAAGCTGCGTTCCACCGCTTTGAAGCTGGGGTCGCCAATCATGCCGGTTGCGCCGCCCACCAAAGCAATCGGCGTATGCCCCACCTGTTGGAAACGGCGCAAGGCCAACACGGGCAGCAAGTGGCCGATATGCAGGCTGTCGGCAGTCGGGTCGAAGCCGCAGTAGAGGGCGATTTTCTGTTCGTTCAACAACGTGCTCAAAGCTTCAATGTCGGTGGTTTGCGCGATCAGGCCGCGCGCTTGCAGATCTTGGATAAGGGAGGCAGTCATAACAGATTTCTTTGCAAATAACTGGATGGAATAGAAAATAGTCAGCCTGGCCGAAACCTAAGTTTCAGGTAGCCTTTAAAACCGAGAGTGGCGCAGCGTTTGTGCCGCACCAAAACAAAAAGACTTGGCAGCACCAAGTCTTTTTGAAAAGCTGGTCGGAATGAGAGGATTCGAACCTCCGACCCCTTCGTCCCGAACGAAGTGCGCTACCAGACTGCGCTACATTCCGAAAGAAGGCGCATTATAAGCCCGGGAGCGGCGTTTAGCAAGCATCATCTCAACACTTTTCGCCCAAGCCCGCCCGCTTCTCGGCGCGCGCCGCCTGCACCTGCGCGGCAAAATACAGCGCTGCCGCCGCACCGGCCATATCTGCCGCCGCATCACGCCAATCGGCCTGCCGTGATGCCGTGAGCGCACCTTGCGCCCACTCGCTGCCCGCAGCCAATACCAGTGCCGCCAGCAGCAAAGCTTTCCACGGCACAGGCCGCCGCCGCAGCAAAAACACTTTAGCCAGCAGCCAAAACTGGCCGAAAAACAAAGCCGCGTGCACCACTTTATCGAAATGGGCAAACGGCAGCGGCGCGTTGCTGCCCTGATGCAGCAGCAGCGCATACATCATGCCCGCAAACCACAAAACGCTCAGCCACAGCCAGCGGTTCACGCCCGGTGCTCCTCAAGCCAGTCGGCACACATCATCGCCAGCCGCACAAACCGCCCGCCGCGCTCATCCAGCACCGCCTGCCACTGCGCCACTTCCTCTGCCGAAGGCGCTTCGTCCAAACTGCATTCGTTGAGCCAAAAATCCAGCGTTTCCGCCGCCGCACCCACGGTTTCAGTGCGGAAAAATTCCAAGAGTTCAGACATTTCACTCTCCAGCTGTTTGATTTATTGATGCGGCGGATTGTACTTGCCTTTCATTCTGCACGCCATCGGGTTTCAGGTAGCCTTTGTCGCTCAACAGGCTACCTGAAAGTTTATAGCCGTCTCCATGAAGGATATGGCATTGTCTTATTCTGATTTTGAAACACCTATGCCTTCTCTGCCCTGTCCCATATTTTTCAGGTAGCCTCCACTCCCGCCCAAGCCCTCCCATAATCTTCTATAATACCCGCCTCTTTCCAGCCACCACCTCCATGCTCACTGATTTAGAAAAAGACGCCATCCGCCGCCACTACCAGGCCATCAGCGAAAATCTGCCCCATTTCCGCCCACGCAAAGCACAGCGCGAAATGCTGGCTGCCGTGGCCAACACCCTGTCGCGTACGCTGGAAAAAGCCGACGGCGAAGAGCCGCCCAAGCGCGAGGGCGAGAGCATTGCCGTGATTGAAGGCCCCACTGGCGTAGGCAAAAGCCTGGCCTATCTTTTAGCCGGCGGCATCATGGCGCAAACGCGCGGCAAGCGGCTGGTGGTATCCAGCGCCACCGTGGCCCTGCAAGAGCAACTGGTGGGGCGCGATTTGCCGTTCTTGGTGGAAAAAAGCGGGCTCGAGCTCACCTTTGCCCTGGCCAAAGGGCGCGGCCGCTATCTCTGCCCCTACAAGCTCTACCAGCTCACCCAAAGCCAGGCGCAGCAAAGCCTGGCCGGCTTCGACACCCCGCAAATCCTGTGGGACAGCAAACCCAAGCCCGAAGAAATCCAAACCCTGCGCGAGCTGGCCGACGCCTTCGCCGAACGCCGCTTCAACGGCGACCGCGACACCTGGCCGGAGAAAATCGACGATACACTCTGGCTCAAGGTAAACAACGACAACTACGGCTGCCTCAAAGCCGCCTGTCCCAACCGCCCCGAATGCCCCTTCTACCTTGCCCGCGATACGCTCGAAACCGTGGATGTAGTAGTGAGCAACCACGATTTGCTCACGGTGGACATCGGCATGGGCGGCGGCGTGATCCTGCCCGCGCCCGAACACAGCTTCTACTGCATCGACGAAGCGCACCACCTGCCCAAAAAAGCGCTCAACCAGTTTGCCGCCGAGCATTCGTTGAACCAAGCCGTGTGGGCGCTGGAAAAACTGCCGCAAATCACCGACAAAATCGCCGCCGTGGCCGACAAAGCCGAGCTGGCCAACCTGGCCGACGAAGCCGCCGCCCTGCTCGACAGCCTCTACGAATGGCAGTTCCACCTCGGCGACACCCCCGAGCTCGCCTACAACGACAGCGGCCGTGATCCGCAATGGCTGTGGCAAGACGGCCAAATCCCCGAAGGGCTCGCCCTGCTCGTATCCAACACCGCCGCCGCCGCGCAAAGCCTCTACAAACACGCCAACGGCCTCAACGACGCCCTCGCCGCCGCCCGCCGCGAAAAAGACAGTGACAGCGCCCAAATCGACCGTCTCAGCAGCGAATTCGGCATTTTCCGCGCCCGCATCGAGCAAATCAGCGCCGTGTGGGACTTGCTCGCCACCGAGCCCGTGGGCGACGCTCCGCCGCTGGCCAAATGGATCGAATGCAGCCACAACAGCGACAAAACCGACTACTCCTTCCATGCCTCCCCCGTGAGCGCCGCCGCCATGCTTGCCGCAGGCCTGTGGCGCCGCGCTGCCGGTGCCATCCTCACCTCCGCCACCCTGCAATCACTCGGCAGCTTTCAACACCTATTGCAGCAAACCGGCCTACAATGGCTACCTGAAACCACCACCCTCGCGCTGGAAAGCCCCTTCAACTTCCCCGCCCAAGGCGAGCTCTACATCCCGCCCGTGGCCGCCAGCCCCAAGCAGGCCGATGCCCACACCGCCGAAATCGCCGAATGGCTGCCCAAGCTCATCAGCCCCGAAGAAGCCGTCGGCACCCTCGTTTTGTTCTCCTCGCGCAAACAGATGCAAGACGTAGCCTTAAGGCTACCTGAAAGCCACCTGCCCTTATTACTCATCCAAGGCGACGTGCCTAAAGCCATCCTGCTCGAACGCCACCGCCAAGCCATCGCCGAAGGCCGCGCCAGCATCCTGTTCGGGCTCGACAGCTTCGCCGAAGGCCTCGACCTGCCCGGCAGTGACTGCGCCCACGTCATCATCGCCAAACTGCCCTTCACCATGCCCGACCACCCCATCGAAAAAACCCGCAGCCGCTGGATCGAGCGGCGCGGCGGCAATCCCTTCATGGAAATCACCGTGCCCGAAGCCGGCATCAAACTCACCCAGGCTGTAGGCCGCCTCATCCGCACCGAACACGACTACGGCCGCATTACCATCCTCGACAACCGCATCCTCACCGCCCGCTACGGCAAACAACTCCTCGCCTGCCTGCCTCCATTCAAACGTATCGGCTGAGCTTGGGGTAAAAGGCTACCTGAAACTGATTAAGAGGTCATAAAGAGGCTACCTGAAAGGGCAGCTTCAACGAAATTAAACCCCCATATCCTTCCAATACCTAGGAACACTACCCTACGCCAGCCTGCCCAAATGGCAACACCGTCAATGCCGTACCGCCATCAGCTGCTTCCACAAGCTCGGCGACGTGCTCGACTTCCAACAATTCACCTACACCGCCGCCCATGGTGAAGCCGAACGCCACAAATACCATTTGCATATCGCCAACCACACTCTGCACACTGTTATCGCCAAACGTAATGAACAGGCTGTGCAGCGCGCAGCCCGATACCAAGTGCCTCCCTCGCTCGACTTATCCAACATTTCAGCCTGCAAGCCTATACAGGGCACAAAATCAGTGTGGCGGAGTTCTACGGTAACCAGCTCGATTTGCAGCAAAACCACCTCATCGTGCGCGACAGACAGAACAAAATGCCGGTGTGGCAACGTCTACCTACCCACAATCCAACATTACCGCACCCTACTACCCAAACAAAAGGCTGCTTGAACAATTTCAGGTAGCCTTTCTCGCATCAATCAAGCCATATCAAGACCCGCTAAACAGGCTCTTAAACCACAGCACGATGCTGTCCCACAGGCGGCCGAAGAAGCCGGCTTCAGCCACGTCGTTGAGCGCCACCACGTCTTTCTGTGCCACCACGCGGTTTTGCGCATCCATAAATTTCACCGTGCCGAGTACTTGGCCTTTGCTAATCGGCGCAAGCACGGGCTGCACGGTTTCTAGCACGGGCTGAAGCTGGGCGGCTTGGCCGTGCGGCACGGTGATGTAGGTGGTGTCGATAAAGCCCACGTTCACGGCGTTTTCTGTACCTTTATACACTTTCACCTGTGAAATGGCGGTCTCGGCATCATACAGCTTGGGCGTATCATAAGATTGCAGCGCCCAATTGAGCAATTTGCTGCTCTCGGCGGCGCGCGCCTGCATGCTTTCAGTGCCCACCACTACAGAAATCACGCGGCGGCCGTTACGTTTGCTGGAGGCAACTAGATTGTAGCCGGCGCTGTCGGTGTGGCCGGTTTTCATGCCATCCACATCAGGGTCGCGGTAAAGCAGCAGGTTGCGGTTGGGCTGGGTGATGTTGTTGTAGCTGTAAGACTGGATGGCGTAGAGCCGATAGTATTGCGGATAGTCGTGAATGATAGCGGCGGAAAGGGTGATGAGGTCTTGCACCGAGGTGTAGTGCTGCGCGCCGGGCAGGCCGGTGCTATTTTCAAAATGGGTGTCGTTCATGCTGAGCCGTTTGGCTTCGGCGTTCATCAGCTGCACAAACTGTGCTTCGCTGCCGGCCACAGCTTCGGCCAGGGTAATGGAGGCATCGTTGCCAGACTGCACAATCACCCCTTTGAGCAAATCATCCACGCGAGCAGGGGTTTTCGGATCGAGAAACATGCGCGATCCTTCTACTTTCCAGCCTTGCTCGGAAACGGTAAAGGTTTGATCTGGCTTGAGCTTGCCTTCTTCTAGGGCTTTGAACACCAAATAGGCGGTCATCAGTTTGGTGAGGGAAGCGGGCTCGATGTGTTCGTTTAATTTGTGCGATGCAAGTATCTGGCCGCTTTGCGCGTCATACACAGCATAGGCTGAAGCTTTGATTTCAGGTAGCCCCACGGCAGCCACGGGCTGAGTGGCGGCAGAACTGGCGGAAACAACCGAAAGAGAAGCAGCGGGAGCAGAGGCTTGGCGGGGGGAAGAAGCAGCTTGTGGCGCAGCCTGCACCTGCCAGCCGGCCACTAAAAGGGATAAGGTGAGGAGGGTGAGTTTTTGTTTCATTGCGTTGTCTGTTTGATTTGGTTGAATGGTTTGCCGGCAACAACGTTTGGTTTGAGTCTATCTGAAACTGAAACCTTTTCAGATAGACTGCTGCCAAATGCCAATCATGCAGCAAAATCGCACTAATTATAGCCATTCAAACCCGCTTTGCTAAGCGTTTAACCTGATTTTTCTTGCCAGCGGCGGCGCAAACAGAGTATCTTGCTTTTTAGTCTCATTCAAAACACCCTATCATGCCACTGCCCTACACCGACTACCTCACCCGCATCCTCACTGCCTCCGTTTACGACTTGGCTGTTGAAACGCCACTAGATTTCGCTCGCAACCTTTCCGCGCACACCGGCAACTGCATTCTGCTCAAGCGCGAGGACCTACAACCGGTTTTCTCCTTCAAAATCAGAGGGGCATACAATAAAATGGCTAAGCTTCCACCAAAAATGCTGCAAAAAGGTGTGATTGCCGCCAGCGCCGGCAACCATGCGCAGGGCGTGGCGCTTTCCGCGCAGAAGCTCGGCTGCGAAGCCACCATCGTGATGCCTGAAACCGCGCCGCAAATTAAGGTGGACGCAGTACGCTCGCGCGGCGGCAAAGTGGTGCTCAAAGGCGTGTCGTTCAACGATGCCTACGACCACGCCATGCAGCTTGCTGACGCCAGCGGTCAAACCTATATCCCGCCGTTTGACGATCCTGATGTGATTGCCGGCCAGGGTACCATCGGGCTGGAAATCGTGCGCCAGCACTCCAAACCGATTGATGCCGTGTTCGTACCTATCGGCGGCGGTGGGCTGGCGGCCGGCGTGGCCGTGTTCATCAAGCAGGTGCGCCCTGAAATCAAGGTAATCGGCGTGCAAACCCACGATTCCTGCGCCATGAAAACCTCCATCGAACACGGTCGGCTGGTCGAGCTCAAAGACGTCGGCCTGTTTTCAGACGGCACGGCAGTAAAACTGGTGGGAAAGGAGACCTTTCGCCTGTGCCGCGAATTCTTGGATGAAATCATCACAGTCGATACCGATGCCATCTGCGGCGCACTCAAAGACATTTTCGACGACACTCGTAGCATCTGTGAGCCCGCCGGCGCGCTGGCCTTAGCCGGCCTCAAAGCCTACATCGCCCGTGAGCAGGTGCAGAGGCAAACCTTGATTGCCGTAACCAGCGGCGCCAATATCAATTTCCACAGCTTGCGTCATGTTTCCGAGCGCAGCGAGCTGGACGAGAGCAACGAAAGTATTTTTGCCGTATCGATCCCCGAGCAGCCTGGTAGTTTCTTAAAATTCATCAACATATTGGGTAACCGAAACATCACCGAGTTCAATTACCGCTACAGCGACAACTCCACCGCCCACATCTTTATGGGTATCCAAAGTAAAGGCGCAGCCGACCTGGCCGCAGTCAGTGCCGCGCTCGCCGCCGCCGGCCTGCCCAACACCAACCTTACCAAAAATGAAACCGCCAAAATTCACATTCGCTACATGGTGGGTGGGCATACCGGCAAAGTAGCGCACGAACGTTTGTTCAGTTTTGAATTTCCCAAACGCCCCGGTGCGTTGGCCTATTTCCTCGACCGCATGTATAGCGGTTGGAACATTACCCTGTTCCACTACCTCAGCCACAGTTCGGATTATGACCGTGTGCTGGTGGGTATCGACATACCACCCGCTGACAACCAAGCCTTTGCCACCTTCCTGCAAGAGCTGGGCTATGTGCACACCGAACAAACCGACAACACCGCCTACCGTCTGTTCCTTGGCTAGGCCTAGAGCATTACCTGCCACTAGTTTTCAGGTAGCCCTCAAACCCATTCAGGCTACCTGAAACTTGCAGTGGATTAAGTTTAAATCAGGACAAGGCGGTGAGCTGCAGATAGTATAGTAGTACAGCAAGGCAAGCCAACGCTGTCTTGCTTTAAAATTAATTTACTATGAATCTCATTCACAAACTAAAAAACTATGCTAACTCCACAACACCTACTCTGGATAAACGGCCCTGCCGGCCGCCTGCACACCATCTACCTGCCGCCCGAAGCCCCCGAGCGCGGCGTGGCCATCATCAACCACCCCAACCCCCTGCACGGCGGCACGTTTACCAACAAAGTGATCCAAACCGCCGCCAAAGCCTATGCCCGTCTAGGCTTCCACTGCTACCTGCCCAACCTGCGCGGCGTGGGCGAAAGCGAAGGCCAACACGACTACGGGCGCGGCGAAACCGACGACTGCCTCGCCGTAATCGACTACGCCCAGAGCCAACACCCCCATGCCGCCCAATTCATCATTTCCGGCTTCTCCTTCGGCGGCTACGTGAGCCTGTTTGCCGCCCAACAGCGCCGACCCGATGCCCTCGTGCTACTCGGCCCCGCCGTGGGCATGTATGAAGTGCCCGCTGCCCAAGCCGCCGACCCGGCGCACACTTTGGTGATCCACGGCGAAATTGATGAAGTGGTGCCGCTGGCCAACGCCCTCAGCTGGGCCGCCCCGCAAGACATCCCCGTGGTTGTGCTGCCCCAATCCTCCCACTTCTTCCACGGCAAACTCATTCCCCTGCGCGACACCCTGCTGCGCTTCGTGCCCGGCCTGTTGGAAAAATAAGCCGACCGGTTTCAGGTAGCCTTTGAATTGGAAAGGCTACCTGAAACCCTATCTTCTCCTTACCACCATGTCCGCCTGCCAACCCGCCATCGTCCTCACCACCTGCCCCAGCCAAACCGAAGCCGAACGCATCGGCGGCCTCCTGCTGCAACATCAATTCGCCGCCTGCGTGCAATACGAAACCGTTCAAAGCCAATACATCTGGCAGGGCAAACTCTGCTGCGACAATGAAATCCGCCTCACCATCAAAACCGCCACTCGGCACTATCCCGCCATTGAACGCCTCATCCTCGAACACCACAGCTACGATTGCCCGCAAATCCTGCTGCTGCCCGTATCCGACGGCGTGGAAGTCTACCTGAAATGGCTGCAAGACAACCTCGCACCGTAATTCGGCAAACGTTCATCACTCAATCTTCTCCCTATATCTTGCCACCCGTTAAAAAGCTGCCTAAAAATTTCAGGTAGCCTTTCTCTCCGCCCTCTGCATATAGCTGAAGCAATTATTTTTGGAGCTGTCCTAGATAATTAGGAATACTCAGATTTGATTAAAGCATTCCCATGAGGGAAGTCGCCTCAGCCAGCCCGTTCAAAACAAACTGATCGAATTGTTCGTTGCAGGAGCAACCGCCCGTACTGCCGCTGAATTGGCCGGAGTCAATAAAACCACCGCTGCCTACTACTTTCACCGTTTGAGTTTGCTTTTTTTCATAGTTACGAGCACTTGGAACGATTTGATGGCGAAGCAGAAGCAGATGAAAGTTATTTGGACGGCTGCCGCAAAGGCAAACGCAGTCGCGGAACAGCCGGCAAAGTTATGGTATTCTGGCTGTTAAAGCGTAACGGCAAGGTTTATACCGTTACCGTAGCCAATATTAGCGGCTACCCTACTGCCGATTATCCGGGAGCAGATAAGGCCGGACAGCGTAGCTTATACCGATTGTCACAGTATCCCAATGTATTGGATGTTAGCGAGTTTAGCCGCTTGCACATTAATTACCGCACTCGTTTTGCAGGCAGGCAAAACCACATTAACGGGATTGAGAATTTCTAGAACCGGGCCAAACGTCATTTACGCAAGTTCAACAGTATTCCGAAAAAAGTATTTCGAGCTGTATTTGAAAGAGTGCGAATGGCGATTTAACAACAATGAAATGAAGTCTCAGATTGCCATGTTGAAACAAATGGTAAGAGATAGTCTGTCCTGGCTATCTAGGTCAGGCTATAATATTTTCATACAAGGCGGCGAGACCACTGATACAGTACAGCACACAGTACAAGTAGTACCGTAAAGCAAGCCAACGCAGTAAGAAGCAAGTAAGTACCTTAACTATAACCACCGAATTCAGCTACAATACAGCGCATTAGAGTTAAATAAACTCCTCCCCTTTTTTACCCAACGAACTGCAAATAATGCAAGTAGCACGGTTGGGGGCAAGAGAAGGTCTGTTCAGCTTATCCCCCCCGACACCACCAGCGTCCTACCATTGCCTTTACTAAAGGAGATCCAAGCATGTTTTCCCGCAGCATCACCATCGAACAATATGACCCCGAACTCGCCGCTGCTATTACCGCTGAAGAGCACCGCCAACAAGACCACGTTGAGCTGATTGCCTCCGAGAACTACGTCAACTGCGCCGTGATGGAAGCCCAGGGCAGCCAGCTTACCAACAAATACGCCGAAGGCTACCCCGGCAAACGCTACTACGGCGGCTGCGAACACGTGGATGTGGCCGAAGAGCTTGCCCTCGAACGCGTGAAAAAACTGTTCGGCGCCACCTATGCCAACGTACAACCCCACTCCGGCTCGCAAGCCAACCAAGCCGTGTATGCCTCCGTATTGAACCCCGGCGACACCATCCTCGGCATGAGCCTCGCCCACGGCGGCCACCTCACCCACGGTGCATCGGTAAACATTTCCGGCAAGCTCTACAACGCCATCACCTACGGCCTGGACGAAAACGAAGTGCTCGACTACGCCGAAGTGGAACGCCTCGCGCTTGAGCACAAACCCAAAATGATTGTGGCCGGCGCCTCCGCCTACGCTTTGGAAATCGACTGGGCGAAATTCCGCGAAATCGCCGATAAAGTAGGCGCGTACCTGTTTGTGGATATGGCGCACTACGCCGGCCTGATTGCTGCCGGCGAATACCCCAACCCCGTGCCGCACGCCGACTTCGTTACCACCACCACCCACAAAACCCTGCGCGGCCCGCGCGGCGGCGTGATTCTGTGCCGCGACAACACCCACGAAAAAGCGCTCAACTCCGCTATTTTCCCCAGCCTGCAAGGCGGCCCGCTGATGCATGTGATTGCCGCTAAAGCCGTGGCCTTCAAAGAAGCCCTGTCGCCTGAATTCAAGCAATACGCCAAACAGGTGAAAATCAATGCTGCTGCCATGGCCGAAGAGCTGGTAAAACGCGGCCTGCGCATCATTTCCGGCCGCACCGAAAGCCACGTTTTCCTGGTGGATCTGCGCCCGAAACACATCACCGGTAAAGCTGCTGAAGCTGCACTGGGCAAAGCGTTGATTACCATCAACAAAAACGCCATCCCGAACGACCCGGAAAAACCCTTCGTTACCTCCGGCATCCGTGTAGGCACCGCCGCCATTACCACCCGCGGCTTCGACGAAGCTGCCGCCCGCAAACTGGCGAATCTGGTAGCCGATGTGCTGGACAAACCCGAAGACGAAGCCAACCTGGCTCGCGTGGCTGGTGAAGTGAAAGCCTTGTGCGATGCCCATCCGGTATACGGCGCATAAGCAGATAGCTTGGATCGCTTCGCTTAAAATAAAACCAGCCGGCTGTTTCCAGCCGGCTTTTTTATGCCATTCAATATATAGCGGATTACAGATAAGGCGGCGAGTCACCGTCAGTATGAGTAATACGGCAAGGCAAGCCAACGCTGTAGCATTCTTGTTTAAAAGGCTACCTGAAACTTTCAGGTAGCCTTTCATTCATGCGATTGAATCAATCAAACCGAAAACGAAGAACCGCAGCCGCAGGTGGTTACGGCATTCGGGTTGCTGCGGATAACGAATTGCGAGCCTTGCAGGCCTTCGGTGTAGTCGATTTCCGCGCCGAGCAGGTATTGGTAGCTCATCGGGTCGATTAGGAAAACGAGGCCGCTTTTTTCGATTTGGAAGTCGTCGTCGTTCACGATTTCGTCGAAAGTGAAGCCGTATTGGAAGCCGGAGCAGCCGCCGCCGTTCACGAACACGCGCAGTTTCAAATCGGGGTTGTTTTCTTCAGCAATCAGCTCGGCTACCTTATTGCAGCAGCTTTCAGTGAAGATAATGGGATCGCTGTGATCAATATCAGACATGGTTTATTCCTTTTTCTGTGTTATGCGGGATGGGCTTATTGTGGCGCAAAGCGGGGTTTGCGGGCAAGTCGGCTTGGGTAAATTCTAAGCGGCAAATAAGGGCGGATGCGGCGGGTTTAAAGTGCAGGCAGGCGGTGCCTGCGGCGAAATATTTTAAGGCAGGCGTTGCGTTTCGCCATCACTGCATATAAAGGCTACCTGAAAAACCGTTTGCCATTTTTCAGGTAGCCTTTTGATTTCAGGCAGCCCTAAGCCAATTCTTCCTGCCATTGCTCCAAGAGCTTCTGCCACTCGCCTTCGTTCTTATGGCCTTGGGCGATGGCGGCCTTGAGGTGGGAAATCGCTTCACCGGCGTTGGCGCGCACACCCCAGCCGTGGTAGTAGAGGCAGGCGAGGTTGTAGTGCGCCACGGGATCGTGCCGGAGGGCGGCTTTTTTAAACCAAGCAGCGGCTTTTTCGTAGTCTTTGCCCACAAATTCGCCAAGGAAAAACATCATGCCGAGATTGGTTTGCGCACGCGGCAGGCCGTATTCAGCGGCGGCTTTATAGAGCGAGAAAGCTTGGCCGATGTCTTGTGTGGCACCATTGAGGCCGAAATGGCAAACGAAGGCTTGCCGGTAGTGCTCTTCGGCCAACTGTTCTTCCGGGTCGGGCAAGTGGCACACTGGATCGGACGCACGGCGCTGGGGTTTCACCGGCTCGGCCAGCTTTTCTTTGGCTTCTTCATGCCCGTTGAGCACAGCCTGTTCATACCATTGCCGCGCCAGTTTGTCGTCTTTAGATACGCCCAAGCCGTAGCGGTACACATCGCCCATTTGATACATAGCATCAGCATTGCCCAAGCGCACAGCTTGCTCCAAGCAGCGCACGGCGGCATCGAAGTTTTGCTGGATGCCCTGCCCGGTGAGCAGCTGTTTGGCCAGCAGGTTCAACGCTTCCGAGTCGTTGGCGTTGGCAGCTTGGATAATCCATTGTACGGCGGCTTTGGGGTCGGCAGCACAACCGATACCATTGAGCCGCATGTGCCCGGCCTTGCTTTGGGCAGCCACCACGCCTTTGGCGGCTACACGTTCATACCAATGCAAGGCTTTGGCTTTGTCCATGCCGCCGAAGCGGCCGGTTTCATACAGGCGGGCAAGCTGCCATTGCGCATCGCCGTAGTCGTGTTCGGCGGCGCGTTTGAGCCAGCTGATGCCTTGGCGCACATCGGTTTTGGTGCCCAATCCGTGCAGGAGGGCATAGGCCATATGATATTGTGCCTGCGGTTCACCCAGCGCAGCGGCATGGGAGGCCCAGGCGAAGGCTTTTTGGTGCTGGCCGTGGGCGGCCGCATTTTCCATCAGCCACACGATAGCCGGCGGGAATTTTTGCGCAGCCAGATGCTGCATCACTTGGCTAGCGGCCAATACGTCTTGCTGCATGCCTTCGCCGTTGGCCTGCATCAAAGCCAGGCTGTAGGCGGCTTTCAGGTAGCCTGAAGCGGCAGCACGCTCCAGCCAATATAGTGCAGTAGCATGGTTTTGCGGCACATTTTGGCCTTGGCGGTTCCACTCGCCCAGCTCGTATTGCGCCTGCTGGTGCCCCATTTCGGCGGCTTGGAGCATATCGGCCACGGCTTTTTCGCGGGTGTCTTCTGCTTCCAGCAGCTGTTGGGCGCGGCGGTAGTAGGCTTCAGCATCAGGCAGATTATCCTGCCCCGTCCGATTTGTTTTCACAAGCTTAACGGCTTTGCGCCCGAGTGCAAATTTAATCATTCGTTCCAACCGTATTTAAATCTTTCTTTTGGCGGCTATTGCGGCCAGGCCGCATGCTGCCCCTCCCTAGTTAAGGCCGGTTGGCAAGGGCTATTCCCCTGCCCGCTAACTGTTCTGTTGCACGGCATCTTGTTAATATGCAGACATTTTAGCATGCCGGCATACCCTGTGGCAGCCCGTTTAAGCTATTTGAGGCTACCTGAAAAGCCGGAACACACCGATAATTTGCTAACGGAGCCTCTTTTACGCATAAATTGCCAAACTTTCGGGCTATGAATTGTCGTTCATTTGATTTTGGTCAATATTTCTCCCAGCCATTATCTTTATAATCCCTCCAAGTTGAAAGGATTTAGTGCCCGGCTGGCAAGCAAAGCCGGTTGGTTGAAATAGAGATGCTCCTGTTTCTTGCAACATTGGATTCATTTTCCTCTTGATGTGTGTGTGTTTAGGTGTGGCCAACTGCCACACCTTTTTTTATCTGCAATATTCAGCCAAAGTAGCGAAAGCCGCCCTACCCGCTATAAAATGCCGCCTTTTCCAACTCAGCGCCATCTCATGCTCAGCTACCGCCACGCCTTCCATGCCGGCAACCATGCCGACATATTCAAACATTTTATCCTGTTTCTCACTCTCAGCTACTTCAACCGCAAAGACAAGCCCTATTGGTATATCGACACCCACAGCGGAGCCGGCTTATATCGCCTGACAGACGATGCCGCACAAAAAACCAGCGAACACCAACAAGGCATCAGTCGCCTGCCCGCCGCGCCCGCCCTGCCTGCCGAGCTGGAACAATTCCGCCAACACCTGAGCCATATCCTGCCTGCGCCCGATTTCTATTGCGGCTCGCCCCGCCTTGCCCAAAGCCTGCTGCGCGACAGCGACAAAATGCGCCTGTTTGAACTGCACCCCGCCGACTTCGCCCTGCTGCAGGAAAACACCCGCGCCGACCACCGCATCATCGCCAAACAAAGCGACGGCTACCAAGGCCTGATTTCCCTCCTGCCGCCCCCGACACGCCGCGCCCTGATCCTCATCGACCCGCCCTACGAACAAAAACAAGACTACCGCCAAGTCGTCAAAACCCTGCAGGCCGCCCTGCGCCGCTTCGCCACCGGCTGCTATTTGCTGTGGTATCCCTGCCTTTCGCGCGAAGAAAGCCGCCAACTTCCCGCTGAACTGCGCAAACTGCCCATTACCCATTGGCTGCAAGCCGAACTTCATGCCCATGCCCCGCGCAGCGACGGCTTCGGCATGCACGGCAGCGGCATGTTCGTTATCAACCCGCCCTACCTGCTGGCCGAACAGCTCGCCGCCAACCTGCCCGCCCTCGCCGAACTCTTGGCGCAAGACCGAGGCGCAAGATTTGTGCTGGAGCAAAAAAAGCGCTTAAGCATTTAAGTTTTCAGGTAGCCCTTTCCATGCAAAGGCTACCTGAAAAATACCACACCACGCCAAACCGGCAATCAATACACTAATTTGCCATACAGCTGCCCCGGCCGGCAGCGGTTTCTGATTTCCTCCGCCAATTCCAAAGCATTCCCCGCGCTGTTAAGCCACACCTGGTTTCCGGCTGCAGACGACGGCTTAATCCGATTTAAATTCAAACTGAGCGTTTGCGGCACTACGCCGGCCTGTTCCGGCATGCGGTATTGCAATAACAATTTGCTGGGAAAATTCCGCCCCACAAATTCACAAATTGCAACCATTCATAAGCCACAAAACCTTCGCCCGCACCCGATAAACAATAACGGATACCCTCTTCCTCCAAACGCACAAATTCGCGTGGCCCGGTACGTTTGCCATGCCACTGCCACCACACCAGCCTGCATACCGCCACTGCAATCAGCAGCAATATACCCAGGTGCAATACTGTTATTCGATATTGCCCAGACAGCAAAGCTATCTGGGCAAGAATAGTGAGCAAAGCCGCGGCACCAAATACAGTAGCCCATCCATTCAACAAACCTCTGCCAAACTCCCACTCCCGTATCTCTTTGCGACAGGAAAGATAATCATGATTTTCCATCGTTTTATTTCCTGAAAAAGCTATCTGAAAATACCATAAAGCAATAATGCAAAACCTTGCAGCATCATCTCTCCTTTGTTTGGCAACATCAATTTTCAGGCAGCCTGCTCCCTCTTGCCCCATCCTAACCGGCAGGCTACAATCCGCGCCCGTTTTAATACAAAACAAAAGGAAAGCCCTATGGCACACCAACTCAATAAAGGCAAAATCCGCGATAATGCACTCAAAGCGCTGGTACGTTCCAATCTGTTCCGGCACAAAACGGAACGTAAAAAGAAAGGCAAAGGCAGCTACAACAGGCAGGCAGCCAAAAAATGGCGGGACGGTTTTGAACAACCGTCCCGTTTCATTTGCACTATGCATAACCAAAGTGCTGCATACAGCCTTGACTGGCCTGTATGGAAAATATTTCAGCTACAGGCTACCTGAAAACTGCTTTACCGATTTTCAGGTAGCCTCATGCTTGGGCAGATTCCAAGCCTGCGCTATGGTTTGTTCCCAAACAATACCCCATAACCGAATGCAAGCAACAACAACACTACTATCAGCCAAGTAAGAGGCGATTCATTCAGCTCCTTGTAACGCAGCCCGATTGCCTTACAAGCCCGATAGCGCAGGAAAAACGGCAAAAGAGCGTAGACAAGCATCACACCCACCGCCAGCCAAAATAGGATTTACCCCGCCAGCGGCGACAATGAATCCAACACACCCACCATCCAAACAAACAAGGCAAGCAGAGCGGGAATCCCGAGTGTGTACGCCCATATCCGCCGAGCCTGACCCCAATGCACCGGCTGCTTGATAATTTGATAATTCGTGCCGGAGAGCATGGTCGGTTCCACCAACAAAATCCGTGCGCTATACAGCGGAATCAGCAGTATCCATAAAGCCACAATCCATGCCGTGGTGATGTAAGTGCCGTCCGGCTCGTAATCGCATTCGCCAACAAATGTGGTGCCAAACCCATTGAGTGTAAACATACTTTCCCTTTCTTACTTATATTTTTATTTGAACCATCTGCAAAAGGCTACCTGAAAATTGATTTCTCTTTCAGGTAGCCTTTTGGGGTTACACCAAGCCTTTCTTGGCTAAGTAACCTTCGTAATCGCCCAGATAATATTCATAGCCGCCTTTGCCGTCGAGCTCGATAATCTGCGTGGCGAGCGAGGATACAAACTGGCGGTCGTGCGACACGAAAATCAGCGTGCCTTTGTATTTTTCCAGCGCCATGTTCAGCGATTCGATGCTTTCCATGTCCATGTGGTTGGTCGGTTCGTCCATAATCAGCACGTTGGGGCGCAGCAGCAGCAGTTTGCCGTAGAGCATGCGGCCTTTTTCGCCGCCGGAGAGCACTTTCACTTTTTTCACCACGTCGTTGCTGCCGAACAGCAGGCGGCCGAGCGTGCCGCGAATCACTTGTTCGTCGTCGCCTTCCTGCCCCCATTGGCGCATCCATTCTGTCAGGTCCATGTCCACGTCGAAGTCGTTTTCGTGGTCTTGCGGGTAGTAGCCGACGGTGGCTTTTTCCGCCCATTTGATGCAGCCTGCATCGGGTTTGACATCGGAAAGTTTTTCGTCAAACGCGCCGGCCAAGAGTTTCAGCAGGGTGGATTTACCCGCGCCGTTCGGACCGATGATGGCGAGGCGTTGCCCTGCTTCCAAAATATAAGACAATTTTTCAAACAGGGTTTTGTCGAACGATTTGGCCAGGTTTTCCACTTCTACGGCTTGGCGGTGCAGCTTGTTTTTCTCGTCCGTTTCAAAACGGATATACGGGTTTTGGCGGGTGGAGGGTTTCACTTCCACTATTTCGGCTTTGATTTTGTCGGCCTGTTTCAAGCGGCTGGTCGCTTGGCGGGCTTTGGATTTATTAGCAGAGAAGCGTGCCACAAATTCTTGCAGTTCCTGCAATTTTTCTTTGGCTTTGGCGTTGTCTTTCAGCGCACGCTCGCGGGATTGGGCGCTGGCCAGCATATAGTCGTCGTAATTGCCGGGATAAACGGTGATGGTGTTGTAGTCCAAATCCGCCATGTGGGTGCAGACTTCGTTCAGGAAGTGGCGGTCGTGGCTGATGATAATCATGGTGGAATCGTATTGGTTCAGCACGCCTTCCAGCCAGCGGATAGTGTTGATGTCCAAGTTGTTGGTCGGCTCGTCCAACAGCAACACGTCGGGTTTGGAGAACAGGGCTTGCGCCAGCAGCACGCGCAGCTTGAAGCCCGGGGCAACTTCCGCCATGGTGGCGTTGTGCAGTTCTTCGGCAATGCCTACGCCGCTCAATAATTCGGCGGCGCGCGCTTCGGCGGTATAGCCGTCGTATTCGGCGAACTTGGCTTCCAGTTCGGCCGCGTGCATATAGTCTTCTTCGGTGGCTTCGGGGTTGGCGTAAATCGCGTCGCGTTCGGTCATCGCCGCCCACATTTCGGTGTGCCCCATCAGCACCACGTCCAGCACGCGCATGTCTTCGTAGGCAAACTGGTCTTGGCGCAGCTTGCCCAAACGCACGCCGTGTTCAATCGCCACTTCGCCGCTGGTCTGCTCCAAATCGCCGCCCAAAATCTTCATGAAGGTGGATTTGCCCGAACCGTTCGCGCCGATGAGGCCGTAGCGGTTGCCTTCGCCGAATTTGACGGAGACGTTTTCAAACAGCGGCTTCGCGCCAAACTGCATGGTGATGCCGGAAGTGGAAATCATGGGTGTGCCTTTGCGGAAAATTAGAATGTAAAAAGCGGGCGATTTTAACACAATCAATGAGTTCTGTATTGCAAACAACTCTCCCCACCATAACCGGCATTCTATGGCAGTGAAAGCCTTTCTTTCTTCTTGCCAGGCGAGGGCTGCAAACAGCATGAGCAATACCGCAACGCCAGCTAACGCGGCCGGCAGAAATACTTTAGCCATGCTTGCAAAATTTTCAGGTAGCCTTTACCCTAACGCCTTTATTCATTTCCATATCTTAACCAATATCATGAACAAACCGTTCCGCACACTCATCCTGGCCGCCACACTCGGCTGCTCCGCCCTCGCCGCCCATGCCGAAACCCGCGTGTTGCTTGAAACCAGCCAAGGCAATATTGAGCTTTCCTTGGATGAAACCCGCGCACCGAAAACCGTGGAAAACTTCCTCGCCTACGCCTGCAGCGGCTTTTACAACGGCACCATCTTCCACCGAGTAATCCCCGGCTTCATGATTCAAGGCGGCGGCCTCACCGCCCAAATGGCCGAAAAAGCCCCCATACGTCGCGCCCTCGATAACGAAGCCGCCAACGGCCTGAAAAACAACCGCTACACCATCGCCATGGCGCGCACTGCCCAGCCGCACTCCGCCACCAGCCAGTTTTTCATCAACCTGAAAGACAACGAATTCCTCAACCATACCGCCCCCACTGCACGTGGCTATGGCTATGCCGTGTTCGGCAAAGTAACCGCCGGGCAGGAAGTGGTGGACAAAATCGCCGGTATTCCCACCGGCACAGTGGATATGTATCAAGACGTGCCGCGCACGCCCATCGTTATCCGCCAAGTGCGCGTTCTTTCGCAATAATCCCAACATAAAAAGGCTACCTGAAACCCCAAACTGTTTTTCAGGTAACCTCTTCCCTTTCCTCCAACCCATTACAGGACGGCAAACATGATCAAACTCCATACCAACTTCGGCACTATCGGCATCGAGCTCGACCACGAAAAAGCCCCCGAAACCGCTGCCAACTTCGAACAATACGTGAAAGACAGCTTCTACGACGGCCTTATTTTCCACCGCGTGATCAAAGGTTTCATGATTCAGGGCGGAGGCATGGACGAAAACATGCAGGAAAAGCCCTCCCGCGCCCCGATTAAAAATGAAGCACAAAACGGCCTGAAAAACAATAAATACACCCTCGCCATGGCGCGTACCCAGGCCCCGCACAGTGCCTCCTCTCAATTCTTTATCAATACCAAAGACAACGACTTCCTCAACCACACCTCCCCCAGCCTGCACGGCTGGGGCTACGCCGTATTCGGCAAAGTGGTGGAAGGCCAAGATGTAGTTGATGCTATCGAAGGTGTTGCCACCAAACGCCACGGCTACCACGACGATGTGCCGGTTGAGCCCGTAGTGATCACCAAAGCCGAAATCGTATAAGCCAAACCAGCCGAGCCGGCCGCAACGTGCTGGCTCGGCTTTCACACATAACCATATAAGTACAAAGAGAAATCGCCATGATCTTCATCTGGGGCAGTAAAGGCTATTTTGACGACCTCGGCGAAAGCTGCCTCTGCGGCAACTGCAACAACCGCGTTAATCTACACATCACCAATGCCTACACCAAATTCACCTTCTTCTTCATCCCCCTATTCCGCATAGAATCAAAATACTACCTCACCTGCCTCGTTTACTCCCACGGCTGGAAGCTCAAACGCCAGGAAGCCAAACAACTGATACAACCCTGCTAAACCGCCATGCCCATCGATCTCGGCATCTACCACCGCCGCCTGCACAAACTCGCCTACTACACCCGCCACAGCCCATTCGGCCTGTTGCCACACCGCTTACTCGCCAAATCCATCGAGCCCGTATTGGCCGAGTTTGCCCGCCTCCCCAGCGAAACCCAGCAGCAAATCCGGCAGCGCGTGGACTACTGCAACCGGCAAAACCAGCCGTTTACCCTTTCAGCTAGCCTCACCCCGGTAGGCCAAGCCGGCAACTTCAAACGCGGCAGCCACACCTCCGCCTACTACTACGACCTCGCCACCCTCCTGCGCTACTTCCCGGCAGAAGCCCGCTTCGCCTACGAATTCGGCGATGTCACCCACATCTCCGCCCAGCCCGCCTTCGTGAAAAGCCGCCCTATCCGGAGCGACAACCAATACTCCGTTTTACTCAAGCTCGACAGCGTGCGCCATTTCTACATCTACCCCGACCGCACCCCATTTGCCGCCAAACGCAACCAACTCGTCTGGCGCGGCGCCGCCTTCCAAGAACAACGCCTGCACTTCTTGCGCCAATACCACAACCACCCTCTGTGCGACGTCGGCTGCGTACACAAACAATCCATCGGCCAGCCCTACCACCGCAGCTTCATGAGCGTAGGCCAACAGCTGCAATACAAATACATCCTCAGCATCGAAGGCAACGACGTCGCCACCAACCTCAAATGGATACTCGCCTCCCGCTCCCTCTGTTTCATGACCCCCCCCGCCTACGAAACCTGGCTGCTGGAGGGCCTGCTACAGCCTGAAGTCCACTACGTCCACCTCCAGCCCGACTACAGCGATTTCGAAGAAAAACTCGCCTTCTACCAACAACACCCCGATGCCGCCGAACGCATCATCCGCAACGCCAACGCCTATATGCAGCCCTTCTTCAATAGCAGGCAAGAACTGATCACCAGCCTGTTGGTGATGCAGAAATATTTTGAATTGGCCACAAGCTAATTGATCAGCCTGGTTTGCCCGGCCACAACAAAAGGCTACCTGAAAATCAAAAAACCACTTCAAGTAGCCTCTATACCGCCCGCCATCACAATGATGACACTAAGCTCACTCCTGCGGAATCTCCCAATCGCTCACCGCCACAAAATCCGGCTGGTGTAAATCCTGCTCAAACACCGAGCCGGTGGAGCTGTGCAGCAATTTGGCGATCGCCGGCTGGTAGTTAGCCATGCGTTGCAGGCTGTAGAGGTGGAAGTTGGCCGCATTTTCGGCATAATCATCGTCTTCAAAACTGGAAAACATCCGCCAGCCGCTATCGGGCGGGAAGGCCGAATCAGGCTCTTCCCGATACAGGAAACGGATCGGCATGCCTTCTTTGGCAACCTGGTCGGAAACGATGGCATAGCCCTGCGGCACGTCTTTTACCAGCAGCTCTTCTTCCGGCAGGCTGAAAATTTTCGGGTTTAACATAGGTATCCTCCTTAAAACGCCTCGCCCACTTTCACCCCGCCGGCCAAATCTTGCGGCGAGGAAAGTGCGGCGGTGAAGGCTTGGGCGGCTTGGAATTCGGGCTGCTGCATTACTGCGGCGTAATCACTTGGTGTGCCGCGCCCAGCCATGTATTGCCAGCGGTCGGCTAATTGCGGGTTTTCAGGTAGCCTGAAGCCTTCGAGCAGTTCGTCTACCCAATCGGGGCGGTTGCACACCAACACGATATCGCAACCGGCCGCGAAAGATTGCGCTGCCCGCTCGCGGATGCCGCCGGCCATGCTGGCGCCTTCCATGGTGAGGTCGTCGGAAAAAATCACGCCGTTGAAGCCCAAATCCTGGCGCAAAATTTGCTTCAACCAGATGCTCGAAAAACCGGCAGGTTGTTTGTCTACCTGCGGGTACACCACATGCGCGGGCATCACGGCGGCCATGCCTTCGGCAGCCAAAGCACGGAAAGGCTGAATATCTGCCTCCATCAGTTCGGCCAGGCTGCGCGGGTCTTCTGGCAACACATGGTGGCTGTCGCCGACAACAAAGCCGTGGCCGGGGAAGTGTTTGCCGCAGCTTTGCATGCCGCCACGGTTGAGCCCGCGTTGCAGCGCCAGTGCCAGCGTGGTAACGGTGTCGGCTTGGCAGTGGAAACTGCGGTTACCGATCACGGCGCACTGCCCCCAATCCAAATCCAACACCGGCGTAAACGATAAGTCCACCCCGCAAGCGCGCAATTCTGTCGCCAACACCCAACCCACCTGTTCCGCCGCCGCTTCTGCCGCTGCTTGGCCTTGCTTTTCCCAAATGCCGCCCAGCGTGCTCATGGCCGGTAGGCGGGTGAAGCCTTCGATAAAGCGCTGCACGCGCCCGCCCTCATGATCCACGGCAATCACCAACTCCGGCGTACGCAAAGCCTTGATTTCGGCACACAAAGCCTGAAGCTGGCTGCGGTTTTGGTAATTGCGGCGAAACAAAATCACGCCACCCACGGCGGGGTGCAGCAGGCGTTGTTTTTCTTCCTCGCTCAGGCGGTGGGCGGCAACATCGGCCATAATCGGGCCGCGCGGCAGGCAAACGGGTTGCATAACAAATCTTTCAGTGTATTCGGTAGAAAGGCGGGATTTCATCACTTCCGCCGCGAAAAAACAAGCCGAGGCCTTTTAATTCAGGTAAAACCGATTGAAACAGCACGGCGGAAATGATGTAATGCCCGCTGTTGTTTCTTTTCATTCACATTAGGGAGTTTTATGCAAACCAACACATTCCGCACCTGCCTGCTGGCCGCCGCCGTGGTATTCGCCCTGGCCGCCTGTAACCAACAGCCCACTTCCAGCAACGCCTCTGCTCCGACCTCATCAGCCCCTGCCGCCGCTTCAGCTGCCTCCGGCCCCGCTGCCGCTTCAGGCCCTGCCGCTGCCTCCGACGTATTGGCCGGCATGACCGATCAGCAAAAAGCCAGCTACCTCATCGGCTACCTCCAAGGCCAACAGCTGGGCGACGCCAACACCATCTTGGATTTCGACCAAGCTACCCTGATTAAAGGCCTGCAGGCCGGTATGGCCAGCCAGCCGCTGCCTGTAAGCGATGAAGAAGCCAACAACATCCTGCAGCAATACCACACTGCCCAGATGGGCAAACTGGCCACCCGCCAGCAGGAAGAAGGCAAAGCCTTCCTCGAAGCCAACAAAGCCAAAGAAGGCGTGAAAACTACGCCCTCCGGCCTGCAATACAGCGTGAAAACCGAAGGCACCGGCAAACAGCCCACTGCCAAGAGCACTGTAACCGTACACTACGAAGGCAGATTGCTCGACGGTACCGTGTTCGACAGCTCCATCAAGCGCGGCGAACCGGCCACCTTCAAACTTGACGGCGTGATCAAAGGCTGGACCGAAGGCCTGCAGCTGATGAAAGAAGGCGGCGAATACACCCTCTACATCCCCGCCGAACTCGCTTACGGCGACAAAGGCAACCCCAGCATTCCGCCCAACTCCGTGCTGGTATTCGATGTTAAACTGATTAAAGTTCAGTAACTCCATCAGCTAACTAAAAGGCTACCTGAAAAGCAAAAAACTTTTCAGGTAGCCTTTAATCCATTCCCTCAATCACACCAAGGCTACCTGAAAAAGAAACTCCAATCCCCCTACCCCAACTTTTCAGCTAGCCCCTATAATCCCATATCCCATTTCCAGTAAAACATCCCGCCATGCAAAAAATCTTCGTCCTCTACACCGGCGGCACCATTGGTATGAAGCCCAGCCCCACCGGCCTTGTGCCCGATGCCGAGCTCGCCGAACAAGCCCTGCAGCCCTATGCCGAACACGCCGTTTTTCACTGGCACATCTGCCAGCCCCTGATCGACAGCTCCAACATCACCCCACAACATTGGGCAGAATGGCTCGCCATCCTGCAAACCGCCCTGCCCGAGCACGACGGCATCCTCATCTTACACGGCACCGACACCCTCGCCTACACCGCAAATTTCCTCGCCCTTGCACTCGACAGCGGCGGCAAACCCATCGTCCTCACCGGCGCGCAAAAGCCCTACCACGCCGCCAACAGCGATGCCCCGGCCAACCTCCACACCGCCATTGCCGCCCTGCAAAATCCCCAACTGCACGGCACCGTTATCGCCTTCGGCGGCCAGCTCTATCCCGCTATCGGCAGCAGTAAATGCAGCACCGAGCTCGACCAAGGCTTCGACAACGCCCACTTCAACACCTGGCAGCCAAACACCCCGCCCCGCCGCCTCAGCGGCCTGCCCACCCGTTTCAACCCCGCCGCCCGTGTGTGCAGCCACCTGCTCACCCCCGGCAGCAGCCCCGAGCAAATCGCCCACAGCCTGCGCCACTTCCCCCAAGAAGCCTCCATCCTGCTTTCCTACGGCCAAGGCCACGCCCCCGCCAGCCCCGAATTGCTCGCCGCCGTGCAACACTTCAGCCAAAACGGCGGCCTGTTACTCAACATCAGCCAAGCTCACCACGGCCGCACCGGCACCGCCTACGCCCAAGGCAACGCCCTGCGCCAGGCCGGCGCGGTGGGCGGCGGCAAATGCAATATCGAAACCGCCACCGCCCTCATGACCCTCGCTGCCAGCAACCACTGGACGGCCGACCAGCTGCAACGGGCTTTAGCGCAATTGGATTTGCTCTGATACCTTCCTCTGCTACAAAAAGACTACCTGAAACCGTATAAACCGTTTTCAGGTAGCCTTTAACCTTTAGCAGCCTAACGCACCAAAAACCGCCCCTGCCACACCAAATACAACGTTCCCGCCAACAACAGTGCTACCCCAGCCGAGCCACTTACCGCCAGCACCGTGCCCAGCCACACCAACCTGCCCGCCTCCAGCAGATGCAACCCGCAGCCGCACATGGCCGCCAAGCCGAACGAGAAGCCCCACCAGCTCATGCTAAACCCGCCCTCGGCAAACCAGCCCAGCAGGCGCAGCAACAGCAGAAACTGCAAACAGCCGTATCCCATCAAGGCCAGCGCAAAAATGTCGATTGCGCCGCCGTTCACCGCAAAATACGCCCCACAGCCCACAAAGGCCGGTGCAAGCTGGATGCCCACTATCCCGCGCACTTGCGGTGCAACCGCCACCGCCGTGCGCAGCCTGCCTAAAATCGCCGCCTCCAGGCTAAACCAAGACAGCAGCCCCGCACCGAAAAACAACACCGCATAATCATGCCTCCCCAGCACATCTAGCGCCGTGGCACTCACGAAATTAGCGGCCACCGTAGGCAGATAAATCACCGGCGTAGTGGCTGCCAAGCTGTGCAGCCCGCGCCACAGCCCGGCAGCACGATACATGGCAAACGCCAGCTGCCCAGAAATGCCGGCATACACCAGCACGCGTGCCGCCCCGGCGGCATACGGCAGTCCAGCAATGCCTGCCAAGGTGGTGGTAATCGGAATGGCACTGAGAAAACAGCATTGCACCAAATCAGTTAAGTCGCTTAAAAAATCATCGCGATAAGCCAATATCTTGCAAACGTAAGCCGCCACCAGCACCAACCACACCACAAACGCCGCTGCCAGCAGCCATTCACTCGGCCAAGCCGGCATCAGGCCTGCCGCTGCGCCATAGCGCCACGACAAACCCAACGCGAATAGGCCGATGGTGGTGCTGAAATAACTGAGCGGAATCGGAAATTTGCGGCGTGCGCCCATGATGTGTTCCTTATTGCTTGGATAATTTAAAACAGGTGGCATCATACTGGCATTCCTCTGCTCCAAACTATCCGATTTTGCTCAATCTGCCGCCATTTTGTCTCGTGCAATCATGGGACAAAGGCTACCTGAACCTGCGAAAGGCAGCAGCCAGGGCAAACATTCGGTATAAAAAAGCCACCTGATTGTTCAGGTAGCCTTTTCATTCTGCCTTACAGCGAGTAATACATTTCAAATTCCAGCGGGTGCGGCGCCATGCGGATGCGGCGCACGTCTTCTTCTTTGAAGGCGATGTAGCTGTTGATCCAGTCTTGGCTGAACACGCCGCCGCGCAGGAGGAATTCGTGGTCGGCTTTGAGGGCGAACAAGGCTTCTTCCAAAGAGGCACACACGGTCGGCACCAATACATCCTCTTCCGGCGGCAGGTCGTAGAGGTTTTTGTCGGCCGGATCACCGGGATGGATTTTGTTTTGGATACCATCCAGCCCAGCCATCAACAGCGCGGCGAACATCAAATAGGGGTTCGCGGTAGGATCCGGGAAACGCACTTCAACGCGGCGGGCTTTCACGCTGTGCACGGTGGGAATGCGGATGGAAGCGGAGCGGTTTTTGGCGGAATAAGCCAGCTTGGTGGGCGCTTCAAAATGCGGCACGAGACGTTTGTAGGAGTTGGTGGAGGGGTTGGCGATGGCATTCAGCGCTTTGGCGTGCTTGATGATGCCGCCGATATAGTAAAGGGCGGTGTCGCTCAAGCCGGCATAGCCGTCGCCGGCGAAGAGGTTTTGGCCGTTTTTCCAAATGGATTGATGCACGTGCATACCGCTGCCGTTGTCGCCCATCAAAGGTTTGGGCATGAAGGTGGCGGTTTTGCCGAAGTTGTGCGCCACGTTGTGGATCACGTATTTCATGTCTTGGGTTTGGTCAGCACGGTGTACCAAGGTACTGAATTTAGTACCGATTTCCATCTGGCTGCCGGTGCCCACTTCGCCATGGTGCACTTCCACTTCAATGCCGATTTCCTGCAAGGTATTGACCATGGCGGAGCGCAAATCCTGCCCGGCATCCACCGGCGCAACGGGGGCGTAGCCACCTTTCACCATCGGGCGGTGGCCAGTATTTTGGCCGTCCAAATGCAGGCCGCTCGACCACGCGGCGCTTTCGGAGCTGATTTCGAAGCGGGCTTTGTGCATATGGGTTTCAAACTCAATGCCATCGAACACGAAAAATTCAGGCTCGGGGCCGAAATAGGCCGTATCGCCCACGCCGCTGGCTTTCAAATAGGCTTCGGCTCGGCGGGCGATGGAGCGCGGGTCGCGGTCGTAGCCCTGGCCGCTGGCCGGGTCGATCACGTCGCAAGTGAGCACCACAGTGGCATCGTCGTAGAAGGGGTCGATGAAGGCAGTGGCCAGATCGGGGCGCAGCAACATATCGGAGGCCTGAACGCCCTTCCAGCCACCGATAGACGAACCATCGAACGGATGGCCGTTTTCAAACCATTCTTCCGGATCGTCCAGCACCACTGCGGCAGGCACGGTGAAATGGTGCTGTTTGCCTTTAGTGTCGGTGAATCGCAAATCAACGAAACGGACATCGTTCTCTTCAATCATGCGAACTACATTGCTGATGGACATGGTGGCACTCCTTAAAATATACAGAAATAAAATCAAGCAGGCATTTTGCCATAGCCGTCGCCCGGGCGTATAGCTTTGATTGCAGTTTTTCTCAAACCAACTGCAGGAACAAGCGAAGAACACGGCATACACGTTACCTGAAATCACAACACCTGTCCAAAATGAATACACTAAAGGCTACCTGAAACTCCAACTTCGCAAAAACTCTGCCGTGCCGTATTTTCAGGTAGCCTTTAGCATATTCATAGTGGATTAAAATAAGAATGAGACAAGGCGGCGAGCCGCGGACACAGTATAGGTAGTACAGCTAGGCGAGACAACACTGTAGCATTCTTATTTTAATCTGCTATCTTCCCAATCAAAACCGCTCGTGCGGCGCCAGATAGCGCCACTGCCCCGGCGGCAGTGCACCGAGTTTCACCCTGCCGATGCGGATGCGCTTGAGCCCCACCACGCGCAGCCCCACCAGCTCGCACATACGGCGGATTTGGCGTTTTTTGCCCTGTTTCAGCACAAAGCGCAGCTGGTCTTGGTTTTGCCACGACACCTTGGCCGGCCGCAACGCTTCACCGTCCAGCTTCAGGCCGTGGTTCAGCAGGCGCAGGCCTTCTTCGGAAAGTTTGCCCTTCACGCGCACCAGGTATTCTTTTTCCACACCGCTGTTTTCACCGATCAGGCTTTTGGCCACGCGTCCATCTTGCGTGAGCACCAGCAGCCCGACCGAGTCGATATCCAGCCGGCCGGCGGGAGCGAGGCCGTGGCGATGTGCCGCTTTAAACTTTTGCGGGCTGCGGTCTTCCGGCCAATGGTTGGCTTCGGTAATCAGCTCGGCGGCGCTGCGGTAGCCTTTTTCGGCCTGCCCGCTCACGAAGCCCACCGGCTTGTGCAGCAGGATGGTCACCCGCCCGGCCTGTTCTTCGTGCGCAGCGCGGTGCAGCTCGATGCGGTCGTCCGCGCCCACCTTTTGGCCGAGCACGGCTTTCTCGCCGTTCACGCTCACCCAGCCGCGCTCGATATAGGCATCGGCTTCGCGGCGCGAACAGAGGCCGAGCTCGGCCATGCGTTTGGAAAGGCGGACGGTGTTGTCGGGTGTGGTCATATTCGTTTCTTTGTTAGACAGATTTTGATTTCAGGTAGCCTGCTTGGCATGAGAAGGCTACCTAAAAAACAGCATCAGGCTTGGCCGCACCGCCACTTCACGGCGCCATATTGGGCGGGCTGCCTGAAATGGCCGACGATTTCGTGGCGGAACAGGATGTCCTCTTCACGCGTGCCTGCGCCGATATTGTGGATAATCAGCGGTGTATCACCCTGTTTGCGGTCGGATACGATGCCGATGTGCGGCAGCCCGCTGCCCGCCAGCCGCCAAGTAACGATGTCGCCCGCACGGTATCCGTCTTGCGCCGCCCAGCCGTGCCGCGCGAAATAAACCTCCAGATTCGGCACGCGGCGGTGGTCGATATTCGGGTCGGGGCGTTTTAGCCCCCAGCGGTTCGGGTAGGCGGAAAAATTCGCTTTCATGTCTTGGTGAACCAGCTGCTGCAAGTCTATGCCCTGCTGCCGCAGTGCGCGAATCACCACATCGGTGCACACTCCTTTTGCTATCGGCACATCGCCCATCGGATAATCTAGCGCAGTATAGGCGGGGTCATAGCGCACGGTTTGGCCGATTTGGCTGCGGGCGGCGCGGACGATGGGCGGCGCCTTATCCGCGTTGCCGACCTGTGCCGATGCGGGCGGCGGCATGGTTTCAGGCAGCCGAACAGCTTTGGCGCGGGCAGCGGGATTTTGCGGCGGGCGGGTGGTGTTCGCAAAATAAGCGGCAGAGAGGGCAACAGCAATCAGGAGAGCGGAGAAACCAACGCGGCGGAGCAAACGCATAACTCAACTCCTTAAAATCGGTCGTTCAAGGCGAAGGCAAGCCGTTTCGGGGAACAGGCTACCTGAAAGCGAAGCTTCAGCGAAATCAAAATTATAGGCTTTGCTCGGCCGGGCGATTTGTTTTCAGGTAGCCTCTTCGGGATGCCGGGCAAACCAATCGCGCACGCGCTGTAAATCTTCGGCGGTGTCCACCCCGGCGGCGGGGGCGTTGTCGCACACGGTTACAGCGATTTTGCCGCCGTGCCACAACACGCGCAGCTGCTCGAGCGATTCGATACCCTCCAGCGGCGAGGGCGGCAGGCCGACGTATTGGTGCAAAAAACCCACGCGGTAGGCATATAGGCCGATGTGGCGCAACGGGGCAAAGCCTTCGGGCAGCACGGCTTGCGTTTCGGCGAAGGCATCGCGCGGCCAGGCGATGGGGGCGCGGCTGAAATAGAGGGCGTTGCGCCGCTGGTCGAGCACCACTTTCACGCAGTTGGGGTTGAGAAACTCGGCCGCGTCGGCAATCGGGTGGGCGGCGGTGGCCATTTGCGCACTGCTGCTGCCGAGCAATTCGGCGGTGCGGTTGATGAGGGCGGGATCAATCAGCGGCTCGTCGCCCTGCACGTTTACGGCGATGTCGCTATCGGCCATGCCCAGCAGCAGTGCGGCTTCGGCCAGGCGGGCGGTGCCGCTGGTGTGCTGTTTGCCGGTGAGCACGGCTTCAATGCCGTATTCGGAGCAGGCGGTGGCAATGGCGGTGTGGTCGGTGGCCACGACGATGCGCTGCGCCTCGCTCAGCTTGGCGCGCTCGGCCACGCGCACCACCATGGGTTTGCCGGCAATATCGGCCAAGGCTTTTTCAGGTAGCCTGCTGGAGGCCAGGCGGGCGGGGATGATAACGGTAAACGGGGTGCTCATGCGCGCAGCTCTTCTTCGGTGAGGGGGCGGGCTTCGTTTTCCAGCATGATGGGAATGCCGTCGCGGATGGGGAAGGCCAGCTTGGCTTGGCGGCTCCACAATTCTTGGCGGCCGGCATGGTATTCGAGTGCGCCTTTGGTGAGCGGGCAAACGAGGAGGTCGAGGTATTTTTTGTCCATGGTTTGGGGTCTCCTGTGTTGTTTTGGTTGAAGCTTAGGTTTTGGCTTCGCAGAAATTCCGCTTGCTGCGGCAACTTCGTTTCAACTTGTGTGTTAACTGCGTTGAAGCTTCGCTTTCAGGCAGCCTGTTCCTTATCCGGCAGGCAGCGGCGGATTACGGCCTGCACTAAGGCTTCCGGCAGTTCGGCGCGCACGGGCAATACCCATACTTCCTGCGCGGTGTCGGCGGCGAGCTTCACTGCGTCTTTTTCAGTGACGATGTAGCAATCGGCTGCGGGCAAATCGGCAATCTGCCAGGCAGCGTGGTCAGGCAGTGCCATTTGCCGTTCGGTTTCGATGCCAAGCCGCGCCAGTTCGGCAAAAAAACGTTCTGGCTTGGCGATGGCGGCGGCGGCGATAACGCGGCGCTGTTTCAGGTAGCCTTCGGGCAAGGGTTCGTGCGGGCGGTGCAGACGGTAAATCTGCCCGCATTGCAGGCGGCTGCGGCAAAGCAGCACGTTATCCGGCAGCGCCCAATCCGGCTCGGGGCTGTCGGGCGTGCTGTTGGCGAGCAGCACGGCGTTTACGCTTTCCAGGCGCTGCAAAGGCTCGCGCAAATTGCCGTTGGGCAGCAAATCCAGCGGCCGCCCCACATCGGCGGCGGGGAACACGGCCAGCTCGAAATCACGTTGCAGGGCGTAGTGTTGCAAGCCATCGTCGGCAACGATGATTTGCACTTCGGGATGCGCGGCCAAAAGCGCCCTGCCCGCTTCGGCACGGCGGCTGCCCACGGCGGCGGGGGCACCGGTGCTGCGGTGCAGCAGCAGCGGCTCGTCGCCGGCCTGCGCGGCGGTGCTTTGGCTGTTTAACACGTGCACGCCCTGCCCGCTGCGGCCATAGCCACGGCTGATGATGCCGGGGCGGATGCCGCGCTCCTGCAAGGCGCGCACTAAGGCCTGCGCCACAGGGGTTTTGCCGCTGCCGCCGGCCTGCACATTGCCTACCACCACCACCGGCACGGGCAGCTTTTCGCTGTGCCGCCGGCCTTTCAGGTAGCCTTCACGCCGCCGCGCTGCCAACAAGCCGAACAGCCGCGCCAACGGCCATAAAATCGGCGTGAGCAGCGGCTTGGGCGTTTGCCAATGGCGTTCGATCAGGCGGTGCAGCATTTTTCAGATAGCCTCAATCTTTCAGGTAGCCTGCCGGGCGCGGCGGTAGTGCACGAAATCGAAGCGGATGCCGTTGGCGGCAGCGGTGTGGCTGCTGCGTTCAACCTCCTGCCATTCGGCGGGGGCAAAGGCTGGGAAAAAGGCGTCGCCGTCGATATCCAACCGCACTTCGGTGAGGCGCAAATCGGTGGCCAGCGGCAGGGCCTGGGCATAAATCTGCGCACCTCCCATGATGATGATCTCGGGCACGTCGGCCAGCATGGCCAGCGCGGCATCTAAGCTGTCGGCACGTTCTGCGCCTTCGGCCTGCCAGAGCGGCTGGCGGGTAATCACGATATTGCGGCGACCGGGCAAGGGTTTCTTGGGCAGCGAATCCCAAGTTTTGCGCCCCATCACCACGGGTTTGCCCAAGGTGTAGCGTTTGAAAAAGGCGAAATCTTCGGCAATATGCCAGGGCATGGCGTTGCCGCTGCCGATGCAGCGGTTATCCGCCACGGCGGCGATAAGAGTGATGGTTGGCATGGAAGGCTACCTGAAAAGTGGAGCAAAACGCCGCCATTGTAACGCAAGCCATCTTCCTTCACAGCCCCAAAACGTGCGCTTTGGTGTAAAATCCGCTTTCTTGCGGCGCATGCCGCTTTTGCTTATTTCACTACAACGGAGCAGCGGACATGACCATCATCCCCCCCAACCACGACGGCGCAGGCCTGAATATCGGCATTGTACAAGCCCGTTTTTCCAACGAAATCGGCAGCGCCATGCTTGAAGTGTGCACCAAAAAACTGGTGGAAATGGGCGTGCCCGACGGCAACATCACCGTAGCCACCGTGCCCGGCGCGCTGGAAGTACCGCTGGCGCTGCAAAATATGGCACAGTCACACAGCTTTGATGCACTGGTAGCCTTGGGCGCGGTGATTCGCGGCGAAACCTACCATTTCGAATTGGTGTCAAACGAATCCGCCGCCGGCATCAGCCGCGTGGGGCTGGATTTCAACATCCCGATTGCCAACGCCATCCTCACCACCGAAAACGACGAACAAGCCCACGCGCGCATCCAAAGCAAAGCCGCCGAAGCCGCCGTGGTGGCGGTGGAATGCGCCAACCTGCTGCGCCGCCTCAATCCGGCCGGCAACAACCTGCCCGATGCCCTCGTGTAGACATTGATTTCAGAAAGCCAAGTAATGAAACCGAAAAACCGCACCCCGCGCCGCCGCGCGCGCGAATTTGCCGTGCAGGCGCTGTATCAGGCCGCGCTCAACCAGCTGCCCGATACCGAAGTGGCCAAAAATATCCGCGAAAACGAATACTTCGCCAAGGCCGACAACGAGCTCTTCACCGCCATTTTCTTCGGCGTTCAGGCCAAACGCCGCGAGCTGATGCAGATTATCCGCCCGCTGCTCGACCGTGACGAAAAAGACCTCAGCCCCATCGAATGCGCCGTGCTCCTAGCCGCTGCTTTCGAGCTGCGCGATATGCCGGAAACGCCCTACCCCGTGATCATTAACGAAGCGATTGAAGTCACCAAAACCTTCGGCGGCATCGACGGCCACAAATTCGTCAACGGCATTTTGGATAAACTGGCGGCCGAACTGCGGCCCAATGACCCGAAACGCACTTATAGCTAAAGCACTTATTTCTTATATACGACGTTAGCTTGTCTTGCCATACTTTTACCTATACTGTCTGCGGCTCGCTGCCTTGTATGAAGAAATAAGTGCTTTAGCTATGACCCACGCTCATTTGCTCATGCCGCAAGCTACCTGAAACCGCTGTATCCGTTTTCAGGTAGCCTCAACCGCCATCACAACACCCCGTTAAAACAAGTAAAATACATCCTTTTCCACAGGCCACCTAAGCCACACCATGTACTACAAACTCGCTCCCATCATCCACATCTTCTCCCGCCTTGGCTTCGTATTTTCGCTATTGCTCTTGGCGCCCACCATCGTGTCGTATCTCTACCAAGATGCTGCTTTCTGGATATTTGCTGACACCGCCGCTGGCACCATCTTCGTTTCCGGCATCATCTGGCTCATCACCCGCCGCCACCACCGCGAGCTGCGCGCCCGCGACGGCTTCACCCTCGTCTTCCTTTTATGGGTAGGCTTTGCCATGGTCGCCTCCCTGCCATTCTACTGGCATTTGCCCGGTATCAGCTACACCGACGCCTTTTTTGAAGCCATATCCGGCCTTACCACCACCGGCGCCACCGTCTTCACCAACCTCGACAGCTTCCCCCCCTCACTTAACTTCTGGCGCCATCTGCTCAACTGGGTAGGCGGAATGGGCATCATCGTGTTAGCCGTGGCCATCCTGCCCATGATCGGCGTGGGCGGCACCCAGCTCTTTAAAGTCGAAATCCCTGGCATCCACAAAGACAGCAAACTTTCCCCTCGCATCTCCCAAACCGCCAAAAACCTTTGGTTAATCTACGTTTTTTTCACACTCCTTATCTGCCTTGCCCTGCGCCTGGCCGGTATGAGTTGGCTCGATGCCGTGTGCCATGCCATGTCCTGCCTCGGCCTAGGCGGTTTCTCCACCCACGACCAAAACATCGCCTATTTCAATTCTCCACTCATCGAAATCATCATCACCATTGGCAGTGTTATGGCCGCTATCAACTTTACCAACCATTATTACGCCTTCCGCCAATGCAGCCTCAATGCCTATCGCTGCGACAGTGAAGTGCGCGTGATGATTACCACCCTAATTGCCAGCATTATCGTATGCTCCCTCTATTTGTGGCACAAAGATTTTTACGCCGACTGGCCGCACGCCCTGCGTTACGTCGGTTTCAACTTCGTCTCCATCGGCCTGGCCAACGGCTACGCCAACACTGACTTCGCCACCTGGCCGCTGCCCGTATCCCTGTGGATGTTTTTCCTCGCCAACATCCTCGCCAACGCCGGTAGCGCCGGTGGTGGGCTCAAAACCATCCGCGCCATCGTATTGTTCAAATTCAGTCTGCGTGAAATGATGCTGCTCTTGCACCCCAACGCCGTGCACACCGTAAAAATCAATGGTATGCACATCGCAGAGCGTACCGCCATGACCGTGCTCGTGTTCACTGCCGTTTATTTCCTCACCATCATCTTCGCTACCTTCGCCCTCATGGCCACCGGCCTCGACTTCGTAACCGCCCTCACTGCCACCACCGCCTGCATTACCAACGCTGGTCCCGGCCTCGGCAGCGTGGGCCCCGCCGGCAGCTACGCCAACCTAGCCGACGCCCAAAAATGGCTGTGCTCTATCGTCATGCTACTCGGCCGCTTGGAAATCTTCACCGTGTTCATGCTTTTTACCCCTGCCTATTGGCGCAAATAGCGTTTGATGATTTCAGGTAGTCTCAAACGGGAAGAGGGCTACCTGAAATAAAGCTGTTGAAAAGCTGAAGATAGGTAGGCCAAGCTCTCGAATCCGACAGCCGCTTACCCCGCCACAATGGTGGCTACCTGAAAGGCAATAGCAAGAGCAGCTTGTTTGGGTGAAGCAGCCCCAAACACAAAAGGCTACCTGAAAATTTCAGGGTAGCCTGAGACCTTTGCAAAATCCCGTTTTCGGCATATTTCCTCTCGGTACGTTTCTCGAATGCTTGAAAATATTTCCATATTATCTGTGCCCAATAAAGCCAAATGATTTGCGATGCTGCTGCTTTGAACCGCACTCAAATCCGTGGTTTTGAAAAGGTCTCGGTCTTCATCATCCAAGCATTCCTCAGCCGCCCAGTTTCTCTAGCAGTTCCATCAACCCATCGGTGCATTCCTCCGCCTGCGCCCGGATTTCTCGCGGCTGTAGAGCGCGGCTGAGGCATTTTAGTTTTCAGGTAGCCTCCTTTATCAGGCTACCGGAAAATCTTTTCCTGCGTAAAAAGCAGTAAAACCCGCCGTCTGTTCGCGCCTGCCGCTTCATTGCCCCACCGCTTTCAGGTAGCCTTAGGCCATTCCGAATTATCCAAGCCGACATCAAGCATGAAAAAAACCGTATATCAACACAGTCTCCCCCTCCTCGCCGCCGGCCTACTCGCCGCCTGCTCCAGCCAAACCGAAACCCGGGTCGAGCCCATCAATGCCGACAGCAGCGCCGCCGTCCAGCTGCCCGGCGTCCGCCGCAGCGATTCCGAAGACAAAGTGCTGGCCGACTACCAGCTCTTTCAATCTGCCCAAGCCACGCTCAAACAGGGCTATGCCGGCCAAGCCGCCCAATTCCTCGCCCAAGCCCAGCCCAGCGCCATGGCCAACAGCCTGCGCAACCAGTGGCTCAAACAGCTCGGCCGCAACGGCCAATGGCAAGAATTTGTTCGGCAATACGCCTACCTGAAACCCGCCGACCGCGATAAAGAAACCCGCTGCTATGCCGCGCTGGCCGGGCAGGAAAACCAAAACGCCGCCCAAGAAGTGCTGACCGAACTCGGCCGCCAGCCCGAAGGCTGCAACCGCCTGCTCGAACAGCTCGCCGCCCAAGGCAAACTGCCCGCCGATGCCGCTTGGCGGCGCGTGCGCGGCTTGCTGGCCAACAACCAAATCAGCGATGCCCGCCGCTTGGCCGCCGCCTTGGGCTCACCCCTGCCCGAGCCGCTCACCAGCGCCACGCCCGACAGCCAAGGCGGCCGTGAAGCCATGCTGCACAGCGTAATCGGCCAAAATGCCCGCAAACAGGCCGATACCGCCCAACGCCTGCAAAGCCTCTCCACCAGCCTCAGCCCGGCTCAAACCGGCTTTGCCTGGGCCGTGCTCGGCCACCACTACGCGTTGAACCAACGCTTCTCCGCCGCGCTCGATGCCTTCAATCGCGCCGACCGCGGCCAGCTGGGCAAAGAACACTGGGAATGGTATGCCCGCAGCGCCCTGCGCCTCGGCCGCTGGAACGAGCTGCAGAACATCATCGAAGCCATGCCCGACACCCTGCGGGCCGACCCCACCTGGCAATACTGGCTTGCCCGCAGCCTGGCCGCCAGCGGCGATTCCACCCGAGCCCAGCAGCACTACCGCCAAGCCGCTGCCTCCGGCCGCAATTTCTACGCCCTGCTCGCCACTGAAGCCCTCGGCGGCGAAGTGAACACCCGCAACACTGCTGCCGAACCTGGCAGTAGCCAAACCAGCCAAGTGGCCGCTGATGGTGCAGTTTCCCGTGCACTCAACTTATTCCGCGCCTCTCAGCGCAGCGGAGATTGGGATATGCGCAAGCAAGCCCAAGCCGAGTGGCGCTATGCCATGGATGGCTTTAACGAACCAGCCCTGCTCGCAGCCTCCAAGCTCGCACACGATGCCGGCTTCTACGAGATGGGCATTTATGCCGCCGACAAAACCAACAGCCAAATCAACTACAACCTGCGCTATATCTCCCCCTTCCGTGACAGCGTGGATCGCTACGCCGCCCAAGCCAATATCGACCCCGCCTGGGCCTACGGCATCATCCGCCAAGAGAGCCGCTTCATGATCGGCGTGCGCTCCCGCGTGGGCGCCACTGGCCTGATGCAGGTGATGCCCGCCACTGCCCGCGAGATCGCCAGCAAAATCAGTATGGATCCTGCCGAATTGCATACTGTTGAAGGCAACATCCGCATGGGCACTTGGTATCTAGGTGATGCCCGCAACCGGCTGGGCAACGAAGTGCTCGCCACTGCCGGCTACAACGCCGGCCCCGGCCGTGCCCGCAACTGGCAAGCCGCCACAGCGCTCGAAGGCGCGGTGTATGCCGAAACCATCCCGTTTGACGAAACCCGCGACTACGTCAAACGCGTGATGACCAACGCCACCTATTACGCCAGCCTGTTCAACGAGCCGCACACCTCCCTCACCCGCCGCATGGGTACTATTCCTGCGCGGTAATGCCGGCCAGTTGAACTATTTTGCTACCGACACAGTTATAACAGATTAATTAATTTTTAATACAAAGCAGCAAACTGCAGACAGTACAGAGCACGGTAAGGTAAGCTAATGCTGTATCGGAAGTTAAGTTAATCTGCTATAAACCAAAGGCTACCTGGGACTTTTCAGGTAGCCTTTTTGTATCGAAAATCGATTAATAAAAATAAAACTGTTGTTTGAATTGCGAAATATCGGCGTGGCAACGTTGACATTTTGTTATGCCTATCCTCCTGAACCTTCAGGTAGCCTTCAACCGAATAGCATGGGCAATTCATTGACCACACAAAAGTTTCTACTATCCCCTGCATAATAACGAATTTTGTGCTTTAAATCCGTCAAATCTACCCTCCTCCATATCAACGGTGTCTGGCATTAGCCCTAATTTCACAAGCATCTTGACCATCTAAAAGCATATCGCTTAAAGTAATATGGATTTTCCGTTGGGTAAGACTTGCATCGGCTTCTCTAAATTATTAAGAAATAAGAAGCATATTATGAACGCCAACCAAACCACCACACACAGTGGCGGCAAGCCTGCCGAAGTTTAATTTTTCGGCTCTGCCTTTTGGACTTGATACTGCGAAGAGGCGTTCAATGTAGCCAAAGCCCAGCTCGCTTTATTCACCGAAAACTACTCATCATTATGCTTTCCGGCTCTTGCGGCAGTATGATGAAGCACCATTGGCCCAAATTATTTAAAGGCAGCGAATACGAACAGCTCGCCAACGAATTGGCCAGCCGTGCGTTGAGTTCACCAATTTTCTGGTGGGCATCGGCTACGAGTCTAAAGACGTGGGCGAGCCAGTGAAAGTGGCGGTGCATACTTCCTGTACGGCACGCCGCGAAATGGGCGTGCACATCACAGGCTGGAAGCTGATTGAAGCCTGCAAAACGTGGAGTGTATCGTGCACGACCACGAAAGCGAATGCTGCGGCTTCGGCGGCACATTCTCCGTTAAATAATCCGACATTTCTGGCGACATAATGAACGATAAAGTGACCATACTGAAAGAAACACAGGTCACGGAAATCGTGAGTAACGCACGCGAAGCCCTTACCGACAAACCTTTGTGCAAAAAAATCCTGTGCACGGCAATGAATATGCTGATGACCAAGCGCAAAATTGTGTTGTCGGACGAACAGGAATTGCAGATGCTGTGCACCCTTTGCAAGCACATTCGCCAGCGTTCGCTGTCCAAACACCTGATTTGCTGGAACAGCTGGAAAGCAATCTCACCAAACTGGGTGTGAGAGTGCATTGGGTGGAAATACCCAAAGAAGTCTGCTGCATTATCCACAGTATCGTGATGCACCACCAAGGCAAATCGATGGTGAGAGAAGAGATCGAGCTGAACCATTATCTTGCCGAATGCGGCATTAAAGCGGTGAAAATCGATTAGGGCAAATATATTGCGTAAATGGCCGGCGAAAGCCGCCCCCACATTGTGATGCCCGCCATCCACAAAACTAAAAAGCAATTGAACGAACTGCTCCACAAAAACATCGGCACGGAGCTGACCGACGATATGGACAAACTCACTGGCTTTGTCTGCATGATATTGTGCAACATTTACTACACCGCCGATATCGGCTTGAGCAGTGTGAACTTTGCCGTGACCGAAACCGGCACACTGTGTCTAATGGGAGGCGATGGTAAAGGCCGATGCGGGTAATGCGCGCGTCGCCATTGAAAAAGTGGTGGCCAAATTGTCGGATGTTCCGACACTCTACAACCTGATACCGCACAGCGGTATCGGGCAAAGTATCACCACCTAAGAACAGATGCATAAGAACAGATGCACCGCACGCTGCAATGTATATGCTGTAGCGCCTACATGAACCACTGCCCGGTGTATACCATATCGGCGGTTCGGCACATGGCACCGCTTACCTCGGACCAATTGGCAAAATCCTGTTACCGCATCTGCTGGGATCGGAAACCACCCACGACCTGCCTACCGCCTGCACCATGTATGACACGTCTTGGAAGGCTGCCCCGTGAAAATCCTGATTACCTAGCAGATATAGCGCCTGTGCAAAGAAGCACAACACACGCCCGATGAAGCTGTGCCCTATCTAAATTAAAAACTAAGGAGCTTTGTACACTTTTGAGCAAATAACTGGCTTGATGCGGATTTGACGGCATTTTATTCAGCAAAACTGCCTACCGCGTGTTCGGCATAATGACCACCAAATTCCGCAGGCTGCCCCTCTGGCGAGCAGCTCAGCTGGACAGACAGCCATGTACCGATGAAACCTGCGCCCAAATCGCTGCACCAGTTGTTGAAAGCAAAACAACAAAAATTCCGGCTAAACCGAATGCAGGCTGCTTTGGCAGCAATTAAACAATGGCACGCGGACATTTCCATCTGCATTTTTTGTAGAGCAAAAACTGTTTTCGGGTAGCCTGTAGTTCCTACAAAGCTAAAGACTACAATTTGGCGTTTGCCCTGTTACGAACCAGAACGCTCACGCTCCAAGTTTTAATCAGCTACACACCCCAAACAACACCTGTACCTCATGCCCCCAGTCTTTACGGCGTTTCATTGACATATAACGGAGACATCATGAGTATCGCCCTTTCTGTCTTTCCAATCTTATTTCTAATTATTTCGATGATTGGCTTCAAAATGCGCGGCGATCACAGCGCAATATTAGCAGCATTGTCCGCTGTTTTGATTGCCATTTTCGCCGTTCCCAATATCAGCGGATTTACGCCACCGGAAGGCTACAGTGTCAGATACATCGGCTGGGCATTTGCCGAAGGTATCTTGAAAGCCATTTTCCCTATTCTAATTGTGATTCTGATGGCATTGTTCAGTTACAACGTGCTACTGGAAAGCAAACAAATTGAATTGATTAAACAGCAATTTATAAATATTTCTAGCGACAAGCGCATTCAGGTGCTGCTGATTGTTTGGGGCTTCGGCGGCCTGTTGGAAGGCATGGCTGGCTTCGGCACGGCAGTGGCAATTCCAGCCGCTATCTTAATCGGTTTGGGCTTCACACCGCGCTTTGCGGCACTCGTATCGTTGATTGGCAACAGCGTAGCCACCGGTTTCGGTGGGGTTGGCATCCCCGTGATTACGCTAGCAAAAGAAGTGTTCGGTTCTGCGGTTACTTCCGAGCAAACCCATGCTATCGCCAGCGACGTGGTGATTCAATTGGGATTCTTAATGTTCTTGGTGCCATTTGTCATCTTAATGCTGACCGACACCTCTAAAAAATACATCGTTCCTAATATTATCCTATCTACCGTGGTAGGCGGATTGTCGCTAGGCGTACAGTTTATCGCCGCTTATTTCATCGGCGCGGAAACGCCTGCCATTTTGGGCAGCATCGCCTGCATCGTCTTCATCGTGTTGTATGCAAAAATGACCGAGAAAAAAGATACGCCTGCCGATAAAGCCATCAGCATGGGGCAAATGGCGAAAGCATGGGCGGTGTACGGTTTCATCTTGTTCTTCATCATCATGGCCAGCCCCTTGTCCGGCCCCATCAGCGCGTTTTTGAAATCCACTCTGGTGAGCAAAATCCACCTGCCGATTTATGCGGAAGGCAAATATTTCGCCTTCGGCTGGTTGTCTAACGCCGGCCTGATGCTGTTTTTGGGCGCATTTATCGGCGGCTTGGTGCAAGGCGTTTCCGCCAGCAAACTGTTCCAGATTTTGGGCCAGACTTTGGTGAAAATGAAGGCTTCGGGCATTACCGTCATCTGCCTGGTGGCCATGAGCGCGATTATGAGCCACAGCAGCATGATTGCCGTGATTGCCAAAGGCTTGGTGGACGCCACCGGCACATTCTATCCGCTGGTTGCACCGCTGGTGGGCGCCATCGGCACATTCGCCACCGGCAGCGACACCTCTTCCAACATCTTGTTCGGCAAACTGCAAGCCTCCGTGGCCGACCAGCTGAATATGGATAAATCATGGCTGGCTGCCGCCAACACGGCCGGCGCTACCGGCGGCAAAATCATTTCGCCGCAAAGTATCGCCATCGCCACCGCCGCCTGCGAACAGCAAGGCCAAGAAGGCGCCTTCCTGCGCTCCGCCATGCCTTATGCGATTGTGTATGTGATTATTGCCGGCATTACCGTGTATTGTTTCACCGCATTTGCACTGTAACGCCGTCGGCATCAAAACAGCCTGCACTCTAGTTTGAAGAGTGTAGGCTGTTTGTATGGAAAGGCTACCTGAAAGTTTGCTGGATTAGTTTTTAAATCTGATCAGTCAAATAAGGCTGCAATAATTTGTATTGTGAAGATGGTAGGAATTGCGGTTGGGTGGACAGCCGAACAACTATTTTCAGGTAGCCTGTTGTATGAGCAGGGAGGAGGGAATATTTGGACAGATCGCACTGCTACAGGCTATCTGAAAATTTATGTAGGTAGGGAATGCAAAATACAGCTTGCTATGCTACGTAAACTTTCCCCCCTAGAGAAGCGTTTACTCATGCTGCAAAATATTCACCAGTCGCCGAAACGGATCACGCACAAAAAAGCGGCGCACGCCCCAAGGCTCAGTGGCCAGCCCGTATTCAGGCGTGAAACCAGCATGCTGTATTCGTGCTAATAATTCGTCTAGATTGTCCACCTCAATAGACAAATCAGGCACAGGCATGCCAGAACCGCCTTCACTGGCAAAACTAACCTGCACAGACATGGTCGTATCCTATCTGTAGGTCTGTATCCACCCATGATCCATCAGCAATTCCAGCCCAAGCAAGTCATGGTAGAAAGCCTTTGCTGCGGCGGGTTGGGTTGCGTTTATATTAGCCACAATGCGTTTAACGCCCATGCTCGGTCCTTATTTTAAAATGGCTGAATGATTAGGCATAAATGTTCGATCTATGGGTTTTAGGCTACCTGAAACGTGTAACATAAGGAGTGTGTAGCACAGCCTGTACATATTGATGAAAAACTTAGGGTATAGCTTACTAAATATTTTTCCAAATAACACATATTTATTAAAAATCGTTATAATACTATTATGTATATTATTAATGGTGCTAGGGGATATATATGGAAAACGAAAATTGTGTGGGATATTTAAAATTCTATGGAGAAAATATTGAAAACGGAATTATTCAAGCAGACGTTGCTGGACAGGCACTGTTAGGTTTCGATGAGTGTATAAGGTTTTTTAATAAGAAACAATATCCAACAATTGTTTTATATGACTATAAGATACCTGTTAAGACGGAAAAAGGCTCCTGAGTTGTTTTGGTATTAGGTGGTTTGCTATGGGGAACTGGTGTATTTGGAACCGCTTATCTAAAAAAAGCTGGGGAAAAAATGGCTGAAAAAGATTTTCACGGTATTGGTCTTGCTGATGTTTTTAAAAAATCACTTACAGCCTTAAAAAATCTCATTGAGCTAATAAAATATAAAAAGGGAAAGATTGATTGGGAGAGTGAGGATTTTAAGCTTGAGCAGGTTGATGAACAATTCTTTGTTTCTATTAAAAATGAATTTGGAGATTTAATATTAATCCCTGTTGAACAATTAGAATGGTTCAAAAATATCCCTAAAACGTCGCTTGAGAAAATGGTACAGGGTGTAATGGTAGGACAAAGTCTATCTATTGGTGTAAGAAATGAAAAAGAACAATTTGATGTAGCAACTATTACAAATGCAGAAAAATCTTTATTTTTCTCCGAAGAGGATGAGGAAGATGAATTTATTTTCCCCGAGCTGATTCATGGTGAAGTAGCTGAATTACAGGGGAAGCTGATAAGAGGTAATGAAAAAACCAATTCTTTAGGATTTGAATATAAAGGAGTAATTTTGAATTGCCACCCTCAGAGAGGATCTATACGACAATATAAATCTTCTTTATTTTTGAAATGTAAAATTAGTTGTTATGTCAATAGACATGAAAAAAGTAACGCTCATTTTGACAAGAAACCTACCTTATATGTAGAAAAGGTAGAGCCACTAGAACACGATCAGTTCGAACTATTTTAGGTTTATTTGTTAAAAATAAAGGCTACCTGAAAATTTCAGGTAGCCTTTATTTAGTTAAGCCAGTTTGCTATTAACCCAACCTTCCACGCTTCCCAGCATTTCAGGCAGTTTCGCAACATCTGTACCACCAGCCTGTGCCAAATCCGGCCTGCCGCCGCCTTTGCCGCCGACTTGTTCGGCTGCGAATTTGACCAAATCGCCGGCTTTCACTTTGTTTGTTAGCGGTTTGGATACGCCGGCGCACAAGGAGACTTTGCCGTCGTTTACGGCAGCGAGCAGGATGACGGCGTTGTCGGATTTGCCGGTTAAATCGGTAACGATTTCGCGCAGGGCGGCTGCGTCGGCTTCGATTTGGGCGGCGACGAGTTTGGCTGCGCCCAAGTCTTTTGCGTCGTCCAAGAGTTTTGCACCTGCGTGGACGGCGAGTTCAGCTTTGGCTTTTGTCAACTCTTTTTCCAAGGCTTTGGCGTTTGCGGCGTTGGCTTGGATTTTGGCGAGTACGTCTTTTTCGGTTTGGGCTTTGACTTCGGCGATGATGTTTTTCATCAGGCTTTCTTGGTTTTGCGCCCATACCAGCGCGGCAAGGCCGGTGATGGCTTCTACGCGGCGGATGCCTGCGGCAATGCCGCCTTCGCTGATGATTTTGAAGAAGCCGATGTCGCCGGTGTGGGCGACGTGCGTGCCGCCACACAATTCAATGGAGTAGTCGCCCATGGTAATCACTCGGACGAAGTCGCCGTATTTTTCGCCGAAGAGCATGACTGCGCCGGATTTTTGCGCGTCTTCAATGGACATGGTTTCGACTTTGACGGGCACGTTGGCGATAATCGCGGCGTTGACGCGGCGTTCGACTTCGGCGATTTCTTCCGCGCTGATGCCTTGCGGGTGGGAGATGTCGAAGCGGGTCAGCTCGGCGTTTTGCAGGCTGCCTTTTTGTTCGACGTGCGTGCCCAAAACATCGCGCAGGGCTTTGTGCATCAGGTGGGTAACGCTGTGGTTGCGCATGATGCTGTCGCGGATGTCGTTGTCGATTTCGGCGGATACGGCATCACCGACTTTCAGACGACCTGATACGACTGCGCCGAATTGTCCGTGTACCGCGGCTTTGATTTTCTGCGTGTCTTCAACGCGGAAGCGGTTTTCGCCCGCGAAGATAAAGCCTACGTCACCGACTTGGCCGCCGCTTTCGGCGTAGAACGGGGTTTGTTCCAAAACGACCACGCCTGCTTCGCCTGCTTGGAGTTCGTCCACGGCTTCGCTGCCTTTGTATAAGGCGATGATTTTGGTGTCTTGGCTGCGTTTTTCGTAACCTGTGAACTCGGTGTCCGCACCTGTGTAATCCAGTTGCGCGTTGGCTTTGAAGTTTTGCGCGGCACGGGCGCGGGCGCGCTGGGCTTCCATTTCGCGGTTGAAGCCTTCTTCGTCCAAATCAATGCCACGTTCACGACAAATATCGGCAGTTAAGTCATATGGAAATCCATATGTGTCATAGAGTTTAAAAATCACTAACCCATCAAGTACATTAAGGCTACCTGAATTAGTAGAAGACAACTGTTCAATGATGGTATCGTATGCTTTTTTAGAAAAAATAGTGCTATCTGGAAGTATAGTAGTGGTCTCCCCAGAAGCATTAGTTGATGAAATTGCAATAAATTTTTCACCTGATTTAACATTGACCGCTGCAAAACGGTAGCCATCCGCTAATAAACCATAGCTGCTATCAATATTAAGTTTTCCTTCTAAATTTTCCAATTCAATCTTGGGTAGTAATGACCAAGCCTCATTGAACATCAAAGTATTTTCTAATAAAGCCATACCTGTTTCTAATGTTTGAGCAAAGCGCATTTCTTCGCCACGCAACACTTCCATAATATGCGTTTGTTTTTCTTTCAACTCGGGATACGCGTCGCCCATCGCTTTCACCAAATCGGGCACGAGTTTGTAGAAAAACGCCTGTTTCTGACCGAGTTTGTAACCGTGGCGTACGGCGCGGCGGATGATGCGGCGCAGTACATAGCCGCGGCCTTCGTTGGACGGCATCACGCCGTCGGCAATCAGGAAGGAGCAGGAACGGATGTGGTCGGCAATCACTTTTAGGCTCGGCTCGTCCATGCTGAACGGCGCGCCGGTTTCGCGGGCAACGGCTTTGAGCAGGTCTTGGAACAGGTCGATTTCGTAGTTGCTGTGGACGTGTTGCATCACGGCCGCCATGCGCTCCAAGCCCATGCCGGTATCGACGGACGGCTTGGGCAGCGGGTTCATATTGCCTTGCTCGTCGCGGTTGAACTGCATGAAAACGCAGTTCCAAATTTCAATCCAGCGGTCGCCGTCTTCTTCAGGGCTGCCGGGAATGCCGCCCCAGATTTCCTCGCCGTGGTCGTAGAAAATTTCAGAGCAGGGGCCGCAGGGGCCGGTGTCGCCCATCTGCCAGAAGTTGTCGGACGCGTATTTCGCGCCTTTGTTGTCGCCGATGCGGACGATGCGCTCGGCAGGCATACCGATTTCGTTCAGCCAAATGTTGTAGGCTTCGTCGTCTTCGGCATACACGGTCGCCAAGAGTTTTTCTTTGGGGATGTTTAGCCATTCGGGGGAAGTGAGGAACTCCCAAGCGAAGTGGATGGCGTCGCGTTTGAAGTAGTCGCCGAAGGAGAAGTTGCCCATCATTTCAAAAAAGGTGTGGTGGCGGGCGGTGTAGCCGACGTTTTCCAAGTCGTTGTGCTTGCCGCCTGCGCGCACGCATTTTTGCGCGGTGGTGGCGCGGTTGTAGGCGCGTTTGTCGAAGCCGAGGAACACGTCTTTAAACTGGTTCATCCCGGCGTTGGTAAACAGCAGCGTCGGGTCGTCGTGTGGCACGAGCGATGAGGAGCGGACGATGGTATGGCCTTTGGATTCGAAGAATTTTAGGAATTTTTGACGTAGTTCGGAGGTTTTCATGGCTTTTTGGTATCTTTCAAAAAGTGATTTGGGCGGTTTGTGCGCTTAACAAAAATTGAGCATGATTTTACTGCATATTGCAGGAAGCTGCCTACTTAAATACCAAGGGAGAATCGGCGACTTCAGCCATATCCGAATCGGGTAGGCAGAAGTTTTCAGGTAGCCTTATCTATATCTATTTGCGCAAAGGCTACCTGAAAGAGACTGCTTGAAAATACCCACCCAGCGATGTTGATTTAAATCAGTGCCAAACCGCCATCTAGCTCATAGCCCGTCGAGCACAGCAGCATCCCCGAACTCGCCTGCCTCGCCGGCAGCCTGCCTTCCCTGAAAACCGCCGTGGACAACGGCACGGACACGGTTTACACGGAGCCGAAAAACACGACTAACGTGCGCGACTTCCCTGGCCTGAATTTCGATCAAAAATTCATCATCGAAGGCATACGCTACATCCATGAGTGCAGGCGGCATGTGTTAATAGCCATCAGCACCTATGCGCAAGCGGGACAAGTGGAATACTGGGGCAGCGCGCGTAGACACGGCGGCTGCCAACCCTGCGCGCTACTGTATAACACCCGTATGGGATGCGGCTTCGAGTAAGGCATCGGAAGGCAGCCAAAGCACACTGGGGCCATATAGCCAGCCTTGAAAGTAGGTTTCAGGTAGCCTTTCTACAGGAGGGAAACTATTATGAAACAAGAATGGAAGAAGGTTAACTAAAGATTCATACGGTATTAAGGTGTCGCTTGTATTGCTGGATGTACTGCCGCAATCGTTCATTATGATAAACGGCGAAGGCAACCCCCAATGCTGCGATGCTGCTAATTTTTCCGAACGCATGAGCGCTCTGTACAACTTGACGTATGCCGTGAAGATAAATTACAAAATCCACTGCCAGGCAGGCTGTTGACGATTTTTCCGTGTAGCCGCTGGAAGGCGTTTAGCAGCAAAAAACGGCGGGAGAGGATAAGTTGGATAAAGGCAATTTGGTCTACGCCATTATGATCGCCCAGTCTGATTTCATCACGCCTGAAATGTGACAAGATGCGCAGGCCAAAACACGCATTAAGAAACCTGTATAAAGAAGTATGCTTTGAACGCATGGCTAATAGCAAATGCGTGAGCATTCTACATGTTGGCAGGTTTGATGACGAACTCACTTCGTTCGCCAAAATGGACAAGTTCTGCCAAGAACACGGCCTACAACGCAGCAGCGCTACGAACTGCGAAATTTATCTGAACAACGCCAACCGCACCGGAAAAGCTCAAAACTATTTTGTGCTATGCCGTAGAATGATTTCAGGCAGCTTCAAGGCCGTCTGAAAGGCTACCTGAAACAAAGGAATGCCATGAAACTATCACCACCATCAGCAGCGAAACCAAAATAACCCATGCATGTTATTGGCAATACACAGGCAAACTCTATGTACCAAGAATCCCGTACTGCTCTAAGCAGCAACCCTAACTACATCGTATAATATAATATTCCGGTAAACCTCAGCAGCAAAACTGTAGGCCGGCATGGCCATGTCGACACCGGCATAAGAAAATTTTCAGGTAGCCTTTGCTAGACTCATCGAAGACTGAATGAGAACAATCAACCAAATGATTTGAAACCTATTTAATTTAAAAAAGGAAGCTGTCATGGCACAATCCGTATTTGTGGAAAAAATTGAGCTAGCCTGCCGCAAAAAGGTGGGGTTGTTTGAGCGCAACAAGGCGAAGTATGCGCTGCGTTCGCTGATTGCCGGCATGCTGCTCACGCTCACGTCGGCCACGGGTGTGATTGCAGCGGATGTACTCAACACAGCGCATCCTTCACTGGGGCGTTTTGCCTTTCCGTTTTTCTTCTCTTGGGGGCTGGTGTATATCTTGTTTCTTAATGCGGAACTTACCACTTCCAATATGATGTACCTCACGGCCGGTACCTTCCTCAAAAAAATCAAATGGGAAAAGGCGCTGATTATTTTGCTCTACTGCACGGCATTTAATTTAATCGGCTCGATTTTCACCGCTTGGCTGTTCAACCAAACCAGCGCGTTTGCCCACATTTCGGCGGATGGCTATTTGGCCAATATGGTGGGGCACAAGCTGGAACGGCCGAACGGCCTAGTGCTGTCGGAGGGGATTTTCGCTAATCTGTTTGTAAACGTGGCGGTGTTATCCTATCTGCTGCTGAAGGAACAGGCGGCGAAGATTGCGGCAGTGTTTGCGGCGGTGTATATGTTTGTGTTTTTGGCCAACGAACACGTGGCGGCAAACTTTGCTTCGTTTGCGCTGGTGGGCTTCAATCAGATTGCCGATAGCGTGCCTCATTTTGAGGTGCTGAATATCCTGCGCCATTGCAGTGTGGCTTTTGTAGCGAATTGGATTGGCGGCGGGCTGCTGATTGGCGTGCCGTATGCGTTTTTGAATAAGGATGAGGGAGAATATGTGGATTAAGGTTTGATATAGCTAAAAATGCTTCACTTCCTGCGTTGGATATGGTGTTGGCTCGCCTCGCCGTACTCCTGTACTGTCTGCGGCTCGCCGCCTTGTATGAAAAAATAATTAAAAATTTCAGGTAGCCTATTTAACGGAAAACAGGCTACCTGAAATTTTGCACGCTCCTTAGGGCGAAAGTTATTGGGCAGCGGGCATTTGGAAGTGGCAGCGGGCCACGACGATGGGTTTGGCGGAATCAGACTGCCAGGCTTCCACGGCCACATTAGCAATGCGGCTGCCTTGGCGGGTGAGGGAGCAGCGGGCGTAGGTGGTTTCCGGCTTGCCGCTGCGCAGGTAGTCGAGCGAGAAATCGATCATTTTAGGCAACTCGGCGAGGCCGGCCTGGCGGTAGAGGAAGAGCACGGCGCAGCTTTCGATGAAGCCGCCGAGCATGCCACCGTGCAGGGCAGGCAGGAAAACGTTGCCGATATTTTCGCGTTTGTATGGTAAGGCAAACAGGGGATTTCCGTTGGATTCGCCGCATTGCAGGCCAATGAATCCGGTGTAGGGGATGAGGTCGGCGGCTTCTGCCGTGAGTTCTCTGGAAAGGGTGAATAGGGTGTTGTTCATGCTTGCAACATCTCCTGTAGTTTAGCTTGTTCTTCTGGGGTGAGCGGGGTACGCATGAAAGTGGCCATGCCCAAGGCGAAGGGGTCGGCAGGGTCTTCTTGGTAGCAGCAGCTACGCACGAAGGCCACTTGGCCAGCTAGGCGGTAGCATTCAGCGCGTCCGTAGATGCGGCGGCCGGGGGTGGCGGGGTGCATATAGTCGATGCGCATATCGAGGGTGGCGAGGATTTCGGCACTGGGCAGCTGGGCGGTTACCGCGCAGGCGGAAACCATATCGACCAGGGTGGTGATGGTGCCGCCGTGGATGATCTGGGTGTCGTGGCGGCCAACAAGATGAGGCCGCCAATCGAAACTGAGCATGGGGCGGCGGGCACGGATACCTTCATAGCACAGGCCGATGGCGCGGGAGTGGGGGAGGTCGAGGTAGTGTTGGATGAGGATGCGATAGAGAGCGGAATTTGCGGGCATGGTGGTTTCTACTGTAAGACAATATGTTTTCAGGTAGCCTTTGGGAGGCGGAGGGGCGTTATTGTTTGACTGGCAGGAGGCTTTGTCAAGGCTACCTGAAAAATGGCAAACGGTTTTTCAGGTAGCCTTTCTATTTATTTTCATCTTCGCCTTCTCTTTGCAGCATGGCAGTTTCATCTGCCTCTCCGGGTAGGCTCACTAAAATATTGCCAAATGCGCCGTCTTCCTGAGTGAGGCGCACCAGCCCTTCTTTCACCAGCTCCAACAGGGCGATAAAGCACACCACCACTTGCGCCACGCCGCTTTCCGGCTCAAACAATCGGCTGAAGCGGCAGCCGCCGTCTTGCAGACGCCGCAGGATGCGGCTCATGGTAGCACGCACTGAAAGGGCTTCGTTCTCCTGCACCACGGTGTGGCTGCGGCGTTGGCCGGCGCGGGAGAGGATGGCGAGCCAGGCCTGGGTGAGGTCGGCCAGCCGCACCTCCGGTAGTTTGGCGGCGGTGGCGATTTCCAGCGGCAGATACGCCCAGGCGAAATCGCGGCCGGCGCGGGGCAGCGCGTCCAACCCTACGGCGGCGAGCTTCATCTGCTCGTAGGCCAAGAGGCGGCGCACCAATTCGGCGCGCGGGTCGGCAATGTCTTCATCTTCGGCGGCGGGCGGCGCGGGCAGGAGTAGGCGTGATTTGATTTCAATCAGCACCGCCGCCATCAGCAGGTATTCCGCGGCCAAATCCAAGTTTTGCTCGTCCATTTGCGCGATATAGGCCAGATACTGCTCGGTGATTTTGAGCATGGGGATATCCAGCACGTCAATGTTTTGCTTGCGGATAAGGTACAACAGCAGATCGAGCGGGCCTTCAAAGCTGTGCAACACCACCTGCAACGCATCGGGCGGGATAAAGAGGTCGGCGGGCAGGTCGGTAACCGGCTGGCCGAACAGCATGGCGATGCCGGGGCTGTTCGGCGTATCGGATGGGGGAGCGGACATTTTCAGGTAGCCTTTAGCGGGCAGAAAGCGGGGATTATATCGCCTTTACCGTATTGGCTTGCCAATCTGCTATTCGTATAATCTGCCTACTTTCGGACAAGATTGAGCTAGTAAGGAATATTAAGATGAAATTTGTAGCAGACAAACAATTGTTTACCCAATTTCCTGGATTACGTATTGGTATTAGTGTGGCACGTGGGGTGAACAATAAGGCAGATATGGCTGTTTTCCTGCCACAATTGCAGCAGGTGGCAAATAATGTAGCGGAAAATTGTGGAGGACAGCCTGTAGCACAATTGCCGAAAATTGCTGCCTGGCGCGAGGCATATCGACAATTTGGTGTGAAGGCCAAAGAATATCCAAGCTCGGTAGAAGCACTATATAAACGCGTTTCTAAAGGCAAAGGGTTGGGCAGCATCAGCCCGTTGGTAGATATTTATAACTATATTTCGCTCAAATACACCGTGCCAGTGGGCGGAGAAAATTTGGATGCCATGCAGGGTAATTTGCAGCTAACCTACGCTGGAGCGGATGAAGTGCCGGTGGTTGTGTTGGGCAAAGATGAGGCACAGGCGCCAGCAGAGGGCGAGATTTTCTATAAAGACAACGCTGGCGCCATTTGCCGACGCTGGAACTGGCGTGAGGTGGCACGTACAGTCATTAGCCCAGATACAACTGACTGTGTGTTTGTGATTGAAGCATTAGTTGAAGTGGGAGACGACGAACTACGTTCAGCACAGGAAGAGTTGGGCATACTGATCACACAATACTGCGGCGGTACAATTGTCCACCAAATTGTGCGTGCTGGTCAGGAAGAGGCAGAATTGCGCTGAGGCAGCCCGGCTTGAAAGCAGCAGCCAAGCGGCGCATACTGGCTGCATTTCCCACATCAGAATAAGGAGCGATTGATGAAACTCGTGATTGCCGCACCGGCCAACGGCGTTGAATTGAAAAACGCACTCAAAACGCATCTGCAAAACGACCCGCGTGTGTCGAGCTTGGTGGATTTATCGTCGCCAGATGGCAGCTATCCGCAGCTCTCTTTTGCCGCCGCGCAAGAAGTGGCCGCCGGCCGCGCCGCCCGTGCCATTCTGATTTGCGGCACGGGCGTGGGCACCGCGATTGCCGCCAACAAAGTGCGCGGCATCCGCGCCGCCACCGCCCACGACCTGCTCACCCTGCGCGGCTCGGTGGAAAACTACAACGCGCAAGTGCTGTGCATGGGGCAAAATGTCATCGCCGCCCCTGCCGCTTGGGCGCTGGTAAACATCTGGCTGGATTTGCGCCACGACACCTCCAGCGGCTATGCGCCGAAGGTGGGTGAGATTGAGGCCTTCGAACGCGGTGTTTGACAGGCTTGCAAACCGTAAACGCAAAAAAGGCTACCTGAAACTTTAGCTAAGCAGAAACTGTGCTGCGTTCGTTTTAGCTTCGCAGAAACTCACTACGTTCGTTTTCAGGTAGCCTTTTCTTCATTCACACCATCAACTCTTATTCAGCCTCACCCTCCTCTTGCGGCTGTGTCTGGTTCGCAGGAGCAGCGGGATTGAGGCTTTGCGTGAGGCCGTTGATGTCACCGCCGCTCAAGCCCAGCTCTTTGAGCAAACCGTCCACCAGCGGAGCCTGGGCGCGGTAACGCAGGGCGCTGTTCACCACCTGGTCGGACAAAGCCGCGTTGCCTTGGGCGCTGGGGCTAGCTGAAACACCGTCTGCGGCAGCGCCGCCGAAACCGCCCAAGCCGTTAACTTGCAGAATCTTGATGTCGTCGATGTTTTCCATCGGGCGCACGGATTCGCGGATGATGTCGGGCAGGTGTTTCAACAAGGCGAGGCGCACTTGCATTTCGACTTGCTCAACGCTCAACACGTTGGCGGCCTCATTCACGGCACGGGTACCTTCGGCATCGACTTTGTATTGCTGCTCTTGCGCTTGTGCCAGCAGGACTTTGGCATCGGCTTCACCTTTGGCTTGCAGGCGCTGTTTCTCAGCTTCGGCTTCGGCGGCGATGCGCACGGCTTCGGCGCGGTCTTGCGCGGCCTGTTTCTCGGCTTCGGCGGCGACGGTGAGCGAAATCGCGTCTTTTTGCGCGGCTTCTTCGGCGGCAATCAGTTCGACCGCTTTGGCACGTTCGGCGCGTTCGGTTTCGCGCACGGTAATCACGCTCTCTTCTTCACGCACGGCGGCGGCGCGGGCTTTGTCAGCTTCGGCTTTGGCTTCGGATTCGGCACGCGATTTCTCGGCAACGGCGATGGCGCGATCTTGTTCGGCCAGCTCGATGGCTTTGCGGCGCTCAACCTCCGCCTGCTCAACGGCTTGGGCTTTGCGGATGTCTTCGTTTTTAATGTCGCGTTCGGCGGCGATGCGTTTCAAATCCACTTCGCGTTCAGCGGCGATTTTGGCTTCTTCCGCCTCGCGTTTTTTCTGCGCTTCCTGCTCGGCGATACTGGCTTCCTGTTCGGCGCGGCGCACGGCGATTTCGCGTTCTTGTTCGAGTTTGGCGTATTCTTCTTCGCGCGAGATTTTCAAGCGTTGCTGCTCGGCTTCGAGGTTTTTGGTTTTAATCGCCAAATCGGTGTCTTGTTCGATTTCGTTGCGTTTTTTGCGGCGGCCTTCGATGGTTTCGGTCAGTTTGGTCAGACCTTCCGCGTCAAAAGCGTTTTGCGGGTTGAAAAACTCAAAGCTGGTTTGGTCGAGGCCGGTCAGGGAAACGGTTTCGAGTTCGAGGCCGTTTTTAAACAAATCTTCGCTCACGACTTGTTGCACTTTCTGAACGAAATCAACACGTTTTTCATGCAACTCTTCCATCGCCATTTCGGCGGCGACGGCGCGCAGGGCATCAACGAATTTACCTTCGACGAGGTCTTTCAATTCGTCGGGCGACATGGTTTTCATACCCAGCGTTTGCGCGGCGGTGGCGATGCTCTCGGCACTGGGTTTGACGCGGACGTAAAATTCCGCCATCACATCAACGCGCATCCGGTCGCGGGTAATCAACGCCTGCTGCGCGGCACGGCGCACTTCAAGGCGCAGCGTATTCATGTTCACCGGAATAATTTCGTGCAGCACGGGCAGCACCATCGCGCCGCCGTTCATGATGACTTTTTCACCGCCGAAGCCGGTGCGAACAAAAGAAACCTCTTTGCTGGCGCGGCGGTACAGTCGGGTGAGGATGAGGCCGAGCACAAACAGCGCGACGAGTATCACGCCGGCAATAGTGGCAATGGAAATAAGGTTCATGGTTTTCCTTTCTTGAGTGGATTTCGGCAGCCTGGTGCTACCTGAAATGGTTAAACAAAACTGCAATCCCAAATTGAACAACACGAGCACAACTCAACACCAGTTCTCAGATAGCCGGCCAAATAGCAGAAAAGGCTACCTGAAAACCATAGAACTCCATTAAACAACATTCCCGCCATTTTCCCCTAAAACGCTTTTCAGGTAGCCTGTGGGTCTGCAAACCGCAGGCATTTTTCAATTGTCCGGCATAGCGTTTGTACCTGATTTGCAACAGTACTTGTCTTTTACACGGGAAGTTATATTTAAAAAACAAAAATCTAAATTAGGCATCATTTGGCACTGATTGCCAAAATTAGAGCAGGCATTAAAATGCAAATCGTTCTTAATATAGTTTACTAACCGATATGGCAGTAGGCTCATCCCAACTGCCTATTTTTAATGTTTAAGGGAAACATCCTCATGAAACAACCGCGCACACACCTCAAAGCCCTAATCCTCGCCCTGGCCGCCATCAGCAGCCCCGGCCTGCTTTATGCCGAAGGCACGAATGAAGCCCAGCCTGCCCAAGGGCAGGAGCAGCAGGCCGACAGCACCGAGCTCGAAGCCATCGAAATCACCGCCCGCCGCCGCTATGCCAGCGGCTACCAGCCCATTTCCGCCGATGTCATCGGCGGTGGCAACACCCCGCTGCTCGAAGTACCCCGTAGCGTAAACATCGTTACCCCCGCCGTGCTGGAAGACCGCCGCCCCGGCTCGCTGGACGAAGCCCTGCTCACCGTGAGCGGCATCCGCCAGGCCAACACCTTGGCCGGCACGCTCGAGGCCGTGGTGAAACGCGGCTTCGGCGATAACCGCGACAACTCCGTGCTGCGCAACGGCATGCAGATGACCCAAACCCACGTATTCAGCCCCACCGCCGAGCGCGTGGAAGTGCTCAAAGGCCCGGCCTCCACACTCTACGGCGTGCAAGACCCCGGCGGCGTGGTGAATGTGGTAACCAAACAGCCGCAGCTCAAACCTGCCCGCTCCGTGAGCACCAGCTTCGGCAGCCACAGCGCCCGCCAAGTGGGTGTGGATTTCACCGGCCCCATCGGCTCCAGCCAAAGCTGGGCCTACCGCTTCATCGCCGACTACCGCCAAAGCGACTACTGGCGCAATTTCGGCGAAATCAAGCAAACCACCATCGCCCCCTCGATCAAATGGATTGGTGAAAACACCACCATCACCGCCGCCTACGAATACTTAGACTACACCGTGCCATTCGACCGCGGCACTTTCCTCGACTCCACCCGTGGCGCAAACTACGGCAAACCCCTCGCTATTCCCGCCGAACGCCGCTTGGACGAGCCTTTCAGCGAGCAGAGTGGCAAAAACCATATGTTCCAGTTCACGCTCGACCAATATTTGAGCGAACAGTGGAAAATGCGCCTGAACTACGGCTTCACCTACCATACCTACGACGACTGGAAAGCCCGTATTGCCAACACCGCCGCCGGTATCAACACCACCACCGGCACGGTGCGCCGCCGCATCGACGGCACGCAGGATGCCCGCTTGCGTGTGCACAACCTGGCCTTAAGCTTCAAAGGCGACGTGCATACCGGCAGCGTACGGCACAAACTCGGCTTCGGCCTCGAAGCCATGCACAACGACCGCTTGCTGGGCAAAATCTACCAAAGCCCCGCCAACAACTACACCATCAATATGTACAACCCGGTGTATGGCCGCATTAGCCCGCAGCCCGGCGTGAACACCATCGACGGCCAAGGCAACAACACTCAGCAAACTGAAATCCTCAAAACCTTCGCCCTGTATGCCAATAACGATATTCATCTCGGCGAAAAATGGATTGTGTCTGCCGGCCTGCGCGCCGAGTATTTCGACCAATACGCCGGTCGCGCCAACCGCAATTTCGTATTCAAAGCCAATACCGACAACCACGGCTGGAACTTCTCGCCCTCGCTCGGCGTAACCTACCGCCTCACCCCGCAGTGGTCGCTCTATGGCAGCTACGCCACTTCGTTCCGCCCACAGGTTTCCGTGGCCAACGAAATCCCTGGTGATGCCCAGCCTGAAAAAGGTCGAGCCTTTGAAATCGGTGCCAAATTTGCCGGCGATCGTCTCTCTGCCGCAGTAGCCCTATTCCATATCGAAAAAGAAAATGTGCGCTACAGCGTAACCTCTGGCGGCCAAACTGAAACCCGCTTTGCCGGCCGCGCCCGCTCCATGGGCTTTGAAGCCGAAATGGGCGGCCAGATTACCGAACGCCTCGGTGTGAACGCCAACTATGCCTACACCGAAACCAAGGTGCTGGAAGCCGAAGCCGCCGCCCAAGGCCTGCCGCTGAACAATACCCCGCGCAACCAGTTCGGCCTATATCTGACTTATGATTTCGGCAACGCGCTGGGCGGCAACTGGCGCGCCGGCATCGGAGCCAAATACAACGGCGCATGGTATATCGGCAAAAATGCCGCCAGCGGCGACCGTCTGTGGAAAATTCCTGCAGCCACCGTAGCTGATGCCTTTGTCTCCTACGACACCAAAATCGGGGATAACAAGCTCAACGTGCGGCTCAACGGCAAAAACCTGACCAACCGCCTGTACTACACCTCCACCGTAGGCTCTTCGGCGCAATACCCGATGATCGCCATCGGCAATCCGCGCGAAATCAGCGTTTCCGCCAAGTTTGAGTTTTAAGCATTTGGCCACAGCATAACGCCCCATAGAGGCTACCTGAAAAATGTCATCCCGCTTTTCAGGTAGCCTTCCGCGCTGTTTGGCCTGCCTGTTTCAACCCCGTCTTATAGTGGATTAAATTTAAATCAGGACAAGGCGGCGAGCCGCAGACAGTACAAATAGTACGGCAAGGCGAGACAACGCTGTACTGGTTTAAATTTAATTCACTATACTGCCGTCTTATTTTTCAGGTAGCCTTTCAATCCCAAAGGGCTAGGCAAACCAAATTGGCTTTCGATACAAGGCGGTGAGCCGCAGACAGTACAGAAGTACGGCAAGGCGAACCAACGCGGCAGCGAAAGTTAAATTGGTTTGCCATACCTGAAAAATAAAGTTATCCAACCAAACACCACATATGAAACAAGAACAATGGAAAATCGAGCTCCTGGACAGCCCGCTGTGGCTGGTGCAGAGCTTTTTCGGCGTATTGCTGTTTTGCCTGATCGCCGCCTTCCTACTGCGCCGTACTACTTTCGGCCAGCGCTTCGAGCGCAGCCTGCGCCCCTGTTTAGCAAGCAGCAACCATATCCGAGTGTACCTGCTCTTGGCTGCGCTGCTCTTGATGGTGCTGCTCGAAGTGCGCATCAGCGTGCTCAATTCCTTTTTCTACAAAGGCCTCTACGATTCCCTGCAAGACCGCGCCGCAGCCGCCTTCTGGTTTTTCGCCGGTATCAACAGCGCCTTAATGGTGTTCAAAATCATCCATGCCCTGGCCGACGAGCTGCTCGAACAAGTCTTTATGATCCGCTGGCTGGAAAAACTCAACGCCGCGCTCACTCAAAGCTGGCTCGCCCATAAAAACTACTACCGCCTGCACATGCGCCGCCACGCGCCCGACAACATCGACCAACGTATCCAGCAAGACGCGCAAGATTTCATCGCCTCCACCGCCGAACTCGTGCACGGCCTGATCAGCGCCATCGTTTCCACCATCGAATTCACCGTCATCCTCTGGAATCTCTCCGGCGTGCTCAGCGTATTGGGGCTGGAAATCCCGCGCGGCATGGTGATGTTTATCTACCTCTTCATCCTCTTTGCCACCGCCACTTCCGTGTGGATCGGCCTCCCCTTGGTGAAGCTCAATTTCCAAAACGAACACTTCAACGGCAACTACCGCTACACCCTCGTGCGCGTGCGCGACCACGCTGAGAGCATCGCCTTCTACAACGGCGAAGCCGCCGAAGGGCGCAACCTGCGCCGCCACTTTGCCCACATCATCCGCAACCGCTGGCAGATTGTGTTCCGCAGCCTCGGCCTCAACGGCTTCAACACCGGCATCACCCAAATTTCCAACCTGCTGCCCCTCATGCTGCAAGCCCCGCGCTTTTTCGCCGGTCAAGTGAAAATCGGCGATATGCACCAAACCGTGCAAGCCTTCAACCGCCTGCAACGTGCCCTATCCTTCTTCCGCAACTCCTACAAAGACTTCACCGCTTATCAAGCCCGGCTCGAACGTCTCGACGGCTTCTTCCAAAGCATGCAAGACCACCTGCCCTATCGACAGCCGCAACACGAAGCTGAAAACTGCATCCTGCAGGCCGACAAGCTCACCTTGTACCGTAACAACGGCAACATCCTGCTCTCCGACGTCTCCTTCCGCGCCCAAAGCGGCGATTCCCTACTCATCCGCGGCCCCTCCGGCTGCGGCAAAACCTCATTGCTGCGCGCCCTGGCCGGCCTCTGGCCCTTCGGCAGCAGCGGCCACATCATCGGCCCCGCCCGTGAACACATCCTCTTCGTGCCCCAGCGCCCCTACACCCCGCAAGGCAGCCTGCGCCGCGCCATCTGCTACCCCAACATCCGCCCCGACGAACACCAGCTTACCGCCGCCCTCGAAGCCTGCCGCCTGGGCTACCTGAAAGAACTGCTCGACACCGAAGACGACTGGCAGCACAAACTTTCCCCCGGCGAACTGCAGCGCATCGCCTTCGTGCGCATCCTCATCACCCGCCCCCGCCTCGTGCTGCTCGATGAGGCCACCGCCGCGCTCGACGAAGAAACCGAAGCCGCCCTCTACCGCCTGATCCGCCAAGAGCTGCCCGACAGCATCATCGTGAGCATCGGCCACCGCAGCACCCTCAACGCCTTCCACAACCAAATCATCTGCGTGGGCGAAACCCTGATCGACTGCGGCACAAGCAAGATTTGAAATACCGGATTGTTAAAGAACAATTTGCCCTAAAGCAAACAATTTTCTTAAATTTGAAGCGATTATGGCGGTTTAAAAATGGATGCGCTATGATGGGGATGCAGCATTCCTTTTCACAAATTTACTTAAAAGGAGCACGCTATGCACCCCGTCAAACGCCTGTTTACCGGCCTAACCGCCCTACTGCTGGCCGGATTATTCTGCATTCAAACCGCCAGTGCACAAAACCTGCCGGGCATCGTCGATATGCGTGATGCCAGTTTGCAAACCGGCAGCCCGGAAGAAGTGGCCGCTGCCGAAAGCAGCTTGCTGGGCAAGCATATGTTTTCCCTGCAATGGATAAGCTGGGAGCGTTTCGGCACCGCTACCATCCGCCGGGGCAGCAACGGCCTAGAAATCAATGCCTACCAATCCTTAAACGGCGATTTCGTGAAACTCGACGGCCTAATCGAAGTCATCGACCGGCGCCATTTCTACTTCACCGGCAACGTAAGCACCCGCGTATATCACATCAACAACGGTCAAACCTGCGAACGCAGCGGCACTTTCCTGTTTCAAGCCAAAGACTCACGCCAATATTGGCGCATGCAGCCGATACAAAACCCCTGTGACAACGCAGCCGACTACATCGATATTTTCTTCAAACGCTGATGTCGGTTTTCAGGTAGCCCGAGTAACCAATTGGGCTACCTGAAAGCTTCGTCTTTTTCCCAACCAGCGCTTCAGCCGGCTCCTTCCCGATCTTCACTCACATACTCCAGCAGCGGCAGCCCGGTAGCTCGGCTGATTTGTTTGGCCGTTTTCTCTGCCGTTTGCCGGTTATCCCGCATTATCGAATCCGCCTCCAGCAGCCGTACGTTTTTGCCACCTTCTTTGCCTGCCAACCAGATTTCGCTCAAACCTACGCTCACACCATTGCGCCGCACGCGGCTGTAAATGCCGCAAAATTCCGATAGCGCATAGCGTTTTTCAGGTAGCCACTTGAAACTGTGCAGGCGGTACACAATCAATTCGTCTCCCAGCACGCTGTAGCGTACCTTGCGCAAGGTATGCCAACGGTGCGCCAGCCGCCCGGCGATAGACAGCAGCGCCACCAGCCAAAACAGCCGCCAGCCGACCCCTCCCTCAATCCACACCATCCCAAAAGCAAACAGCAAGAACAGTAGGCGCGAGAGCAAAGTGCCAACCGAATACACGGCAAATTCCGTCCCGTCCGCAAGTTTCGGCGCGGCACGTTCCGGCAGCTTCGGCTGCGGCTCGTGTTCCACCTGCCTGGCCGCTGCCAGCGCAGCTTTGATTTCGGAGGGCTGCCGCCAAGCCATTTGTGTTTGCGGCGTTTTCCGGCCGCGCCGCGCACGAAACACCCCGCGCACATCCGACACCGCCACTGCCAGCAGCCCGAGCGCCAGCAGCCCCGCGCCGAAATACAGCGGCTTGGGCAGGCTGCCGCTTTGCCAATCCGCCGCCAAACGCAGCAACCAGACCGCCAGCCAAGTCCACAACCCGGCCGCCGCCAGATTCACCGCCTGCCGCCACGCAGGCAGCGTTTTCGCTTGCAAAGGCTGCAACTGTGCCGGATTGGCTGCCGTTTCCTCCGCCGCACGGATTACTGTGTTGATTACCGGCCGTTTGGCCAAACCCGTTGCCTTAGCGATATGGTTCTGAATCCTGTCTAATTCGTGCAGCGAGCCCTTATGCGGCAGGAAATCTTCCTCTAATACCAAATCATTCCGCCCATCTGCTGATTCCAGCCACAAGCGCCCGTAGTAGCCACGGTAATCATTCTGCACCTTCTCCGCCGCCACCGCCGCAAACATCGAGAGCGGATATTCCCGCTGCGCCTGCCAGCCCCAACGCCAGCGACCGTGCAGTAATATTCCTCGCGCTGTGTCCAGCCGCAGGAAGTTTTTGCCAGTTAGTTTATGCCACCAGTCATACAGCAGCTCGCCAGCCAGTATCATGATTAAGCCGACCATCAGCACCCGCAACACCACTAACACAAATTCAAACCAAAATCCGTTACCCAACCAGCCGCCAGTCGTATCTATCAGCACATACATTGTCCACAATACGAACCCCCACACAAAAGCCGTCTGCCAGGCCAGCATTTGTCCGGAATACGGATACAGCATCACGATTTTGCTTTTATTCTGTTGCATGGCTTCCTCTTCATATACGGCAGGCTACCTGAAAATGTTGTGGCATCTGTTTTGGATACTGCAGAAATTCTGCTGCTATTTTCAGGTAGCCTCACCGGATTCCAGCACAGGCAGCCCTGTGGCTTGGCTCAAATCTGTCAAACCGGCCGCAAAGCGTTTTTGCAGTGCGCCCGTGCCTAAAAATATCCTGTCCAGCAGCACATCCTGCCCGCCGTTTTTGCCCACCAACCACACTTCGGCAATCGAGCCCTTGCCGCCGCGATACAGCCCGATAAATCCGTCCAACGGATAACGAGCTGCCAACTGCCAGCCGCGCAGCGACGCGGCATATACCAGCAGGCAATCCTCCGCCGCGCGGTAACGGATTTTGCGCATCCGCTGCCAAAACCGACTCAAGAAAAAACCGCTCAGCAGCAAACCGCTGATCTGCTGCAGCTGCAGCGCGCTATTCGCCGACCCCATCAGACAAGAGAGGGCAATCAGCAGCCACCCCAACGATGCCGCCGTCAGCAACCCCAACTGCCGGAACACCAGCTCCGTATCATACCGGCTGGAAGGCTCGGCTCTGGGTGGTAAATCTGGCATGGTATGAGCCATGTTGTCTCTCCTAGTTAGCTTGCCGCTTTAACTCCGTTGACGCTCCGCTTTCAGGTAGCCTCAATCCACCAAACTCCCGCTTGGATTCAAAATCGCCTTAAACGTGTTCCCCTCCAGCGACACCAAAAGCACCGCCTCGCCCTGTTTCAGCACACCTTCGCCGTCGGGCTCGGCCATCACATAATGCTGCTGCCCGTAGCTGTCTTTCACCCGCACCTGCACCGGGCTGCCCTGCCGCGCCTCACCCAGCACCACCGTACCCACGCGCCCGATCAGGCTTTCTTGCGAAACGGCGGTGGTTTCGTCTTTGGGCATGATTTTGTAGAGCCCGCCCGCCGTGAGGCGCACCAGGGGCAGCGCGAGAAACAGCGCCGCAGCCGCAGCCGGCCAAGCGTTCAGGTAGCTGCCAAACAGCCCGGCACACACGGATTGCAGCACATAGCCCGCGAGCCCGAACACGGCGAGAAACACCACCAGCAGCATCATCAGCGGCACACGCCCCACATACAGCCAATCCAAAAAGCGCACCAATGCGCCCGCCCCTTCGATGCCGCCGTGCAAATCGCCATCCAAATCCGCTTCCACCAGGCTGTCGGGCAACAGGTTATCGAGCCAGTCGGTGAAGCCGCCGGCCAAGAGCGAGAGCAACTCGAGCAGGCCGAGCATCAACATCAGGGCGATGGCGATGCCGAAAATTTCGGTTTCGGGGGCGTTGATTAAATTCCACATGGCGGGGTCTTTCACGGGTTGTCGGTTAATCGGGTTTCGCTTTCAGGTAGCCTTAAGGTGGAGGAAAGAGGCTACCTGAAACCATATTTCTATTTCATTTAATCTCTTGCAATGGCACGCGCTGCCGCCCCTGTTCGTCAAAATTCTCTTCGGCCAGCCAACACTGCATCCGCCGCTTAATCTGCGGCCATTCCGTATCCAACATGGCAAACCAGGCAGTATCACGGTTGCGGCCTTTATACACCACCGCCTGCCGGAAAATGCCTTCGAAACGGAAGCCCAATCGCTCGGCGGTGCGGCGTGAGGCCTGGTTCAGCGCATCGCACTTCCATTCATAGCGACGGTAGCGCAGGGTTTCAAACACATATTGCGCCAGCAAAAACTGCGCTTCGGTGGCGATGCGGCTGCGTTTGAGCCGTTCGGAATAAATCACCCAGCCCACCTCGATTACGCGGTTGGCGGTATCCGCGCGTTGCAGCGCCATGGTGCCGACCGCCCGGCCGTCGGCCTGATCGACGATGGCGAAGTAATATGGGTCGGCCGACTGCTCCAGCCGTTGCAGCAGCGCGTCCAGCTCGGCAACGCTCGCCACGGGGTTGAGCGAAAGATAGGTCCAATTTTGCGGCGGCGAAGCCGGGCCGTACACGGCATACAGATCCGCGCCGTGCCGCGCGGCGGAAAGTTTTTCCAAACGGCAGTAGCGGCCGGAGAGCAGCGTGGCTACAGGTCGATCGCCGAGCGTGTAACCGGGCAAGCTTTCGCCGACAGGTTGGTTGAATTCGTTGATGGGCATGGGTTTCTCCTTAGCTGTTTGTGGGCAGTAGGCTACCTGAAAATATAGGTTTTCACTTAACAAAAGTTTTCAGGTAGCCTTTTCATTTAAGGCTGGGTTTGTGGTGCTTGGTAGGGGATGAGGTTGTCTATACTGTCCAGCACGCTTTTTGTACCTTCGCGGCGGATGAGCACGTCCACATGAGCAACCTTGGCACGCAGATCGGCAGGCATTGCCCGCTCGAAGGTGCGGATTTTTTCGTCTATACCCAGCCCGACCAAAGCTTGGGCATCTTCCGGCGTTTGGTACACCCGAGTGCTTTGGAGCAGCAGATAGGCACTAAAGGCATTGTAGGGCTCGTGCTTGGGCACGCCTTGGTATTGTGCGTATTTGGAGGCCAGCAGATACATAGCCTGCGCATCATTCTTCAGCACGGCCTGGCGATACCAATACACCGCCCATTCGTAGCTCTGCGCCGTGCCTTCACCGGAATCGTACATCTGCCCCACCAGCCGCATGGCGCTGGGGCTGCCCTGCTCGGCGGCGGAAAGGTAGCTCTCGAAAGCATTTTGCGTTTTGCCGGTTTGATCGTTGCAAAGCGCCACGTTTTCCAAGCTGTCGCGGCTATTGAGTTGTTTGTGCGCCTGCTCGAACAGCCGACAGGCCTTCTCTTTATCCACCGCCACGCCGCGCCCCTCGGAATAGGCCACGCCGAGGTTGTTTTGCGCTTTGGCATGACCTTGCGCAGCGGCTTTTTCATACCACGGCACGGCTTCTTTCCAACGGTTGCCGCGCATATAGAGGCGGCCGGCTTCGTATTGCGCATCCACGCTGCCCATACGAGCTTTCAAAAGCAGCATGGGTGAAGGTTTACCCACTTCGCTCCGCCAGCCCGGCACAGGCATACCGGCATTCCCGGCCGCCGCCCACAACACCGCGCCGAGCACCAACACGCCCAACACCACCGGCACGGTGCCGACGCTTTTCTCTTCTGTCACACGCCTGTTGTTTCTCATGTTTTCATTTCCGATACTGTTGATTATTGAAGTTTTATTTTTTCAGGTAGCCTTTACGGCCTGAGAAAGGCTACCTGAAAACGAACGAAGCGGGTTTCTGCAAAACCAATGCGTAGCTCAAAGATAGGCATAAGCGCAAAGGAACAGCCACAGGCCGAGCGCGGGCAGCAGGATTTTCGGCCACGAAGGACTGGGCTTACCGAACAGGGTTTGCACAAACGATACCAGCGAATACACGGCGGCGAGAATCGTCCAGAAGATGGTGAACATAGCTACACGCGCGATGCCGTAAGACATGGTGCCGCCGGCGTTGGCTATGGCCGTCCACAGCGCGGGAATCAGCAGCCAGGCGGCGGCTAGGATGCCGATGTATTTGAGTTTGGCTGGAGTATCCAACTGCTCATTTGCTTGTTTCATCTTGTTTCCTTTATATTTTGGCAACCTAATTTTGAAACGGAGAGGCTACCTGAAAATTAGGTAGAACCCTCTGTTCGTTAACTGAAGTTAGCGTAAACCAGCATGCCGACCAGGGCGCTGATACCCAGCCACAGCGCGAGTTTGGTTTCCGCCCAATTGTCTTCCCAAAACTTGCCCCGAAACAGGCTGATGATGTCGGGGGTTAAATAGAATTTCACGTATTCGGCAAATTCTTCCCAGTCTTCAAACAGCAGGGTGTAAAGCAGCGCGGCGGTAACGAGCGCGGCGGCGATGGCGTATATCATGGGCTCTCCATGGGTGGGAATAAGCGGTGTTTTTCAAACAGCCTGCCTAGCAGGAAACCTTCTCTTTCAGGTAGCCTTATCAAAGCGTGGAAAGGCTACCTGAAATGTATGCTTATTCCTTGCTGTTGGCTTTCAACGCAGCCAGCCTTTCAGCAATGCGGTTGTTGCGGCTCAAATCTTCCAGTTCTTTCAGTTTGGCCAACTGCGCCGCATCGATGCTGCTGTGGATGGCGTTTTGCCTGCCCATCACGCGGTCGAAGGCACTGCCGCTTTTTTCGGCATCACGGGCGATGCGGTTCATGTCGCTGCCACCTGCCGCTTTGCCTGCACCCGCGCCTTGCTGTGCGGCGCGCCAGTCTTGCAACTGCTGCTGCATCTCGCGTTTTTTTGCCTGCAGGGCGGCGATAAAGCCTTCCAGTTCTTTTTCCTGCGCGGCGCAATCGGCAATGGTGTTTTCCAACACGGGCAGGCGCGCTTCGATGTCCATCTGCTCGGCAATGCCCGCTTCGGCCAAGTCGTCGCGCCCGGCCGCCACGGCGGCTTGCAGGTTGGCGTCGATGGTTTCGTGGCGGTTGCTCTCGTCGGCCATTTTCTTGGCAGCAAGATGCTTCTGCGCCAGCACTTTGCCTAGCTCGGCACGCACTTCGTCCACCGCGCGCTCGATTTCGCGGATGCTCTCGTTCATCACCGCCTCGGGCGCAAGGTTTTCCGCCGCATCAATCAGGGCATGAAAACCACCGCTTACCAGACGACCCACTCTGCGGGATAGGGTTTCGCTCATTTTTGATTTCCTTTCCATAAAATGTGTTTGATTCAAATTGGTGCGGGGCAGATATCAAACTTCGCCCGCCTGCTGCACAATCTTCGCTAATTTCAAAGTATTTTCAAGCTGTTGCAGCACGGTATCGTCGTAGGCTGCGCCTTTGCCGGTAACGGCCAGCTGCAGGATGCTGTCGGTGAGGCGGACGATGCGCCACATCAGCTCGCGCTCGTATTGCTTCAAATCGGCTTCCTGCGCGTTTTCCGGCAGGTCGGTGGCCAGCGTGGCGGCCAGGTCGGGCAGCTGCTCGAACAGCCGCGCCACAATGTGCGAATGGATGCCCCGTTCTTTCTCGGCGTGCAGCACGTCGCGCCGGGCTACCTGAAAAAACTGCTCCTGTGCAGCCAGTGCGGTGCCGTAATCGTGGGTTTGGCTGTGGGCAAGCCGCGCCTGTGTAAGCAGCTCACGAATTTTCTCTGAAGGCGTATTCGCGCCTTCTATTTTTAATTCAGCAATAAAATCTGCGTCTTCCTGCGATATTCGCACGCTAATCGGAATTCGGTTGGCAGCAGCCATATGCAATCACCTCTCTTTTTGTATTCATTTGTATTCAAATATATCTAAAATGATTTCTCTACGCAATATTTTTTGTACCATCTCTCAATAACAATAAACCAACACAATGATAATAAATATAAAAATATTACGAATACATTTGCATACATACCACATACAAATCCAACCGCCAGCCGTTAGCCGCATTCCCGGCCTTTGGTATAAAATAGTCGCTTGAACACGGAGGCAACTATGGCAGGCAAAAATTCACACGACGAACACCACATGCGGCTCGACAAATGGCTGTGGGCAGCACGTTTCTTCAAAACGCGCGGCATGGCGCAGAAACACATCGAGCTCGGGCGCGTGCTGGTGAACGGTGCGAAAGTGAAAAACAGCAAAAACATCGAGCCAGGCGACACCATCAACCTCACGCTCAACTCCCTGCCCTACAAAATCACCGTGCTCGCGCTCAACCACCAGCGCCGCCCCGCCCCCGAAGCACGCTCCCTCTACGCCGAAGACAGCGCCACCGCCGCCAAACGCGAAGCGCAAAAAGCGCTCGACCAGGCCAGCCGCATCAGCGCCGCCTACCCCGACGGCCGCCCCACCAAACGCGACCGCCGGGAGCTGGACAAACTCAAACGCGGCTGGCAGGAATAGCATCAAAGGCTACCTGAAAATCCGTCTATACCTTTTCAGGTAGCCTCCGCCGACTCTCTTCCACCAAGCGCAAAGGAAAGCATTATGTCCACAGAAAAAGCCCTCTCCGGCAGTGTTAAAGCCCTCGGTGCCCTACTCGCCATCGGCCTCGTGGCCGCAGCCTTCGTGTTGGGCGGCCAGTTTAAAAATTTCCGCCAGCCCGGCACGATCACCGTAAAAGGCCTGGCCGAACAAAACTTCCAGTCCGAGCGCGCCCGCTGGAACACCGCCGTGAGTGTACACGGCGCCAGCTATCAGGAAGTGCTCGACCGTCTGAACCAGCAACGCCCCAAACTCGAACAATTCCTGCGCAGCCAAGGCTTTGATGCAGCCGAGATCCAAACCGCTGCTCCCGAAATCAGCCCCGCCTTCTTGGTGGAACACGATGCCCACGGCAACGAAATCCGCACCCCCAACGGCTACAACGGCAAGCAGCAGCTCACCGTGGCCAGCAGCAAACTCGACCGCATCCAAAGCGCCTACCAAAACATCCTCGCCCTGCGCGCCGGCAACGACGCCATTGATTTCGAGGCCCCGCAATACCTGCTCGGCAACCTCGAAACCATCAAACACAGCCTGATTAAGCAGGCCACCGAAGACGCCCGCCGCCGCGCTGCCGAATTCGCCTCCACCGGCGGCGGCAAAGTCGGCGCCATGCGCTCCGCTTCGCAAGGCTCGTTCAATATCTATGCTGACAGTGGCAGCAGCGGCGACGACGAATATGGCGGCAGCTACGATAAAACCACCGTCGGCAAACAAGTGCGTTTAGTCGTAACCATCGAATACGCCATCGAATAAATCCACGCCGCACACGCCAAGGCTACCTGAAAGCACCGGCTTCAACGAAGCTAAAACCAGCGAAGCAAGTTTCTAATCTCCGCATGCTTTTCAGGTAGCCTGTTATATAATTGCCCTAAACCACACCAACCCAAGGAATTCCAATATGAAACTCGACAATCAACGCAGCAGCAGCAACATCGAAGACCGTCGCAGCCTTGGCGGCGGCAGAGGTGGCGGAGGCGGCGGCAAAATGGGCCTTGCCGGCCTGATTATCGTGCTCATCGGCGCCTATTACGGCGTGGATTTGAGCGGCCTTACCGGCGGCGGCATGCAGATGCCGCAGATGCAACAACAGCAGCAACGCACCATCAGCCCCGAAGAAGAGCAGCTGGCGCAGTTCTCCTCGCAAATTCTCGCCACCACCGAAGACGCCTGGGGCGAATATTTCCGTAGCCAAGGCCGGCAATATGTGCAGCCGAAAATGGTGCTCTACCGCGGCAGCACCCCCACCGCCTGCGGCACCGGCCAATCCGCGATGGGCCCGTTCTACTGCCCGGCCGACCAAAAGGTTTACCTCGACCTCTCGTTCTACGACGACATGAAAAACCAGCTCGGCGCAGCGGGAGATGCAGCCTTTGCCTATGTGATTGCCCACGAAGTCGGTCACCATGTGCAAAACCTCGACGGCACCATGGAGCGCGTAAACCGTGCCCGCGCCCGCATGAGCGAGCGCGATGCCAACCACCTCTCCGTGATGGTGGAGCTGCAGGCCGACTGCCTGGCCGGCGTGTGGGCCAACCGCGCGCAAGCACGCCAGCTGTTTGAGCAGGGCGACTTGGAAGAAGCCTTCAACGCCGCCGAAGCCGTGGGCGACGACCGCCTGCAACAACGCAGCCGCGGCTACGCCGTGCCCGACAGCTTCACCCACGGCACCTCCGCCCAACGCCTGCAATGGTTCCGCCGCGGCCTGCAAAGCGGCGACCCGGCGCAATGCGACACCTTCTCCTCCCTGTAAGCGCCAGTCCAATACCAAAAGGCTACCTGAAACGGTGTATTCCGATTTTCAGGTAGCCTTTTGCATTAGGGCAATGCGGTGAATACCGAAGCTTCTGGCGCTGCTTTCCATTGAGTGTGTGCACCCTACAAAACCTTCTCCCCAACACTCATCGGAACAACACACCCCGCTTAACGCAATTTGCTATTTAATTCCAAACCTGCGCCCCAATCCGACAAGCAGGCTACCTGAAAACCCGTCTGCGGGGCGTAAACGCCTTGATGGCGGGTTTGCTTTTCGCAGAAACCGTTGTTCAGGTAGTCTTCTTGGATGCAATTTTTGGCACAAAAGGCTTGTCAAACGCTTTGCTTCAAGAATATCTTTGGCGCCTTAGCACAAATCACAAAGAAATATCATGGAAAAAGCAGTTCCTGCCGTTTTCGGCAGCGTTTTCCACCGCGAGAGCCGGTGTTGGTTTTTTCCAATGGCGCATGGCAGCCGATGCGCCGGCAGTCTTCCGATTCGCTCTCCCTGCCATCAGCCAAGCAGCCTGCATTACGGCAGTGAGTGCTTTGAAGGGCTGAAGGCCTTCCACCAGTAAAATGGCTGTATCGTTATCTTCCATCTGGAGGTGAATATCGCCTGTATGCAGCAGAGTACGAAACTGTTGGAACTGCCTGTGCCGGATGCGCCCGCCGCCATGTATCTGCGCCCACGCTTATCGGCACCGACCCGGCAATCGGCAAGGCCGGCGTGGGCTCGTCTTCGGCCATGCTGTATATCTTGGCTTCGCCGGTGGGCGACTATTTCAAAGTGGGTTCGCCGATGAAGCTGTTGGTGGAAACCGAACACATCCGCTGTGCACCGCACAGGGGCCGGGTGAAATGCGGTAGCAACTATACCTCCGCACTGCAAAACGTGGTGCGCGCCCGAGAGCAATACGGCGCCAACCAAGCGTTGTTCTGCCCGAACGGCGACGTGCAGGAAACCGGCGCGTCCAACTTTGCGTTGATTAATGGCAACGAAATCATCACCAAGCACCCACCCACCGAAGAATTCCTGCACGGTATAACCCGCGATTCCGTATTGCATGTAGCCGCCGATTTGGGCAACAAAGTGAGTGAGTGCAATTTCACCGTGGCCGAATTGCAAGCAGCGGCAGAAAACAGAGCAGAAGCCACTCTCACCGGCACGGCAGCCGTGGTGTCGCCGGTTACTTCCTTTGTTATCAATGGAAAGGAAATCGTGCTGCAAAGTGAAACCCAGTGAGATAAATATAAGGGGTCTGTGAGATAAATGGGATTAAGTTGGATGAGGATGGATGAAGGGGGATGGGAAATTTGTAACAACGTTGCACTGGGTGCAACAAAACGGAGCGGGCGGATTTGCCCGCTTTTTATTTTCGGACACCCCGTGCTAAAGCATCGAGGGCGACATCCAGCAGACGAGATTCGGCGCCAGCCTGAAGTGTACCGCCTTTGCTCATCGGCAGGTAGGGGCGTGCTGGGATTTTGACTTGTTTGACCCTGCGGAAGCCGTCACCGACTTTGAATACCAGATAGGGTTTGTTTTTGGCTTTGACTGTGCCGCCGAACTGGTGGATGGCGGCGTAGGGTTTGTTGGTGCCGATGCGGGCGAAGTTGCTGCCGGAGGCAGTGTGGATGCTGGCGGCCAGCTGCCCGCTCTGTTGCAGGATTTTGCCGCCGCGCGCATTGGCCGGCCATTTTTTCCCGCCCCAGCTTTCGGATTCGAAGTTGTCTTCGGTGATGCTGAGCAGTTCGGCGGCAATGACCCGCATCATCGGGCGCGGGTGGCGGGCGTTGTGCAATAACTGCCCAAGGCCGCGTTGCAGGTCGCTGTCGTCCAGGCTGATTTCAAGCATCGTCTTCCTCCCCGGGTGCGCGTTCCAGCAGTTCGTAGTTCAACACCTCGGCCAGCCCCTGCATGATGACGAATGCCTGATGTCCGTCCAAACGGACGGTCAGGCCGTTATAGCTCAATAAAATGGAACTCAAATCGTATGCACGGTCGACTTGTACATCGCCGCTATGCTCGTCATCGGGATTCCAGTCTAGATACACCATAGCCATCACCCCCTCAATAATTGCAGCACCCAAGCCAATTGGGCGGCATTGAGCGAGGATTTGAAACGCTCGTTGCCCATCATCTGCCGCAGCGCCACACGGGCAATATCAGGATGGGCGGCCTGCGCCTTATCCACCGCCACCGAAGCCATGCGCGAGAGCATGGCTTTGCCTTGGTTGGCATTGAAGCCGGCATTGGGGGCGACGAATTTGCCGTTAATGCGGATGCCGGTGCGCCGGGCATGGCGTTCTTCGCCGGTATATTGGTTGACACCAATGTCCACGGTTTGGGTTTCCAGCTGCGGGCTGGGTTTTACCCGGTCTGCCCCACGGCTGCGTGATAAGGGTCGAACCCGGCAGCGGCAGCGGTAGTCCAAGGGCGGATACAGGCTGTCCCACACCGGGTCGTCGGCGGCATAAACGCTGCCGTGCAGCAGGCGGTGGGTCTCGCGGGTGCGCTCGTCGTTGACTGCCACGTATTCCCAGTAAGGGTGGGTATCTATCGCATCCATCATCTCGGCATAACGCCCGGCCATATAGGCCGACTGCATATTGGTCAGGTAGATGGTTTTCAGGCGGTGCGGGCTGCCTAGGCGCACGGTTTGGATTTCGCCGGTGTCCGGGTGCGGCACGTCCTGCCTGCCCCACCAGCCTTTGGCCTGCAATACCGGTGTCAGCTGCTCGCTGAACTGTTCCAAGGTCTGCCCGCTTTCGGCGGCTTTGACCACGGCGGCATAGATATCGCCGACCACATCCATGCCGGCGGTTTTGGCCACGGTGAAGGCGGTGGCATGCGCATCGTCCAGCATGTCCTGCCAGTCCCACGATACGTTGATGCCTTTTTGCTGCAGATAGGCTACGGCGGCTTCGGGCTGCATGCCGAAGACGGCTTTGATGTCTTCGGGGTTCATTCGGCCAGCTCCTCAGCAGCTTCCACCCTGCCGACCAGTTCGGCCAGGAAGATTAAGCGTGCCAATTCCTCTTGAAGCGCGGCATCATCCATATTCGGATAAGCGGCGGTCAGCCTGTCCAGTACCGCTTCGGGCGTAGCCGCCCCCTGTTTCAGGCTGCCGATTAGCGCATCGGTTAATGCCTGCCCCTGTGCGTTGAGGCTACCTGAAAGCGGGACGAGGGTATCGATGACCAAGCCGGCATCGGCAGCCGGCCGGTGTTCGGCGAAGTCGGCCAAAGGTGACGCCGGCGTCGCATTTGGCGGAGAGGCTACCTGAACAATATCGTCGTCGCTCAGGTTGTAGGCGCGTTTCCAGTAGCTTTCGGATAATCGGACACCGCAGCCGGTCAGGATTTGGTCGCGTTCGGCCAAGGTCTTGTCGCCTGCTTCTTCGGTATATAGCACGAACTGCGGGCGCGGGGTGTCGGCAGCGAAGTTGAAACCGCAGATCCAGTCGATGAGCTGGTTCAGGCAGCCTTCGACGATGCGGCAGTCGTTGTCCCGAATATCCTTGGTTACCTCCAATCCGGCGGTAGCGCTGGCGTGGGTGCTGTCTTTCTCGGTGGTCTGGTCTTGGCCGAGCAGCGCAATGGCAATTTCGGAGCGGCAGTAGCGGATAAAGCGGTCATACACATCGGCACTGCCCTGTTTGCCCGCCGCCTCTTTGATTTCGACACTGCTGTCATCGGGAATAGTGGCCACCGAGTTGCCGATTAACTGTTCCAGCGCATCCAGCAGGCGGTCGGTGTCTTGGTCGGTATTGCTGCGCGGCTCGCGGCCGATGATCCACGGTGCGCCGAACTTCTCCGAGAACTCCGCCCAGAATTTCAGGCCGCCGCGTTTGAAGATGGTCGGCCAGTAGATGCAGGATAAATCGCCGATACCGTAGGGGTTGATGTAGCTGGCATTGTGGGTCGGGCACAGGAATTTGAAGGCCGGTACCGGTTCGTCGTTCAGGCTACCTGAAAGGCGGAAGCGCAGCTGCCCGTCTTGGTCGAACTGAAACCACTCTTGCGGCTTGGCCACAATCTCGGACGGCAGCCACAGGCTGCCCCGCTGCCAGACGATTTCCAAGGGCTGATAGCCGTACAGGGTGGCATCTAGGATTTGGTTGATCAGGCGGTACAGGTCAAAACCGGAGAACAGCTCGGCAATGGTGTCGCAGACCGTGTCAGGCGCACCGTTGGCTTCGATGCGCCATTCCATGCCGGCCACCGCCGACTTCCGGCGGCGCACATGGCCGGCGACAATCGGGTCGGACAGCAGCTCGCGGTAAACAGAGATGTCACGCCCGAGTTTTTTCAACACGGGGTCGGGATTGGGCAGATAGCCGCCGAAACCGCCGATGCCCCAAAAGCGTTGGGCAACGGCGAGGTGGGCGGTCAGGTCGGCGGGTTTGAGGGTAACCGCGCCGTTGGCGGTTTTGAGTTTGAAGTGGGGTTTGGCCATATCAGTATCCTCGGGTTAAGGGGCTGCGGCGGCGGATTTTACGGCTGGCCACACGTACCGGGCCGGTCTCACCATCGGCGGCATTGAGGGCAAGAAAGCACGCCCAAGTTCGGTCGGCGTGGCCGTTGGCATCGGATTCGGCCACAAAACGCGGTGCGCCGGTGGCGGAGGTGGTTTTTTGCAGCTTGTGCAGGTCGCTGCGCAGGTGTTGGTCGATAGGGATACGGATTTTCTTATCTTCGAACGCCTCTTTGCCGATGGTGGCCAGCGCCAGTTTGGAGGCGGTATTGAACAGCACGCCTTCTACCCGGCTCTCTCCATGGCGGCGTTGCGCGTCTTCCACCGGCTTTTCGCCCATGCCGGTTTTATCCATGCAGCAGCGCAGTACGCGGTAGCGTTCGAATACCTCGTCCAGCAGGACGTCCTGCTCGGCGAAGCTGGCACGGCGGCGGGTAATCAGTTCGCGCGTCCACATCACGTCGCCCACCTGCTCTAACACCCAAATCACAAATAGGTCGTTGCGGATGCCGATATCGACGCCGACATAACAAGGATTGCCGGTGTAGTTTTCAGGTAACCCGGCCTGCTCGTCTTCCACCCCGTGAATCAATTCATAAGACAGCCAGGCACTGGCCTCGTCCAGCCATTGCAGCTCAAACTCCTGCGCCCAGGCATCGTCATCGTTCAGGCCGGCTTTCAATTGTTCGATATCGCGCGGTAGGCCGTCGGCCACCGCCTGATGGATATCGACGATGTGGCGGCTCCACTCTTTGTTCTTCTCGTCGGTAACCAGTTCGTAGAATTTGTTACCCTTGCCGTTGGGCGTGGACACCACGCGCAACTTCCAGCCGGCGGAGATAACGGGGAACAGGGCTTTCCAGATTTCGCGGCTGTCTTTGTGGAAGGCGAACTCGTCGAGAAACACATTGGCCGAAAAGCCGCGGGCGGTGTCGGGGTTGGCGGGCAGTGCGGTAATCTTGCTGCCGCCGGGCAGCACCACTTCTAGGGCATTGGTGGTGGAGTCGAATGGTACCTGCATCACTTCGCAGGCCACGCCGGCCGCTTCCAGATGGCGTTTCACGCCTTCGTTCATTGCTTCTTTCGCCTGCCGCTCACCGCGTGACAGGATGACCCAGCGCGTGCGTTTGCCTTGTGATTCCGCATCTAAGCAGTCCAACACGATTTCCAGCGTGGTGGTAAAGGTTTTGCCCGTCTGGCGGGCAAACATACCGACTTTGAAGCGGCTGTGGTCGGCCAGCCAGCGTTGCTGGTAGGGATAGAGGGTTAAGGCCGGCTGTGTCATGAAAACACCCCGTATACTTCCTGCCTGATGCGTTTGAGTGTTTCCGGGTCAAGGCCGCTGTCCTGCTTGGTCGATTCGGCTTCGAGCGCAGCAAACTTGGCATCCATCTTCTCTTTCAGGTTGCTCTGCCATTGCTTCAGGCGGGTGCTGGCCGAAGTGAGTGCCGAAATCTTTTTGGCTGCCTCCGACATCATGCCGAAGCGGTCAACCACATTCAGTTCGGTATCCGGTATCTCGCCAATAGCGACCAATGCATCGAACAGCTCAGTTTGCAACATCGCCATCAGGGCTTCGGAACGGGTGTCGCCTTCGTCGGATGCGCCCTCGGCAATCAGACGGGCGGCTTCGGTGCTGGCCTTGATGCTGGCAAATCGGCGCTCGACCTTTTGGCCGTAGCGGTGTACGGCCGCACGGCTGATTTCGTAACCCTGTTCGTTCAGCCATTCGGTCAGCTCGGTATAGTTGCCGAACGCATTGGCCGCCAGCCGGCGTTCGAACTCGTGGCGGACATCGTCCGGCAACAGGGCAATGGTGCTGCGGCGTGCCATGATCAACCCTCCCAGTATTTGTCCGGTCGGGCGATGCCGGGCTGGCAGTCGATGGTGTACTCGGCCAAGTCCACACCGAGCCGGGTCAGGTCGGCAAACCACATGCCGGCAGGCTGCTTGGTCAGATCGATCAGGCGGCGGTCGCTCAGGTATTCGAGCTGCTGGCGCAGCTCCAATGCGGTGGCATCGGGATAAATGCCGCGCATCACGTCCAACAGAAACACTTCGCTGGAGGTGTACGGCCGGGCTTTGTTCAGGGTGTTGATCAGATGCCAGCGCATCCCTTCCCTGCGGGCTTTATCGTTCATTTCTTTTGGCTTTCTATTTTGTACAGATCGGTTAGTGTGTGCTGGATGCTGTCCATCTTGGCTTCCAGCACGGCTTGGTTGCGGATGTAGTCTTCGCGCAGGACATACTTTTCCGGCAGGATGGCCTTTTGCTCGGCGAACTGGTTGTCCATGCTTTCCAGCTTTTGCTGCATGGTCTCAAACTGCCGCTGCCGCTCGGCCTGCTGGTTTTGAAACTGCGCCAACAACATCTTGCCGAAGCCCCAGCACACGCCGAGGAAAGAGAGCAGGAAGCCGACCAGCTGCCAGAACTCAATGCTGATAAAGGTTTTGTTTTCCATCATTATGGGTATCCGATTTCTTGGTATGCCTGGCAGCCCACGCATCGGGTACAGCCGGGGACGGCCAGGCGGCGACGTTTGGGGATGCGGGCACCGCAATCCACGCAGTACAAGAGCGAGGTAGCGGCCGGGTTTTCAGGTAGCCTGATTTGGCGTAGTGCCTCCTCACGCACCAGTTCCTCCTGCTGGGTGGCTCTGTCTGAAATATCCATTACTGCTTGCTCCGATACCATTCCTGCCACCCGCGTACTTGGGTGTCTCTTTTTCCGCACCATGCGCCGTAGTCGGCGGCGTGATTGAGCAAATCGGTGGGGCTGCCTGAAACCGGCGGCGCCGGGCGCGGATGCTCGGCCAACAGTTCGGCAGCGGCGGGCGGCAGCACCGGGCGCTCCACCACCTTAATCGGTGTAGCCAAGGGCTTGTTTGTAGAGCTGCAGGCTGCCAGCGCCAAGGCCGCTGTAACAACGGCCGCTGCTTTGATCGTTTTTGACTGCATTTGCTATCTCCTGTTTGATGCGTGTGGTTTGGGTGTCCAATTGACGGGTGGTTTCAGCCAGCTTGGCCGATTGCTGCTGCGCGAAGTCGTGCCACTTCTGTTTTTCCGCGCTGACTTCGGCCAGCTTGGCGCTGTAGGCTTGTTCGGCGGCCAGCGCCTGCTCGGTATGACGCTGCTGCAGCTGTGCGATTTCGCCGCGATAGATACGGCGGGCGTGGGTGTAGCCCGCTCCGTATACGCTGGCCAATGTCAGGCCGATGCCGAGTGCGTACAGCAAAGATTTATTCGTCGGTAGCATCCACATTTTGATCTCCCTGTTGTTTGATCTGTTCCAGCTGCGGGATGATGGATAGGCCGCGCTTGATGAGGGCGTAGCCGCCCACAATGCAGCCGTAGCTCCACCACATCCACTCCACCGGTTCGGGTGTCATGACAAATTTGTAAGTCATCACGGCGTAGGCCACGTTGGCCCATACCTTGGTGTGGCTGGCTTGGCCGCTGGACGGGTTGGTAAACGCGCCGGCCAGCCAGTTTTTAAGGCTATTCATCTTCCAGCCTTTCTACGCCGTTTGGCGGCGCGTCTGGCGGCAGCCACACCGCTGCGGCGGCCGCTAAGCGGGTAGCTGACTGAACCGATCGAATATTCCAGCCGGGGTGCGGAATGGGTCAGGCTCGGCAACACGGCAGACAGTGCCAGCGCCACCAATGCTTTTTTCTCTTTCATGCTTTGACCTCTTCGGCAATAGCGTTAGCGATGGCTCGGCAGATGCTCCATTTGGTTTGTTTCCATTTAGCAAGGTCGCCATCATTAGAGATAAAGAACGGCTCGAGGATGATGCCGCCGGCTTGGGCGTAGGCCAGACGGCTATGTTGGCCGGCATTGTCGGGTTTGTAGCCGTCTTCGCCGCGCAGCTTCCAACCTGTGGCCTGTTCCACGGCACGGCACAGGCGCTGGCAAGCGGCTTTGTTTTTTGGGGTGGATAAGGCTTCAATGCCTGTCGCGGTTTTATTGAGTGCCGCATTGGTGTGGAACTCGACGGCCAAGCGGCTGCCTTTAATGAGTTTGACTGCCTCCCGCAAAGGCAGATTGCCCTTGCCCTCGCCATCGGTCTTGACCTCCAAGCCGAAGTCGGTGCGGAGGATGGAGGCGACGATGTTGCGCATGTCTTGGGCGATGTCGGCCTCGCGGTCGCTGCCGTTGACGGCGCCGGGGTCGGTGTTACTGTGTCCTGCGGTAATAGTGATATACATAAAAAAATCCCTGCATCGGTGTTGATGCAGGGATTGTGGCTGATGGGGGTGTCGGGGGTCTTTTAAACGGGTTTAAAAAACGTTTTGTGGCAAATCATGTTTATTGCGCCCTAGCTGTTAATACCACGCTGGGCAAATTAGTTACTGTTACTTTGTATGCCACGCCACCACGTGCAAAATTTCTAGTCGAATCATGCCTGTCATTGTGGCTTTGGATGGCTATCTTTATTTGATCGGAAGTGTCACTTTGCAATGTTCGGTCTTCTGGTGCTGTGGCGGCAATTAAGGCTGCTGCTGCGGTTAGCAGCTTACCTGCTTTTGCTTTATTTTCATCACTATTCCAAACGACCCGTACCTCTGTAATTTTATTATCAGTCGTTGTTGAAATTTGGACTGACAAGCCATCTGAAAAATTATGATAGCCTCTCTTGCCACCATCGTTACTATCTGAGAATACAACAGATTCAGGAATAGATAATCCTGTTTCAGCCGTTCTCAATGCGTTATTAGCAACTGCCCTGTAAGCTGCATAACCCAAATCCATTGAAGGGATGCTGATGGTAGGGCTGTCTGAGGCTGATACCTGTGATGCTGGCATCGGCTGTTCTGATGAATTGTTAGAGGTTGTCGGCTCGTTACTACATGCAGATAAAATAAATAAAACAATCATTAAACTGGAAAATCTTTTCATAGCTTGAACTCCTTCTCACCCTATCCAAATCGCTTTGCTATAAAAAACCACAAGAAAAGCCAAATAATCAATAATGATGCCAGCTTCACTCCAATCTCTAGCAAGCCCCGCTTAAGTTTTTGCTTCTTCCTATTTTTATTATTGATATAGCTATAGATTTCTTCAAGCTGCTCCACAGTTAAAACCTTTAAGAGTGAGGAACCATGCTTTTTCTCCGCATATTTCTTGGCTTCTTTGTCTTGTGGAGGTGGCAAATCTAAAATCATTTTAATCAGCTGATTACGTTTCTTTTCCTGCAATCTTTCTTGTTTGTAATTTTCTATTTCAAGTAACGCATCTTGATATTTATCAGCCAGTATATGCCGACAACGTGATACGCCGAAAGCCCTCATAAGGTGGCGGTAGGTCTCTTTAAGCACTGGCAAAACCACACTGTTCCAAGTCTTCTACTTTTTCTTTGATGGCTTGCCATTGTAAAGCAGTGAGTTGCTCTGTTGATTTGCTGCCATTAACGATGTTTACTGACCCCGATTGGATAAGTTGGTCAACATCTCCTTCAATCTTGATATTTCCCAATTTGCGTTCCTTGCAGTCTTATTTTGTTGTTTTCTTGAAATTGATTTCGGCATGATCTCCAGCTTGGATTTGTTGGCCTACATTGCCTGCCACGAAGGTCTGCATGGGCTGGATACCTTGCAGCATGAATTGGCGTATTTGCGGGCTGGCTGCGCGAAAGGCTGCCAGTAAGTGCTGCTCTTCATCATTGATGGCCTGAGCTGATCGGATGCCTAAAACCACATATTGGATATCAACACCAATTTTTGCGACTGCAGCCAAATACTCGGCATTCGGGTACGACTCGTTGTTCTCATATTTCAGCTGGGCTTGCTTCCTCACTCCTCCTACTGCCCCCATAGCTGTCTGATTTAAACCAATCTTTTCCCTTTCTTCCCGCAGTCTCTGGCCGATAGACACGTCAAACCTCCAAAGTATGAAAAAAAATACTTGACTGGTACGTTTTTTCGTACCATAATCTAGCCATGTTCTAGCAAAGTATTTTGCCACAAATAAGGATAAAGCAACATGAAAAAAGTAAAGACCCCTGAGCAGGTCAAAGCAGAATTCCACCGAAAAGGATGGACATTTTCGGGCTGGGCAAGACAGAACGGATATCGAGAGCAAGAAGTCTACCGTGTCTTGAATGGCTTCACTAAAGGCAAGTATGGAAAAGCTCACGAAATTGCGGTGAAGCTCGGGTTGAAAGCTGCAGCATAGGGAGGCATGGAATGGCAAGCAGTAAAGGAACTAGGATTTTAAAAGTATTCAAAGCATTAGATGCACATCCAATTATCGGAATCAGCAATAAGGAGATTTCAGACGGCCTCGGTATTTCCCCTTCATATGTAAGCCGGGATTTGGAAGATCTGATTGAGGAGGGGCTGGTGGTCAAACTGGATAACGGCAATTTTTCCTACAGTATCAAAACGCTTCAGATTGCTGAGGGCTTCAGACGGCAAACTGAATATTTGAGAGGCAAGCTGGAAGAAACCGACCAGCGTGTGAACAGATTTTGAAAAGTGACGCTGGCGTCACTTTTGGAGAACCAACATGAGCAAAGAAATTATCGAACACGACACCCTTAATATGGCAGCCAACCACGCGGCGATGAACAGCGTGATGGTGATGGAACAATGGGGGAATGGCGAGAGTTACAACGAGGAACGATGGGTGGAGCGTGCTAGGCAAGCGGCACGTAAGACCTTGGAAGGAATGTTTGAGCTAGGGCGGGCTTTAATTGTGCTGAAAGAGCACACGGAGCATGGCCGATTCCGCGAGATTGCAGAAGAAGAATTAGGACTGCACTACCGTGAGACTGCCCGTTTAATGAATGCGACCCGCCGCTTTGCTACACCACAAATGCAGAAAGCTGCACCAAAGTTGATGGAGCTGGGTAAATCCAAACTGCTGGAGCTGCTGGTAGAAGAGGATGAGGCGATAGTCGATTTAGCTGACGGCGGCGACATCAATGGTCACACGTTGGACGACATTGACCGCATGACCCGCAACGAACTCCGCGCCGCCCTGCGCGAAAGCCGCGACACCGCCGAGGCCAAAGACAAAATCATCGCCGACAAAAACAAGAAGGTGGACGAGCTGGCCGAAAAACTGGCCAAGAAGCAGACGGGCAAAGAGCCGAGCCCCGAAGACGTGGGCAGCGAGCTGACCATGCAGCTCTCCAGTCTGGAAGTGGCCGCCCGCAGCGACTTGAGCCGCTTTGCCGAGGTCTTCGAACAGATGCTGGCACACGGCGAAGCCAACGGCTACGACCACCGCCCGCAGATGGTGGCGGCCATCAACCAAATCATCCGCGATGCCGAAACCCTGCGCGAACGCTTTACCCTGCCGCAGGAAGCGCCGACCAACGCCAAGCCGGAATGGCTGGACGGGGAGTAAACCATGAATCCTGCATTGACCGAGAAACTGGCTGCCGTGGCCGCTCATGCAGCCACCCTTGGCCACGGCGAGAAGGCAGGCTACCTGAAAAGCCAGGCGGCCGAGCTGGGCATCAGCGTGGCCACGCTGTACCGCAAGCTGGAAGCGGTCAGTGTGAAGCCCGGCCGCAAACGGCGCAGCGATGCCGGCCGCTCGGAATTAAGTCTGCACGAGGCACAGCTGATTTCGGCCGTGCTGATGGAGGCGATGCGGCGCAACGGCAAACGGCTGATGTCGGTAGCCCGCGCGGTGGAGATGCTGCGCGCCAACGGCAAAATCGACGCCGCCCGCGTGGATGAGGAAACGGGGGAGGTGCTGCCCTTGTCCGAGAGCACGGTTACCCGCGCCCTACGCGAATACAAGCTGCACCCCGACCAACTGCTGCAGCCCGCGCCGGTAAAACGCATGAAATCGGAACACCCGAACCACTGCTGGCAAATCGACCCCAGCCTGTGCGTGCTCTACTACCTGCCGCGCAGCGGCGAGGACAGCGGCCTGCGGGTAATGAAGCAGGAAGAGTTCTACAAAAACAAACCGAAAAACGTGGTCAAAATCGAAAACGACCGCGTGTGGCGCTACACCGGCACCGACCACGCCAGCGGCACCATTCTCGCCCGCTACTACTTCGGCGGCGAGACCAGCGCCAACCTGTGCGACTTCTTTATCTTCATGATGCAGGAGAAACAGGATGTCTTGAAAGACCCGTTCCGCGGCGTGCCGCGCATGGTGATGCTCGACCCAGGCAGTGCGAATACCTCGGCAGCGTTTAAAAACCTGTGCAAGTCGCTGGACGTGCATGTGCAGATCAACAAGCCGGGCAACCCGCGCGCCAAAGGACAGGTGGAAAAAGGCAACGACATTGTGGAAACGGCGTTTGAAAGCAGCCTGCGCTTTACCGAGGTGCACGACATCGGGCAGCTGAACCGCCTGGCCGAACGCTGGATGCGTTACTACAACGGCACGCAGATTCACAGCCGACACGGCCTGACCCGCTATCAGGCGTGGAACAAAATCAAGGCCGAGCAGCTGATTCTGCCACCGCCTGCCGACTACTGCCGCGAGCTGGCCGTTTCCGCACCGAAAGAAGCCAAGGTGTCGCCCGATCTGGAAATCCGCTTCGGCGGCCGGGTGTACAGCGTGAAAGACATCAAGGGCGTGCTGGTGGGGCAGAAACTGCTGGTGGCCAAGAACCCGTGGGAGCCGACCGGCGCACGTATCGCCACTTACGACAGCGAAGGCAACGAAATCTGGCAGGCGGTGCCGGAGGTGGTGTTCGACGAGATGGGCTTCAGAGCCGATGCCGCCGTAATCGGTGCGGAATACAAAGGGCAGGCCGACACCATCGCCCAAAGCCACGCCAAGGAACTGGACAAGCTGGCGATGCAGGCCGACACGTTGGAAGCGGCAGCGGCCAAACGCAAAGGCAAGGCGGTGCCCTTCGGTGGCGAAATCGACCCGTTCAAACATCAGGAAGACACGCTGGCCGCCGCCAACACCCTGTATATGCCCAAGCAAGGGCAACAGATGGCCTACAACACGATGGAAGTCCGCGAGCAGGTGTTGAGCAAGGTCGAGCTAGCCAAGCTGCTCAAACCGCGCATCGAAGCGGCCGGCGGCAACTGGGGCGAGGCGGTGAAAACCCTGCAACGGCTGTATCCGGACGGGGTGGCCGCCAGCCAGATCGAAGAAGTATTCGGCCGCCTGAAAACCGCAGGCAGCCTGCGGATTGTGAAAGGGGCATGAGATGAAGGAAGCATTTAGAAGAATCGGCAAATCGTACGCCGTGGCCGCCGCCGAAATCGGCTGCAGCAAGCCCAGGTTGGTGGCGGTAATCAACCACGGCGAATGGCCGAAAAAAGGCGCAGCCGAGCTGCGCGGGAAACTGAGAGACTTTTTTAAACTGAATGGTGCGGACATCCCAGCGAGCCTGAGAAACGAGCCGGAAACCGCACCTGCCCACCCTAATGAAAGCGAGGACGACGATATGTTACTACGAAAAGCCACTTTGACCCAAGCCACCCGCCGTTATTTCGGCCTGGTACGAGACCCATTCAACGATGAAATCAGGTCGGCAGAGGATGTGTATATGACCCCTGATGTGCGCTATGTACGCGAGGCAATGTTTCAGACGGCCTGCCACGGCGGCTTTGTGGCGGTGGTCGGCGAAAGCGGCGCGGGCAAGTCCACCCTGCGCGAAGACCTGCAAGACCGCATCAACCGTGATGGCAGGCAGGTTATCACCATCGAACCGTATGTGCTGGCGATGGAAGACAACGATGTGAAGGGCAAAACCCTGAAAGCCGCGCACATTGCCGCCGCCATCTTGGAAGCCGTATCGCCCGGCACACGACCCTACCGCGATTCGGAAGCACGTTTCCGCCAAATCCACCGCGCCCTGCAGGAGAGCGCGAAGGCGGGCAACAAACATGTGCTGATTATCGAAGAGGCACACGGCCTGCCGATTCCCACCCTGAAGCACCTGAAACGCTTTTTTGAGTTGAAAAACGGTTTTGACCGCCTGCTCGGCATCGTACTAATCGGCCAGACCGAACTGGCGCAAAAGCTCAGCGAAAACAACCCGGCGGTGCGCGAAGTGGTACAGCGCTGCGAGGTGGTGACACTCTTGCCGCTGACCGACGGACGGCTGGCAGGCTACCTGAAACACAAAATCGAACGTGCCGGCGGCGACATCACCAAAATTATGGACGAGAGCGCGATTGACGCGGTGGCCGAACGGCTGACTGTGCGCGGCCGCAGCGGGCGCGGGGTGGAAGAGCACAGCCTGCTCTACCCGCTGGCGGTGAACAACTTGGTATCGGCGGCCATGAATCAGGCGGCCGAGCTGCAGATGCCGGTAGACGGCGACATGGTAAGGGGGGTGTGAGATGAGTGCATTTTGGAACTGGTTTGTACAGGCAAGCTGCTGGCAGGTGCTCGGCAACGCGCTGACTTTGGCGCTGGCGCTGGTCATCATCGGCATCGGTATCGGCGAAGCGGTGCGTTATATCCGCATCAGTTGGAAAGGATAACAACCATGTGGCCGGAATTAAAAAACGTTGCCCGCCGCGAAGCTCGGAACTGGTTGATTGCCGCCATCGTGGCAGTGGCCTATGCCGCCATGGCCGGCAGCTGCACCCCGCAGCCGGCAGCCCATCGGCAGCTGGTGGGACAGCCGGATACGGCAGCGGCACGGCTGGCAGCCAAAGAGCGGCAGGCCGAGAGCGAGGCCGCCGAAGCGGCAGCAGTGTACGAGCGCATGAGCGATCAAGAGCGGGGGCGTGGGATTGTGTATGACCCGGTGGAGGAATAACGATGAACTGCAATTGTCTAGAAACATACCTTGAAAAAATACAGAAATCTTTAGAGGCCGAAGGTCGGGTAGTCAGTGTCAAACCTACCTTTGTACAGACGGGCTTCCGGATGCCGGATTTGTCTGTTGTGACCTATACCCAAGTGGAGTGGGAAGAAACCGTTACCCGGAAGAATGGGAAACAGAGCAGTAAAAAAATGAAGACATCAGTTACTCATAGCTACTGCCCATTCTGCGGCACAAAAATCCAACCTGCCAAGCAGAAGGAGGAATAAGACATGGTGACCGTAGCAAAAGTTATCTGGTATTTGGCCAGCATCGTCTCCGGCGTGTTGGTGCTGACGGTGGCGGCTATGCTACTGATAGTGGTGTGTATGGCCGCCTTTAACCGATACGACGACATCTTTATCAACCGGGAGGGCAAATGAAAACCCGTTGCCCCTGCTGCGGCGCCACCGCCAGCCTTGAGGTGCTGATTACCCACGACGAGGCGCGCAGTCTGATGGTGGCGCTGGCCGGTATCTCCGACGAGCTGGCTAAAGCCGCGCTGCGCTATCTCGGCCTGTTCCGCCCGGGCGAGCGCGACCTGAGCTGGGCGCGGGCGGCCAAACTGCTGGGCGAGCTGGTACCGCTGATTCAGGCGGGTGAGATTACCCGCAAGCGGCAGAGCTACCCCGCGCCGCGCGAGGCATGGATTTGGGCGTTTAACCGCGTTATCGAAGCCCGCGACAGCGGCAAGCTGACCCCGCCCCTGACCAGCCACGGCTTCCTGCTGGAGAACCTGACCTTCTGGACGCCGGACAAAACCGCCGGCACGGCCTTGGCTCCGGCAGCGGATACCGCCCTTTCAGGCAGCCTTAACCCGCAACAACAGACCGCGGCCAGCAGCACCCTGCAAGCGGCCGCAGCCGGTGAGAAGTTTAAGCGATGATGACCCGAAATGATGACCAAAGAAGTAAACAATGCCTTGGTGTCCGGCATCCAGCACATGTTCGCCATGCGGTTGCCTGGGCATCCGCCGCTCGATGCGGCCGACGGGACGTATCAGGCATGGATTGCCGCTTTCGATTCGCTGCCGATTGCCTGGGACGACGAGCGCGACGTACCGCGCATACGACAGGCCTTCGGCGCGTTATGGGCAACCGTAGACCGCTGGCCAACCCCGAAAATGCTGATTGCCTGTATCCCGCCCGTGCCGCCCCCGCCGCAGCTGGAAGCCCCGAAAAAGGTGTGGACGGAAGAGGAAATAGCCAGAAACAAAAAGCGCTTGGCCGAAATGTTAGGCATGCTGGCCGACAAGATGATTGAACGAAACCGATTTTTAGACGATGGAAGGAATGAAGATGAGCCAAATTGATATGAGCCAATACAAGAAGGACGCACGAGGCAATCTGGTGCCGATTGCCAACATCCGCCCGATTGACCTGCTGCGTGACGAGCTGGTGCAGAAGATTACCGCCCGCGCCCGCGCGGTACAGGAAGAGTTGCAGGAATACCGCCGCTGGGCGATGGACGAGATTGCGGCCTTTGCCGAACTCTCTGCCAACCAGTACGGCACCTCGCTGGGCGGCAAGAAGGGCAATATCCGCCTGCACAGTTTCGACGGCCAATACCGCGTGCAGCTGGCGATGCAAGATGCCCTGGTATTCGACGAGGGGCTGGCCGCTGCCAAAGTGCTGATTGACGAATGTATCCGCGAATACTCGGAAGGCAGCCGCCCCGAGCTGCTGGCTATCATCAACGCTGCCTTCGCCACCGACCGCGACGGCAATATCAGCACCGCCCGCGTGCTGGGGCTGCGCCGTCTGGATATCAGCGACGAGAAATGGCAACGCGCGATGGACGCATTGAGCGACAGCCTGCAGGTGCATACCAGCAAGGCCTTTGTACGGGTGCACGAGCGCGATGCCAACGGCGAGTATCGCTTGATGAATTTGGATATCGCGAAGGTGTAATTATGTGGTTTAGTCAATGTACCGTGTTCAGGCTACCTGAAACCCCGAATGCCGCCCTGCTGGCCGATAAATTAGCCGACGCACCCTTTGCCCCGTGCGGTGGGTTAGATTGGTTTACCGAGGGTTTTGCCGCACCGCAGAGCTTCACCCCCGAATTGGTCTTTAAGGTTGAACAAACAATGGGGATTGCGTTAAGGCGGGAGGAGAAGGTATTGCCGGGTAGTGTCATCCAGCGGGCGGTAGGCGAACGGGTGGCACGTATTGAGCAGCAGGAAGGTCGTTCGGTCGGTCGCAAAGAACGGCAGGAATTGAAGGAGCAGGTAACCGATGAGTTGCTGCCGCGAGCCTTTGTCCGCGCCACCCATACCCGTGCACTCTTTGCCAACGGCATGTTGCTGGTGGACAGCGCCGCCGCCTCCAAAGCGGAAAACCTGCTCGCTAAACTGCGCGAAGCCTTGGGTGGCTTGAAAGCCCAGCTGGCGCACACCCGCCAAACGCCATCGGCACTGATGACTGAATGGCTGTTGCGCGGCCATGCCGCTGGACGCTTTGAGTTGGATGACATTGCCTCATTGCGAGGCGCTGGTGATGTACCGCCGGAAATACGCATCAAACGGCAAGACCTGACAGCCGAGGAAGTGGCCAGCCATGTGCGCTGCGGCAAGATAGTGAGCGAGCTAGGCTTGGTTTGGGACGAGCGGGTTGCCTTTGTGCTAACCAGCGAGTTCACGCTCAAACGTATCCAGTATTTGGACGTGCTGCAGGAAGCGGCGGAAAACCACGGCGACGATGCTGCCGACTTGGCCGCTGCTTCGCAGCTCATCGTGTCCACCAACCTGAGCGCCTTAATCGGCGAGCTGGTTGAATTGATGGGCGGTTGGCAGGAGTAACGATATGGCCACCGTAACCATCATGATTGCTGACACCCCGCGCGGGGTCATGCTGAAAATAACGTCAGACGAACGGCTGCCCGAGCCGGGAGAAGACAGCGGCAGCATCGCGCAAAATCTCGGCCTGATTGCGATGGAGCTGATTAAGCAGGAGTTTAAGGCGGTAACCGGCAAGGAGCTCCGGGCGTGTACCGTCCAGTAAGTAATACCGAGCGGCACGGCCTGCCGCAATTTAAACAGGAGTTAAACCATGACTAAATCAGAGTTAATCAAAGCCATTGCCGAACACGGCGAATTGAGCCGGGCCGATGCCGAAATCGCGCTGATGGCCGTGCAACACAGTATCACGGAGGCTTTGGCCAAAGGCGAGCGGATAACCCTGCCCGGCTTCGGGACGTTCAAGGTAATCACGACGGCAGCGCGTACCGGCCGCAACCCGCAAACCGGCGAGCCGGTCGAGATTCCGGCCAAACGCAAAGTGAAGTTTGCCCCGAGCGAGAAGCTCAAAGACTTGGTTAAAGTGTGATGTTCAACCCATGCCGCTGCGATGCGGCAGCATCAGTGGAACATTAGGAGAGTCCAAATGCGTGAACCCAAAGCCCACAAGAAAGCCCGCCTGATTAAGCTCTTGCACGTGGCCAAAAACCAGCTGATGCTGGACGATGCCGCCTACCGCAGGCTGCTGGCCAATGCCAGCGGCGGCAAGACCAGCAGCACCAAGCTGTCGCTGGACGAACTGGAGCTGGCGCTGCGCGGCATGAAGGCGATGGGCTTTGTGGTCACCACTAAGGCGCAGGCTAAGGGTGGCAAGCCTGATATCCCGGTGCGCGAAGCGGCGGCCGGGGTGGACGCGCAAATCAAAAAAATCCGCGCCCTGTGGTTGGAGCTGCACCGCTTGGGCGCGGTACGCAGTCCTTCAGAATTGAGCCTGGCTCGTTTCGTCAGCCGCATGACCGGCGTGGATTATCAGGGCTGGCTGAGTGTGGACGATGCCTCACGGGTGATTGAGCATTTGAAAAAATGGAAACAGCGGGTAACGCGGGAAGGAGCGGGAACATGACGCAGGCAAGGGTGGCCGAGCTGCTGTCCGATTTGGCAGCCAAGGTCGGAGAGGAAGTGCATTCTGCCGGGGTGGCGGACAAAAAACAGGCCAAAACCATCGGTAACCATGTGGCCAAACGTATGGCGCGGGAATGGGGCGGACAGAACCTGTATATCCCGCACGGGGTGCTGTGGGACATCGACGAGCGCGACGTAGAAATCTTTGACAAGTTCGACGGTACCAATCAAAAAGAGCTGGCACGCGAGTACGGGTTTTCGGAGCAGTGGATTTACCGCATCATCGAACGGGTACGACAGGCTAAAATCGACGCCGCACAGCAGGATTTGTTCGATGAAGGGAAAGGCAAAGGGAGTAAAACAGATTAAAACGCGCACAAGGTCGGTCAGGAACGTTCCTGACCGATGTCTTTTTACGGTTTGGTACGTTTGCTTATCCCGCTGCCAGAACGCGCTTAAAACGCAAATTTGGCGATGCCGGCTTCGGAGGTATTTTTTTAAACCCGTTTAAAGGACTTTCAGGTAGCCCATGCCCCATCATTCGCTTAACACGAGTGATGGGGATTTTTTATGTTTGAGATTTTTCGAAGTGGCGAGCGCATCAGCGCCGATGGCAGCCGGTGGAACATCACGGATGCCGACGTACAGCGTGCCGCCGAAGTGTACGACCCGAAGCTGCACGAAGCACCGATTGTCATCGGCCATCCGGCCATGAACGCCCCGGCCTACGGCTGGGTGCCGAAGCTGGCGGCTGACGGCGGCAGCCTGACTGCCGAGTTTGCCCAAATGGATGATGGCTTTGCCGCTGCCGTCCGCGCCGGCCGCTACAAGAAGGTATCCGCCTCCTTTTGGCCGCCCGGCCATCCGAACAACCCGGTGCCGGACAGCTACTACCTGCGCCATGTCGGCTTCCTCGGCGCACACGCCCCGGCAGTCAAGGGGCTGCGGGCGATTGAGTTCGGCGCGGCCGAGGACGGCGTGATTGAGTTTTCCGAGGCGGCACACGGTATCGCCGCCCGGCTGTGGCGCAATATGCGCGAATGGCTGATTGCCCAGTTTGGCCAAGACGCCGCCGACAAGGTGGTGCCGGACTGGGAAATCGAAGGCATCAAGGAAATGGCCGCCCGGCCCGACCTGCCTCCCGACCCGGTGTTGTTTGCCGATCCCCCTCCCACCCCCAACCCAACCGACCATAAGGAGTCTCCCATGTCTGAACAAGACCAAGCCGCCGCACTGGCTGCCGAAAAGGCCGCACGTGAGAAGGCGGAGGCCGATGCCGCCCAGGCCAAGGCCGAATTGAAAAAACTGCAAGACGAACAGGCAAAAGATTTGCGCGACGCGTCGCACAAGCAAAACGCCGACTTTGCCGAGGGCTTAGTAAAAGAAGGCCGCCTGAAACCTGCCGACAAAGCCTTGGTAGTGCAGGTGCTGGATTTTGCAGAGCACCCCGAGCACACCACCGCCGACTTCGGCGAGGGTGAGGCAGCCAAGCCGCTGGGCGCTGCGCTGCGCGAGTTTTTGGCGGCGGTGCTGCCGCAGCAGCTGCCGACCGGGCAGATGGCCAAAGGCAGCCTGAACTTCGCCGAGGGCATGAGCCACCACGAGCGGGCTTTGGCTTTGCAGAAAGCCGAGGGCATCACCTACGAAGAAGCCGCGCGCCGCACGGCAAATTGATTAACCGTTTATCCAGTAAAGGAAGATAAAACATGAGCAACACGTATTTAGGCAACCTGCGCCAAGTGGACGAAGTATTGACCAAACTGGCGCTGGGCTACAGACAGGGTGGTTTCATCGGCGAACGCATCATGCCGGTGGTACTGACCGAGAAGGAAGGCATCAAAGTGCCGAAGTTCGGTAAAGGCTCGCTGATCGAGTATGAAACCGAACGTGCCGTGGGTGCCGCCAGCAATGTGATTACGCTGGACTTCCCGGGCAAGATGTCGGTGGTGTTGGAAGAGCACGATTTGGCCGCCGGCGTGGACTACCGCGCACAGCACGAATCGGTGTTTGATGAGAAGGCCAAGGCCACCCGCCGCGTGACCGCCGGTATCCAGCTGCGACAGGAGTTGGAGATTGCCGCGCTGATTCAGGCCAAGCCCACCTACGAGAGCGGCCACAGCAAAGACCTGTCGGCCACCAAGCAGTGGAGCGACGATACCTCCGATGTACAGGCCGATATTGCCAATGCAAGGGAAGTAGTGCGTGCCGCCTGTGGCGTGCGCCCGAACGTGCTGGTATTGGGGGCATCGGTGTACAGCAAGCTGATCCTACATAAAGGCTTGCGTGGGCAATTGTCGGCCAACAGCGACCGCGGGATTCTTACGCTCGAGCAACTGACCCGCCTCTTGGATGTGGAAGAAATCATCGTCGGCGAGGCCATCTCCACACCCGACGGCAAGAAAGCCACCAAGGATGTGTGGGGCAATTTCGCCAGCCTGATCGTACGCCCGAAACCGGTCGAAGCCGGCAACGACGAAGGTATGCCCGCCTTCGGCTATACCTTCCGCCGCCGCGGCATGCCGGTAGTAGACCGCTACGAAGGCGTGGGCGGCAAGGTGGAGTACGTGCGCTACACCGACATCCGTAAAGCTGCCGCCATCGGCGGTGCCTGCGGCTATCTCTTCGAGAAAGCCATTGCTTAAACCTAAAAACAGGCTGCCTGAGATTTTCAGGTAGCCTGAAGGAGAACCAATATGTCTAAACCGACCAAACAGGTGGTCTTGGTCACCACCGTTAAAACCACCGGCAAAATCGTGGCCAACCGTTTTGTGAGCTTCGCCGGCAAACAGGCTACGGCTACCGACAAGGTGCTGGGCGCCACCCCTTACGATGCCGACATCAACGAAATCTTGGCCGTTGACACCATCGGCACAGTGGTAGTGGAAAGCGGCGGCACGGTGGCCGTAGGTGACGAGGTATCGCCCGATGCCCAAGGCTGCGCCGTTAAAACTGCCGGCAGTGCCAAGGCCGTCGGTATTGCCCGCAGTGCCGCTGCCGGCGCGGGCGAGCTGATCCAAGTTTTACTGAGGGGTTAGCCATGATTAAAACCTATATCGCCAACACCCCGCTGATTCTGGCTGATGCCGAGGGCAAGGAATTCCGCGTTGAGTCTGGTGAGGCCGTAGACCTGACACCCGAGCAGTACGAGCTGGTGGCCGCACATGTGACCGCAGGCAGCATCTCGGACGCAGACTTGGCCGCATCCGGCTACCAGCCGGACGGCACAACACCGGTGCCGGAACAGCCGCCTGCCGAACCGACCCAGCCCGAACAACCGACTGAGGCCGAAACCGAGCCTGCCGAGACAGAGCAGCCGGCACAGGCTGAAACCGAACAGCCGGCAGAATCTGCCGAGCAGGCTGAAGAACAGGGCAAAGCACGCGGCAGAGGCAAAAAGGAATAAGCCATGTATATCACGCGCGAAGACATCAAGGCTGCCGTCAGCCTGGCCGAGCTGATCCAACTGACCAACGATATCGGCGGCAGCACCGAGCCGGACTGGGCGGTGGTCGACAGAGCCATCGCTTATGCCTGCGAAATTGCCGACGGCTACCTGATGGGTCGTTACACCCTGCCGCTGGAGCCGGTACCCAGCATCCTGCGGCCGGTGTGCAGCGACATCGCGCGCTACTGGCTGCATACCCGCCGCATCAACACTGCCGATTTCCCCAAACCTTTGCAGGCAGCCTACGACAACGCGCTCAAGCTTTTGGCGCAGGTACGTGATGGCAAGCTGCATTTGGGTGTGCGTGCCGACGAATTGGCCAGCGATACCGAGCGGCCGCAGGCCGAGCGCGGTGCCTACCGTGTGCGCGGCAATGCCAAGCAGGATTGGGGAGGCTACTGATGTCTGCCACCCGCCCGATTCTGACCGCCGTGCGCGATTACTTGGCCGCCGAGCTGCCCGCCTACACGGTGGAGCTGTTCCCCGACGACCCGGCCGGCTACCGCTTTATGGCACCGCTGGGCGCGGTGCTGGTCGGTTATCAAGGCAGCAAGTTCGCCCGCCCGGACGGCCTCGGCCTAATCGGCCAGCAGCGCGACGTCACACTGGCGCTGACCGTGTTCGGGCGCGGCCTGAACCATGACGGCGCGGCCTTGGATCTGCTCGACGCATTGCGGCTGGCCATCACCGGCTACCGCCCGCCAGACTGCGAACCGTGCCATTTAATCAGCGAGCAGTTTTTGGCCGAAGAAGGCGGGGCATGGCAGTACCAGCTGATTGCCCAAACCGAAACCCAACAGGTCGAACGCCGCCCGGCGGATACCCGACCCAAAGTCAGCAGCCTGTACCTGCGGCAGCAAGGCCAGCCGCTCAACCCCGATATCAAACCCAAACCCTAGGAGATTATTATGTCCGCAGCTTTCCACCACGGTACGGAAACCAAACGTATCGACGGCGGCACCAGCCCGATCTACACCGCAGACGGCGCGATTACCGCCATTGTCGGCACGGCTCCGGCCGGTGCGATCAATACCCTGACCGTATGCGCAGCCGCCCGCGATTTCTTGCAATTTGGCAGCAGCCTGACCGGCAAGGGTTTTACCCTGTCTGATGCCGCCAATATCTTTACCCGCTACAAGGCCGGTACCGCCTATGTGGTCAATGTGTGCGACCCGGCCAAGCATAAGAGCAGCGTGGCTGACGAGGCGCTGACGGTCGATGCCGACACCCTGACCGCCCGCACCGCCCATCCGGCTTTGCAAACGGGTTACACGGTAAAAGACGGTGCCAGCGCCCTGAACGAGGGCAGCGACTACACCGTCACCGATGCCCTGGCCGGCGAGATTGTGTTCAAAACCAAACCGACCACGCCGACCATCAGCTATACCTACACCGACCCGTCCAAGGTAACCGAAGAAGAGATCATCGGCGCCTATGTGGCCGCCACCGGCAAACGCACCGGCCTGCAGGCGGTGATTGAAGGCTTCAACCGCTTCGGCGCCGATGCCAAAATCATCATCGTCCCCGAGTACGACAAGACCGCCAAATGCCGTGCCGCCATCGAAGTGCTGGCCGAGCAGATTAAGGCTATCGGCTACGCCGCCGCCCCGCAGCAGACCACCCTGAGCAAGGCCATCGAAGGCCGTGGCCCGTTGGGCAGCATCAACTTCCAAACCTCCAGCGACCGTATGATGCTGTTCTATCCCTATGTGTTGGGTTTGCTCGGCGTGGAGAGCCTGGCTACCCACGCTGCCGGCCTACGCATGAAGACCGATGTGGAACAGGGCTACTGGTACAGCTCGTCCAACCGCGACCTGCTGGGCGTGACCGGCATCGAAATGCCGCTGACCGCCCGCGCCGACGACCCGCAGAGCGACACCAACCGCCTCAACGAAAAAGGCATTACCACGGTGTTCAACAGCTACGGCACCGGCTACCGCCTCTGGGGCAACCGCCTGGCCTGCTTCCCGACCGTCAGCCACATAAAAAACTTCGAAGTGGCGCAACGCACCGGCGACGTGATCGACGAATCCATCCGCCGCTTCGAATTGCAGTATATCGACCGCCCGATTGACGATGCCCTGATTGACAGCCTGCTCGGCTCCATCCGCACCTATCTGGGCACCCTGCAATCCATTGTCGGCTACAGCGTGGACTTGGATTACGACTACGACTTGGTGGATGCCTTCTCGAAAGGCCAAGTGCCGCTCAAATACGAATACACGCCCAAGCTGCCGGCCGAGCGCATCAGCAATGCCAGCGTGATGACCCGCAAATATCTGGCCAACTTGGTCAGCCAACGATAAGGAAGGAATGAAAGATGTCCGATATCAAAGTGATTTACAACGCCAACGTCTACATCGACGGCAACGACCTGTTGGGCAAGGCCAGCGAGTTCAAACTGCCGGAGTTTGAGTTTGAGCAGGACGAGTACAAAGGACTGGGGCTGAAAGGCACGGTCAAGCTGCCGATGGGCGTGGCCGCACTCGAGGGCGAGATTACCTGGAACAGCTTTTTCCCCGAAGTGGCGCGCAAAGCCGCCAACCCCTACAAAGCGGTGCAGCTGATGGTGCGTGCCAACGTGGAAACCTACGATACCACCGGCCGCGTGAAGGAAGTGCCGCTGGTAACGATGGTAACCGCCACCTTCAGCAAGAATGCGTTGGGCGGCTACAAACCGAAAGAAAAGGCGGAGTTCTCCAGCACCTACCAGACCACCGAAATCCGCCAAGTGTTGGACGGGCGCGAAGTGCTGTACTACAACGCCCTGCGCAACGAATACCGCGTAGACAGCGTGGACGTGGAAGAGACCTACCGGCGCAATATCGGGGCATAGTTTTTTAAAGCCGTTTAAAAGACCTTTAAAGCGCCCGCAAGCGACAATCCCTACATCAAATCCGATGTAGGGATTTTTATTTACCACCGGCGGTTTTATCAGGCCGCGCCGCCCGGCCAATTTGAAAAAGGATTGCAAAAAATGAGTGATGCAAAACAGCTGCAGGAAGACTTAGGCATAACCACTACCATCAAACTGAAATACCCAGTGCGACTAGCCACCGGCCAGACATTGGAACAGATTACGGTGCGCCGTGCCAAGGTGGGCGATCTGCGCGCGGTATTGCACATCGAGGGCGAGACGGCACAGGGTCTGGCTATTTTGTCACGCATTACCGGGCTAGTGCCGGAAGATTTGGACGAGTTGGATATTGAAGACTTGAATAAGTTGCAGGCCACTTTTCGCTTCGGACAGGAAGAAGCCGTCTGAAAAAAGGTCGCGCGAGGAAAACATCCGTGCGTTGCGCGAAGCCTGTGCCGATATGGCGTGGTGGTTTGGTTGGCCGCCAAGTGCGATTGACGGTTTGACCTTGGAAGAATTCGAGGGCTACCAGAAAGAAGCAGCCCGCCAAATTAAGGCGGGCTATCGGAAAGGTCTTTAAGAGAGGTTGCTGCGTTTGGTATGCCACCAACTACGCGGCAGCCAACCTACCATCCATAAAGTTTCAACTATGCCGTACAGGCAGCCGAATACGATGCCAATCGTAATGCAGGCTAAACATAGCCAGCCTAGCAACACAGCAATCATCAACATCATCTTCCCCTTTCACTTCAATATACTTCGGATAGTAAATCATGGCAGCAGAATTATCAATACTGGTCAAGGTAGGTGCCTCAATCGGGGGTACTGTTTCTGCTTTGCGTTCTTTAGTTGGCGGGGTGAATGGGGTACGGCACAGCGTACAAATTCTACGCAATGAACAGCTTCGACTTGGTGACTCCATTCGTCAGTCTACTGGGGTTGGTCGTACGGAGCTGGCACGGTTACAACGGCAGTATGATGGTTTGGGGAGAAGTATTACCCGGCTCAATCGTAACCGTTTGCGCCAAAATGCGATTGAAGCGCAATTGACGAACCTCCGAAACAGCAGGGAGCAAATGAAAACGGAGGTTATGGGTGCGGTGGCTGCTGCCGGTATCCCCTTGGTTCCGATTAAGATGGCGATGGATTTTGAATCGTCGATGGCCGATGTCCGCAAAGTAGTGGATTTCGACACCCCACAACAATTCAAGGAAATGCAGCAGGATATTCTGCAGCTGACCCACCGTATCCCAATGGCTGGTAAAGAGCTGGCAGCAATTGCCGCTTCAGGCGGCCAGTTGGGGGTTGCCCGTCAAGACCTTGCTGCGTTTACCGAGACCGTGGCCAAAATGAGCGTGGCCTTCGATATGTCGGCTGACGAGGCGGGCGACAGCATGGCCAAGCTGGCCAACGTGTATCAAATCCCGATTGCCCAAATCGACCGGCTGGGTGATGCCATTAACCATCTTTCCAACTCCAGCCCGGCCAAAGCCTCGGATATCGTCAACACTTTGGGGCGTATCGGCGGGGTGGCCAAACAATTCGGCCTGACCGAGCAGCAGGCTGCCTCACTGTCTAATGCCTTTATCAGCCTGGGCAAACGCCCTGAAGTGGCGGGTACCGCCATCAACGGCATGCTGGTTAGGTTGATGACGGCCGACAAACAGGGCAGCCGCTTCCAAAATACCCTGAAGTCGATGGGGATGTCGGCGGCGCAATTGAAACGCGAAATCGCTGAAAACGGTGAACAGGCGCTGGTTAATTTCATCAAACGTATTAATGCCCTGCCGAAAGAGCAGCAGATGAGCGCCTTGGTGGACTTATTCGGCCGCGAATACGCCGACGATATCGCTGTGCTGGCCGGTAGTGTCGACACCTATGAGCGCTCCATCCGCCAGCTGCAGGAAACGGGGAAAAATGGCCAAGCCAATTACCTCGGCAGCATGGATAAAGAGTTCCAGAGCCGCATGTCGACTACGGCCGCGCAATGGCAGACCTTCAAGAACCAGCTGATGCATTTGGGTATCACGATTGGCTCTGTGGTGCTGCCCAAGATTAACGAATTGCTGGCCGAAGTAAAGCCTCTTATCGATAACCTGATCCGCTATTCACAAGCACATCCCGAGCTAATCCAAAACATCTACAAAGTAGTTGCGCTGCTGGTTGGATTTAAAGCAGGCTCACTATTAGCACGCTTTGGTCTGAATCTGCTGGGAACGGCATTTTGGGGAACCGCCGGTCATTTGTTTAGCTTTATCGGCGGCTTGATGCGCTTAAAGAGTGCAATGATGTTGTTCCGCATGGGACGCGGGGTAATGGCCTTGCGCACGCTGGGGTTCTCTGCCCGGCAGGCACGCGCAACCATGCGCCTGCTTGGTGGTTCGTTCCGCTTGGTGCGTGCCGTGGGTGGGACTGCGTTCAGGCTGCTGGGTAGTATCGGTTCGGCGGCTTTTCGCCTCATTATCAATCTAGGTACGGGCTTAATCCGCTTCCTGCCGATGGTTGGCCAGGCATTTATGGCACTAGGTCGATTCCTACTGACTACCCCTATTGGTATCGCGTTGGGTTTGATGGCGGTAGCTGCTTATATGTTGTACACCCGCTGGAACGATATTGTTGGAGGAGCGAAGCTACTGTGGACGGATTTGTCCAATTTCTTTAGCAGCCTGTGGCAGCAAATCGTCGGCTTTTTCAACAGTGGTATCGGCAATATTTCCGCCACCATCATCAATTGGTCTCCACTTGGGCTTTTCTATCAGGCTTTTTCGGCGGTCATGAGCTGGTTCGGTATCGAACTGCCGGCTAAGTTTACCGAGTTCGGCAGCAACATCATTCAAGGGTTATGGAATGGGTTAATCGCCAAATTCGAAGCGGTTAAGGCATGGTTTGCCGAGAAGGCGGCGTGGTTTAAAAATGCCTTTGCCCAAAGTAACCAGATCAGATCGCCAAGCCGCGTGTTCCGCCGTTTTGGCGGCTGGATGATGGAAGGCCTGCAAATCGGTATCAACCAAGCCGCCCCGCGCCCGTTGGCCGCTATCGGCTCGGTTTCGCGCGGTTTGCAACAGCGTTTCAGCGACAACACCTCATCCTTGGCTGCCTCAATGGCCGCCAACAGCGCCGAACTTTCTGCCGCACGGCAGGGCACGGCTGCGGCAGGCGGCATCACGGTACATTTCAGCCCGACCATCAATGCACCCGGCGGCGATGCGGGGCAGATTCAGGCGGCCATGCAGATGGGTTATCGCGAGTTCGAGCAGACGTTTAGGCGCATGATGGAAGATTGGGACAGGAGGTCTTATGTACGCAATGCTGGGTGACGTGCGCTTTGAATTATTGGGCAGCTTTACCGACCTTGAAGAGACCCACGGCGCCAGCTACGCCAAGCACGAGGTGTTGGCCGGGCGGCCGCGCCTGCAGGCGATGGGCAACGAGCTGACGCAGATACGGTTCGGCATCAAGCTGCATTGGAAGCTGGGCGATGTGGACGCGGCCTACAAGGGCTTGATTGCGGCCAAGGAGGCACAGCAGGCGGTGTCGCTGGTTTTCGGGAGCGGCAGATTTGTCGGCTGGTTTGTGATTGAATCACTGACCGCCCGCACCCTGCTGCAGGACGGCCGGGGGCGCACCGCCGCGCGCGAGCTGGATGTGAGCCTGACCCAGTTTGTCGGCGACCCGAACAACCCGCTGCCGACCCCGGGCGTGGCCAACGGCCAAAACCCGCTGCTTGCCATGTTGCCCGAGTCGGTGCGTGCCCCTTTGTCCAAAGTGGCCGATGCGGTGCAGACCGGCGTGCGGATTTACCGCAGTGTCGAGCAGGAAGTCGGCCAGCTGCAAACCCTGATTGCCCATGCCCGCGAGCTGAAACACGACCCGCTCGCTTTGCTCGGCGTGGTGGGCGATGCGGTCAATCTCGGCGGCACGGCGCTGGGTAAATTGAACAAGCTGCCTGAAGTCGGCAAATACATCGGCAACCTGTCCGGTGCGGCCGAAATGTTGGCCTACGGCGGTCAGGCGGCGCGCGAACTCTCCGGCGGCTTGGCCGCGCTGCGCAACGGTGCGCAAAGCGGCACGGTGGGCGGCTGGCTGGAAGGCGGTGTGGCCGCCATCGCCTCGGCCGCCGACAGCCTGAACAACGGCGCACGCGGGGCGCAAAGCCTGACCGCGTGGCTGGCCGGCAGAAAGGACGGGACGAAATGAGCGAATCGGTATTAAGACATCTGACGCGCGATGGCGACCGCTGGGATTTGATTGCCTGGCGCTATTACGGCAACCCCTTGGAAATCGCCCGCCTGATTGCCGCCAATCCGCACCTGCCGGCCGCCGAGCAGTTTACGGCCAACCTGACCGTGTTTGTACCGGTTATCCCGGCCAAACCCCAAACCCAAGCCGACATGCCGCCGTGGTTGCGCGGCAATAACGGAGACGACGATGCAGATGCCTAACCTCCATCTGGGTGCCTTGCTTTCAGGTAGCCTGAACAGCACGGCCAGCCATCCGGTGACCCTGCCCAAGGTCATCATCAAATACGAGCAGAAGGACATTACCAGCGATATCCAGCCCTATTTGTTATCGGTGAGCTACACCGATTACTTGGAAGGACAATCGGACGAAGTACAGGTGGAGCTGGAAGACGTGGACGGCCGCTGGCGGCAAAAGTGGTATCCCGAGCAGGGCGACAAAATCAGCCTGGAAATCGGCGACCAGATTAACGGCATGCTCAAGCTGGGCAGCATGGAGCTGGCCGAGATTGAGTACCAGCACCCGCCGTCCGTGATTACCCTGAAAGCGCTGTCCACCGGCATCACCAAATCCAACCGCACCCAGCGCGGCCGTGCCTACGAGCACACCACGCTGGCCGACATCGTGCGCCGCATTGCCCGGCGGTTGCGGTTGAAGGTAACCGGCACCATCCGGCACATCCCGATCGAGCGCGTGACCCAGTATCAGGAGCGCGACGTGGAATTTCTGACCCGTTTGGCCAAAGAGTACGGCCATACTTTCAAGATTGTCGGCAGGCAGTTGGTTTTTCAGGCCAACGACGCGCTGGCGGAACAAAAGCCGGTGGCGGTGTTGCTGCCGGAGGACATCAAAAACTTCAGGCTGCGCGACCTGATTAAGGGCGTACCGCAGGAAGCGGTGGTGAGCGGCTACGATGCCAAACGCAAGACCACGCGCCGCACCCGCCGCCGCAGCAAGGCGCTGCGCCCGGGCGGCAAGCGCGCCAGCAGCGGTGACACGCTCAAAATCGTGGCCAATCGCGGCGAGAGCCAGGCGCAGGTCAATGCCCGTGCCGATGCCGCGCTGGCCAATGCGCAGCAAAGCCAAGTGGCCGGCAATTTTTCTATGGTGGGCAACGCCAAGCTGGTGGCCGGGCAGGTAGTACAGCTCAAGGGGTTTGGGAAGTTTTCGGGCAAGTATCTTGTGAAACAGGCGCGGCACGAAATCCGCCGTGGCGGCGGCTTTACCAGCGATTTGGAGGTAAAAATGGTCGAATACGTGCCGGATGAGCCACCACAGGCAACCGCCGCAACCCAACCCAAAAAACAGGCAGCCAAAAATGCGAACCCATGACTTTACCGCCACCCTGCAGTTCGGCACCGTAGCGGCGGTGGACGCGGCCAAACACGCGGTGCGCGTAACCGTGCCGACCTTGGACGATATCCAAACCGACTGGCTGCCGGTGGTCAGCCTGGGCGCGGGCGGTAACCAGTTCTACGCCTTACCCGACCCCGGCGCCTTGGCCGTCTGCCTGCTGGACGCGCGCGGCGAAGGCGGCGTATGCCTCGGTGTGATTTATAACGAGCAGGACGGCACACCCGCCGCCGATGCCAATATGTGGCTGAAGAAATTTGCCAACGGCACCGTCATCAGCCACAACAGAGCCGACGGACAGGTAACCGTCGACACCCCGGGCAAGGTGGTGGTTAAGGCCGCTTCGAAAGTGGAAATCCAGTCGCCGGAAACCGAGATTACCGGCAACACCACAGTCAAGGGCATGCTGACCTACACCGCCGGCCTGACCGCCTCCAACGGCGGCGGGGGCGATACCGCCAGCATCGAAGGCACTGTGCGCGTCAACGGCGAAATCATCCTCAACGGTATCCCACTCTCCGGCCACGTCCACCCCGGCGACTCCGGCGGCACCACCGGCAGCATGCAGGCCGGCTGATTTTTGAAAACGTTTTACAAGACTGCGGACAAGTCCCGCAGCACAATCCCCGTATCCCGCCCGATACGGGGATTGTTTTTTAAACCCGTTTAAAAGACCCGCCGCCACCGCGCAGGCAGAATAAGCCCATGACTACCCAGACCACCCCGCGCAGCCGCCACTGGCAGCCCGCCCCTCTCGCGAGCGGGCAGGACATCGTGCAAGACCTCGACGACATCAACCAGTGCATCGAAAACATCCTCGCCACCCGCAAGGGCAGCGACGTGCTGCGGCCGGATTTCGGCAGCAATTGGTTCGACTACATCGACTACCCGGAAGACGAATTTATCCCCAACACCGTGCGCGAGGTCATCCTCGCCATCCAAACATGGGAAAAGCGGGCACTGGTCGAGCAGGTCACGTTTGATGGCCACGCCCCGCATATCACCATGACCGTACATTGGCGCGTGGCGGATGAAGTGGCGGGCGAAATCTACCGCACCGACATTGTGCTTGAGGCTACCTGAAAATGGATTTGAGCAAACTGAAACGCGAAGAAGTCAAGATTGTCGATGACGACTTGGCACAAACCCTGGCCGCCACCATCGCCGACTACGAGCAGCGGGCGGGCAAAGTGTTGCAGCCCGCCCATATCGAACGGCTGCTGATCAACACCTTTGCCTACCGCGAGCACCTGCTGCGCCAGCAGGTGAACGAAGCCTACCGCCAGCAGCACCCGCGCTTTGCCACCGGCCTGATGCTGGACTTGTGCGGTGATGACGTGTCTACCCCGCGCCTGCAGGCGCAGCCCGCCCTGACCACCCTACGCTTTACTGCGGTATTGAGTGGTTTGGAACAAATCGCCGTACCCAAAGGCACGCGGGTTAATGCCGGGCAGACCAGCTTTGTTACCACCGAGGCCGCCCTGCTGACTGCTGCCCAAAGCAGTGCCGAAGTGGCGGCGGAATGTATGGAAAGCGGCAGCGTGGGCAACGGTTGGTCGGTCGGCCAAATCAACAGTCTGGCCGAGCGGCTGCATCCGACGATTGATGTGGCCGTCAGCAACACCACCGTTTCTGCCGGTGGGGTGGAAATTGAAGACGACGAAGCCTACCGCGAGCGCGTGTTGCTGGCACCGGAGAGCTTTAGCGTAGCCGGGCCGGTGGGTGCCTACCAATATTGGGCGCGGCAGGCCAGCCCGGCGGTGGTGGACGTGCACGTGGCCAACGATACCGACGGCGGCGGCCAGCCTATAGGCGGGCGGGTGGCGGTAACCGTGCTGGCCAAAGACGGCCTGCCAAATGCCGAGCTGATTGGCAAGATTCAGGCTGCCTTATCGGCCGAGAAACGCCGCCCGCTGTGCGACACCGTAGTGGTCAAAGCCCCGACCGCCGTCGATTACACGCTGGACGCCGAGCTGACCCTGTTTACCGGCACCGATGCCCGCACCGCCAAAGCGGCGGCCGAACAGGCATGGGCAGTGTATGAAGCCGCCCGCCGCAGCCGGCTCGGCTTGGACATCGTGCCGCTGGACATCATGAGTGCGCTGAAAGTGGCCGGTGTTTATAACGTGGTGCTGCATAACCTGCCGCTGACCGTGGTCAAGCCCGACCAGTGGGCGCGCTGCACCCGTGCCACCATCCGCATTGCCGCACAAACGGCGGAGGGCTAGACGATGGCCAAACTTTCCTACGCCGCCATCATCGAACGCGACCAACGCGCCCGCGCCCTGGCCGAATTGGGACTGCGTTTGGATTTGGCCGAGCTGCCGCAGCTGATGCCGCGCCTAGTCGATTTGGTCGCCCCCGAACACCTGCCGCTGTTGGCTGAAAGCCGCAGCATCCTGGGTGCCGACGGCTACTGGCTGGCCGAATCCGACGATGCGCGGCGCAAGCTGATTAAAGGTGCGTACGAGCTGCACCGCTACAAAGGCACGCCGTGGGCCATCCGCGAGATTGTGCGGCGGCTCGGGTTTGGTGAGGTGCGGATTATTGAAGGGCTCACTGGCCAAACCTACGACGGCAGCATCAACTACAACGGCAGCCATGTTTACGGTGCCGGCAGCTACTGGGCGCACTACCGCATCATCATGAACAGCGTGATTACCAACGACCAGGCCGCGCTGTTGCGCAAAACGCTGGCCGCCTTCGCACCGGCACGCTGCCTGTTGGCAGCCTTGGATTATCAGGCCGTCCCCCTGCGTTACAACGGGCGGGCGGCCTACGACGGCAACTTTAACTTTGGAGCAGCTTAAAAATGGCGAATATCACGGAAGAACTGGACAACCCGCAATGGACGGAAGGTATCTACCAGCTGGAAACCACCGACCCGGTATTGGGCGGGCCGAACGGCATTGCCAACCGGCAGGCCAAGGAACTGGCCGCGCGGACGCAGTATTTGAAGAAGAAACAGGAAGAGTACAAACCGGGTGCGGCCAGCACTACTAAGGCCGGCATCGTACAGCTCTCGTCTGCCACTGACAGCAACAGCGAAGAGCAGGCGGCCACGCCGAAGGCGGTGAAGGCGGCTTATGACAAGGCTGTTGAGTCCGCCGGCAAAGGTCTGCCCATTGGCGCAGTAATCGGCTTTCCGCGCGCCGTTACCAACCCCGAGGGCTACCTGAAAGCCGACGGCAGCACCTTTGCCCAGGCCACCTATCCCGACCTGCACCGTGTATTGGGTGGCAACAAACTGCCCAACCTCACGCGCTCCGACATCGGCATGACCGCCTATTTCCCGTTTGGCGACATCCCGGACGGCTGGATTAAGTACGACGAGATTGCCGCCAGGGTTACCCAGTCCGCCTATCCCGAACTCTACCGCAAGCTGGTGGCACAGTACGGCAGCATTGCCAACGTCAAGCCGGTAGATGATTACTTTGTGCGCAACGTGGGCAGCAGCGGCCAAATCGGCCAGCAATACCCGTGGACGGTAGGCGACCATCATCATGTTTTGGGGCTTGTGGCCTACGGCAACGACGACCTGCTGCTCAAACGCCTGCCGGTGGATAAGTATTACCCCAACCAAATCAAAGCCGGCGACCCGATGTTTGTCATCTACGGACAACTGGGCGGCGGCGAGGGAAAAAACAACGGCACGGATATGTTTGGGCAGGAGCATGTACAGGCCGGCAGCGGCAAATACCACCAAAAACACGCTGTCCCCATCACTTACGACCACGCCTACACCGACCAATACACGCCCAAGCCCTATTACCAGGACAACACGCCGAAATACATCGGCATGGTGCTGTGCATCAAGGCTAAAGACAGCCTAGATGATGTGGTGATGTGGGTCAAAGCCTACGGCACAGTCAGCAATGCCGGCACGCTGGACGCTTCCACGCTGGCCGCGCAGTTGCAAAATAAATCCGATAAAGGGCACACCCACCGCGCCGCCGAAATCAGCGACTTGGGCGAAACGGTTAAGCAGCAGATGGCCGCTGCCATGCAGCACCAAGCCAGCACCAACGGCTACACCAAACTGCCCAACGACCTCATCGACCAATGGGGCGAGGTGTTGATGAGCTGGCAAGGCGAGGGGCCGGTTAAGGTAACGTTCCCAATCGCCTTCCCGAATGCGTGCTACAACGTGCAAATCACTGCCAAAAGCAGCGGCCGGTCGGGCTCGGTGGGCACGGACTTAACCATCGGCGCGGGAGAGATAACGTCCACCGGCTTTAGCGCCATGCTTAACACATGGGCTCAAGGTGCGGCGGCCAATGATTTCCAGGGCTTTTTATGGCGTGCCATCGGCAAATAACGGGAGATAACTCATGACACTGTATTACTCACAATCCAGCGGCGGTTTTTATGACAGCACCATCCACAGCAGGCTACCTGAAGATGCGGTAGCCATCAGCCCCGAGCAGCACGCGGCACTGCTATCCGGCCAGTCCGCCGGGCAAGTGATTATGCCGGGCAAAGACGGCAAGCCCGTGCTAGCCGAGCAGCCGCCTTGCCCATCCAGCACTTGGGACGGCGAGCAATGGCACATCGACCCCGAGTGCGCCGCCCGGCTCAAAGCCGAGCAGCAGGATGAAATGTGGGAGCGCATCAAGGCCAAGCGCTACGACAACCTGCGGCACGGGGTGTTTGTCAAAAGCGTGGGCAAGTGGTTTTACACCAACGATGAGAGCCGAACCCAATACATCCTGCTGCGCACCATGAAAACGCTACCGCCGAATCTGAAGTGGAAAACGATGGAAAACGATTTTGTCCTCATGACCCGCGAACTGCTGGATGAAATGACTACGCAGATGGTAGTGGATGAGCAGGCAGATTTTGCCAATGCCGAACGCCATAAAGCCGCCATGCTCAAAGCCGAAAACCCGCTGGAATACGATTATTCAGACGGCTGGACAGCCAACTACGAACAGGCTGCCGCCGAACTTGAGGAGGTAGAAAAATGAACCGGCAACAAATCTATCTCGCTCTATACAAAGGCCGCCGCGACGGCAGCGGCTGGCGCGTGTGGTGCGCTAGGGCGACCGACTGGCTCACGCGCAAACTGACCCGCGGCCAGTACAGCCATGCCGAGATTGTGGTGCGCGAGCATCCGCAGGCATCGGTTTATACCTGCTACTCCGCTTCCATTCGTGACAAGGGCGTGCGCTGCAAAGTGATGCCGCTGCCGGCGGCTAAATGGGACTTGATCCCGCTGTCCTCCGTCCCTGAGGTACACGAGCAGCTGCAGAGGGTGTGGACGTCCACCGAGGGGCAGGGCTACGACCTGATGGGCGCATTGGGTATCGCCTTCGGGCTGCCGCAAAACCGCCGCCGCTGGTTTTGCTCCGAGTGGTGCGCCACCGCGTTGAGGCTGCCTGAAAGCTGGCGCTGGTCGCCCAACGACCTCGCTGTTATCGTACCCGCCCTATATAAGGAGGAGGCATAAAAATACCCGCCACAGGGGCGGGTATACGCAATAAGTAGGACGGCGGCGCGGCCGGTGTTTGCCCACCAAACCGCGCCAGCCACGCAGAGATAGCCTGCATGACCCAAGGCCGCCACCTCTAGAGGCGGGCGGATTCTAACATACTGGTAATGTGGGAGCTGCAAAAATGCAATATCGTTGCAAAAACTGCAATAAGCTGTTGGCCAAAGGCGAGGGGCAATTGGAAATCAAATGCCCGCGCTGCAAAGCGGTCAACCAATTTGGTTCTTTAACAACCCGGAGTGCCCGTGAGCGCCAAACTTCAAGGAACAAGCATCATGGGCAACACCCATCCCGTCAGTCCGCTTAGGGGCTGGCTGGGCGGCAAATACCGCCTGGCCGGTACCATTATTCCGTTAATCCCGTCAGACCATACCTGCTACGCCGAAGTGTTCGGCGGTGCGGCATGGGTGCTGTTCAAAAAGCCGCCATCCAAAGTGGAGGCCATCAACGACATCAACGCTGATGTCATCAATCTATATAGGTGTGTTCAAAACCACCTGCCCGAGCTGCTGCGGCAGGCGGAATACCTGCTGCCCAGCCGCGATGAGTATTGCCGGCTGCAGCACTGCAACCCCACCACCCTGACCGACATCCAGCGTGCGGTGCGCTTCCTCTATCTGCACCGCATGGGTTTCGGCGGCAAGGTGGCCGAGTTCTGCTGCGCCGCCACCAGCACGCGCCCGCCCAAGTTCCGCGCCGACAGGTTGGCCGAGGAGCTGCAACACAGCCACCGACGCCTGCAGGGGGTGATGCTGGAGCGGCTCAACTACGACGACTTCATCGCCCGCTACGACAAGCCCGGCACCTTCTTCTACATCGACCCGCCGTATTGGGACTGTGAGACGATGTACGGCAAAGGCATCTTTGCTAAGGCTGACTTCGAACGGCTGGCCGAGCAGCTACGCCACATCAAAGGGCGCTTCCTGCTGTCGATTAACGACGTGCCGGCCATTAGGGAGATCTTCACCGGCTTCCAGTTTAAAGAGGTCAGCCTGCGCTACAGTATCAACAAAGAGGCCACCACCGAGGCTGACGAGCTGTTGATTGCCAATTACCCCATCAACGCAGAGCAGGCAGAGCCGGCTTGATGTAAAAAATCCCACCAAGTAAGGTGGGATTTGTAACGTTGTTGCATAGGGTGCAATAATATCAGGACTGATTTATCGCGCCGAAGTGGGGATATTTATCGCGCGCGGCTTCAGCAAAGCCAAGAGCATGGCACAGCCATCCACAATGCGATTACTGACATCCAATACGGCTTGGCTGAAGACCGCTACGGCTGGCTTTGCCCATACCCGAGCGCTGATTGGCCGTTTGTTTCACCCGCTTTTGCATAGTTAAGCGGAGTGGAAATGCTTTTTCAGGTAGCCTTCTGCCCCTTTGTAAAGCCGCAGCCGCTTTGCCGGCTGTTCCCACCAACTGTCCTTTGTTCTCCCGCAGTCCAGATGGCGTTTACACCATGGCAGATTCAATTCGCTTTAGTTATATCCATGTTTCATGGTAATGAGGCTACCTGAAAACCATCATCCGTTTTTCAGGTAAACCCAAACTCCATCCCCTAAAGCGCGTATGATCCTATCATTCATATCTTGCCCATTCACAGCCATACCCTATTTCACCCTGTTTGACGATGCTGTGAGCGGCCGCGAAAAACTCTATCAAAATCATGTGGAAATCCGCCTTTTCCATCATAACGAACTGGATTCGCTGGATGATACGCTGCAAAAGGGCTGCATGCTGTGTTGTTTGCAGACTACGAATTCGGTTTGCCGCTAATGGGGATTGAGTCTGAACGCGGCGCAATCTTGCTCTACATTGGTTTGCCGCCTGCGCCAACCCGTTCTGTATGCCGTCTTGTCCCACCTGCCCGATACGGAGGGGAAATCTGCGTGAATGCTGTGTTTCTCGCCCGAACTCTTCCTCAAAATCGGTGCGGACGGCACCATCAGCACCGAACCGATGAAAGGCACCGCGCCGATTTTGGGCGACGGGCAAGACGAACGCCGCGCCGCCGAGTTGCAAAACGACCCAAAAAACCGCGCCGAAAACGTGATGATTGTCGATTTGCTGCGCAACGACCTCGGCAAAATCGCCCAAACTGGCAAAGTGCGCGTGCCCGAGCCGTTTAAAGTATCGCGTTTCGGCAGCGTCTGGCAGATGACCAGCACCATCCAAGCCCAAGCCCTGCCAAACACCTCGTTCGCCGACATCCTCCGCGCCGCCTTCCCCTACGGCAGCATCACCGGCGCACCCAAACTCATGAGCATGCAGATTATCGAATCGCTCGAAGCCGAACCGCGCGGCCTGTACACCGGCAGCATCGGCTACCTGAACCCCTGCGCGGGCGGGCTGGGATTTGAAGGCATATTCAACGTCGTCATCCGCACCCTGTCGCTCAAACCTGTTTCAGACCCGATTTCAGACGACCTCTATCAAGGGGTGTATGGCGTCGGTTCCGGCATCGTCATCGACAGCGACCCCGCCGCCGAATATCGGGAATGCGGCTGGAAAGCCCGTTTCCTCAACGAATTGCGCCCCGCCTTCGGCATCTTCGAAACCATGCGCGTGGAAAACAGGCAATGCCGCCTGCTCGACCTGCATTTAGGTCGTCTGAAAACCTCAGCCCAAGCCCTCAACCTGCCCCTGCCCGATGACTGCGAAACCCGAATCCGGCAATACATCGCCGACTTGCCCGACGGCCTGTTCCGCCTGAAAACCGAACTCGTTTCAGACGGCCTCATCCTCAGCCATGCCGCCACCGCTGAACTGCCTGCTTCCCAGCGCATCATCCCCGCCCCGCAACCCCTCCCGCGCCGCGACTACCTGCGCCGCTTCAAAACCACCCGCCGCGCCCTGTACGACCAAGCATGGCAAACCGCCGAAACGCAGGGCGCATTCGACAGCCTGTTTTTCAATTCAAACGGCCTCCTGCTCGAAGGCGGCAGAAGCAACGTGTTCGTCAAATACCAAGGACAATGGCTCACCCCGTCTCTGGATTTGGACATCCTAAACGGCGTCATGCGCCAAGCCGTGTTGCAGCAGCCGCAAACCTACTTGGGCACAAATACAGTCATCGAAACGCACATCACCCGCGACATGCTGGAACACGCCGAAGAAATCCGCCTCTCCAACGCCTCGCGCGGCGTGTTCCGGGCAGAATTGGCACAATAAACAAACGGCTTGGAATCTTGTTCCAAGCCGTTTGTTTCAGCACATCGAGTTTCAGGTAACCTTCCAGCCATATACACGAAGGCTACCTGAAAACATCAGCTCCAACGAAGCCAAATCTTTTCAGGTAGCCTTTGCACACAGCCAAGCTGTCTGCTTGCTTTCTTCACTCTGCACACATCATCGCCCAATGGTTTACCGGCCCGTGGCCATGGCCGATATTGATGGGCTGCGAGATGGCGGCGGTGATGCACTGTTTGGCGGTGCGGATGGCCGCTTCCACCGCTGCGCCTTTGGCCAGCTCGGCGGTGAGGCAGGCGGAGAAGGTGCAGCCGGTGCCGTGGGTGTGCGGGGTGGGGAAGCGCGGGCTTTCCAAAGTGAACTGCCCGTCGGGCATAAACACCCAGTCGCGGCAGATTTCGCTTTGCGATTCGCCGCTGTGGCCGCCTTTAATCACCACGGTTTGTACACCGGCTTCCTGCAAGATGCGGGCGGCGCGTTCGGCGTCGGCATCAGTTTGGATATCGATGCCGGTCAGCGCTTCGGCTTCGGGCAGGTTGGGCGTGAGCACGTCGGCCAGCGGCAGCAAATGCCGTTTGAGCGCGGCCACGGCGTTTTGCTGCAACAGCGGCGCACCGCCCTTGGCCACCATCACCGGATCAAGCACCAGCCGGCCAAACGGTTTGCCTGTCAGTTTTTCCGCCACACATTCAATCACTTCGGCCGTGCCGAGCATGCCGATTTTAAAAGCGGCTACCTGAAAACGAGCATCGCGAGTTTCTGCGAAGCTAAAATCGGCGGCGATGGAATCGATTTGTGCGCGGATAATATCGAGCGGCACGCCGTGGATGGCCTGCACGCCGAGAGTGTTTTGCGCGGTTACCGCCGCCAGCACGCTCATGCCGTACACGCCGCGCATTTGAAAGGTTTTCAAATCGGCCTGAATGCCGGCGCCGCCGCCGCTGTCGGAGCCGGCGATGGTAAGGGCTTGTGCAATTTGCGTCATCTGTTCTCTCCTAATTAAGCCGTTAAATCCATTCTACTTTCGCGCGTGCCGCTACTTCCTGTGCTGATACAGCGGCCAGGCTGTCGATCAGCTCCCATGCGAACGAGCCGCTCTGCGAAGGCTGCAAGCCCTGCGCCGCCAATTCGCCCGCCACGGCATACACGGTGCAGGCTTCGGCCACGGCGTGCAGATAGTCTTCCGGCGCGGCCACAGCGGCAAATGCGCCCACCACCGTGCTCAACAGGCAGCCGGAAGCGGTTACTTTGGGGAACAGCGGCGTGCCGTTATTCAATTTAGCGGTGCGGCTGCCGTTGGAAACGTAGTCAGTTTCGCCGCTGATGGCGGCAACGCAACCGTATTGCTGCGCAATGCGTTGGGCGATGCTGTGCAAATCGGCCGAGCCGCTGCCTGCATCTACGCCTTTGGCATGCCATTCCACCCCGGCAATGTGCGCCATTTCGCCCGCATTGCCGCGCACAGCAGCAAATCGGATTTCTGCCAACAGCTGCGCCGTGGTTTCGCGCCGCAGCTGGGTAAAGCCTGCGCCTACCGGATCAAGCACCACCGGCACGCCCGCACGGTTGGCCGACTTGCCCGCCACCAGCATGGCTTCCACCTTCTGCTTGTTCAGCGTGCCGATGTTCAGCACCACTACCGAACTCACCGCTGCCAGCTCCGCCATTTCGTCCACGCTGTCGGCCATAATCGGCGAAGCACCAATTGCAAGCAGGCCGTTGGCCGAGAAATGGGCCGCCACGATATTGGTGATATTGTGCACCAGCGGATTACGGGCACGAACTTGATCTAGATATTTGATTTCCATATTACTTTATTCCTATTGATTGGCGGCACGGGCAAGAAAAACGCCCGCTATTGGATCGGGCGAGAAATGGTGTTGTATCAAGAGAATATGGCGGGCTCTTCAGCTTCGCTTTCAGGTAGCCTGTTATCAAACTGTACTGTTTGATGCCTAGCCACCCACATAGTTTCCTACGCCAGTATTGGGGCTGTTGGCAATTACTTTTCCAAGTGGATTTTTGTTCCCAAGGCGGTAGATTCAAGGCGGAAACCACAGCAAGGTTGTACACCTTGCGAGGATTGCCAACGCGGAAGATGCTGCTTTGGAAACGAGAAGACGCGGAAACCAGTAATTGCCGGCAGACCCTAGCTGTATCAGGTACAACGGGTATTTTCTCAGCCGCCTCTGCGGCACCCCGACTAATGGCGGCAGATTATAGCCTGCAATATGATGAAAGGCTACCTGAAACTAGCCCATCATTTCGTTTCAGTCAATCTGCTAAATTTCAGGTAGCCTGCAACCTTGTAGGAATAAGTTTTATACCTGTCGGAACACTATCCAAGCATGGCCGTCATCTCTGCACCAGGCCGGCTAAAAACGGATGTTGTTTAAGCATGGCAACACCGCTTTACGCCAGCAAAAGGCTACCTGAAAATTTTCAGGTAGCCTTTCCCTACACGATATATCTGCCCTCTACTCTATCTTCACATAAGCTACAGACAACACTTCGATTTCCTCCCTGCCTTCCGGCCCGTGGAACACAATTTCATCGCCTTCGCGGGCTTTGAGCAAGGCGCGGGCGAGCGGGGAAGTCCAGGAAATTTTGTGGCGGGCGGTGTCGATTTCGTCCACGCCCACGATGCGCACGGTTTGCTCTTCGCCGTTGCCGCGCAGCAGTTCCACGGTGGCGCCGAAAAAGATTTGGTCGGTGGCTTCGCGGGTTTCGGGATCGACCACTTGCGCCGCTTCCAGCCGTTTGGTGAGGAAGCGGATGCGGCGGTCGATTTCGCGCATGCGGCATTTGCCGTAGAGATAGTCGCCGTTTTCGCTGCGGTCGCCGTTGGAGGCGGCCCAGTTGACGATTTGCACGATTTCGGGGCGCTCTTTGTTCACCAGCTGATAGAGCTTGTCTTTCAATGCCTGCCAGCCGACTGGGGTAAGGTAGTTGGGGGTGGTATTGCTCATGATGGCTTTCAAATCTATTCAAATGTGCGGATGAAGGTTTCAGGTAGCCTTACGGTTTAAATGCCCGCCGTCGCCGGAATGCAGTTTGGCCAACAGCCACAGTAGCACCAGGCCGAAGGTAGCCAGCGACAGGTAGGTGTAACTGAAGGCCTGTTCCAGCAGCGCGCCGGTTTCGCCCACGGCGGCACGGTATGCGCCCAAAATCACGGCGGCCACGGCAATGCCGATGCCGATGCCCACCTGCTGCACCACGCTGAGCATGGTCGAGCCCGCGCTGGCTTCTTCGTTCGACAAATCGCCGATGGTAAGAGTGTTGATGGCGGTGAACATCAGGGATTGGCACAGGCCGAAGCAGGTGGCCAGCAGCATGTAAAACGTTATCGAGCTGTGCGAATCGAGCAGCGACAGCGCAGCCACCACGGCCGACATAGCCACGGCCACACCCAAGAGCGTACCTTTATAGCCGAAGCGCACCAGAATCGGCGCAGTAAACGGTTTCATCAAAATCGAGCTCAACGCCACCGGCGCGAGCATCCAGCCCGCCATTTCGGCATTGTAGCCGAAGGCTACCTGAAGCATCAGCGGCACCAGGAAGGGGATGCCGGAAGAGAGCACGCGGAACATCAGGTTCGCTGCCAGCCCGATACTGAAAGTATGCACCCGGAACAGCGAAAGCGGCAGCAGCGGATTTTTAGCACGCCGCGCATACGCGGCATACAGCCACATGGCCGCCGCACCCAGCCCGATAACTACTAGGGCGCGGCGGCCGTTGTGCAGGTTTTCCGCCGCCAGCTCCAGCCCGTAGGTAATCCCCACCAGGCCACCGGCAAACAGCAAAAAGCCCAGCCAATCCAAGGGCTGCACGGCGGCCCGCACATTGGGCATATAGCGTCCGGCAATGGCGATGCCGAACAGGCCGATGGGAATATTGATGAAGAAAATCCAGTGCCAAGAAAGGTTTACCGCCATCCAACCGCCCAAAATCGGCCCGACGATGGGGCCGATGAGGCCGGTCATCGACATTAAATTCCACGCCGCCACCAATTCCGATTTGGGCACGGTGCGGATAATCGCCAGCCGCGCCACCGGCATCATCAGCGCGCCACCCACGCCCTGCAAAATCCGTGCCAGCACCAGCCAGTTTAAAGTGGGCGAGGCGGCGCAGGCCACCGAACCGAGCACGAACACCGCCACCGCCAGCCGGAACACGTTGAGCGTACCCAGCCGGTCGGCCAGCCAGCCCGATAGTGGAATCAGCGCGGCCACAGTAAGCGCATAGCTGATGATGGCCAGCTCCATTTGCAGCGGCGATTCGTGCAGGCTTGCCGACATCACCGGCAGCGCAGTATTCAAAATAGTGGCGTCCAGCGACTGCATAAACAGCGCCATCGCCGCCGTCCAGGCTAGGCCTTTTTGTTGCGAGGTCATCATGATTAAGAAAGGGTGTTTGGAATGGCGTTTGATTGGCCGGTAGATTGCAGGAGGCTACCTGAAAAATAAACAGAATGGATTTTCAGGTAGCCTCTGTCTGACTGGGCATCATCCCGGCCAATAGCCAGAAACATGCCAAAACCCTGTATCCTGTTTCAGATAACCGCCAATTTTACATGAAAATACAAGTTTTCCTTTATTTATCCTGCCATCTGTATTTACAATGAACTGTTTTTAGCAAAACTGCAAAAAAATTACTGAAAAGGGAGTTTCAAACGCCATGCAGATTACCGACCTACTCGCGTTCAGCGTGAAAAACAAAGCATCCGACTTGCACCTCTCCGCTGGCCTACCACCTATGATCCGCGTGCACGGCGACGTGCGCCGCATCAACCTGCCGGAAATGAGCGCCGAAGAAGTGGGCAACATGATCTCTTCCATCATGAACGACCACCAGCGCAAAGACTACCAACAACGGCTGGAAACCGACTTTTCCTTCGAACTGCCCAACATCGCCCGTTTCCGTGTGAACGCATTCAACACCGAACGCGGTCCGGCTGCCGTATTCCGTACTATTCCCAGCAAAGTACTCACACTGGAAGAATTGAACGCGCCCAAAGTATTCCAAAAAATTTCCGACCAGCCGCGCGGCCTGGTGCTGGTAACCGGCCCCACCGGTTCCGGTAAATCCACCACCCTGGCAGCGATGATCAACTACATCAACGAAAACCATCACCACCACATCCTCACTATCGAAGACCCGATCGAGTTTGTGCACCAGAGTAAACAATGCTTGGTGAACCAACGCGAACTACACCAACACACCCACAGCTTCGCCAACGCTCTGCGCTCCGCACTGCGTGAAGACCCGGATATCATCCTGGTGGGTGAGATGCGCGACCCGGAAACCATCGGTTTGGCGCTCACCGCCGCCGAAACCGGCCACCTAGTATTCGCCACCCTGCATACCACCGGTGCAGCCAAAACCGTGGACCGTATTATCGACGTGTTCCCCGCCGGCGAAAAAGAGATGGTGCGTTCCATGCTTTCCGAATCACTGCGCGCCGTGATTTCGCAAACCCTGCTCAAAACCAAAGACGGCAAAGGCCGCGTGGCCGCGCACGAAATCCTGATTTCCACCGCCGCCGTGCGCAACCTGATCCGCGAAAACAAAATCGCCCAAATCGGTTCTGCCCTGCAAACCGGCCAAGCACACGGTATGCAGACGCTCGACCAATCCCTGCAGGCCCTGCTCAGACGCGGCATTATCAGCATCGATGCCGCCCGCGCCAAAGCGCAGAACCCCGACCAACTCGTCTAAACCGACAATCGTACAAGGGAAAACATCATGTCAAACGATCAGCACAAACAAAACTTGGCCGAGCTGCTCTCCGAAATGGCCAACCAACGCGACGACCTACCGCCCGAACCCACTCCCGTTACTGCCGCCATGATGCCGAATGGCAATTTGGCTTCCATGGAAAGCCAGCTGGCCACTGGTACACTCGATATTCCGCCGCTGCCCGATTTGCCCGAAAGCACATTCGGCAAACCGGAATTGATTGAACCAGGTTTCGTGGCACAGCCCATTACGCCGCCTGCCCAACCAGTGCAGCCGCAAGCAGCACAACCGCAGCCGCAACTTAAATCTAAATACGCAGCAGCCCTTGCACCCCATGCCGCCCAACCAATGCAGACCCCAGCCAAACCGACTCTGGCTCAGACTGCCCCGCAGCAGCCTACCGCCCGTCCCGCACCAGCCGTGTCTAGCCATCCGCCGCTGCATGCCGCGCCGGCACAGCCTATTGGCCACGGCCCGAACCAGCACTTAACCCGCGAGCGCGCCAAACTGCACCCGCTACTGGAAAAAATGGCCGATGAATCGCTCAAACGCAACGCTTCCGATATCTTCATCAGCAGCAACTTCCCGCCTTCGTTCAAAATCGACGGTACGCTGGTGCCGATTCCGGTAAAACCGCTCGCCGAAGAAGAAGCCGCACAAATCGTTTACTCCACCTTCAACGACGAGCAGAAAGCCAAATTCCCGGTGGAATGGGAGCTGAACTACTCCCTGCAATCACAAAACGGTATCCGTTTCCGTGTGAACGCCTACCATGAACAAGGCCGCATCGGCTTGGTAATGCGCCGCATCACCACCAACATTCTCACCATAGACGACCTGCGCCTGCCGCAAGTGCTCAAAGAGCTCTCCATGCGCAAGCGCGGCCTGATTATTCTGGCCGGCCCCACCGGTTCCGGTAAATCCACTTCGCAGGCCGCGATGCTCGACTGGCGTAACAAACACTCCGCCGGCCACATCGTAACCATCGAAGACCCGATCGAGTATATTCACAGCCCGATCAAGAGCATCATCACCCAACGCGAAGTCGGCCTTGATACCCACAGCTGGGGTGCAGCCGTGCAAAGCGCCATGCGTCAGGCGCCCGATGTAGTCTGCGTGGGTGAGGTACGTAACGAACACTCCATGGAGTACGCCCTACAACTGGCGCAAACCGGCCACTTGTGCTTCTTCACCATCCACGCCACCAACGCCAGCCAAACCGTTGAGCGTATTATGAACTTGTACCCAGAAGAACGGCATCCGCAAATTCTGATGGACTTGGCGTTGAACCTAGTGGCCATTATCGGCCAGCGTTTGGTGCTGAAAAAAGGCGGCAAAGGCCGAAATGCCATCATCGACCTGCTTATCAACACCCCCGCTATGCAGGATCACGTATTCAAAAACCAGTTGCTTGAGGCTCGCGAGCTGATGGAACGCGCTGAGGACGACGGCATGCAAACCTTCGACCAAGACTTGTTCCGCCTCTACATCAACGGCGAAATCGACTACGACGAAGCCCTGCGCCAGGCCGAATCCGCCAACGACTTGCGCCTGCGCATCAAGCTCTACGAAGAAGGCCGCGAAAGTACGCACATCTTCGAGCGTGTAAGTGATTTGAACCTGATGTAACGGCCAAACGGCTGTATAGAGGCTATCTGAAACCGCCCGACGGATTTTCAGGTAGCCTCTACCGTTCTCGTGTAACCCAAACAAACTGGCTTATAGGTTTCGTTTGATTCGATAGCTAAACACTTATTTTTTCATGTAAGGTAGCAAGCGGCAGAGTACAAGTAATACAGCAAGGTGCATCCACACCGCATGAAAATATAAACACTTAAGCTATGGCCACGCTGAAGCCAACACTTCCAGGTAGTCTCTACACCATCCGCCAACACATCATGAATACCACCCACTCCACCGAATACCGCCGCGGCCTCTACTGCGTCATCGGCTGCTACCTGATTTGGGGCTTTTTCCCGCTCTACTGGCTGCCCCTAGTCGGCCAGCCCATCGGCGCCGGGCAACTGATGGCACACCGTATCGTATGGGCATCGCTGCTCGCCATCGGCGCGGTAGCCTGCTCACCTTCTGCCCGCACCCAACTCGTACAAGCCGTCAAAAGCCGCCAAACCCTCACCGCCTTCGCCATCTGTTCCACCCTATTGGCGGCAAACTGGCTGCTCTATTTGGCTGCCATCACCCAACGGCAGGTATTGCAAGCCAGCCTGGGCTACTTCATCGCACCCCTCGCCAGCATCTTCTGCGGCCGACTGTTTCTGCGCGAAGCCCTGCGCCCGCTGCAAATCGGCGCGATTCTTTTAGCCATCGTGGGCGTGGTGTGGCTTTCCGCATGGGGCGGGCAGATGCCTTGGATTGCACTGGGCATCGGTGTGAGCTGGAGCATATACGGCCTGTTGCGTAAACTTGCCCCGCTGCCAGCCCTGCCCGGCTTCACGCTGGAAACACTGATGTTGCTGCCCTTTGCCCTCCTGTATCTTGGCTGGCATTATTGGCACGGCAGCCTGGTCTTCACCCAATTGCCGCCCCTGCCCTTGGCCATTGTAATCGGCAGCGGTGCCGCCACCATGATTCCGCTGCTGCTGTTTGCCGCCGCCGCGCAACGCATCCGCCTCACCACCATCGGCATACTGCAATACCTCTCGCCCAGCCTGCAATTCCTACTCGGCCTCACCGCCTTCCACGAGCCGTTCAGCCGTATGCAGTTTACCGGTTATCTGTGGGTATGGGCGGGTGTGGCGCTGTTCGTGTGGGGCGCACGTAAAAAGCAGGCTCCCTGAAAGCTGATCAATACGATAAAGCAAGCTAACACTAGCTTAGTTTGATATCCACCCACTATAAAAGGCTACCTGAAATCTTTCAGGTAGCCTTCCAGCTTAACCAACTATCCTCACTCTGCCTCACCTTCCTCCAAACAATCTGCCCTGGTTGCCGCTGTGCCGTTTTTGCAGGCATCTTGAGCCGGCGCAGTCGAGCCTTCTTGTGCCCCTGATTCTGACCCCGCTTCTTTCGATAAGGCAGCCAGCACCCGGGCGTATTCGGGCGATTGGCGCATCAGCACGCGGGCGGCTTCTTTCAGGTTGTTGATGTCCTCACGCGGCAGGTAAAAGCTGGTGGAAATATTGAGCACGTTTTTGCGCAGGGTGGAGTCGGGCAAATCTCGCAAGCTTAGGCTCACGAAATGCAGGCTGATCGGCTGGCCTCGGCGGCTACCGGCCTGGCTGTTCCATTGGTCGGCCACAGCACGGATGCGGCGTAGCGACTCTTGCGAATTTTGGTCGATGGGCACGTTGATGATGGCGCCCAACACATCGTAGAGGCCGGGCACTTTGGCACTTTGGTCGATGGTACTGTCGAGCTGGTTTTGCGCGTTTACGCTGATCACGATGATTTTGCGCACGTTTTGGTTGGCCAGCTGGCGGTGCAGAATTTGGCTGGGATAGATTTCAGTGGCTTCCAGTAGGCCGCGCAAACCGAGGTTGTCGGTGAGACCGCCGTCGAGCAAATGGACATAAGGACGGTTTTTGCTGTCTTGATATAGCGCCAACTCTTGGCCAAACTCGCGGCGGGTTCGGGCTTGCTGCTGCTCGTCGCTACCGTGTTCCAGCGCGTTTTGCAGGCGCGGCGGCAGGGTGTAGCCGCAGTTGCCGCCGTTGTTGTTAATCGTAATCGGGCTGAACACCACGGGTACGGCGCTGGAGGCGGCCACAGCGCGCGCCAGGCGCAAATCGGAAAGGTTGAGGCACATCATGTCGAAAAATTCTTGCGTGAAATCAAAGCGCCGCCCTATCGACATATCGGTGGCCGACACCACGGCAAACGGGCCTTTGCGCCGACTGGCCAAATCACCGAAGGTGGCGTGGCCAAACAGGCTGGCTTCAAACTGCTCCTGCAGCAAATCGCCGCGCCCGAATTCAGGCGAGGTCAGGCGCGGCAGGTTGGCCAGCGAGAACACTTGCCGGCTTACCAGTTTTTGGAAATTCTGCTTCAAGAATTGCTGTTCAAATGCAGGGATGGTATCGCGCCCATGGAGCGAATAATAAGTAGCCAGCACCGAGCCGCCGGACACGCCGTACACCAAGTCCACGCTATCGAGCAGCGGTTTTTCCCGCCCTTCGATGTACACCGGCTGCTTGGCCAGCTCTTCGAGCACGCCGTAGCCCAAAGCCGCCGTGCGCGTGCCGCCGCCGGAAAACAGCAGCACCACGAATACATCGTCGTTTTGCTGCGCAATGCTCTGCTCCAGCCGGTAGCCCTGCGTGGTATCTACTTTCGAAATAGTAGCCACCGGCCGATAGTTCACCAGCGAGCAGGCTCCAAGCAGCGCCAACAACCCCGCCGCCACACCGCGTTTCAGCACAGCATTGCACGCACGAATCCGCATAAACCAACCTTTCACACTCAATCTAAACCATAACGCAGGCTACCTGAAAAATAGAAAACCAATTTTCAGGTAGCCTCAAGCGCATTATAACAAAGCCGCTTCCCCTAGAGGCGAGCTGAAATTCCGCAGCATAATGACACACTAGGCGCCGCAAGGTAAGATACACGCTTTCTATCCAACACAAGCAATATGACCATTCCCGCCAATATGCTGGCCGCGGTAGACCTCGGCTCCAACAGTTTCCGCCTGCAAATCTGCACCAACCACAACGGGCAGCTGCAAATCGTTGATTCCATCAAAGATATGGTGCGCTTTGCCGCCGGGCTGGACGAACACAAACAACTCGACCAAGCCGCCCAAGAGCGGGCACTAGCCTGTCTGGCCAAATTCCACGAGCGCCTACGCGGCTTTCCGCCCGAGCAGGTGCGCGCCGTGGCCACCAACACCTTCCGCGTGGCCAAAAATATCGCTCCCTTCATGCCCCGCGCCGAAGCCGCCTTGGGCTTTCCCATCGAAATCATCGCCGGGCGCGAAGAAGCCCGCCTTATCTACACCGGCGTCATCCACACCCTGCCACCCGGCAGCGGGCAGATGCTGGTGGTTGATATTGGCGGCGGCTCCACCGAATTCGTAATCGGCAGCCGCCTGCAGCCCGACATCACCGAAAGCCTCAATCTCGGCTGCGTAAGCTACAGCCTGCGTTTCTTCCCCAAAGGCAAAGTATCCGCCGAATCCTTCAAGCTAGCCGTCAACACCGCCCGCAGCGAAATCCAACGCATTGCCAAGCTGTTGAAAAGCACCGGCTGGCAGCTGGCCGTGGGCACTTCCGGCACCGCCCGCACCCTGCGCGACCTCATTGCCGCCGCCAATCCCGAAGACAACCGCATCACTCCCGCCGCCCTACAAAAAATTGCCACCCGTCTGATTGAAGCCGGCAGCACCAAAAAAGCCAAATTCGAAGGCATGAAAGCCGACCGCATCGAAGTATTCGCTGGTGGGCTGGCCATGATGAACGCCGTATTTGCCGAGCTCGATATCGACAGCATGACCGTAACCGACGCCGCCCTACGCGACGGCGTATTCTACGACCTCATCGGCCGCCAGCTCAACGAAGACATGCGTGAGCAAACCATCGCCCATTTCCAACAGCGCTACCACGTCAGCCAAAACCAAGCCCAACGCGTGGCCACCCTCGCCGCCCAGTTCTTCAACATGCTCGCCGAACGCGAATCCGAAAAAGAGCGCCACTATTGGCAACAATACCTGCGCTGGGCCGCCCTCGTGCACGAAATCGGCACCGACATTGCCTACACTGCCTATCATAAGCACTCCGCCTACATCCTCGAGCAAGCCGACATGCCCGGATTTTCCCGCCAAGAGCAGCAAATCCTCGCCACCCTGGTGCTCGGCCAGCGCGGCGATTTAAAAAAAATGGCCGAGCTGCCTATCAGCCCCACCATGTGGCTTGCCGTGGCCGCCCTGCGCCTGGCCGTACTGTTCTGCCGCGCCCGCCTGCCACACACCCTGCCCGCAGGCACCCGACTGAGCTACGAAAACAAAAACTACACCCTCGCCATTAGCCGTCAATGGCCGGAAGACAACCTCCTCACCGCCGGCGCACTGGCCGATGATGCCGCCCAATGGCGCAAAATCGGCATCCGCTTCAGGTTGCTGCTGCAATAGCACCAGCATGCCGCAAACTCTCAGGTAGCATTTACCGCCAAACCAAACACAGGCTACCTGAAAAACTACAGCTTCAGTTATAGCCAAGTAATGCTTCTCTCTACCAAGCAGCAAGCTGCCAACAGTATAAGTGGCAAGCCGCAGCAGCAGGAAGTAAAGTGCTTTCGCTGCAAAACCAAAATTTCCCGCCATCGCTCACCATGGCGGGTTAGAATACTGTTATCCATCTCCTAATCAAGGAATCCAAACATGAACCCCCTGATTAAACCCGTCCTCGCCCTCCTGATCGCTGCCTCGCTGGCTGCCTGCGGCAAAGAAGAAGCCAAACCGGCCGCCCTCAGCTGCCAAGCACCCGAAGCGCTCGAACAGCTCAAAGCCCAAATTCAGGCTACTGCCTTCCCGCCTAGCGACAGCGAACTGCCCGCCCCACAGGTTGGTGCCGCCGAAATCCAGGCCGCACTCGACCAGCTCGGCTTCGAAATCACCGACATCCGCACCACCCAAGCCGCTTCCGAAGACAACAAACAACTTGCCTGCGAAGCCACCCTGCGCTTTGCCCCCAAACCGGAAGCCCAAGCCCGCCTGAAACAAAGCATTTCCGACTACATGGAGATCAATGAAAGCGACGGCATCGAATACAACGAAATGATGACCGCCGGCGACCCCACCCTCAAACCCGACGGCCAAGGCGGCTACATTCGCCCGCTCAACTACACCGTCAGCCAAACCGACAGCGGCGACAAACTCGTTATCAACGTAGACAGCAAAACCGCCTCCTCCGGCCTGCAGCCGCCCCTGTCCTTCTACCTCACCGCCCCCGATTTGGCCAAACAAGTAGCCGAAATCCGCCAGAAATCCGCAGCCGAGGAAACCCGCCAGCAAGAGCTAAACACGCTCGACCAAAACCGTCTGCAAGCCCGTATCGAACTTTTGCGCACCGAAAACAAACAGGCGCAAGAAAACCTGAATAAGACTTGGCAAGCACTGCCCGACGCCGTCCAAACCGCGCTCAAAGACGCGCAAAGCCAATGGGCACGTCTGCGGGTGAGCCAATGTACCTACCAAAGCAAGGCCGATTCCACCGATCCGCTAGAGCAAGAAGCACTGCGTATCGAATGCGACACCCGCGAGCTGCAGCAGCGCATCCCCACCCTCAAGCAGGAAGCCGAAACTTTCACCGGCAACCAGCTCACTGAAGCCACCCAGCGTGCCCAAGCCGCCCAGCAGGAATTGCGCAATGTGTGGCAGAGCGTGCCTGCCGATGTGAAAGACATCATCGGTCAAGACTACCAATCCTGGGCCGCCAGCAGCGCAGCCAAATGTGCCCAAGCCGCCCAACAGGCCGGCGGCGGCAACAACGGCCAGCTCGCCCGCCTCGAATGCACCGCCACCGAGGCCCGCAACAAGGCCAAAGAACTGCGCGGCTACGTTTCCCAATAATCTGTTTCTAGAAAAGGCTACCTGAAAATTTCAGGTAGCCTCACCCCACTGCAATGAACCTCACCGAAACCCAACTCTCTTCCGAACCGATTTTCGACGGCAAATTCGTTACCATTGCCCGCGATACTGTGCGCCTGCCCAACGGCAACCAAAACTACCGCATTGTTATCCGCCACCCCGGCGCCGCCTGTGTGCTGGCCGTTACCGAAGCAGACGAAGTGGTGCTGGTGCGCCAATGGCGATATGCTACCGGCCAAGCCCTGCTCGAGCTGCCCGCCGGCAAACTCGATGCCGGCGAGGATCCGGCCGTATGCGCCGCGCGCGAACTGGAAGAAGAAACCCCCTACCGCGCCCAATCCGTGCGCCTACTGCATACCTTCTACACCGCCCCAGGCTTCTGCGACGAGAAAATGTATCTCTACCTCGCCGAAGGCATCACGCCCACCAGCACCCGCAAGCCCGACCAAGACGAATTTGTCGAAACCGTATTGCTCTCGCGCCAAGCCGTGCGGGAAGCCATTGCCAACAACCAGATTCAAGACGGCAAAACCTTGGTCGGCCTGCAATATTGGCTGCTCAACAGCAAATAACACACTCAACTAAGGCTACCTGAAATAAAAGGCTACCTGAAAATGCGCCAATTCACCCTCAGCACTCCCAACGGCACCCTGCTCGGTTTCCTCGTGCTCATTGCCGACAACGACGATGAGCCCATCTCCGGCAGCGCCATGATTCAAGCGCACGCAGCCGCGTTGCCGCCGGAAGATGCCGCGCCTGCCCGTGCATTGGAAGCCCTGGCCGGCCAGCTGCTGGTTTGGCAGCCGCATGGCGAGGGCATTGCCCTGTATGATGCCGAAGGCGGCCTGGCGGCCGATATCCGCCAGCAATACCTGCGCCTCGGCGGCCACACCCTGCTGCTCACCGATTTGGAAGGAAACCTTTGATGGACAGCGTGTTTATCTTGATTCCCATCAGCATCGTGCTAGCCTTCGTAATCGGCTATTTCTTTTGGTGGTCCGGCCACAACGGCCAGTTTGACGATTTGGAAGGCCCCGCCCACCGCATTCTGATGGACGACGATTCCGTCCATCCCGACTCCCCACCCCCGCAGGACAAACCATGAATCCAGGCTTCAAATTTGCCGTATCGCGCCGCTTTGCCCCGCTGTTCGGCACCCAATTCCTCGGCGCACTCAACGACAACCTGTTCAAAATCGCGCTGGCCACCATGATCAGCTTTTATGGTTTGGGCAAAAACGGCTTCATCGAGCCGGCACAAATGATTAACGTGAGTGCGCTTCTGTTTGTGTTGCCCTTCTTCCTGTTTTCCGCCCTCTCCGGCCAGCTGTGCAACAAGTTCGACCGCAGCCGCATGGCGGTGGCGGTGAAGGTGGCCGAAGTGCTGATTATGCTGCTGGCCACGGTGGGCTTCCTCAGCCAGTCGCTGCTGCTTTTGCTGCTCTGCATTTTCCTGATGGGCCTGCATTCCACGCTGTTCGGCCCGCTCAAATACGCCGTATTGCCCGATTATTTGGACGAACACGAGCTGATTGTGGGCAACAGCCTGGTGGAAGGCGGCACGTTTCTCGCCATCCTGTTCGGCCAGATTTTGGGCACTATTCTGGCCGGTATCGGCGGCACCACGGTATCCGTTTTCCTGCTCATCATTGCTGCCGGCGGTCTCGCCTCCAGCCTGTTTATGCCGCGCGTGGCGCCGAAAACCCCGGAAGCAAAAATCGACTGGCACATTGTGCGCAACTCCAAAGCCATTCTGAAACAAGCCTTTGCCAACCGCGAAATCTACGCCGCCATCATCGGCATTTCCTGGTTTTGGTTTATCGGCGCGGTGTACACCACCCAGCTGCCCACCTTCACCAAGCTGCACCTGGGCGGCAACGACAATGTGTTCAACCTGATGCTCACCCTGTTTTCCATCGGCATCGGCAGCGGCTCCGTGCTGTGCGCCAAACTCAGTCACCGCCGGCTCAATCTCGGCTGGGTGGCCGTGGGTACGGTGGGCATGGCCATATTCGGCCTGCTGCTCGTTTCCCTCGTGCATGGCACGCACTATCACGAATACAGCGGCATCGGCAGCTTCCTGTTGCGCGGCGATGCCTATGCCGTGATGCTCTGCATCGTGTTGCTCGGCTTCTGCGGCGGCTTTTTCTCCGTGCCGCTCTACACCTGGTTGCAAACCGCCAGCAGCGAAGAATTCCGTGCTCACGCCATCGCCGCCAACAACATCATCAACGGCCTCTTCATGGTGGCCGCCGCCCTGCTCTCCGCCATCCTTCTATGGCTGTTCGACAGCATCAACCTGCTTTACCTCATCGTGGCGGCAGGCAATATTGTGGTGTTGGTGTATCTGCTGAAAATCGCCCCACCAATCCGCGAAGGCTGGCAACGCTGGTTTGGTAAAGAAGAAGAGTAAAGTTCGGCCTGCAAACCGCAACAAGGCTACCTGAAAAACAAACAAAGCAGTTTCAGGTAGCCTTTGCCCGCCCTCCAAATCAACCGCGCCGCTTCGCATCCGCCCCGCCCTGGGCTATACTGCCGCCCTTTAATCGGCCACACCGAAACCCATGCTGAAAAAAATCCTCTATTCCCTGCTTGCCCTTATCCTGCTGGCCGCCGCCCTATTTGCCGGCCTGCTCTTCGCCCCCAAAGACACCCACAGCCAACGCCTGCGCGTGGAGCGTGGCAGCGGCATCGGCAGCGTGAGCCGCACGCTGGCCGCCAACGATGCCATCTACAGCCGCTGGGTGTTCGTGGCCGCCGCCTACCTCACCGGCACCCACAAACAGCTCCTGCCCGGCAACTACCGCCTCCAGCCCCGCGCCTCCTCCTGGCAAATCCTGCGCCACCTGAAAAACGGCCGCCCCGACACCATCACCGTACGCATTATCGAAGGCATGCGTTTTGCCCAAATGCGCCGTCTCATCAACCAAACCGCCGACATCCGCCACGACACCGCCGGCTGGAGCGACCGCCAACTCCTCGCCGCCATCGCCTCCGATGCCGACGTGCAACATCCCGAAGGCCGCTTCTTCCCCGACAGCTACGAAATCGACTACGACAGCAGCGATTTGCAAATCTACCGCCTTGCCTACCGCCGTATGCAAAGCCAGCTGCAATCCGCTTGGAGCGACCGTGCCGGCAATTTGCCGTATAAAAACCCCTACGAGCTGCTCACCATGGCCAGCATCATCGAAAAAGAAACCGCCCACGAAGAAGACCGCGCCAACGTGGCCGCCGTATTCGTCAACCGCCTCAACCAAGGCATGCGCCTGCAAACCGACCCCACCGTGATTTACGGCATGGGCAGCGCCTATAACGGCCGCATCCGCCGCGCCGACCTCCAGCGCGACACCCCCTACAACACCTACACCCGCGACGGCCTGCCCCCCACCCCCATCGCCCTGCCCGGCGAAGCCGCCCTCCAAGCCGCCGCCCACCCCAGCGGCGCCGACTACCTCTACTTCGTCTCCCGCATGGACAATACCGGCAAAAGCGAATTCAGCCGCACATTAGACGAACACAACGCCAACGTCCGCCGCTATATTTTGAAAAGACCGTAACATGACCGCCCTGCTCGACCTCCTCCCCCTCCTCGCCTTTTTCATCGCCTCCAAGAAATTCGGCCTCTTGGCCGGCGCTGCCGCCGTATTGGCCGCCACCCTGATTGTGTACGGCATCCACCTCGTGCGGCAAAAATGGCGGCTCACCAAACAGCAATGGGTGGTGCTCGTGCTCACCATCCTCTTCTGCGGCGCCACCATCCTCCTGCGCGACGACCTCTATCTGCGCTGGAAAACCCCCATCATCAACCTCAGCTTCGCCCTCGCCCTGGCCGTAAGCGCCCTTATCGGCAAACCCCTGATGCAGCCCGTGGCCAAAGACGTATTCCGCTTCAGCCCGCAAGGCTGGCAACGCCTCACCTACGCCTGGGCCGCCTTCTTCCTCCTGCTCGCCGCTCTGCACTACTGGTTCGGCCTCTACCACTACGACGCCTCCGAGCAGGCCAAAAACCTGTTTATCCACTTCAAAAGCTACGGCCAGCTCATCCTGATGGGTATCTTCCTCGCCGCCCAAGCCTTCGTATTGCGCAAACACCTCAATATCGAAAGCGAGGCCGCGCCTGAAAGTGAAACGCCCGATCAGCCAAACCAACAGCAACACTAAAGCAAAAGGCTACCTGAAAATGACCTCCGCCCATTTCATCACCCTCGACGGCATCGATGGCGCCGGCAAAACCACCCAGCTGGCCGTAATCCGCGAATGGTTTGCCGCACAAGGGCGCCCCGTCTTGTTCACCCGCGAGCCCGGCGGCACACCCTTGGGCGAAGCCTTGCGCCGCCTGCTGCTCAGCCCGCAAACCCAGGCCTGCCTGCGTGCCGAAACCCTGCTCATGTTTGCCGCCCGCGCCCAGCATATCGAAAGTGTTATCCTGCCCGCTCTGGAGCGCGGCGTCTCCGTGGTGTCCGACCGCTTCACCGATGCCACCTTCGCCTACCAAGGCGGCGGCCGCGGCCTGCCAGAAGCCGATATTGCCCAGCTCGAACAATGGGTGCAGGGCAGCCTGCGCCCCAGCCTCACCATCCTGCTCGACGTGCCGTTGGAAATTTCCTTGGCACGCATCGAACGCAGCCGCCACAAAGACCGCTTCGAGCAGGAAAAATCCGATTTCTTCACCCGTGTGCGACAAAGCTACCTAGAGCGCGCCGCCGCCGCACCCGAGCGCTATGCGGTTATCAACAGCAACTGCAGCAAAGCCGTGGTGCGCCGCGATATTGAGGCCGCACTGGAAAAGCTGTTCGCCTGATGTTTTGAACGCACTGCGTAAAAGTGCGATAATTTGCGCCGTTTTCGCTTGCCGGGTAATTTTCAGGTAGCCTCATTACTCTATCTAAACCAATCATTTAGGAAACACTATGCCCTCCCAACTTGCCAACGCCATCCGCTTCCTCTCCGCCGATGCCATCCAGAAAGCCAACTCCGGCCACCCCGGCGCGCCTATGGGTATGGCGGAAATGGCTGAAGTATTGTGGACAAAATTCCTGCACCACAACCCTGCCAACCCCAAATTCTACAACCGCGACCGCTTCATCCTCTCCAACGGCCACGCGTCCATGCTGTTGTACAGCCTGCTGCACCTGACCGGCTACAACCTGAGCATCGAAGACCTAAAAAACTTCCGCCAACTGCACAGCAAAACCCCAGGCCACCCCGAATACGGCTACACCGACGGCGTGGAAACCACCACCGGCCCGCTGGGACAAGGCATTGCCAACGCAGTGGGCATGGCATTGGCCGAAAAAATCCTTGCCGCTGAGTTTAATAAAGACGGTTTGAACATCGTCGATCACTACACCTACGTCTTCATGGGCGACGGCTGCCTGATGGAAGGCGTATCGCACGAAGCCTGTTCGCTCGCCGGCACCCTGGGCTTGGGCAAACTGATTGTTTTATATGATGACAACAATATTTCCATCGACGGCAAAGTGGACGGCTGGTTTACCGAAAACATCCCGCAACGCTTTGAAAGCTACGGCTGGCACGTCGTTCCCAACGTAAACGGCCACGACACCGCCGCCATTCAAGCCGCCATCGAAGCCGCCCGCGCCGAAACCGGCAAACCGTCCCTCATCTGCTGCAAAACCTTAATCGGCAAAGGCAGCGCCAACAAAGAAGGCAGCCACAAAACCCACGGCGCACCTTTGGGCGCGGACGAAATCGAAGCCACGCGCAAACATCTGGGCTGGACTTATCCCGCCTTTGAAATCCCGCAAGAAATCTACGCCGCATGGAGCGCGAAAGAGCAAGGTGCGAAACTGGAAGCCGAATGGAACGAACTGTTCGCGCAATACCAAGCCCAATATCCCGCCGAAGCCGCAGAATTCGTGCGCCGCATGGAACACAGGCTACCTGAAAACTTCGATGCCTATATTCAGACGGCCTTGCAAGACGTGTGCGCCAAAGCCGAAACCATCGCCACCCGTAAAGCCAGCCAAAACAGCATTGAAATTTTGGCTAAAGAGTTGCCCGAACTGGTAGGCGGTTCTGCCGACCTGACCCCGTCCAACCTGACCGACTGGTCTAACAGCGTCTCCGTTACCCGCGACAAAGGCGGCAACTACATCCACTACGGCGTGCGCGAGTTCGGCATGGGCGCAATCATGAACGGCCTTGCCCTGCACGGCGGCATTAAACCGTTTGGCGCGACTTTCCTGATGTTCAGCGAATACGAGCGCAATGCCTTGCGTATGGCGGCGCTGATGAAAATCAACCCTGTCTTCGTCTTCACCCACGATTCCATCGGTCTCGGCGAAGACGGCCCGACCCACCAACCCATTGAGCAAACCGCCACCCTGCGCCTGATTCCGAATATGGACGTATGGCGCCCGTGCGACACCGCCGAATCCTTGGTCGCATGGGCGGAAGCGGTAAAAGCCGAAGACCACCCGTCCAGCCTGATTTTCAGCCGTCAAAACCTGAAATTCCAAGCGCGCAACGAACAACAACTGAACGACATCAAACGCGGCGGCTACGTCATCAGCGAAGCCCAAGGTAACGCCCAAGCCGTCATCATTGCCACAGGTTCCGAAGTCGGGCTGGCTCTGGAAGCGCAAAAAGCCCTCGCCGCGCAAAACATCGCTGTGCGTGTCGTCTCCATGCCGTCCACCAACGTGTTCGACCGCCAAGATGCCGCCTATAAAGCCGCCGTCCTGCCCGAAGACCTACCGCGCATTGCCGTAGAAGCCGGACACGCCGACGGCTGGTACAAATACGTCGGCCTGAACGGCGCAGTGGTCGGCATCAACCGCTTCGGCGAATCCGCTCCTGCCAATGTGCTATTTAAAGAATTCGGCTTTACCGTGGAAAATGTTGTCAATGCCGTGAAATCGGTGCTGTAAACGCCCGCTATTAATCAGGCTACCTGAAATTTTCAGGTAGCCTTTCTCTCTCTTGTCCGCATATAACCCTATCAAACAATTAGCCGGCATCTGCTGCTCTTTCTGCTCAAAATATCTCTTCTACTTTCCCCATCTCTACCATATATCCCTATATCCATATGTAAGTTTACGTTAAATATAAATTAACGCACAACAAGCATTTCCTGATTAATGATTTTTCATACCATGATATTATTTTATTATATATAATTAATTCAATCTATTATCAAAATATTTCAAATAATCATGTATAACTTCTTTTCTGTTATTTTTTAGTAAATTGTAAATAATTATTTACATTTGCTAATTTCCTATTGACATAATCGGAATATCGAAAAAAAATGCAACCTCATTCCAACCGAAGGTAAAGATTATGTCTATCTCAACTCACGACCCTTATGCCAACTACAGGGAGCTTACCCTGCGCGGCATGATATTGGGTGCATTGATCACAGTTGTGTTCACCGCTTCCAATATTTATTTGGGGCTGAAAGTTGGTCTCACTTTCGCCTCTTCTATTCCAGCTGCTGTGATTTCTATGGCAATTTTGAAGTTCGCCAAAGGCAGCAATATCCTTGAAAACAACATGGTGCAAACCCAGGCTTCTGCCGCGGGTACGCTCTCTTCCGTGATCTTCATCCTGCCCGGCCTCTTGATGAGCGGCTATTGGACAGGTTTCCCGTTTTGGCAAACCACTCTGCTGTGTATGGCCGGCGGTATTTTGGGGGTAATTTTCACCATCCCGCTGCGCTATGCCATGGTGGTGAAAAGCGATTTGCCCTATCCCGAAGGCGTGGCTGCGGCTGAGATTTTGAAAGTCGGCAGCGGCGACGGCGTGGTGGGCGAAGAAAATGCCGACACCGCGCAAAAGGCTGACAGTGGTATCGGCGAAATCGTTACCGGTGGCGTGATTTCCGGCATTTTCAGTTTCGCCAGCAACGGCCTGCGCGTAGTGGCCGACAGCGCCAGCCTATGGTTCAAAGCCGGCGCATCTATTTTCCAAATCCCGATGGGCTTCTCATTGGCATTGCTCGGTGCTGGCTATTTGGTTGGTTTGGCCAGCGGTATTGCCATGCTGGTGGGCATTGCGATTGCCTGGGGCATCGCCATCCCCTATTTCTCTGCTACCAATCCGCAGCCAGCCGATATGGAAATGGTCGCTTTCGCCATGCAGCTGTGGAAAGAAAAAGTGCGCTTTATCGGCGCGGGCACCATCGGTATTGCTGCTATCTGGACACTGATTACCCTGCTCAAACCCACCCTCGAAGGCATGAAAATGTCGTTCCGTGCCATCAGAGGCGGCGAGGGCGCTGCACTGGAACGCGTTGAGCAAGACTTGTCGCCCAAAGCCATGATTGCCTACGCACTGGGTATGATGCTGCTATTGGGCTTTTCCTTCTACCACTTCGTGGCTGATGCCAACCTGCCCACAGGCACGGCTTGGCTGCTGGTAGTGGTCTGCACCCTGCTGGCCTTCGTTATCGGTTTCCTGGTGGCAGCCGCCTGCGGCTATATGGCCGGCTTGGTAGGCTCTTCTTCCAGCCCGATTTCCGGCATCGGCATCATCTCCGTGGTGGCCATTTCACTGGTGTTGCTGGGTGTCGGTAGTGCCAATAACCTGTTTGCCGATGAAGGTACACGCAATTTCCTGGTGGCGCTCACCCTATTCTGCGGCTCCGCCGTAGTAGCCGTGGCCTCCATCTCCAACGATAACCTGCAAGACCTGAAAACCGGCTACCTGATTAAAGCCACCCCGTGGCGGCAGGAAGTGGCGCTGATTATCGGCTGTGTGGTGGGTGCATTTGTGGTATCTTCTGTGCTTGAGCTGCTTTACGCTGCCTACGGTTTCACCGGCGCCATGCCGCGCCCGGATATGGATCCGAGCCAAGCTCTGGCTGCCCCGCAGGCCACGCTGATGACCACCATCGCCAAAGCCATCTTCTCGCACTCGCTGCAATGGAACTACATCCTCACCGGTATCGGTATTGGTGTGGTACTCATCATCATCAACGAAATATTCAAACGCAGCGGCTCCAAACTGATGCTGCCCACCCTGGCCGTGGGCATGGGCATCTACCTGCCGCCGGCCATCAATATGCCGATTGCCATCGGTGCCATCATGGCTGCCTTCCTGAAACGCCATATCGGCAAAGATGAGGCCAAACAGAAAGATGCCGAACGCGTAGGCACCCTGTTTGCCGCCGGCCTGATTGTGGGCGAGAGCTTGATCGGCGTGATTATGGCTCTGATTATTGCCCTGTCTGTTACCAGCGGCGGCTCAGACTCCCCACTGGCGCTGAACCTCGAAAACTGGGACACCACAGGCGAATTCCTCGGCCTGGCCTTCTTCATTGGCGGTATGCTTATTTTCATCCGCCGCATTTTGAAAGCCGGCAAATAAGCCACAACAAAACAGCTAGAGAAGCAGCCGCCCGACACATTCAATCGGGTGGCTTTTTTTGCTGCAGCATTTTTCAGGTAGCCTCTTCCAACACAAACAAAGGCTACCTGAAAAACATATCTTCCCATTTTCAGGTAGCCCTTTGCCAACTAAAGGCAATAGCCAACACACAGAAAAATCGATACATGTGCAGGGTGGGCTTTAGCCACCCTGCAGAAAATGGTAGCCCGCAGATCGGGCATTGGTGTCCGACACTTTACAGATACAAACACATAATCCGGCATCAATGCCCGACATGCCCCTGTTTTCAGGTAGCCTTCAAGCAGCGGGATAGATGTTTACAATATCTTGTTTTTTGTTACAATCCAATCATCGGCAATACCCTTATTCCCCTTTCCAAACAGGAGCGGCAAGATGAAGCAATCAATGATGAACACGGCAGCGGGCGTATTGGCGGCAGTGCTATTGGGCAGTGCGGGCTTGGCATATGCCAACCCCTATCCGGTTGGCTCGCAGCAATGGCACAACTTTAATGGCATCATGCAGTCAGAAGCAGATCGGATACAACGCGAGCGCAATGCCACACGGCAACAGCCGATCAACCGCGGCCCCACCGCCGCCGAAATACGCGCCTGGCAGCAGCGCGAGGCAAAGGTGCAAGCACGTATCGCCCGTTTTCGCGCCACGCCGTATTGGATGGCTTTGGCTTGGGACTTTAACAACAGAGGGGTAAGCTGGCCGGGCGGATACCTTTCTGAAGAAAGAGCAGTTGAAGAAGCACAGAAGCAATGCGTTTCTTCTAATTGCCAAGTGTTTGCCACCTTCAGCAATACTTGCGCAGTACTGGTGAAAGCCACGGATAATCCTCGTTCAATCAACGATCTATTCCTTGCCATCAACGACAATGATGTAGTAGCGGCCGAACAGGCCATGAACGCATGTCAGGCGGTACATGGTGTGAGAAACGACCGATGCTTTTATACCGGCACCCGAACAGGCAAAGGAGCGAATGGTACAGCCTTCTGCGTAGGCTACGACCACGGTATTTACAATCAGCGCTAAAACAGCTGCTTGAGGCTGAAAGGCTACCTGAAAAGTATTTTCAGGTAGCCTTTTCCATTACTTTGTCGCTCCTTCCGCCAACCGCGCTTCCTCTTCCCGCTGCAACTCCTCGCGCACGCGCTGGCGGAAACGACCTGCCGCGAAATGATAAAACGGCTGCGGGCAAAACTGGCGGGCAATCACCGAAGCCGCAATCGACGACACCAACATCCAAAACAGCAGCGACTGGCTGCCCGTCATTTCCATCACCACCACGCTGGCCGTGAGCGGCGCCTGCGTGGCCGCTGCTAAAAACGCAGCCATGCACAGCAAGGCTAAAATCGCCACCGGTGCTTCCGCGCCGGCAACTTGGGCAATGTGCACGCCCAAGAGCGCACCGATGGCCAGCGAAGGCGTGAAAATCCCGCCCGGAATGCCCGCCCAATAGGAAAACACCGTGGCTGCCCACTTCGCTCCGGCCAAGCCGTAGGCCAAATCTGTCTGCCCGTGCAGCGCGGCTGCCGCCACATCATAGCCCGTGCCGTAGGTTTTCCCGTTAAACAGTACGCCCAAGGCGGCCAGCATCAAGCCGAACACGCCCGCCAGCCAAATCGGGTGCCGGCGCATCCAGTTGCGCCATTTCGGCAGCGCCAGCCAAGTTGCACCCTTGCTTAAAAAACGCGCAAACAGCCCGCCTGCCACGCCGCACACCGCAGCACAAAGCAAGGCCCAGCGCAACATATGCTCCGCCGTTTGCCCGGCGTTAAAGCCTTGAAAATAGGTGCTGTTGCCCTCAATCGCCACCAAAAAAAAGCCCGAAGCCAGCACGCCAATAAAAATCTGCCGCTCCCAATGCAGCGACACCGAACGCCCCAGCTCTTCAATCGCAAAAATCACCCCGGCCAGCGGCGCATTGAATGCCGCCGCCAAACCGCCAGCCGCGCCTGCCGCCAGCAATTCCTTGTCCTGCAAGCGTTTGAATGCCAAATTGTAGCGTTTGCACCAAGAACCCCAGGCCAGCATCACTGCGGCCCCCACCTGTACCGAAGGCCCTTCGCGCCCGATGGATGCACCGGCCAACATGCCTAAAAACGTGAGCGGTATTTTTAAAGCCGTGCGCCACAAAGCCACCAAACGGTTGCCTCCCTTCACTTTCGGCATCGAAAGCGTGGCCAACACCTGCGGAATCCCGCTGCCCGCCGTATAAGGTGCATACCGGCGCGTGAACCACACAATCAGCATCAGCGATATCGGCAGCACCGCAAATGCTGCCAGCGGATATTGCTGCGACCACTTGGCATTCAAATGCAGCGCATAATCCGCCAATTTGGCAAAGCCCAGCGATACCAGCGACACCAAAGCAGCTCCCATCAACAGCAAAATCACCGCCGCCGTTTTGCGCGACAGGCGCTGCGTCTGTTTGATTTTGTGCGACAGCGCCCTGCCGATACCGCTGCTCAGCTTAAAACCCAATCGTTTCATATTGATTTATCCGTTGCGGCTGAAAAATTTGCTTGTCGGCACAAGCCATTCCCAAACGCAGTAGTACGTTAAATGAACAAAACATTTCTTTGCACATTATAGCAAACAGCGATGAAGCGGTAAGCCATTGGTACATTTATGCTGCTTATCCGTTGCAAACTGCCTGCTATTCTGTCAGCTAAAAATCTTTACACTTCAAATCCATCAAACCCAAACACCCGCCCCGGGTACAAAATATCTTGCCTTTTAGGCACGCTTCCTATATTATCCGCCGTTCCGAACACGGAGTAGTGGCTGAGAGGCTGAAGGCACACCCCTGCTAAGGGTGCATATGGGCTAAAACCTGTATCGAGGGTTCGAATCCCTCCTACTCCGCCAGTATTAAAACTCCCCAACCGGCAAGGTTGGGGAGTTTGCTTTTGCCTGCTTGGTGTGTGAAGCTTCAGGTAGCCTGTTTGTTCAACCTAATTGGGTTTTGAAACCTATTGAACAGAACGTCGAACACTTAGTGGGTATGGTGCCGATATCAGCGAATAGCTATCTACTCTGTGTATAAGGAATATCGGCATAGTTCTGCCGAGCGGCGCCATGAAGGCTACTTGAAAATCAAATCGCCCAATCCGCTGCTTCCTGCCAAACTCATCAAAAAAAGGCTACCTGAAACTTACCGGCCGCTACATCTCGCCGTAATTCGGTCCTCCGCCGCCTTCAGGGCAGCTCCAAGTGATGTTGGCGGCGGGATCTTTGATGTCGCAAGTTTTGCAGTGGATACAGTCGGCAGCATGGATTTGCAGGCGCGGTTCACCGTTTTCCTGCACAATTTCATACACGCCGGCGGGGCAGTAGCGCGTTTCGGTAGCAGCGAAGCGGCGGTAACCCACCTCGATAGCAGTCTGTTCGCTGGCGAGCTTCAGGTGCGGCGGCTGGTTTTCTTCGTGATGGGTGTTGGCCAGATACACGCTGCTGGCGCGGTCGAACGACACTTGACCGTCCGGTTTGGGATATTCAATGGGGCGGCACGCATCGGCAGGCTTCAGGCTGGCACGGTCGCTGCCGTGATGGCCGATGGTCCACGGAGCGCGGCCGCGGAACAGATACACATCCAGCGCATTGAGCCCCATGGCCGGCCAGAAGCCCCATTTAAAGGCGGGGCGGATATTACGGGCGCGGTAGAGCTCGTCGTACAGCCAGGATTGGCGGAAGGCTTCAGCATAGGCCGCAGCTTCGGCGCCCTCTTCCGCCGCATTGTTTTGCAGTACGCCAAACACGGCTTCGGCGGCCAGCATGGCCGATTTCATGGCGGTATGCGCGCCCTTGATGCTGGGCACATTGAGGAAACCCGCCGCATCGCCCACCAGCACGCCGCCGGGGAAAGTGAGCTTGGGCAGGCTCTGCAAACCGCCCTCGGTGAGAGCGCGCGCGCCATAGGCAATACGCCGCCCGCCTTCAAACACGGGACGGATAGCGGGGTGGGTTTTAAACCGTTGAAACTCTTCAAACGGCGAGAGGTAGGGGTTTTGATAGTCCAGCCCCACCACGAAGCCGACGGCCACTTTATTATCGGCCAAGTGGTAGAGGAAGGAGCCGCCATAGGTGCGGGCATCCAGCGGCCAGCCCACGGTGTGCATCACGTTGCCGGGCTGCGACTGTTCGGGCCGCACTTCCCAAATTTCCTTCACGCCCAGGCCGTAGGTTTGTGGCTGGCTGTGGCGGTCTAATTGGAACTTGGCAATCAGCTGTTCGGACAGCGAACCGCGGCAGCCTTCGGCAAACACCGTCTGCCGCCCCCACAGCTCCATGCCGGGCTGGTAGGCATCGGTGGGCTGGCCGTCTTTGCCAATGCCCATATCGCCGGTGGCAATGCCTTTCACGCTGCCGTTTGCCCGGTACAACACTTCGGCAGCAGCAAAGCCGGGGTAAATCTCCACACCCAAACCTTCAGCCTGCTCCGCCAACCAGCGGCACAACACGCCCAAGCTGATGATGTAGTTGCCCTGATTGTGGAAACTGGGCGGCAGGGGCAGCCGCAGCGCGGATTGGCGCGTGAGGAAAAGCAGCCGCTCGCCTTTTACCGGCTGCTTGAGCGGCGCACCGCGCTCGCGCCAATCGGGCAGCAACTCGTTCAGCACCTTGGGAGTGAACACCGCGCCAGACAAAATATGCGCGCCCACTTCTGAGCCTTTTTCCACCACGCACACGCTGATGTCGCTGCCTGCCTCGGCCGAGAGCTGCTTGAGCCGTATCGCCGCCGACAGCCCGGCCACGCCCGCGCCCACGATCACCACGTCATATTGCATATTCTCGCGCGTTATTTGTTCTGTCATATCTGTCAAACTTTCCTGATTGCGGGCCGTTTTTGCCCGTTTCCATACTAAAAACCGAAGGCTGGATTTTACCACTTCGGTGCTGTTCCCGCCCTGCTTATCAGGCTACCTGAAAGGTTTCAGGTAGCCTTGATGCAGATTGGCCGAACTTAATGTCTACTTGCAGTGAGGCTACCTGAAAACTAAAAAAGGCTACCTGAACCTTTCAGGTAGCCTTTGTTCACAATCGGCTGCTTACTCCTGCCCGCTGCCGTGGTCTTCCGGCAGCCGCATGATCGACACAATCAAGCCACCCCAGATCACCACCAGCGCCACCACCATCATCACAATCGCAATCGTGCTCATTGTTCGTCTCCTTCGGTTTCAATAGGGGGTTCTTGCAGTTTGTCTTCGTGTTTCCACGGCAGGAGGGAGAGCAGGAAGGCAAACACCACCACCCCGATGGCCGTGCCCCAGCCGTAGATGTTCACAAACCAGGCCGGGTAGCCGCCATAGCCTTCGGTGAGCAGCGAGCGCGTGTCGGTGAAGAGCATGGCGCCCAACACCAGGGGCGTTACCGCGCCCACAAACAGCAGCCAGGTTTTGCCCACTTTCAGCGAAGAGGTTTTGTTGATATGGCGGGAGAGTACGCCCAGATGGCGGCTCAGCACCACGCACAGCACATACAGAAAGCCGGCGGCCACGATGCCGTAGGTATTCACAAATTTATCCAGCACATCCAACACCGGCAGGCCAGTAGTGGTGCCGAACAGCAACACGGAAGCCGTCATCATCGGTACGCCAACCGCCAAGGTGGCAGCCACGCGGCCGGTTTTCAGTTTGTCCTGCACCGCTGCAATCACCACTTCCAGCACGGAAATCAGCGAAGTGAGCCCAGCAAACACCAGCGAGCCGAAAAACAGCAGGCCGATCAGCGCACCGGCCGGCGCCTGGTTGATGATGGTGGGAAACGCGATAAAGGCTAGGCCGATGCCGCCGGCGGCCACATCGCCCACCTGCTGCCCGTTGGCCGTGGCAATAAAGCCCAGCGCGGCAAACACGCCGATACCGGCCAGCAATTCGAAGCTGCTGTTGGCAAATGCCACCACCATGCCCGTGCCGGTTAAGTCTGAATCACGCTTCATGTAGGAAGAATAAGTAATCATGATGCCGAAGCACACCGAGAGCGAGAAGAAAATCTGCCCATAGGCCGCCACCCACACTTCCGAGCTGGCCAGCTTGCTCCAATCCGGGGTAAACAACACGTCCAAACCCTTGGCCGCGCCCGGCAAAAACAGCGCAATCCCCACCAAGAGCACAAACATCACCACCAACAGCGGCATAAAGAAAGTGGACGCGCGCGCCACGCCTTTTTGCACGCCGAAGGCCAAAATCAGCAGCGTAGCCAGCCACACCAACACCAGCGGCACGGTTACCTGCGCCACAAACTGCATCTGCGCCGACACATCCGAAGCCATCTGCAAATAGTCTTTGAAGAAGAAATCGGCAAGATTCGCGCCCCAGGCCGCATTGAGCGAATAATAGGTATAGCTGGCCGCCCAACCCAAAATTACCGCGTAGTAAAGCCCGATGAGCACGTTTACCAACACATTCCACCAGCCGATGGTTTCAAACCGGCGGTCGAGGCGGCGGAAAGCCAAAGGCGGCGAGCCGCGATAGCGGTGGCCGACCGCATAATCGAGAAACAAAAGCGGGATGCCCGCCGTGAGCAGCGCCACCAAATACGGCAGGATAAATGCCCCGCCGCCGTTTTTATACGCCACATAGGGAAAGCGCCAGATATTGCCCAAACCCACCGCCGAGCCGATGGCGGCAAACATAAACGCCCGCCGGCTGGAGAAGGTTTCGCGCTTGGGATTTTGCGGATTAGACACGTTTGAATACCTCTTAAAATGTGAATGGCGGCCATTTGCCAAAGCTCAGCGGCCGCCGCAACTTACATCAACAACGATTTTGCAAGCAATCGTAAAGAATCGCCTCCGTTCGGTCAAGCACCGCATCGCCAAATATTGGCAATTTTATTTATTCAAACCAAAATTTAAAGCAATAAAACACTACACATACGCTATAAAACAAGGCTATCTGAAAACCAAATGCCACGCATCGGCAGGAATATAGCTTTAATTGGTCAAGCGGGTTTTACTTCGCAGAAACACGCCACATTCATTTTCAGGTAGCCTCAAGCCGTGTTTTTCTTCAGCGAACCCAAATAAATCGCCGCCAAAGTCAGTGCCGCGCCAACCCACTGCCAGCCGTTAATCGGCTTGCTCAGCAGAAAATAATCAATCAGCAGCGCCGCCACCGGCTCGGAAAGCAACAGCAGCCCGGTAAGCGAGAGCGACAGCAGCGGAATCGCATAAGCAATCAAACCCCAAGCAAAACACTGCATCACCACGCCATACACCAGCACCAGCCCCACATCGCGCCAGCCGGCCGGATACAGCGCCCCGCTGTCGAGCAATAGCACCGGCACCACCAATGCCAACGCCCCGCCCGCGCTGAGCACCATCATCATCGGAAACAGCGCCACCCGCTCCGCCTCATGCGTTTTGCGCACAAACACCATCGACAGCGCCAGCATCGCCCCCGAAGCCGTACCGCTCACAAACCCCCACACTGCCTTGCCGTTGTGCCCGAACTCCGGGCTGCCGATAAGCGCCACCCCGGCCACCGCCAACAGCAGGCTCGCCAGCTGCAACTTGCCCAAGCGTTCGCCGTAAAAAATCACGCCGATGGCCGACAAGAAAAAAATCTGCAAACTGTTGAGCAGCGTAGAAATGCCCGGCCCCACCGCATGGATGCTCTCGTGCCACAACGCCAAATCGATAGCCAGAAACACCCCCGCCAATGCAGCAAAGCGCAACGCCCGACGGCTCTGCGGCGGCTTCTGCCCGAAATGGCGCATCAGCAGCCAAAACACCACTGCCGCCACTGCTAGCCGCCAAAATGCCACCGCATACGAGCCCACCTGCACAAATTTCACAATCAGGCTGCCCAGCCCGAACACCACGCAGCCCAACACCAACAGCGGCGCGGCATAAGAAATAGTTTGTTGTTTCATCGAATTTTTCCAAAGATAAAGGCTACCTGAAAACTTAGCTTCGGTTTTCAGGTAGCCTTTATGGCAACCACCCGGCGCGCCTACACAATCCGCGCTTTGAGCAAATCGTGCATATTCAGCGCGCCCAACAGCCTGCCCGCCTCATCGCATACCGGCAAGCCGTTCACGCGGTTTTGCTGCATGGTTTTCAGCGCCTCGGTGGCCAGCCGATTCGGCGTGATGGTTTTCGGATGCTCACCCATCACAGCTTGGGCGGTGAGGCCGGAGAGGTCGCGCTGCTGCTGGAACAGGCGGCGCAAATCGCCGTCGGTAAAAATGCCTTTCAGGTAGCCTGCCTCGTCGGCCACGGCCACCATGCCCAAGCCTTTTTCACTCATGCACACAATCAGGTCGGCAAAAGGCGTATCCGGGCGCACCACAGGCAGTTCGTCGCCCGTGTGCATCACGTCGGCCACTTGCAGCAGCAGGCGTTTGCCCAGGCTGCCAGCAGGATGGCTGAGGGCGAAATCATCGGGCGTGAAAGAGCGGGCACGCAACAGCGCCACGGCCAATGCGTCGCCCAAAGCCAATGCAGCGGTGGTGCTGCTAGTGGGCGCGAGGCCGAGCGGGCAGGCTTCCTGCGGCACGGCCACGGGGAGGTGGATGTCGGCATGGCGCGCCAACGTGGATTCGGGGCGGCCAGTCATACCGATCAGCGTGATGTTTTTACGCTTGAGCGCGGGCAGGATCACGGCGATTTCGTCGCTCTCACCAGAGTTGGAAATGGCCAGCACCACGTCGCCGTCCACAATCATGCCCAAATCACCGTGCGCGGCTTCGGCCGGATGCACAAAAAAGGCAGGCGTACCGGTAGAGGCCAGTGTGGCGGCGATTTTGCGCCCGATATGTCCGCTCTTGCCGATGCCGCTCACCACCACACGGCCTTCGCAGGCCAGCACGGCTTCGCAGGCGCGGGAAAAACTGCCGTCCAACGAGTCGGACAGGGCGCGCAGCGCATCGGCTTCTATCGCCAGCACTTCGCTGGCGTGGGCGAGATATTGTTGTTCACTCATCATTCTTCTTTCTTCATTCCGGCTTGCGGCGGCCGCCGGAATCAGGTAGTTTCCAAAATTTACACATTCAGCAGAGGCTCAAAATATGGCTATTTTGCAGGAAGTCAAACAGCTCGGCCAGCAAATTTGGCTCGACAACCTTTCCCGTTCGCTCGTGCACTCCGGCACGCTGGCTAAGTTGCAGCAAAGCGGCGTGAGCGGGGTTACCTCCAATCCGGCCATCTTCCGCCAAGCGCTGGCCGGCGATGCATTATACACAGCCGAAATCGCTCAATTAAAGCAGCAGCCGCTTTCTGCCAAGGCGCGCTACGAAACCCTGGCTGTGGCCGACGTACAGGCCGCCTGCGATGTGTTTGCCGCACAGTTTGCCGCCGAAGGCAACAGCGGGCTAGTGAGCCTCGAATGCGATCCAGCGCTCTCGCACGACACCGAAGACACCATTGCCGAAGCGCGCCGCCTGTGGAATCTGATCGGCCGCCCCAATGCCATGATTAAAATCCCCGCCACCGATGCCGGCCTCGCCGCCCTGCCCGACTTAGTAGCCGACGGCATCAACATCAACCTCACCCTGCTGTTCTCCCGCGCCCAAACCGTACGCGCCTACCAAGCCTATCAGCAAGGCTTGGCGCAACGCACAGGCCAGGCCGCGCCGCAACTGGTGGCCAGCTTTTTCATCTCCCGCATCGATACCGCGCTCGACCCGCAGCTGCCGCCGCACCTGCAAGGCAAAACCGCGCTGGCTCTGGCGCAGGCCGCCTATCGGGACTGGCAGCAATTCTTCGGCCAACCAAGCAGCACCGTACCCACCGCCCGCCTGCTCTGGGCCAGCACCGGCGTGAAAAACCCCGCCTACTCCGACACCCTGTATGTGGACAACCTGATTGCCCCGCACACCGTCAACACCCTGCCCGATGCCGTGCTGCACGCCTTTACCGACCACGGCCGCGCTGCCGATGCCCTTTCCCGCCCCGCTGCGCCCGCGCAGCCGATTCTGGACGAAATCGCCGCCCTCGGCATTGACCTCGAAGCCTTGGCCGCCAAGCTCCAGCAAGACGGCCTAGCCCAGTTTGAGCAGGCCTTTTCCCAAATGCTCGCCCAGCTGGCCGATTAGGCGAAAGACTACCTGAAACCGCTATGCCATTTTTCAGGTAGCCTCCTACCTCTGTATAGGCGTATATTCACACACGAGATTTCCTTTAACTGTAACTAGGAGCAAAACATGAGTATCGTCATCCGTAAAGCCGTAGAAAGCGATGCCCCGCAGCTGTGGGAGCTGATGAAAGGCTTGGCCGTATTCGAAAAATATATCAACGACTTCGCTATTACCCCGGAAGTGGTGGTGAACAGCGGCTTCCGCAAAAATCCGCCCGATTTCTACAGCTTTGTGGCCACCGACGGCGACAAGCTGGTCGGCATGATTGTGTACTACTTCCTACCCTACACCCTGCATAACCGCCCTGCTGTATATATCAAAGAACTGTATGTAGACGAAGCCTATCGCGGGCAGAACATCGGTGAAAAATTGATGCTTGTGCTAAAAGAGGAAGCCCAAAAGCACAACTGCGTGCAAATCAAATGGACGGTTGCCCCGTGGAACGAAGGCGGCCAGCGCTTCTATGCCCGCCTTGGCGCCAAGCAAGATAACGAATGGCTCAATTATGTGTGGAGCCTGTGATACCGCTTCCATCATACAAAACCGGTCTATATGGCCGGTTTGGTTTTTCAGGTAGCCTCCATTCCCAACAAAAGCTACCTGAAAATCATCCACCCCCTCCTCCCGCGCCCCGCTGTTCAACACGCTACCTGAAAATGCTAAAATCACGCTTTGTCATCCCACCAGATAAACAAGGAAAGCAATATGGCCGGCCATAGCAAATGGGCGAATATCCAACACAAAAAAGCCCGCGTTGATGCCCAACGCGGCAAAATCTTCACCAAACTGATCAAAGAAATCACCGTAGCCGCCCGCCTCGGCGGCGGCGACCCCGCCTCCAACCCCCGCCTGCGCCTGGCCATGGACAAAGCCTGGGACGCCAACATGCCCAAAGACAACGTCCAACGCGCCATCGACAAAGGCACCGGCAACCTCGAAGGCGTGGAATACATCGAACTGCGCTACGAAGGCTACGGCATCGGCGGCGCCGCCCTGATGGTGGACTGCCTCACCGACAACAAAACCCGCACCGTGGCCGACGTGCGCCACGCCTTCAGCAAACACGGCGGCAACCTCGGTACCGACGGCTGCGTCGCCTTCAACTTCAAACACCAAGGCTACCTCCTGTTCGGCCCCGACACCGAAGAAGATGCCCTGATGGAAGCCGCCCTCGAAGCCGGCGCCGAAGACGTCGTTGCCCACGACGACGGCTCGTTTGAAGTCATCACCGCCCCCAACGACTGGGCCGGCATCAAAGCTGCCCTCGAAGCCGCCGGTTTCAAAGCCGAAGACGGCGACGTCACCATGCGCGCCCAAAACGAAACCGTGCTCACCGGCGAAGACGCCGCCAAAATGCAGCGCCTGATCGACGCCCTGGAAGCACTGGACGACGTACAAGACGTGTATACCTCCGCCGTGCTGGAGCTGGAGTAAATAGGCAAAGGCTACCTGAAAGCTGACAATCATTGCTTTCTGGTAGCCTTTAAAACAACTAGGCCTACCCTACTCTATCGTGCAGAAATCCACATAACCGAATTATTTGGAAAATTTTGCCATGGCCCAAGAATGTTATCAGGATTTGGCCGGCAACCTGCTTTTGCAAATCCGCAATCTGGTAAACGGAAACCAGGCAACCGCCGAAGACGTTGTACCGCAAAATCATAGCGGCACGGATTTTATTATCCATGCCCTGGCCGATTGGCGGTTTTATGCCGACTCAGACGACCAAAAATCGGCGGGTAATGCTGCAGCAGAAATACATTTTGGTTCGGATACCGCTGCCTTCGAAGCCCACACCACACAGCTGGCGCACGAAGTGGCAAACAACCGCAATTTGCGTGCTGGCTTTACCAACAAATTGCACAACGCAAACGGGCAGGGTCTGGCTTGGACAGACAACAAACACTCTTTTCACCGTTTTCCAAGCTATTCCGTGCGCGAATACTGCACCACCTGCCGCGGCAGCGGCAAAGTACGCTGCAAATCGTGCGGCGGCAGAGGGCATAACAGCTGTTCTTCGTGCGGAGGGTCGGGCCGACGCAGCGAACAGGTGCCGGAATATGACTACAAAGGCAATTATCGCGGCAACAAAACAGTGTACAAAAGCTGCTATGGCTGCCACGGCAGCGGGCATACCACCTGCAGCACCTGCTCGGGCCGCGGCAAGGTGCGCTGCCGCGAATGCAACGGACACGGTTTTTTCACCCGCATTCGCCACACTTATGCTGAAGCAGCCGCCAAACTGACGTTCAAATTTGAAAATGCAGACTCCATTCCTGCCTATAATGTGTTGTCTGACCTTTTGAGCCACTCCACCGCCAAATTTCTGACCGCCAAAATCCCCTTTGAAACCATATCTGCTGCCGAAACAGGTGCCAATGCCTTTCAGGTAGCCTATCGCGGTGAAAGCCCCGCTATCTGTTTGGATTTCTCCCTACACCAGCGGCAATACGCCTGCTATGCCTTTTCCAACCCGCCCTATCCCTACTTACGGCCACATATTTTTGATGATTTATTCGCAGACGAGCTGGCATACTTAAACCAAAAAATCCCTACAAAAGGCCTTTTGAATAAAAGACGCGCCATTTTGTTTTTCAACCGCTATGCCGGGCAGCCCGTGCTGGACGAAGCCATGCGCCGCATTGCTGCCCATCGTACCGACACCGTACAAAACACCGGACGTATGGTACAGGAAGCCTGCCAATTCTTTATCAGCCGCGAAATGTCGGATGCACTGGCTGTCGCGCTCAACCGCATTATGGACAAAGTCTCGCCCGCTTATTCGGCAGGTGTTTGGCTGCTCTTTGGGGTACCCTTCCTGACACTGCAAACACTGTCCATGATTGCTTATATGCAAGATAACATGGCTCAGCACCCAATAGGCACAATAATTTTCAGCGCGTTGAACGTTGCCATATATACTGCCGTTGCAGGCATACTAATTAGCTTACCCAGCAGGTTGGCAGTGTGGTGGCAGCGGCGTAAAGTTCCCGCTGCCTACCATCAGCAGATACGCAATCGCGAAGCCTTCAGGCTGATGTCCCGTTGGGCAGGTGGCCTGTGGCTGGCAGCCTGCGCCTACGGCTGGGCCGCGTCAGCAGATTATGTACCGAAAATCAACATCTCTTTTGGTAGTGCGGTAGAACAGATATGCCAAAGCGAAACCGCACAAATGTATGCTCCCTTCTGTCGACAGCCCGTACCGACCGAGGCAGACACCGCCTTATCGGAAGCCGAACAGGCACGGCAAATCCAGCAGTTCCTTGCCACACATGGTTATGCAATAAAGGCAGACAGCAAATTTGGTAGAAAAAGCCGCCACGCAGCGCAGCAATATCTGAAAGAATTAGGCATCAATATTGATGAGAATGCACCTGTAGCTGAATATTATCGAGCGGTATTCCCTGAGAAACAGTAAATTTTTCCAAAGACACGTTTCCGTTGACGACTCGATTTACCAAGCTAATGCTATCCGATCCGGCCTACTCAGCCAGGTCAGCTCCCAGCTTGCCGGATGCTGCATCAAACCATTTTTCAGGGTAACTTTCCTATTACTTCCAATCTTTTTCAGGTAGCCTCCCATGACCCAGCCAAACCACCCCGTCCTTCTACGTACCCGGTGCTACATCAACGGCCAATGGCTTGATGCCGACAGCGGCCGTACCATTGCCGTATCCAACCCCGCCACCGGCGAAACCATCGGCAGCGTGCCCGATATGGGCGCGGCGGAAGCCGAACGTGCGGTGGCAGCCGCCCAAGCCGCCCTGCCTGCCTGGCGTGCGCTCACGGCCAAACAGCGCAGCCAAATCCTGCGCCGCTGGTTTGATTTGATGACGGCGGCGCAGGAGGAGCTCGCCACCCTGCTCACGCTGGAGCAAGGCAAGCCGCTGGCCGAGGCGCGCGGCGAAATTGCCTACGGCGCATCCTATATCGAATGGTATGCCGAAGAAGCCAAGCGCGTTTATGGCGACACCATTCCCGGCCCCGCGCCCGACAAGCGTATTTTGGTGCTCAAGCAGCCCGTCGGCGTGTGTGCCGCGATTACGCCGTGGAACTTCCCCAACGCCATGATCACGCGCAAAGCCGCGCCCGCGCTGGCCGCCGGCTGCACCTTCGTCATCCGCCCTGCCTCACAAACGCCGTTTTCCGCTCTAGCCATTGCCGCCTTGGCCGAACGTGCCGGCATTCCGGCGGGCGTGTTCAACGTAATCACCGGCTCGTCGCGCGAAATCGGCCGCGTACTCACCGAAAGCGATACGGTGAAAAAATTTAGCTTCACCGGCTCCACCGCCGTCGGCCGACAGCTGCAGGCGCAATGCGCCTCCACCATCAAAAAAACCTCGATGGAACTGGGCGGCAACGCGCCGTTTATCGTGTTCGACGATGCCGACATCGATGCCGCGGTCTCCGGCGCGATTGCCTGCAAATTCCGCAACGCCGGCCAAACCTGCGTGTGCGCCAACCGCATCTATGTGCAAAGCGGCGTGTATGACGAATTTGTCCGCAAATTCGCCCAAGCAGCAGGCTACCTGAAAGTGGGCAATGGCTTGGAAAGCGACACGGAATGCGGCCCGCTGATTGATGAGGCTGCGCTGGCCAAAGTGGAAGAACACCTGGCCGATGCGCTCGCTCATGGTGGCGAAGTAGTTGCCGGCGGCGCCCGCCACCCGACAGGCGAGCTCTTCTTCCAGCCCACCGTTATCCGCCACGCCCATGCCGGCATGAAAGTGGCATGCGAAGAAACCTTCGGCCCGCTCGCCCCCGTGTTCCGTTTCGAGAGCGAAGCAGACGTGTTGCAACAGGCCAACGCCACCGAATACGGTCTGGCCGCCTATTGCTACACCCGCAGCCTCGGCACAGCCACGCGCATGATGGAAGGCTTGGAATACGGCATGGTCGGCATCAACACCGGCGTGATTTCCAACGAAGCCGCCCCCTTCGGCGGCGTGAAGCAATCGGGCATCGGCCGCGAAGGCGGCCAATACGGGCTGGAAGAATATTTGGAAACCAAATACGTGATGCTGTCGGTTTAAGCAGCAGGCTACCTGAAAGCATCCACTTCAACGCAGTGAAACGATAATTGGCGTAGCCAAAGCCCAGTTTCTGCAAAACTAAAACATGGCACAAATTTTCAGGTAGCCTTTGCGCCAGTCCTTTATAATGTGCATATTTGCATACGGCGGGCTAAACCGAAATCTGGCGCACAGCCATACCAACCCCAGCCGCACGCATCATCTCAATAACGAATTAAGATTTTCAGGTAGCCCCAAGAGGCTACCTGAAAACGGAAAGCACACAAATGAAATTTATCGACGAAGCCAAAATCGAAGTGGCGGCCGGGCGCGGCGGCAACGGCGCAGTCAGCTTCCGACGCGAAAAATACGTTCCGCGCGGCGGCCCCGACGGCGGTGACGGCGGTCGCGGCGGCAGCGTGTTCGCCGTGGCCAACGAAAACGTAAACACGCTGGTGGAATACCGTTTTGTGAAGCGCTATCAGGCCAAAAACGGCGAAAAAGGCCACGGCTCCGACCGCTACGGCGCTGGCGCCGACGATATCGAGCTGCAAATGCCCGTAGGCACACTAATCCGCGATGCCGACACCGGCGAAATCGTGGCCGACCTCACGCGGCACGGTCAGCGCGTTTGCTTGGCGCGTGGCGGCAAAGGCGGCTTGGGTAATATCCATTTCAAGTCCTCGGTCAACCGCGCGCCCAAACAGGCCACGCCCGGCGAACCCGGCGAAGCGCGCCGCCTGCTGTTAGAGCTGAAAGTGTTGGCCGATGTCGGCCTGTTGGGCATGCCCAATGCCGGTAAATCCACTCTGATCCGCGCCGTGTCTGCCGCCCGCCCCAAAGTGGCCGACTACCCCTTCACCACGCTGCACCCCAATCTGGGCGTGGTGCGCGTGGACGAAGACCAAAGCTTTGTGATGGCCGATATCCCCGGCCTGATTGAAGGCGCGGCCGAAGGCGCCGGGCTGGGACACCGCTTTTTAAAACACCTTTCGCGTACCGGCCTCTTGCTGCACGTGGTAGACTTGGCCCCGTTCGACGAAGCCGTCAGCCCCGCCGCCGAAGCGCTGGCCATCATCAACGAGCTGAAAAAATACGACGACGAACTGTTTGACAAACCGCGCTGGTTAGTGCTGAACAAACTAGATATGCTCACGCCGGAAGAGGCTGCCGAACGCAAAGCCGAATTCCTCGAAGCCGTCGGCTGGGACTACCCGGCCCCCGGCGAGCCCGGCTTCAATTGGCAAACCCCGCGCCTATTTGAAATCAGTGCACTCGCCCATCAGGGTACGCAGGAATTGGTGCGGCAAATCGGGCAGTATTTAGTCGAGAAGAAACAACTGGCCGCAGCAGAGGCTGAAACTGATACTCCTCTGGAAACACCTATTACTACTGATATGTCGATTTTTAAAGCAGAATTAAGTTAATAAAATCAACTCATTTAAGGAGATATTTCTATGGACATTGGAAAACTCGTTAGCTGGCTCATCGTCGGGGCTATCGCCTACGGCGGCTACAATTACCTAAGCACCGGCGATATAACTATCACGCCCCCACCGCAGCAAACTGTCCTAAAACTGGCTAATGAGGCCAACCGCAACCTGCCTAAAGGCAGCCATTTAGCCACGGGCAAATCCTGCATCCGTACCGGTGGCGGTAAAGTTAAACGTGGAATTTATACATGTGAAATCAAAGTATTCACCGGCCTCTCTTCCTACGAAGACGCCAAAAACAGTTACAACATTCTCATTACCAAACGCGACGGTCGTTGGCAGCTTACCCGTTAGTTCGTCACAATGCCAAACCATCGAGAAAGGATTTAAGATGCAAACAAGATCCGCCCTCCCCCTTATCCTCCTGCTGGCTGCCTGTACCCCGCAAGACAATACCGCGCCGGCCTCTGTCCCGGCTGCTGCTTCCTCAACTGCTGCCTCCCAGCCTCCTGCCGCGCCTGCCGCATCAGCAGCTTCCACCTCCGCACGACCCGCCGCCCAATGGAGTGGCCGCTACTACGGCGTACTGCCATGTGCCTCTTGCGAAGGTATCGAAACCACCTTGGTATTAAAAGAAGACGGCAGCTACCAACTCACCGAAACCTATAAGCAGCGCCAGCCGTTTACCGAAGAAACTGCCGGCCGCTTCACTTGGCGCAAGCCGCAAGAAGTACTCCAACTCGACAAAGCCGGCGGCGAGCGGCTCTACCAAATCGGCCACGGCCAGATTTGGGCGCTGGATGCAGACGGCAAACAAGTGGAAGGCGAACTGGCCAACCTCTACATCCTGAAGCAGACCGCAAGTCAGCCTTAACCCGAAAAGAAACCCGGCCTTGGCCAGGCCAAACAATTTCAGGTAGCCTTTATGCCTGCCCGCGCATAATAAAGGCTACCTGAAATTTTCACTACACCAAACCAAACACCACACGCCATGCCCCAAATCACCACCCATAGCACCCGCTTCACCCTGCAGGAAGGCGAAACCCTACTCGAAGCCTTGGAGCGCACCGGACACGAAATCGAATACCAATGCCGCAGCGGCTATTGCGGCTCCTGCCGCGTCAAACTCCTATCTGGCAGTGTCGAATACCAAGAAAGCCCGCTGGCCATGCTTCTGCCCAACGAAATTCTCACCTGCTGCTGCACGGTGAAAGAAGACATCCGCATCGACTGCCGACAACAGCAAAGCGAACCGGATTTATTCGACCGCGATCTGTTTGCCGAAAACAGCAACTAACCGGCAATTCCTCTACGGCAAAGGCTACCTGAAAGTTTTTCAGGTAGCCTTTTGCTGCAAATAAACACAGAAATACTTGAGGCGCAAATGTTCAACGATAGCAAGCCAAATTGGCTTGCAATACAAGGCGGCAAGCCGCAGTGAAGTACGGTAGCAGGCCAACATTGCAGCGAAAGTTAAGTTGATCTGCAATGCAGCCCAATCACTTCGCACAGCCCTAACCATAGGCTACCTGAAAAACCCAAACCAAACCCGCCGCCTGTCCACTCGGAAACAGGCGGCGCGGGTTGTGGTATCGAGCTTGCCGTTTAAAATGGAATATCGTCATCGATATCGTCAATCGGTGCCGGAGCAGGTGCTGCGGCTTGGCGGCGGGGCGGAGCAGGCGGCTCGGCAGCGTAGGCCGGTTCATTATAGCTTTGGGCGGGTTGCTGGCGCGGGCTGCCGGGGGCGGCTGCGTATTGGTCGCCGCCTTCGTAGGGGCTGCTGCCGCTGTTGCGGCCGTCGAGCATTTTCATTTCGTTGGCCACAATGTCGTAGGCGGTGCGCTCGATACCGTCTTTACCGGTGTATTTGCGGCTTTGGATACGGCCTTCGATATACACTTTGCTGCCTTTTTTCAGATATTGGCCGGCAATTTCTGCCAAGCGGCCAAACATACTGATATTGTGCCATTCGGTGCGCTCCTGGCGTTGACCGTTGCGGTCTTTCCAGTTTTCGCTGGTAGCGATAGAAAAATTGGCCACGGCATCGCCGCTGGGCAGGTAGCGCACTTCGGGATCGCGCCCCAAGTTGCCGATAAGTATCACTTTATTCAACATGATTTCCTCCTAAAATAATCTGTTTGGCGGCGGCTTCATCAAAACCCTGCTGCCGCGCCTTGATGTAAACGGTTGAACGGTCGGCGCTGAGGCTGGCCGCCTCCACTCCTTCAAACTGCTGCAACACAGCCAAGAGCCGCTCTTCGCAACCCTGCCATACCCGGGGCGCCAGATTGCGCACGCCGATGGATTGCGCCATGTTGTACATGTGGCTATGTCTCTCAAATCCATCGGCGCCACTCTTGATACGATAGACAGCAGGCTGACTTCCAAAATATTGAAGCCGACAAAATACACCACCAGCGATACGCCAATGGCCAAGAGCAAAGCCTGGTCGGCATAAATTCCGCACAAAACCGCTGCAATCAGCATGATACTGGCTACAAACACCTGCTTGAGCCTGTTGCACGTTTCGCCCACCACAATCGACAGATTGGCAAAAATTTCCATTATCACCGCCTGCAGAACGAAAATACCGAAATTGAGCTGCATCAGGCGTTTGTTGCGTAACGCCTCGCTGATGCGGAAGTCTTCATTCCCATATCTTCATGAAAACGGCCCTGCTACAGATTGGACATAATCCACACACCACACTACAGCCAACACACACAATGCACCGGTGAATGCAAACAGGCCGAAAATGTTGACGTAGCGGGTAAACAACGGCAAAACCATTATGCTAGCAGCAAAAGTGAAATCGATAAATGAACCCCATTGGAGCCATGGCACGGGTACGCACTTCTTCGCACGTTAAATCCGCCAAAAGCCCGGCAACCGCCACAATCACTAAACGCTGTACGCAGGCGTACTACTAGGCAGCTCCTTGGCAGGCAACACCAAAAACATACTCAGCATACGCAGCACATATACGCCGGAAAGCTATGTGCTGGCGCACCCCATTCTTTGGACAATAAGGTGGTGCAGGAGATTCAGGGCATGGTGTTCAAATGGAAGTAGTTAGGGAAAAATTCTAGTAATTATACCCGAAGCCTTGCGCCATCGGGAGCTTTTCGGCAAGGGTAGATGTTTGATTAGACTTTCAGGTAGCCTGTTCCACTAAGACCATTGCCAGCGGTTCTGCCACGCGCCGATCACTGCGTCGGGATAACGCCGGCTACCTAGGCTGCCGTTGTAGCGCGCCAATGCCCGCTCCATATTGCCGTTTTCTAGATTGCTGTAGTGGCGCAGGATGGTGCAGCCGTAGCGCAGGTTGGTGCGGATATCGAATAAGTTGTGTTCCGGCTTGCCGATGTAGCGCTGCCAAAACGGCATCACCTGCATCAGCCCGCGTGCGCCCACGCTGCTGATGGCATACTGCCGAAACGCGCTTTCCACCGTAATCAGTCCCAGAATCAACTGCGTATCCAGCCCGGCACGGGTGGTTTCGTATTGGATGTTGATGAGCAGGCGGCGGCGTTCCAGCGGGTCGGGCACAAAACGCGCCAGCCGCAGCGACATATCATTGAGCCAGCGCGGCGCGTTATACGGGTTTTCAAACACCAGGCGCGGCGGATTCACATTATTCACCGAATGGCGCATCACCGAAGTAACATCGTCCGACAGCGTCTCCTCGCGCTGCGCCCCGGCACGGGCGGCTTGAGGCAGGCAGGCAACGGTAGAAACGGCAGCCAGCGAAGCGAGCAGGCGGCGGCGCTCGGGCTGTTCGGGGGCAAACGGATACGGCATGACTAAAGTGCACCAATTAAGATGATAATGGCCCCTATTATAGTGGAGTTTCACCACACGGCGCAGATTGAGCCTGCCTGGGGTGCCAAAGCAGGCTATCTACAGTTCGAAAAACGAAACTACATTTCAGCTTCGCAGAAGCTGACGCTTTCAAGTAGCCTTACCCAATATAGCTGAAGTTATTACTTCTTCCCCAATGCGGTACGTAGACAGCATGAATAAGTCGGCACAGCACGCCCATGCGCTCAGAAGAAATGACGTGCTTTGGCTATATTCTGCAATAAACCTTTAGAATTTCCGCATATGGTTGTATGATGTGTTTCCCGAATGATGCGCACGGGGCGCAATCATTAATTAACATCCAAACCAATCCAGGAGAACCGACAATGAACATGAAAAAATGGCTGGCCACCGCCCTGGCCTGCTCCGCCATCGCCCTCAGCGGCTGCGGCAATTCCGGCGGCACCCAGCAAGCCTCGCAACCTGTCGATGCCAATGCCTCCGGCGCTTCCGCTCCCGGCAGCGAAAAAGTATTGCGCGTGGCCACCAATGCCGAATTCGCCCCCTTCGAATCTAAAAACCCTGACGGCAGCCTCAGCGGTTTCGATATCGACCTCATCAACGCCTTAGCCAAAGAAGCCGGCTACCGCGTGGAATTTAAAGACCAATCTTGGGACAGCCTCTTCAACAGCCTGCGCAACGGTGATGCCGACGTAGTAGTGGCTGCCGTAACCATCACCCCCGAACGCCAACAGAGCATGCTCTTCACCGATCCCTACTTTGAAATCACCCAAGTAGTGGCCGCGCCCGAAGGCAAACAGGTAGCCTCCGTAGAAGATTTGAAAAACCTCAACCGCGTGGGCGTGGTAACAGGCAACACCGGAGATTTGGCTGCCTCCAAACTCTTGGGTGCCACCAATCCCAAAGTAACCCGCTTCGAAAGCCTGCCACTCTTGCTGAAAGAATTGCAAAACGGCGGCGTGGACGCAGCCGTGAGCGACAGCTCCGTGGTGATGGAATTCATCAAACACAACGGCGACAAAGGCTTCACCATGATTAAAGTGCCCGATTTCGAAGCCGAACACTACGGTATCGCCCTGCGCCAAGACGACACCGAGCTGCGAGACACCCTCAATAAAGCCCTGGCCGCCATCAAAGCCAGCGGTGAATACGACCGCATCCACCAGCAATACTTCGGTACCGCCGCTGCCAAATAGCCGGTTCTGCCAATCTTGCACCAAAACTGCCTGCAATTGTTTGCAGGCAGTTTTTTATAGGAGGAAAGGCTACCTGAAAATGCTTTCCGGCACTTTCAGATAGCCTTTATCTATATCGCTAGATGCCCATATTTCTTTTTATTACATGAGCACTTTAATCTGCGTTTATTCCTGATAATCAATAAATCCTAACCGATTGCCCGACAGATCGACAATTTTCACCATCCATCTGGTACGGATGCGGAATGGCTCGCTTAGGAAACGGATATTTCTACCCTATAATGCGGCATATCTTGCCTGCACATCTTCCACTTCAATCCACACAGTAGGAGTCATACCGGGAAACTTTTTCCGTTCTTTGAGAATAATGGCAGCTTCTTCATCGCCTACCCGAAAAGCAACCATGCTGTTTTTAGAAAAAATCGAATTTAACGGGCAAATCCAACACATCTTGGTAAAAGCGGCAGCTCGTAGCAAGATCACTTACAGGAAAAAATTATCATACTTCATTATTTTCCTCCTTATCAAAAAGTTGTTATTACAGCCGTTCTTCCACAATTACGCCGTTAAGATCGTCTGAAACAACACTGTTTAGTAGTCGATTTTCAGGGTTTCTTCAGCCACGCCGGCTACGGCTGGGGAGCGGGTGATGGCGAGTTTTTCTTCGGCACTGAAGCCGATGGTTTCGCCGTCTTGCAGGGTGATGTTTTGCGAGATGAGGTAGTCGCTTATATTGCACAGAAAGGTATGTAGGTCAGTGGGCTCGTGCGTGTTGTTGAGAATTTCGAGCCCCATTTTATTGAATTGCTCCAGACCGATGATGTAGGCATTGCTGCCTTCTTCGCTGCCAGAGAGGCCGATAAATATCCAGGCGAGAATGGGCAGTCCGCCTTCGTGCAGAATGCTGCATACGTCACGGTAGAAATCGGGGCGAAGACGGCGGTGCCTGAGGTATAGATGCCGATGCTGTTTTCGTCGGCAAGGGCAACACTGGCAAGTTTGCTATAGAGGCTCATCACGTCAATTGGGGCGGCGTCGCTAATGGGCATCACGACAAGCAGGATGTGCGTCTTCTTCCACGGCTTCTGGCCAGTAGTAGTTGAAGACGGCGTTTTGCTCGGCTTCACCATCGGCCAGCAAGACGGGCATGAGTAAGAGGGCGCAGAGGAGGCTGTTTATATTGAAGTGAGGTTACCGTCTTCGTTGGTGATGTCTTCGCCTTCGTCTAGGCTGATGCCCCATTCGTGTTACAGGGTGTGCAGGAGGCAGGCAGAGTCGAAGCGTTTTTCTTTTAGGAGGACGAAGCCTTGAGCGTGGCTCATGGTGAGCCTTTCTGGAGTAAAAAAAAGGGGGGGGGGGTGAAATGAACAGTATAAGGGATGTGTCGGTGGGGCTACCTGAAATTCTTGAATTATTGGAAGCTGATGCTTGCGGCAGGCTGCCGGAAAAATCGAAAACAGCTTTTCAGGTAGCCTTTTCACGAATGCTCACCGCCTCCAGCCTATATAGTAGGCATGGCAACTCTGCCCTAGCTTTCTGCCATATGGTAGAAAGCTACCTGAAATATGTTAGCCTCTTTTCAGGCAGCCTATTCGGGCGGGCTTATATGATGGTTTGTTTACCATAGCTTTCGATGATTTCCTTTATCCGCAGGACGGTTTCTTTGGGCGGGGGATGCACGCCTTTGAGCTTGTATTCGTCGCCGCACAGCTCCCATTTGTGGGCGCCTAGTTCGTGGTAGGGAAGGATTTCCACGGTGTCGGCGTTGGGCATATCGGCAATAAATTCGCCGAGCAAGTGGGCGGAACGGTCGTCGTCGGTGTAGCCGGGTACGACGACGTAGCGGATGCGGGTGGGCTGATTTCGTTTGGCAAGATGGCGGGCAAACCGCAAAACTTTGGTGTTGGGGATGCCAACCAACACTTTGTGGATTTCGGGATCGATTTGCTTTAAATCTAGCATGACGAGGTTGGTATTGTCCAACAGCTCTTCCAGGGCACTGTCGTAGTGCAGGGCGTAGCCATTGGTGTCGAGGCAGGTGTGGATGTCGTGCTCGCGGCAGGCTACAAACCAGTCGCGGATGAATTGGTATTGCAGCAGGGGTTCGCCACCGGTGGCAGTTACGCCGCCACCGGTGGCGCGAAAGTAGTGTTTGTAGGAGAGCACTTGCTGCATGAGCTGGGGCACAGTGAAGTGCAGCTCTTTTTCACTGTGCCTGTCCCAAGTGTCGCGGTTGTGACAGTAGAGACAGCGCATAAGGCAGCCCTGCATGAAGAGGACGAAGCGCAGGCCGGGGCCGTCTACGGCACCACCGGTTTCTATAGAGTGGATGTAGCCGATACCTTTGTAGGAGCGGCTGCGAGTGTCGGGCTGTTTTTTCGGTGGGGCACCGGGACTGATGGGGATGGATTCTGGCATGGTGGTTGGTGTGCGTTGAGTTTCAGGTAGCCTTTATGGCTTGTGGTGTTTTGAAAGCCCACCCTACCCTACTTGGACTATACTTGGGCTATAGATTCTCAGGTAGCCTTTACAACAGGAATCAGGCTACCTGAAAACGGGAGGAAACAAAAGTGCCGGAATGAGTTCCGGCACTGATTCCTGCTAGCTGGGCATGATTACATCCGGCTGGTGAAGGTGCGGGTGATCACGTCTTGCTGCTGCTCTTTGGTGAGCGAGTTGAAACGCACGGCATAGCCGGACACGCGGATAGTGAGCTGCGGATATTTTTCCGGGTGTTCCATCGCATCCACCAACATTTCGCGGTTGAGCACGTTCACGTTGAGATGCTGGCCGCCTTCCACACCAGCTTCGTGGTGGAAGTAGCCGTCCATCATACCGGCCAGGTTGCGTTCGCGGGAGCTTTCGTCTTTGCCCAACGCACCGGGGATGATGGAGAAAGTGTAGGAAATACCGTCTTTGGCAAACTCAAACGGCAGTTTGGCCACGGAAGTCAGCGAAGCCACGGCACCGCTTACATCACGGCCGTGCATGGGGTTGGCACCCGGGCCGAACGGAGCACCTGCGCGGCGACCATCCGGAGTATTACCAGTTTTTTTGCCATATACCACGTTAGATGTGATGGTCAGCACAGACTGGGTTGGGATAGCGTTGCGGTAGGTCGGATGAGTAGCCACTTTCTTCATGAAACGCTCTACCAGGTCGCAGGCGATGCTGTCCACACGGTCGTCGTTATTACCGAACTGCGGGTATTCTCCTTCGATTTCGAAGTCCACGGCAATGCCGTTTTCGTCGCGGATCGGTTTCACTTTAGCGTATTTGATGGCAGACAAAGAGTCGGCAGCCACAGACAGGCCGGCAATACCGCAAGCCATGGTGCGGCGCACGTCGCGGTCGTGCAAAGCCATCAAGGCGGCTTCGTAGCTGTATTTGTCGTGCATGTAGTGGATGCAATTCAGAGCGGTAACATATTGAGTGGCCAACCAGTCCATGAATTTATCCATGCGATCGAACACAGTGTCGTAGTCGAGCACTGCGTCTTTAATCGGCTCGGTTTTCGGACCGACTTGGTCTTTAGATTTTTCGTCCACGCCGCCATTGATTGCATACAGCAGGGTTTTGGCCAAGTTGGCTCGCGCACCGAAGAACTGCATATGCTTACCGACCACCATAGGGCTCACGCAGCAAGCAATGGCGTAATCGTCACTGTTGAAGTCGGGGCGCATCAGGTCGTCGTTTTCGTATTGGATAGACGAAGTATCGATAGACACTTTGGCACAGAACTCTTTGAAACCTTGCGGCAGTTTTTCAGACCACAATACGGTGATGTTCGGCTCGGGAGATGGGCCCATGTTGTACAGAGTGTGCAGCACGCGGAAGTTGGTGCGGGTTACCAATGTGCGGCCATCCAAGCCCATACCACCGATGGATTCGGTGGCCCAAATCGGGTCGCCGGAAAAGAGCTGGTCGTATTCGGGCGTGCGCAGGAAACGAACCATACGCAGTTTCATCACCAAATGGTCGATGAATTCTTGTGCTTGGCTTTCGGTGATAATGCCGTTTTTCAGGTCGCGCTCGATATAAATATCCAAGAAGGAAGACACACGACCAAACGACATGGCTGCGCCGTTTTGCGACTTCACGGCGGCGAGGTAGGCGAAGTAAGTCCATTGGATGGCTTCTTGCGCGTTTTTGGCTGGGCCGGAAATATCGAAACCGTAAGAGGCAGCCATTTCTTTCATCTGCTTCAGTGCAATATGCTGCTCGTTGATTTCTTCGCGCAGGCGAATAACGCTTTCCAAGTTTTTGCCAGATTCCAAATCGGCTTGTAAAGAATGATACTGCTCGGTTTTGTCTTGCATCAGGCGGTCGATACCGTAAAGGGCCACACGGCGGTAGTCGCCGATAATGCGGCCACGGCCGTAGGCATCGGGCAAACCAGTTAAAACGCCTGATTTCCGACAGCGGCGGATGTCGGGCGTGTACACATCAAACACGCCTTGGTTGTGGGTTTTACGATATTTAGTGAAGATTTCTTCCACTTCGGGATTTAGCTCCACGCCGTAAATCTTACAGGAATCTTTCACCATCTTCAGACCGCCGAAAGGCATGATGGAGCGTTTCAGCGGCTCATCGGTTTGCAGGCCGACAATGGTTTCCAAGTCTTTGTCGATATAGCCGGGCGCGTGGCTGGTGATGCCGGAAACAACTTGCGCGTCAATTTTATACGGAGCGTGGGTTTTATTTTCCACCTTGATGCCTTCCATCACTTCTGCCCACAGCTTGGTAGTGGCATTGGTGGCCGGCGCTAAAAAGCTACCATCGCCTTCATAAGGCGTGTAGTTTTTTTGGATGAAATCGCGTACATCAATGCTATTTTCCCAATCACCGCTAACAAAGCCTGTCCAAGCAGCCGGACGCTCTATTGCTGAAGCCATAATAACCTCCTGTTTAATATAAATAAATAAAACAACGTTACAAATTAGAATTCACCATTAAAGAATGGCATTCTTCATGCCGTTTTGGGCAGAAAACTCTAACCAATAGCGCTTCTCTTAACCTAAATCAAACTTGATATCTTTTATTATTACTTATCAATACACTAAAATCAAGAAATTTTTCAGGTAATCTCATTTCCCAGCCAGGGGCTACCTTTGCTTCCGATGTGGTTAAATTATCCACCTATTCAGTCTCATCCTCAAGCAAACAAACAACCGTCTCCAAATAGGGGCCCGCCTTGTTTCATGTTCGATTGGAACAGCTATTAATCCTACTTAAACCAATTTTCCAGTAAATATAACACCCCCAAGCTACCTGAACATACCCTTCATAAATCCTTTCACGACTACCTCCGCCCCTGAAAGCTGTTTTTTCGTGCCTGCGGCATCGCCATCTTTATTGCCAGCTCCTACCTCCTGCCCGCGCCCTACTGGGACACTCCCATCAGTTTCCCGATGGCCTTAGCACCTACTTTTTCCGCCCCCACCAACTCACGCACACTGGCACGCCGGCAGTGGAAATACCTGCCGCTAGCATTGTTTGGCATGTGGTTTTCCGTCGATGGCATCTACTGGCTGTATTGGTCGTGGCACGATCCGGTAGCACTCGAAATGATGCGCAGCGGCAATGCCCCCGCATCTGCCTGCCTGTATGCCCTATGCGCCATGATTTGGCTGCACGACGGCGCACTGCGCGACATAGTTGCGCTTGAAGAAATAAAGCACATAGGCTACCTGAAATCTACCTGGCAAAAACCCCGCAAAAGCGGGGCCGGGATTGGTGCCGGTAAAGGGAGTCGAACCCCCGACCTTCGCATTACGAATGCGCTGCTCTACCAACTGAGCTATACCGGCCAAGTTCGGCAATTAGGCGCGTTTGCGGAACTCACCGGTACGGGAATCGATTTCCACTTTATCACCGTTTTCAATATAGGCCATCACTTGGATCTCGGTACCACCCACGAGGCGTGCGGGTTTCATCACTTTGCCGGAAGTGTCGCCTTTAACGGCGGGCTCGGTGTATTCCACTTCGCGCACGATGATGGTGGGCAGCTCCACGGAAATCGGGTTGCCTTCGTAGAAGGTTACTTCACACACGTCTTCCATGCCGTCTACGATGAATTTCATGTTGTCACCGATGTTTTCACCTTCGATTTCGTATTGGTTGAACTCTTCGTCCATGAATACATACATCGGGTCGGCGAAATAGCTGTAAGTGCATTGTTTACGGTCGAGCTGGATAACGTCGAACTTGTCATCGGCTTTCACGATGGTTTCGCTGTTTGCGCCGGTGAGCAGGTTTTTTAGCTTCATGCTCACTTTGGCAGAGGAGCGGCCGCCTTTGATGTATTCGGTTTTCTGTACCACCATCGGCTCGCTGCCCACCATGAATACGTTGCCGGCGCGCAATTCTTGTGCGGTTTTCATAATTATATCTCTTTCAGTCGAATCAGGGAAAAACGGAAAACACGGCATTTTAGCGCAAACAGTTTTGCCTGTCCAAAGTAAAGGCTACCTGAAATTTTCAGGTAGCCTTTCGCGCTACTTATTCGTAATAACGCCCCAAGTCCAACAAATCGCCCAACAGCGACCAATCCTCTGCCACCGCTGTCTTCCTCCCTCAAACTGTCTTCCAGCCCCTGCGCGCCGCATTCCAAAAGGGTGAGCGGGTCGGAGTTGTACCGGCTATAGCCGGTTTCGGAGGTGATACCGTAGTGGCGCAATTCGTTTTGCAACTCTTGGCCACGCATGCGGTGCAACTCGGCTACCTGAAAAATAATCACGGCGCAGGAGTATTGCCACGGATCGCTTGTTTTCAGCTGCTCATCGGGCATCTGACGGATGAGCAGCCATTGTTCGTTAAACGGCGCAGGCGAAGCAGTAAAGGCTTCTTGCAGTAGGCTGAGGCAGAGGGTGGGTGTGCAAACGGCATCCTGTTGACTTTGCAACAGGGCATGAAGCGCCAGGAGATAGTCTTCGAGATTACGGTTGGCGAATGATTGGCGGAGGTTTTCGATCTGAATAGAAAATTCGCTGTGGTTCATAGAATGGGCATGGGTTGTAGCGCTAAAACAAAGCGGCAACAGGCATCCGCCCATCGCCGCCCTGCCCGATTGAAAACCAACAACTCAACCGCGCTGTTGTTCCGGCGGCAGCTGTTCGCTGGTGCGGCCGAAACGGCGTTCGCGCACGCGGAAGGAAGAAATGGCACGATCGAACTCGGCAGCATCGAAATCCGGCCACAGCGCGTCGGTAAAATAAAATTCGGCATAGGCCATTTGCCAGAGCATGAAGTTGCTGATGCGGGTTTCGCCGCCGGTGCGGATAAACAGGTCAGGCTCGGGGGCTTCGGCCAAGGAAAGGCGCTGAGAGAGGTCGTCTTCGGTGATTTCGCTTTTGCCTTCGGCAATCAGCCGGTTGGCAGCTTGCAGGATATCCCAGCGGCCGCCGTAGTCAGCAGCCACGGTGAGCGTGAGGCCGGTGTTGCCGGCAGTGAGCCGTTCGGCAGCTTCGATGCCGGCCACAATGGCGGCAGGAAAGCGGCTGCGATTGCCGATCACTTTGAGCCGCAGGTTGTTTTGGTGCATTTTATCCACCTTCCCATCCAGTGCCTGCAAAAACAGTTTCATCAAAAAGGAAACTTCATCTTCGGGCCGACGCCAGTTTTCAGTGGAAAAGGCGAATACGGTGAGGTATTCCACGCCGAGCTCAGCACAACGGGCGGCTAGGTTTTCCAGGGCGGTGAGGCCGCGTTTGTGCCCCATCACACGCGGCAGCAGGCGTTTTTTCGCCCAGCGGCCGTTGCCGTCCATAATCACGCAAACATGGCGCGGGATATTGGTGCGTTCGGGGATGCTTTGGGTGCTGCTGCTCATATGCTTTCCTCGGGCTGGGCAGGTTTCAGGTAGCCTGAGGCGGCACGGGCAAATATATCAGCCCGTGCCGCCGTATCGCTCGGATGGTTTACACCACCATCAAATCTTCTTCTTTATGCTCCAGCAGTTTATCTACTTCGGCGATGTATTTATCGGTGAGCTTCTGGATCTGCTCTTCGCCGCGGCGGGCATCGTCTTCCGACACTTCTTTGTCTTTCAGCAGTTTTTTGATGTGGTCGTTGGCATCGCGGCGCACATTGCGGATAGACACGCGACCGTCTTCAGCTTCGCCGCGCACTACTTTAATCAGGTCTTTGCGGCGCTCTTCGGTGAGCATCGGCATCGGCACGCGGATGAGGTCGCCCATAGAAGCAGGATTCAGGCCGAGGTTGGAATCGCGGATAGCTTTTTCCACGGCGGCGGCCATATTGCTCTCATAGGGCTTCACGCTGATGGTGCGCGCGTCAAGCAGGGTTACGTTGGCCACCTGGCTCACCGGCACCATGCTGCCGTAGTATTCCACTTCCACCTGGTCGAGCAAGCCGGTGTGGGCGCGGCCGGTGCGCACTTTGGCTAGATTTTCGCGCAGCACTTCCACCGAACGCTGCATCTTGGTTTCGGCTGAGGTTTGGATTTCTTTGATCATAGGGTTTCCTTAATTGAGATGTTTTCAGGTAGCCTTCCGGCTGCCACGGCATATAGTGCATAACGGGCGGGATACTACCTTGCTTTGCCCGCTGCGGCAAGGTTTTCCGGCTGCCGGGCGCGCCGCCACCATAAACCGCACACCCGCCAGCTCTCCGGCCTGATAATACTGCATCTGTATCCGGCTTAACGCCTCGCCGCACAAACGGACAAATCCCGCCCACAACAACACCAAACCGCTATACAAAACTGCACAAACCGCTTTCCTATCAAGCCAGCATTTGCTAAATTCCACAGCAGCAAATTATGCCATATTCCCAGCCTCGCTATATAAAAGGCTACCTGAACCCACGAGAATAACCCCCATGCGCCGCCCCATCTTGCTCTCCGCCCTCCTCCTCACCGCCTGCCCTCTGCCCTATTGCCCCGTGCGCCCCATCCCGCCCAACACCCCCAAACTCCACACCAAAGCCCCGAGCAGCACTGCTTTTGCCCGCGAAAAACAATCCGAACCCAAGCTCCCCGATGGCGACACCATGCGCATCGGTAGCGAATGCATCACCGTCCACAACCAAACCCTCACCCTTCGCCCCTGCCGCAACATGCCCAATCAATATTTCGAACGCATCATCCGCAACGGCACCATCCGCCAAAACGGCCAATGCCTCACCCAAACCGGCAGCAACATCACCCTCGAATCCTGCACCGGCAACCGCAATCAAGAATGGTATAGCGATGGCAAGCGCCTGTGCAGCCGCAGCGCCAATGCCCAATGCTGGAGCGTCGGCCAACACGGCGTACGCCTGCAACCCCGCAACGACTCGCCCGAACAGGAAGTGCTGCGCTAAAGCAGCAGCGGATGCCCGCACTCATCTTTAATAGTGCAGGATCATTCATTTTTCAGATAACCATTTCTTCCCCCGCCAATAGGCTACCTGAAATTCCCCCCTTCCTGCCTGCCATTCTTTAGCAAACCAATCTTTCAAATGTATCAAAACTTAGCGAAGGCTACCTGAACCCTTTCAGATAGCCTTCTTTCTAGTATTGAAATAAAAAATTAATCAAAGAGTAATTTTTAATTGGAAAAATAAAATATACAGCACTACAATGGCTGCCAATCAAACAGTAATTCTTTTCCCCAACTCTGTTTAATAAGGAGCCATCATGAGCATCAACATCGGTATCAACGAAACCCAACGCCAAACCATCGCCCAAGGCCTGTCTAAGGTGCTGGCCGACACCTATACTCTCTATCTGAAAACCCACAACTACCACTGGAACGTGGAAGGCCCGATGTTCCACAGCCTGCACACCATGTTTGAAGAGCAATACAACGAGCTGGCGCTGGCCGTGGACGAAATTGCCGAACGCATCCGCGCACTGGGCTTCAAGGCGCCAGGTTCCTACAGCGAATTTGCCAAACTCACTTCCATTCCAGACGGCCAAAGCAGTAACGATGCCCCTGCCATGATCCGCGAACTGGTGGAAGGCCAGGAAACCGTGATCCGCACCTGCCGCGAGCTGTTTCCCGCTGTGGACCAAGCCAACGACGAGCCCACTGCCGATCTGCTCACCACCCGCATGCAAACCCACGAAAAAACCGCCTGGATGCTGCGCGTGTTGCTGCAAAAATAAGCAGGCTTGCCCAACACACCAACGCCCGTTGTTGCAACGGGCATTTTTTCTGCGGCACAAAAGACTAGCCGAAACAAGATTGCCAAAGGAAGCTGAGCTTCTGTGGAGGCCAAATTTGGGTTGGGCGGATTTTAAGCAAGCCAAATTGACTTTCGCTACAGCGTTGGTTTGCCTTGCCGTACTTCCGTACTGCTTACGGCTCACCGCCTTGTATCGAAAGTCAATTTGGCTTGCTATATATTAGTGCTTTTCAGGTAACCTCACCTCTATAGCAGGCTACCTGAAACCCAAAACATCAGGCCGCCTCCTAATGGGAAGCGGCCTATAATCTTGCCAATTCAATCAAATATGCACCAAAGTGCCTTCGTCTTCGCCCAGCACCACCCGTTTGAGCGCGCCTTCTTTGGCGATGCCGAACACCACGATATTCAGTTTGCGCTCGCGGCACAGCGCCAAGGCAGTAGCATCCATCACTTTCAGGTTTTTCACGATGGCTTCGTCAAACGTGATGTCTTGATAGCGCGTGGCCGAAGCGTCTTTTTTCGGGTCGGCGGTATACACGCCGTCCACATTGGTGGCCTTGAGCATGATGTCGCAGTTCATTTCTGCACCACGCAGCGCGGCGGCGGTGTCGGTGGTGAAGAAGGGGTTGCCCGTGCCAGCGGCAAAAATCATCACTTTACCTTCTTCCAAATATTGGATGGCTTTGGGGCGGGCATAGGTTTCGACAATCTGCTGCATGGAAAGCGCCGATTGTACGCGCGCAGACTGGCCAAGGCTTTCAAACGCATCTTTCAAAGCCAACGCGTTCATCACGGTAGCAAGCATGCCCATGTAATCGGCAGTGGCACGGTCCATATCGCTGGCTTGTGCGGCCACACCGCGAAACAGGTTGCCGCCGCCCACCACCACACCCACTTCCACGCCCATTTTGGCGATTTCCACAATCTGCCCGACAATGCCCATAATCGTGGCACGATTGATGCCAAAGGCATCGTTACCCATCAATGCCTCGCCGGAAAGTTTCAATAAAACACGCTTGTAGCGGATAGTCATGGCAGCCTCTCTTCATGGTTGGAAAATTCAAACGGCAGGCATTATACGCGCTTTCGACTGCGTCGGCTGGCTGATTGTAGCAGTTTATTAAATCAAGACTACCTGAGAATATCGGTTTTCAGGTAGCCTCTTTACCACGGTATCTATTAACTCTGCTTAAAAATCGTCTTCATGAATAAAATCGTATCTATCTTCAATTAAGGCAAGCAGATATTCATCGAAACTGTCGGCAATCACTTCCAGCTCGTCGGGATCGTGCAGGTAGCGGACGAGTTGCCCAGCCTTGCCGGATGCCGATGGGGTGAGATCGATAAACAGCTGCGAGGTGCCACCGTTGTTCATGCAGTCGGAGAAGTGTAGCCAGCAGGCATTGGCTACATCGCGGGTGATACGATCATCCACGGCCACGTCTTCAGCAGGGTAGACTCGGTTGATGTAGTCGGACAAATATTGTGGATTTTTGCTTTCCAGCATCTGCCGAGCGGAGAGCAGATAGTAGGGATATTCCATAATATCAGAGCCGAGCAGGAACAAGCTGACTGTTTCGCCTTGGTATTCGCGCCAGTAGGTGCCGTCGGCGAAAGAGAGCAGCTCAAGCAGGGAGGCAGGCGTTTGCGGATAGGTGGCTTGCAAAGCATGGACATCTTCAGGGGCGATACCGTGCTTGATGTCGACAAAGTGTGTCTACTCGTCTGTATCGCCGCATTTAACGTAGGCTTGCTGCAAACCGGCGAGATAGTTTTGGGTAATGGTCATGATGTTTCCTTTCAACTCTGGTTAGAGGCTACCTGAAAAATCTTCCTACCTTTTCAGGTAGCCTTTACTGCCACGCCGTCGAAATAACGCAACACGGTATCCGGCAGCCAATCTAAATCAGCCGTGCCGGGAAAGCCGGCGTGGCCGCCGTATTCAGGCTGCAACAGGGTAACGGCTGGCGACACATCGCCCGCCTGCGGCAGTGATTCGGCGGGAATGAAGGGGTCGTTCAGCGCATTTAAAATCAGGGTAGGTACGGCGATTTGGCGCAACAGGGGTTTGGCGCTGGATCGGCGGTAGTAGTCGGTGGCATCGGCAAAGCCGTGTAAGGGGGCGGTGAAGCTGTTGTCGAAATCGGTGAGGCTGGCGGCGGCTTGCACGGCAGCGGCATCAATATGCGGAAAACGGGCGGCGCAAGCAGCGGCTTTAGGCAACAGCGAACGCAGGAAATAAGGTGCATACAACATTTTGCTCAAGCCCTGCTCCAGCCGATGCGAGGCGGCGGTTAAATCTAACGGCGCGCTCACCACGGCTGCAGCCTGCGGAATGGCACGGTTGCCCTGCTCGGCCAAGTATTTGGCCAATGCGTTGCCGCCCAAGGAAATGCCGACGGCGCAGATGCGCGGGTAGCGCGAGTGCATTAATTGCAACATGTGCGCGACTTCGGCGCTGTCGCCGGAGTGATAAAACACAGACGCGCGGTTTTCCACTTCGCCGCAGCTGCGGAAATGCGCCACCACACCGTGCCAGCCGTGCCGTTGCGCGGCAAACATCAGGGCGCGGGCATAATGGCTGGCGCTGCTGCCTTCCAGCCCGTGAAACAGCATCAATAGCGGGGCATCGGGGCGTTTGCCATCCACAAAATCGTAGGCCACTTCGGTAGCGCCCAGGCTGTCGGGCAAAAGCTCACGCCGATAGGCCGGGCTACCAATGCGCACCAGTTTCGGCCAAATGCTCTGCAAATGCCCGCCGCGCAGCCAAAACGGCGGCCGGTAGGCAGGCAGGGGGGAATTGTTTCGGTTCATGTGTGGCAATCCATTGAAAATATTTAATCGGCAGTACGCGCTTGGCTATCGACCGCTTCACATCAGGCAACAAATTAGCCAACTAATAGGCTAATTTATAAAGAAATTTATTTAAAGCCATTAGATTACTTGCCCACAAAATGCGACACTTACCGACACTGCCGTAGGTAAAAAGCAGCATAATCATTGTCAACCCTTACTCCGATATAGTAGAGTGTTTCCACAGCTACCGGCAACGGTAGCCATTTTTCACAGGAGAACTAACTATGCAACGCAAATTAACTATTCTGATGCTGGCCTTGTTGCCGATTGCGTCCGCATGGGCCGACGGTGTAAAAATCGGCAACGACTCTTCCGGCCTGCCGTCTGAATTGGTGCAAAACTTGGCGCAAACATCCAAATCCATGGGCGTGAAAGAGCCGATGAATATCAGCACCCGCAACGAAGGCGGTGCACGCTATGCCGTGGTATCCGGCACTTCCGGCACTACTTGCCGCATCAAACTGTCCAACGGCAACCCGCCCACCATCTTGGGCTTGTCCTGCCGATAATCCAAACCGGCAAATATTTAAAGAACAGCCCGAATATCGGGCTGTTTTTGCTTCCTGATACTTGAGGCTACCTAAAACCCCTACGGTTGGTTTTTCAGGTAGCCTTTACTGTCGAATTGACTACTGTTTCAAACGTTCGATTTTCGCGCCCACTTTGCTCAGCTTCTCTTCAATATGCTCGTAGCCGCGATCCAAGTGATAGATGCGCTCCACGATGGTGTCGCCATCGGCCACCAGGCCGGCAATCACCAGGCTGGCCGAAGCGCGCAAGTCAGTGGCCATCACGGTGGCACCAGAAAGTTGCTCCACACCTTTTACCAGCGCGGTGTTGCCCTCGGCGCTGATATGCGCACCCATACGGTTGAGCTCGGGCACATGCATAAAGCGGTTTTCAAAAATGGTTTCCACCATCCGGCTGCTGCCCTCAGCCACCGCGTTCATCGCCATAAACTGCGCCTGCATATCGGTGGGAAAACCCGGATGCGGCACGGTGCGCACGTCTACAGCTTTCGGACGCTGCGTCATTTTAATGTCGATCCAATTTTCGCCGGTTTGGATTTCCGCGCCGGCTTCCACCAGCTTGTCCAACACCGCTTCCATGGTTTTGGGCGCGGCATTTTGCAGGCGTACCTGCCCGCCGGTCATGGCCACGGCGCAGAGGAAAGTGCCGGCTTCGATGCGGTCGGGCACCACGCTGTGGGTACAGCCATGCAGCTTCTCCACACCTTCAATCGTCATAGAAGGCGTACCGATACCGCTGATTTTCGCGCCCATTTTCACCAGGCATTCGGCCAAGTCCACCACTTCCGGCTCCACTGCGCAGTTTTCTAGCACGGTGGTGCCTTCGGCCAGCGTGGCTGCCATCAGCAGGTTTTCCGTGCCGCCCACGGTCACCATGTCCATCACCACACGCGCACCTTTGAGCTTGCCGCGCGCCTTCACATAACCGTGCTCGATCACGATTTCCGCGCCCATGGTTTCCAGCCCTTTCAAGTGCTGGTCCACCGGCCGCGAGCCGATGGCGCAGCCACCGGGCAGGCTCACTTCCGCCGCGCCGAAACGCGCCAGCGTGGGGCCGAGCACCAAAATGGAAGCACGCATGGTTTTCACCAATTCATACGGCGCGCAAGTGTTGTTTACCGTGCCGCCGTTGATTTTGAGTTCGCTCACACCGTCGCTTTCCACCTCTGCGCCCATGCCTTGCAAGAGTTTGTGCGTGGTTTTCACGTCGGCCAGCATCGGCACGTTGGTCAAATGCAAAATATCTTCAGTTAAAAGCCCAGCACACATCAGCGGCAGGGCAGCATTTTTCGCACCAGAAATCACGATTTCGCCGTGCAACGGGCCATTGCCGGTAATTTTCAGTTTGTCCATGTTTCAGTTGAATTTCTTTAATCTTTAGGTTGAAGCAGCAGCCCTTGGCAACAAAGGCTACCTGAAAACGCAGGATTATAAACGTTTTGCCTTAGCCGTAGGCAGCCTTTGCCCAACTTTTCCCGCAACGCTTTTCAGGTAGCCTCCCGCCCCACCCGAGGCTACCTGAAAACATTCAATCAACACCAACGCCCCATTTTTCTACGCTATAGTAAGCTCATTTAACTTCCGCTACAGCCTTGACTCAACTTGTATCAAAAGGACGCCAATTTGCTATACAATCAGCCCATCCCCATCCCGAACAAAGGCCGTGCCATGCCCGACCAATCCCTCGCCCCCCACCGCCAGGCCATCGATGCCATCGACGCCGAAATCCTCACTCTGCTTAACCAGCGCGCCGCCCACGCCCGTGCCATCGGCGAGCTCAAAGGCACCGGCATCGTTTATCGCCCCGAGCGCGAAGCCCAAGTGTTGCAGCGCATTCAAAGCCTGAACCAAACCGCCGCCGGCCTCCTGCCCGACGAAGCCGTCGCCCGCCTGTTCCGCGAAATCATGAGCGAATGCCTCGCCGTAGAACGCCCGCTCACCATCGCCTACCTCGGTCCCGAAGCCACCTTCACCCAACAAGCCGCCGTGAAGCACTTCGGCCACGCCGCCCGCACCCAGCCCTGCCCCTCCATCGACGAATGCTTCCGACTGGTGGAAGCCCGCCAGGCCGACTACGTTGTCGCCCCCGTGGAAAACTCCACCGAAGGCCCGGTCGGCCGCACCCTCGACCTTATGGTTTCCACCCCCCTGCGTGCCTGCGGCGAAGTGTTCCTGCGCATCCAGCATCATTTATTGCAGCAGCACGGCGCTAACGGGCAGCCGGAAAAAGTGTATGCCCACGCCCAAGCGCTGGCCCAATGCCACGAGTGGCTCAACCGCCACCTGCCCCATGCCACCCGCATTTCCGTGGCCAGCAACGCCGAAGCCGCCCGCCTCGCCGCTGCCGAGCCGCAAGCCGCCGCCATTGCCGCCCAGGCCGCCGCCGAGCATTACAATCTGGCCAAACTCGCCGCCAACATCGAAGACGAGCCTAACAATACTACCCGTTTCCTCATCTTCGGCCACAACAGCACCCAGCCCTCCGGCCGCGACAAAACCTCCCTCATCGTCTCCGCCCCCAACCGCCCCGGCACCGTGCACCGCCTGCTCCAACCCTTCTCCGAGCACGGCATCTCCATGACCAAGCTCGAAAGCCGCCCCAGCCGCGCCGGTCTGTGGGACTACATCTTCTTTATCGACATCGAAGGCCACGCCGACAGTCCCCAAATCCAGCCCGCCCTCGAAACCCTTGCCGAATGCGCCGCCTTCGTAAAAATCATCGGCGCCTATCCGCAAGCCGTGCTGTGAAACCCTGAAATATTTTTCAGGTAGCCTCTTTAGAATGCAGCAAAAGACTATCTGAAACAAGCTTTTCGAAGGAAGTCGAGTTTCTGAGAAATTATTTAAAGAAGCTAAAACTAGTTTTTACAAAGCTAAAAAAACATCCAACTTTGAGATACAATTCTCCTTTCCCAACCACTCTAATAGAGCAACACCATGCGTACCTTACCCATAGCAGCCGCAGCCATCCTACTCGCCGCCGCCGGCACCCATGCCAGAGTGGCATTCTTCCACAGTGTAGATGGCCAAATCACCTGCCGATACGGTGGCTACGTCCCCCAACTCACCTGCGAAATTCCCCCGCCTACCAAACCCATTCCTGTAGAATGCGAACCTCAAGACTGCCCCTTCGGAACTTGGAACGGCCAATGGAGCGGCAATATCTCCCTATTTGCAAAAGGCTCCGCCCACCTCAACTGCAACCACCACAACTACGCCAAATTCCAAGCAGGCAGCTATGCCCTCCCCGACAACCAGCCCTTCAAACTCTTTAACCAACCCGGCTGGCAATGCACTGCCCAATCCGGCAGTCTAAGTTGCACCAATACCGAAGGCCACGGCTTCCAAATCAGTCCAGACAGCCTGTACCGCTTCTAACTATCTGTTTACCAATCACTTTTCCAACCACTCTCTATATAAGGAGTAACATCATGCGTACCCTCCCCCTTACCGCCGCAGCCATCCTGCTCGCCGCTGGCACCGCCCATGCCGACATCAAACTTTTCCGCAGCCCCAGCGGCAACATCAACTGCATGTACGACCATTCCCCCGGCGTAGTGGAATGCCAGATTCCCCAGCCCGACCGTCCCATCCGGCCCAAACCGCGCGATTGCGAGCTCGATTGGGGCGGCAATTTCTCCATCTCCCGCACCGGCCGCACCCAAATGGGCTGCGTTGGCGATAGCCTCGCTAGCCCCGACAGCCGCGTGCTGCCCTACGGCCAAACCCTGCGCGGTGACGGCTGGCAGTGCACCAGCCGCACCAGTGGCATGACCTGCACCAACAGCCAAAACCACGGCTTTGAAATCAGCCGCCGCCGCCAACGCCTGTTCTAAGCTCTCTAATGCACACAAAAGGCTACCTGAAAGTTCCAGGTAGCCTTTTATTATATTGAGGCACAACTATTCTCATACAAGACAACAAACCATGAACATACAGCCTCACGCAAAACGTGCCGACGTCGTAGCATGCCTATTTCGACACGACTATATGCTCAGGCAACCGCCATCTCTGCCCTAAAGACTACCTGAAAGCTCCAATTTATTTTCAGGTAGCCTTATATATTTCATGCCGTCGGGGCTAGTCCTGACAGTATCTTTCCCATCCTGGCCATTGGCAGCTGCGCTATAATAGCCACCCCGCAACCACCCGCAGGCCGCCCGCTATGCAACCATTTCCCTCCATCATCCGCCCCCTCAAATTCTACGCTGTAGTGCCCGATGCCGATTGGGTGGCGCGTATGGCCGATGCCGGCGCGGACACCGTGCAGCTGCGCAGCAAAACCCTCACCGGCGAAGCCCTGCGCCAGGAAATCCGCCGTGCCATCGCCGCCACCCGTGGCTCGCATAGCCAACTTTTCATCAACGACCACTGGCAGCTCGCCCTCGAAGAAGGCGCCTACGGCGTACACCTCGGCCAAGAAGACATGGACAGCGCCGACTTTGCCGCCCTTGCCCGCGCCGGCATCCGCTTGGGGCTGAGCACCCACGACGAAGCCGAAATGGCACGTGCCTTGGCCGTGCAGCCCAGCTACGTGGCCTGCGGCGCCGTATTCGCCACCAACACCAAAGCCATGCCCACCGAACCGCAGGGGCTGGACAAACTGCGCCGCTACGTGCAACAAGCCGGCAATACCCCCACCGTGGCCATCGGCGGCATCACGCTGGAAAACGCGCCCGCCGTGCTCGCCACCGGCGTGTCCTCGCTGGCCGTGGTCAGCGCCGTCACCCACGCTTCTGACCCCGCCGCTGCCGTGCGCGCCTTCCAAAAATTGTGGCCGGAATAAGGCCGCGCACCACGCGGCCATCCGCAAGCGCAAGCTGCCGCGTAAATTAAACCCCAATATCCAAAAGGCTACCTGAAACCGCATCCGCTTTTTCAGGTAGCCTACATCACGAAAGCAAACCATATGTCCAACCGCCGCCTGATCTACGGCTTCCACGCCGTCAACGCCCGCCTGTGGCAAAACCCCAAAAGCCTCACCGAGCTCTACGCCCTATCCGGCCGCCACGATGCCCGTATGCAGCAGGCCTTGGAAAAAGCCGCGCAGGAAAATATTCCCGTTCACTTCGTGGAAGCCGCCCGCCTCGATAACCTGTGCCGCCACGCCCGACACCAAGGCATCGCCGGCTTTATCGACGCTTCGCACAACCACGTCCACCTCGACGACGTGCTCGACAACCTCACCGAGCCGCCCCTGCTGCTCATCCTCGACGGCATCACCGACCCGCACAATCTCGGCGCCTGCCTGCGCGTAGCCGACGCCATGGGCGTGCACGCCGTAATTGCACCGAAAAACCGCAGCGTCGGCTTGAATGCCACCGTGAGCAAAGTGGCCTGCGGCGCCGCCGAAACCGTGCCCTACATCGCCGTCACCAACCTTGCCCGCACCCTGCGCGAACTCAAAGAGCGCGATATCTGGATAGTGGGCACCGACATGGGCGGCGAAGCCGACCTGTTCCACTACGACATCCCCGCCGCCGTGGCCTGGGTGATGGGCAACGAAGGCGAAGGCATGCGCCGCCTCACCCGCGAACACTGCGACGCGCTGGTTTCCATCCCCATGCTCGGCACGGTGGAAAGCCTCAACGTATCCGTGAGCACCGGCATGGTGCTGGCCGAAACCCGCCGCCAGCGCGTGCTGAAGGCAGACTAGCCCCAGCGGCTGCAAATTTTCAGGTAGCCAGTTAGGCAAGCAAGCCGTGGGATGAACACTCGCTGCCTATACATTTTTATTCCTAAGGCTACCTCACTCCACGCGGGCATTTATGCCCGCTTCTATTGTCTTCTCATTTTCAGGTAGGTAGCCCCACCCTGTCCCCCAAGGAGTGTCCATGTCCTTCCACAGCCACGAACACAACCATTCCCACGTCCACAGCACCAACACCCATATCCTGCGCGTATCGTTAGCCGTGATTGCCGGCTTTATGCTGGTGGAAGCAGCGGCAGGCTGGCTCAGCGGCAGCTTGGCACTCCTCTCAGACGCGGGACATATGTTTTCCGATGCCGCCTCGCTCACCCTGGCGCTTTTTGCCTTCAAATGGGCGGAGAAGGCCGCCAACTCGCAGAAAAGCTACGGCTATCAGCGTGTAGAAATCCTTGCCGCCACGCTCAATGGGCTTACGCTGGTGGTGATGGCGGCGTGGATTGTGGTCGAAGCCGTTATCCGCGCCTTCAAGCCCGTGCCCGTAGCAGGCGGCGCGATGCTGATGGTGGCTGCATTCGGGCTGTTGGTAAACCTGTTTATCGCGTGGTATATGCTGCGCGGCGAGAAAGACAACCTGAACATGCGCGGCGCATTTTTGCATGTGGTGGGCGATTTGCTCGGCTCCGTTGCCGCAGTAGCGGCCGGCCTGTTGATACAGTTTTATGGCTGGGACTGGGCGGACTTGGCCGCCAGCGCGGCGGTGGCGCTGCTGATTGGCAAAAGCGGCTGGGGCGTGCTTTCAGGTAGCCTGCACATCCTGATGGAAGGCACGCCCCAAGGCACGGATTTGGTGAAAATCGCCGAAGACATTCAGAAAATCAACGGCATATTAGGCGTACACGATTTGCATGCCTGGACAATTACCAGCAAAAAACACGCCATGTCCTGCCACATCATCGTGCGCGGCAACCTAACCGTGGCACAAGCCGCCACTTTGGCGCAACAAGTGCAGGCAACGGTGCAAACTCACGGCATCGGGCACATCACCGTGCAGACCGAACCCGCCAATACCGGCGCAGCATGCTGCCAAGCGTGCGAACAGCCTACGCATGAGCATAATTAACAGCCGATATGGTTTTGGCACTTAGTTAGTGTGACTCCTAACAGCCGACAAACCGAAGATAGCTTGAGTGGCAGCAAGAAGAGCCAACACCACATCATTCCTATTTTAACTTCTCGTTTTAGCCTCTCGTTGCAGCTGCGCTTTCAGGTAGGTTTGTTCTTTAGCAATACTCCTTATCGTTCCAACGCCAACATCAGCAACTCGCCGGCAATCATAGCGATCCGCTATAGCGGACTAAATCAACTTTCGATACCAGGCGGCAAACCGCAGACAGTATAAAACTACAATAAAGCAAACCAAGGCCGTAGCGAAAATTGAGTTACTTTGCTATACAATACCGGCTCCCCCGCTTAATAACAGAGGATTCCCCCATGAACAGCCTATTGCACCGCAGCCTCGGCATTTCCCTGCTCACCTTAACCCTCTCCGCCTGCAACCTCATCAGCGGCAACTCGCAGAACCCATCACGCCAGCCGCTCACCGCCACCCGTAAGCCCCAAGTCGTCATCGGCTTGGCCTTGGGCGGCGGCGCATCCAAAGGCTTCGCCCATATCGGCGTGATTAAAGTATTGGAAGAAAACAATATTCCCATAAAAATCGTTACCGGAACCAGCGCCGGCGCCCTGGTGGGCAGCCTCTATGCCTCCGGTATGAACGCCCCCCGCCTGCAGCGCGAAGCCGAAAATCTGCAACGCGCCGATTTGGTGGACTTAACCCTTTCCACTAACGGATTTATCCGTGGCGAAAAACTGCAAAACTACATCAACCGCCAAGTGGGCAATCGCCCCATCCAAAACCTGCCGCGCAAATTCGCCGCCGTGGCCACCGAATTCGACTCCGGCCGCAGCGTGGTATTTCGCAGCGGTAACACCGGCCAGGCCGTGCGCGCCTCCGCCAGCATCCCCAACGTGTTCCAGCCCGCAGTAATCAACGGCAAACGCTATGTGGATGGTGGCCTCACCGCCCCCGTACCCGTATCCGCCGCCCGCCAGATGGGTGCCAACGTGGTGATTGCGGTGGACATTTCCGCCAAACCCGCCCGCCTATCCCAAAGCGGCTTCTTCTCCTACCTCGACCAAAGCCTCAACATTATGAGCACCCCCGCCCTCAACAGCGAGCTGGCCAAGGCCGACGTGGTGATCAAACCACAGGTGCAGCATCTCGGCGCCGTGGGCGGCTTCGATGAAAAAGCCCACGCCATCAAACTCGGCGAAGACGCCGCCCGCGTCGCCCTACCGCAAATCCGCGCCGTATTGCAGCGCTATCAAGTACACTGACAAGTGTGCAGAAGGCTACCTGAAAATTTTAGCTTCACAGACACTTATTGCGCTGCATTTCAACTTCGTTGAAGTTTGACTTTAGCTCCGCATAAACTCAGCTTCCTTCGGAAACTTCGTTTTCAGGTAGCCTTTCCCGCCCAATCCGTTATAATCACGCCCGTACCGCAGCAGGCCAGACAGTCGCCGCGCCTTTGGGTGGGGAGGAAAGTCCGGGCTGCACAGAGCAGGATGCCGGCTAACGGCTGGGCGCCGCGAGGCGACGGAAAGTGGAACAGAAAGCATAACCGCCGATGGCTGCGGCAACGCAGCACAGGTAAGGGTGAAATGGTGCGGTAAGAGCGCACCGTGCGGCTGGTAACAGCCCGTAGCAGGCCAAACCCCATCCGCAGCAAGACCAAACAGAATGCAACGACGCTGCTCGCCGAGCATTCGGGTAGGTTGCTTGAGCCGCTTGGTAACAATCGGCCTAGAGGAATGACTGTCCAACGACAGAACCCGGCTTACCGGCCAGCTGCGGTACACATTATCTCTAACCGTTTCGATCAAACCGATACAGCCTTAGTTTACCCTGCCTCAGCCTAATCGGAATGATTTAATATCGAAACCGTACTAGTCTATAAAATATCAAAACAATTGCAGGCAGAAGTGCTTTCACACTTCCGCCCGCATCATCACAAGGGTTTAAGCTTATTGAATCAAGCTACCGGCCACACCACCCAACGCGGCACCACCCAAGGTTGAGCCGGTATCACCGCCGATCACGTTGCCTGCCACCCCACCCACTGCGGCACCGATGGCGGCGTTGCGCTGTCTGGTGGTCATACCAGTGCAAGCGCTCAGGGAGGCGGCCAGCAGCATAACAGTGAAAATAGAAGTAACGGTAGATTTTCTCATGGTATATACCCTTTCTGTCAGTATCAGAGAGGCACGGCGAATTTAACCGCCCTACCTGCCTGTGAGAGTATCGTACTTTTCTGTGATTGCATCAAAAGGCAGGTAAATGTCTGTTTACTCCGTTGCACACATCATTCACTGATATTTTGTGCCATCATCTTCATGGGCGGGATGCTGTTTGAGTCGCTGGTTTTATCGGTACTGTACACCAAAAAAGTTAACCGCGAGGCGCAGCGCGAAACGGAACGGGTGCCGTCTGCGCAGGCAGTGAAGGTGATGCCGTGGGTGGTCAGGCTGCTGTTTCCTTCCGGCCTGGTGATGATGCACCGCTACCTGCAAATCCTGCACAACCCGATTGTGTTTCTGGCCAAAGAGATGTTTTACATTGCGTGGTAAAGAAGGCTGCCTGAAAGTGCTACTGCAACGAAGTTAAAAAACCAAACAAAACACCCTGCTCCATTATACTTCTTCATTGTTGCACGATTCTTACAACCCGCCCACCATCCTGTGTACCAAGCGAAAACAGAATTGCCAAACTGGCGAATATGGTTTAGAATTACACCGTTTTTCAGTTATTTATACAAGATAAATGAGAAATGGCCCCGAGGCCATTTTTTTGTTTTCCAACTAGGGAATTCATGGATATTCAAGCCGTTTTAGAAAAAACCCTGCCCGGCCTGGGCTACGAACTGGTGGATTTCGAACTCACCGCGCAAGGCAATTTGCGCGTGTTTATCGACAAACCAGAAGGAATCACTGTGGAAGACTGCGCCACCGTCAGCAACCATTTGAGCCGCCTCTTCATAGTGGAAGACGTGGACTACAAACGGCTGGAAATCTCCAGCCCCGGCCTAGACCGACCGCTGAAAAAGGCGGCCGACTTCATCCGTTTTTCAGGTAGCCTCGTCAAGCTAAAAACCCGTTTGCCGATTGAGGGGCAGAAAAACTTCATCGGCCGCATCGAAAACTTTGAAAACGACGTGCTAACTATTGCCTTCGACGGCAAAACTGCTGTCATCGAATTATCCAATATCGACCAGGCACGCCTGAAGCCCGAATTCTAATTTGCCTATTTATCAATTAATAATGGAGAGTTCATTCCCATGAGCCGCGAAATGTTGCAACTGGCCGAAGCATTGGCCAGCGAAAAAAACGTTGAATCCGAAGTGGTATTCGAAGCATTGGAGTTCGCCCTGTCGGTGGCTGCCAAGAAAAAGGACGACCGCGAACACATGGACGTGCGCGTGAGCATCGACCGCAATACCGGTGAATACCATACTTTCCGCCGCTGGTTAATTGTGGCCGATGAAGACTACACCTACCCCGACACGCAGAAAACCATCGAGGAAATCCAAGAAGAATTCCTCGATTCCACGCTACAAATTGGCGAGTATTACGAAGAAGAGCTGGAAAACGTGGCCTTTGGCCGCCAAGCCGCACAAACTGCCAAGCAAATTATCCTGCAACGCATCCGTGATGCCGAGCGTGAGCAAATTCTGCAAAAATTCCTTGCCCGCCGTGAAGACGTGGTAATGGGCACAGTAAAACGCGTTGAGCGCCACGGCATCATTGTGGAAGTCGGCCGTTTGGACGCACTGATTCCGCGCGACCAGTGTATCCCACGTGAAAACTTCCGCAGCGGCGACCGCATCCGTGCCCTCTTCCTGCGCGTGGACGAACAAGGCAACAGCGGGCGCAAACAAGTTATCCTCAGCCGCACCTCGCGCGAATTTTTGGTAAAACTGTTTGAGCAGGAAGTGCCGGAAATTGAAGATGGCCTGTTGGAAATAAAAGAAGTCGCCCGCGACCCCGGCCAGCGCGCTAAAATCGCCGTCAAATCCAATGATACGCGTATCGACCCACAAGGTACCTGCATCGGTGTGCGCGGCTCGCGTGTGAATGCCGTATCCAACGAATTGGCCGGCGAGCGTGTGGACGTGGTGCTGTGGTCGCCCGAAACCGCCCAATTTGTGATTAACGCGCTCTCCCCCGCCGAAGTCAGCCGCATTTTGATTGATGAAGATAACCATTCGGTAGACGTTATCGTAGCCGACGACCAGCTCGCGCCCGCCATCGGACGCAGCGGCCAAAACGTGCGCCTCGCCGCCGATCTCACCGGCTGGCAGCTCAACATTATGACTGTACAGGAAGCCGAAGAGCGCCACGAAGCTGAAGACGCACAAATCCGCAACCTGTTCATGCAGCACTTGAACGTGGACGAGCAAACTGCTGACCTGCTGATTGAAGAAGGCTTCGCCGCCTTAGAAGAAGTGGCCTATGTGCCCACTGCCGAACTGGTGGAAATCGGCTTCGACGAAGCCACCGTGGAGACCCTGCACAACCGCGCCCGCGATGCCATTCTTACCCTGGCCATCATGTCGGAAGAAAAACTGGACGAAATAGAAGAAGAGCTAAAAAACCTAAACGGCATCGATCTAGACATGCTGCGCGATCTGGCACAGGCCGGCATTACCACCCGCGACAGCCTGGCTGAGCTTTCCACCGACGAATTGATTGAAATCACCGGCGTGAGCGAAGAAGATGCCAAAACCGTTATTTTGGCCGCCCGTGAACATTGGTTTGCCGAAACACAGGAATAAGGAGGCCGGAAACTTATGAGTAATACCGTACAACAATTTGCTGCTGAACTGAAAAAAACCGTACCCACACTCTTAGAGCAGCTCAAAGCCGCCGGCGTGGAGAAAAACAATGGTGCCGACAGCATCAGCCCGGCAGACAAACAAGCCCTACTGGCGTACCTACGCAAGCAGAATGACAGCGGCACTGTATCCATCAGCGTGAGCCGCACCCGCACCGAACGCAGCATCGTGGCTGGCGTACAGGTAGAAACCCGCCGCCGCCGCCGTGTAGCCGTGCCGCCAATTGAATCAGCTGCCGAGCTTGTTGTACTACCCACTGCCGAGCCGGCCACTCCGGTTAAAACTATGGCCACTATTGTTGAAACTGCCATCGAGCCCGCTGCCACAGAGATTCAAATAGCCTCCAAAAACCTTGAAGCTGACACTGTACTTGCTGCCAAAGAAAAACCAGCCAAGGCGAAAACCGAAGCTGCTGCCGAAGTCAAACCAAAACGCAGCCGCAACCCCAAAAAAGAAAAAGCACCCAAACCACTACCGCAGCCTGTGGAAGTAGTCAGTGCCGCCGAACAGGTCATGCGTAACGAAGAAGCCCGCCGTGCCGAAGCCTTGCGTGCGCACCAGCAAGCCCTATTGAAAGAAAAACAGGAGCGCCAAGCTCGCCGAGAAGCTGCCAAACTGCAAGCGCAGCAGGAAGCCAAGCTGGCCAAAGAGCAGCAGTCTGCCCCGCGCAGTGCTGCGCCAAGCGAAAAAACCCCTCTTTCCTCTGGTAGCGCCGCCCCTGGAAGTAGCCGCCCAAAAAAAGGCGAACGCCACCAGCGCGACGACGATATGCCGCGCGGCCATTCCGCCAAAAGCAAAGGCAAAGAACGCAATAACCGTGGCGATGAAGAACGTGTGCGCAGCGGTAAAAAAAGCAAAAAACAGCTCAAGCTGGAGCCTAATCAGCACGCCTTCCAAGCCCCAACCGAGCCGGTGGTGCATGAAGTGCTCGTACCCGAAACCATTACAGTGGCCGATTTGGCACACAAAATGGCGGTTAAGGGCGTGGAAGTGGTGAAAGCCCTGATGAAGATGGGCATGATGGTTACCATCAACCAATCGCTCGACCAAGAAACCGCGCTGATTGTGGTGGAAGAAATGGGTCATATCGGCAAACCCGCCGCCGCAGACGATCCCGAAGCCTTCTTGGATGACACCGAAACCGCCGTTCAAGCTGAAGTCCTGCCGCGCCCGCCGGTGGTAACCGTAATGGGCCACGTGGACCACGGTAAAACCTCACTGCTTGACTACATCCGCCGTGCCAAAGTGGTACAAGGCGAAGCCGGCGGCATTACCCAGCACATCGGCGCCTACCACGTGCAAACCCCGCGCGGCGTCATCACCTTTCTCGACACCCCCGGTCACGAAGCCTTTACCGCGATGCGTGCACGCGGCGCACAGGCTACCGATATCGTGATTCTGGTGGTGGCTGCCGACGACGGCGTGATGCCACAAACCATCGAAGCTATCGCCCACGCCAAAGCAGCCGGTGTGCCAATGGTGGTGGCCGTGAACAAAATCGATAAGGAAGCCGCCAATCCCGAACGCATCCGCCAAGAGCTGACTGCTCACGAAGTTATCCCCGATGCTTGGGGTGGTAATGTGCAGTTTATCGATGTTTCCGCCAAACAAGGCATCAATATCGATGCGCTTTTGGAAGCCGTGCTGCTGGAAGCCGAAGTGCTCGAACTGAAAGCCCCGGTAGACGCACCCGCCAAAGGCATCATCGTGGAAGCCCGCCTTGATAAAGGCCGCGGTGCGGTGGCTACCCTGCTGGTGCAAAGCGGCACGCTGAAAAAAGGCGATATGCTCCTGGCCGGCACTGCATTCGGTAAAGTACGTGCCATGGTGGATGAAAACGGCAGACAAGTACAGGAAGCCGGTCCCTCCATTCCGGTGGAAATCCTCGGTCTCTCCGACGTACCCAATGCCGGCGAAGATGCCATGGTATTGGCCGACGAGAAAAAAGCACGTGAAATCGCCCTATTCCGCCAAGGCAAATACCGCGACGTGCGGCTGGCCAAACAGCAAGCTGCCAAGCTGGAGAACCTATTTGCCAACGCCGACGACGGCCAGGCAGCACAGCATTTGTCGGTAATCATCAAAGCCGATGTACAGGGTTCGTACGAAGCACTTTCAGGTAGCCTCAAAAAGCTGTCGAACGACGAGGTGAAAGTGGAAGTGTTGCACAGCGGCGTAGGTGGCATTACCGAAAGCGATGTAAACTTGGCCATTGCCTCCGGCGCATTCATCATCGGCTTCAACGTGCGCGCCGACGGCTCTGCCCGCAAGCTGGCCGAAAACGAAGACATCGAAATCCGCTACTACAACATCATTTACGATGCCATCGACGATGTGAAAGCGGCCATGAGCGGCATGCTCGCCCCCGAGCAGAAAGAGCAGCAGACCGGCACGGTGGAAATCCGCCAGGTCATCAATATTTCCAAAGTGGGCAACATTGCCGGCTGCATAGTTACCGATGGCATCATCAAGCGCGACAGCCGTGTGCGCCTCATCCGCGACCATGTGGTAATCCACACTGGCGAGCTCGAATCGCTAAAACGCTTCAAAGACGATGTGAAAGAAGTGCGTATGGGCTTCGAATGTGGCCTGATGCTAAAGAACTACAACGATATCCAAGAAAGCGATATGCTGGAAGCCTTCGATATTGTGGAAGTAGCCCGCACTCTGTAAACAGGCACAAGACGAAACAAGAGGCTGCCCGAACCCGTTTCAGGTAGCCTCTCGCTACATTTTCCGCACTGCAGGCTATATTGAGAGAGTTGTGGAGCAGTGAACTGTTTGGCAAATAAGAAAACGCAGCCAAACCCCACCGTTCGGTTATGGTTTTTTAGCAGTTTGGCTATATATGTAAAAAAATAAATGCTTAGGCCTATACCCAGTCGGCGATGGTTATCGTATCATATCGCTTGTTTACACCATGTTTGCCCACCATACCCACCGCTGCCCTGATGAGTACGCGAAAATGAACGACAAACAAACATATGCCTTTGAAACTTTTACCCTAATCCGCGAAATACGCCAACGCGAAAACGACGAACCGATCATCGTGGCCACCCTTGTCATGCCCGACAACTTCGTGCTCACCAGGCGGCTGCCTCTGCGCCCTGTCGATCGCGAAAATGACCTCAATATTATCCGCTTTTTGGAAAAGTCCTTCGACCTGAAGCCCTATTTCAAAACCCGCACCTTTGAAGAACAGCTGGGTGAATTCGACCAACTGCGCATCCAACACCGTAAAAAACAATACGACTCGTTGATGGATGCCCTGCTCGACCGCACCAGCGAACTGAAATAATCCCTGATCAAGAAAGACCATATGGCCAAAATCCACCGCGGCTATGCCCGCCAAGACCGCGTGCGCGAACAAATCCTGCGCGAGCTGGCCGAGCTCGTCCGCACCGGCCTCAAAGACCCGCGCGCCGGTTTCATTACCATCAACGAAGTCGAGCTTGCCCGCGACTACAGCCACGCCACCGTGTATTACACCGTGCTTGACGATGCCACGCGCGAGATTACCGCCGAAGCGCTCGAACATGCCAAGGGTCATCTGCGCAGCGAGCTTTCCTACTGCATCAAGCTGTTTAAAACGCCCGAGTTGCACTTCAAATACGACCAATCTCTTGAACGCGGCATGAGCATCTCCCAGCTGATCGAGCAGGTTGCCGCCGAAGAGCCGGTGCACGATTAGTCTGCCTGGGAATATGCCCTGTTGATTGAACAGGGCTTTTCTTCATACCGCCACAGCAAAAATATTTTCAGGTAGCCTCACACACATAACAACTCAGATAATCCACACTATGAATCCCCACTTGCAAAACGTCTTCTCCCAACTCAACAGCCTGATTCTCGGCAAAGAAACCGTTCTCCAACACCTGATGGCCTGCATCCTGGCCGACGGCCACGTTTTGCTCGAAGACGTGCCTGGCGTGGGCAAAACTACCCTCGCCCACGGCCTGGCCGCCGTGCTCGGCCTCGACTACCGCCGCGTCCAGTTCACCAACGACATGCTGCCCGCCGATCTTCTCGGTATCAACGTCTTCCAACCTGCCGACGGCCAATTCAAATTCCATCCCGGCCCCATTTTCCACCACTTCCTGCTGGCCGACGAAATCAACCGTGCCTCGCCCAAAATGCAGTCCGCACTTTTGGAAGCCATGGAGGAAAAACAGGTTTCCGTAGACGGCAAAACCTACCGCCTGCCCAAACCCTTCTTCGTAATCGCCACCCAAAACCCCATCGAACAACTCGGCACCTTCCCCCTGCCCGAATCCCAGCTCGACCGCTTCATGATGCGCCTCTCACTGGGCTACCCCTCCGCCGAAGCCGAACGCCGGCTCTATGCCCAAGGCGACCGCCGCCAACTGCTGCCCGCGCTCAAAGCCGTGTGCAACGCCGAAATCCTACTCCAATGGCAGGCCCAGGCCACCCAAGTGAAATGCTCTCAGCAGGCCGCCGATTATGTTTACCGGCTGGTGCAATCCACCCGACAGCCCGGCCTGTTCGTTACCGGCCTCAGCCCGCGCGCCGGACTTGCCGTGGTTAAAGCTGCTAAAGCCTGGGCCTTCCTCGCCGGCCGCGATTATGTGCTACCGGAAGACATCAAAGCCGTATGGATAGCTGTGGCCGGACACCGCCTGCAAACCTTGCAACCCCAATCCATCCCCCAGCTGTTGGAACAAATGCTGCTTCAGGTAGCCGTATCGTGAGCACCAACCAATACAGCCCGCGCCTGCGCGACCTGCGCCTGCGACCCACCCGGCTTGGCATCAGCCTGGCCGCCATGATTGTCCTGTTGTGGCTCGTCGGGCTCAACTATCAGGTAAACCTCGCCTATATCGTCGCCTTCTGGCTCGCCGGCTTCCTGTTTGTCGGCACCCTGCTCAATTGTCTCCAACTGCTCGGCCTGCGCCTAGACCTCACCCTACCCGAAGAACTCTTCCAAGGGCAGCCTGCCGATATCCAACTCTTCCCTGCCCCTTCCGTCAAAGCCCGCCACCGCCAGCTTTGGTTTGCCCCCGAGAGCCGCCGCAATACCGATCCCGAATACCGCACCGCCCTCTTCACCGCCAAGCAGCCCCAACCCTTCATCTGGCCCGTGCTGCCCGCACGGCGCGGCCGCCTCATCCTGCCCCCGCTGCGCTGCGCCAGCGTGTGGCCGTTTGCCGTGAGCAGCGTGGAATGCGTATGGCACTGGCCCGCCAACGGCCTCGTCTATCCCGCCCCCCAACCGCACACCGCCCCGCCAGGCAGCACTCCCGCCGAAGAAGGCGAGCCACGCCACAAGCTCGGCGGCAACGAAGACCTCGCCTTCCTGCAAGACCACCAACCCGGCACGTCTCTGCAACACATCGCCTGGAAAAGCTACGCCAAAAGCGGCCGCCTGCTCGACAAACACTTCGAAGAACCCGCCTTCCACGCCGCCGACCACATCATCAGCTATGCCGACTACCCCGCCGGCACCAGCGCCGACCGCCTCGCCAGCCTCCTGTGTTACCGCGTGCTCGAAGCCCACGGCCGCGGCCACCGCTACACTTTAATCCTGCCCGGCCAAACCATCCCTCCGCAAAACGGCCAGCGCGAAAAATGTTTGGCCGCGCTGGCGGTGATGTAAGCACTTGTATACGACAATAAAAAAGGCTACCTGAAAAACCAAACCGCAGTTTTCAGGTAGCCTCCAACCCGCATAAAAAGGAAACCGCCATGCAAGCTCTCAAATTAGCCCTCATCCTATCCGCCGCCGCCCTGCCTCTTGCCGCCCAAGCCAAGCAACCCGCCCGACAAGCCGCCGGCCTGCCCCAATTCATCCGCAGCATCAACCGGGACGCGCCCATCAAATCCGGCCCCATCACCATCCGCCGCGCCACCGCGCAAGGCGGCAACATCCTGATCGATGCCGCCATCGACAGCCAACTGCTCCCCCTGCCGCCCAACGCCGAACGCGCGCCCACCGTCCAAGCCCTGCAAACCCTTGCCGAAGCCTCCTGGTGCGAACACCCCCAATTCCCCGCCCTCAACCCAACCCGCGGCCTCACCATCCGCTACACCATCAGCGGCGAAACCGACCCCATCAACATCAACATCCCCGCCGGCCGCTGCGCCCAAATCCAAAGCAGCCAAAGCCCCGCGCAACAGGAAGAGGACGGCCAAACCGCCGCCCTCATCCTCCTCATCCCCGGCATGAACCAACGCCTCCCCCTCACCGAAGAAAAACTCACCCTGCAACGCGTCCGCTTCGACCACACCGCGCGCACCATGCACAAATACCTCACTCTCAACGATCCTGAGCTCGCCAAACAGCCAGCTGCACAAATCCGCGCCAAACTGCAAACCGAAGCCCGCGCCCTTGTGTGCGAAGACCCCCTGCTCGCCCAAAGCAACCTCTACTACCCCACCACCCACCATTTCACCCTCACTGGTCACCCCGAAACCTTCAAAGCCGCCATTGCCAAAAACAGCTGCACCCAAACCGAAAACACAAAATAAGCCACCCAAATCATGCAAAAGGCTACCTGAAAATTATGTGAACTGAATAGGGAGAAATACCGTTGCCTCTCTATCCCTTTTCCTGCCGGCTGGGAGATAATGGCGGCAGCAAAGAAGCGGTGTGCTGAAAACTACTGCCCTGCCTGCCGCGAAAGCAGGTAATCCCGCCCGTAGGCAGCAGCGGTTTCGCTCAACCGCCACCATTGGAAGGCCATCAGCGACAGCACTTCGCTGACTATGAATTTAGCACGGTTCTGCCCGCTGTAGCGGCTGGTGGGCGTGGGCTCGGTTTGGTAATCCAGCCCCACATAATCGGCCACGGCGGCGGCGCGGGCGAGATGGTAGGGGTCGCTGATGATAACCACGCTTTCTAAGCCGTTGTTATACATTAAGGTTTTGGTATTTTCCAAATTCTGCTGTGTGTCGCGCGACGTGGTTTCCAGCAGGATGTCTTTATTCGGCACGCCGTGGCTGCGTGCGTAGCGGCGGGCCACTTCGGCTTCGGTCATATAGCCCGCCTTGGGCGTGCCGCCGGTGAAAATCAGCTTGCCCACTCGATTGCTGCGGTAGAGCGTGATGCCGTGGTTGATGCGCTCGCGGAACACAGGCGAAGGATTTTTGCCCCAGGCCGCCGCGCCCAGCACCACCGCTGCATCTGCCCGCCGGGAAGCGGTGCGCGTGCTGTAACTGTACACCAGCCAAGTGCACCATGCGGCCTGCACCAGCAACACCAGCAGACAGAGCTTGATGCCCCGCCAAACTTGGCGCAACAGGGAACCGCAGAATATGGCCAGCATGGTGGTCTCACATATACTTACAACTCAATCAGTTAATCGAACAAGGCAATAATGTTTTCCAACGGCCGCCCGATGGCGGCGCGTTGTCGGTATACCGCAATCGGGCGTTGCAGCAATGCCGGATGTTGGTGCAGCGCGGCAATCAGCTCGTCTTGGCTCAAATCCGGCTTGTCCAAACCCAGCTCGGCATAGGCCGCATCGGCAGTGCGCATGATGCTGCGCACATCTTGGGTGCCGAGCTGTTGTAGCAACCCTCGCAAATCGGCTTCGAAAGGCGGATTGGCACAGTAATCCAGTGTTTGCACGGCCATGCCCGGCTGCTGTTGCAGCCACTTTAAGGCGGCACGGGATTTGGAACAATTCGGGTTGTGATACAGCAAAACGGTTTCGCTCATGGGGTGCTCGCAGAGAAATGATGATTTAAACAGCGGTTTGTCGGCAGAGATAGTTGATGCAATTATTTTTTCATACATAAGTAAGCTAATTGCAGACTAGTACAAACTATACGCTAAGACGAGTCAATGCGGCAGGAAGGAATAGCTACATCAGCATCGGTCGATTCAATTCTAAGCCACTATATCGTACAATAGCCACTCTTGTTTTCACAATTTGGAAATCTGTTTTGAAAAAATATGTTGGATTGGCCGCCCTGCTGGCCGCTGTGCCGCTGTATGCGGCAGATTTGGTGAACCATTCAGACAACCGCCCTGCCTCGCTCGATACTGGCGCGCAGAAGCGGGTGCAGGTAGTAAACGTGTGGGCGACATGGTGTGTGCCATGCCGGCGCGAGATGCCGGCGCTTTCGCAATGGTATGCCGCCGAAAAACGGCAGCGGCGCGGAGTGCGCGTGGACATGGCAGGCGTGGCACTGGATAAGCCTGCCGATGTGAGCCTCTTTTTGCAGAGCGTGCCAGTGCACTACCAAATCCTGCGTTACACCGGCAATGACAGCACCGCCTGGATGCGCGGCTTGGGCAACCAAACCGGCGCCCTGCCCTTCACCGTAATCCGCGCCCCGGCCTGCGGCAACTACCGCAAAACCCTGCTGGGCGAAGTATCGCCGCAGCAGCTTACACAAGCGGTGGAAGCAGCGGCAGTGCAATGCCGCTCAGGCTGAAGCGTTTGTACCGGCTCATAATACACCCAAAGGCTACTTGAAATTGGCTTGAGCTCCGTTGAAGCCGATATTTTCAGGTAGCCTTTTCATTGTCTGTCAATTAAGCCAAAGCCTGCTCAATCAAGCTTTTCACTGCTGCCGCACTGTTGGGCAGTACGGTAACGTGTTGTGGCAGGTTTTCCAACCCGGCAAGTGCGGCGGGGCGCGGGGGTTTCACTTCATGCCCGGCGGCTTCGCTGATGGTGTCAGCAAACTTGGCCGCCAGCGCGGTTTCCAGGCACACGACGGTTTCGCCCACCTCGCGCAATTCGCGCGCCACTTTCATGCCGTCGGCGGTGTGCGGGTCGAGCCATTCCCCGTCGCTTGTGTGTATGGCGCGGATGGTGGCGAGGCGGTCGGCATGGCGGCTGGAGCCGGACACAAAGCCGAAAGTGTCGCGGATGCGCGGCAGTTCGGCAGATAAATCGAAACCTTCGCCGGCCGCCACCTGCTGCCACAAGGAGGCTACCTGAACGCTGCCTCTCCTCAATAAATCAAACACAAAACGCTCAAAATTGGAGGCTCTGGAAATATCCATCGAAGGGCTGGAGGTAACGTAGGTTTTAGCGGCGCTGCGCGGGCGATAGCGGCCGGTGCGAAAGAACTCGTCCAGCACGTCGTTTTCATTGGTGGCCACCATCAGGCGGCGGATGGGCAGGCCCATCTGTCTGGCGATATGCCCGGCGCAGATGTTACCGAAATTGCCGCTGGGCACGCAGAAGCTCACTTCTTCACTATTGCTTGCGGTGGCGCGGAAATAGCCGGCAAAGTAATACACCACCTGCGCCACGATGCGCCCCCAGTTGATGGAATTTACCGTACCGATGCTGTATTGCTGCTTGAAGGCGGCATCGTTTTGCAGCGCTTTGACAATGTCTTGGCAGTCGTCAAACATGCCTTCGATAGCAATATTGTGGATATTGGCATCGGCCAAGCTATACATTTGCGCCCGCTGGAAGGCGCTCATTTTACCGTGCGGCGACAACATAAACACATGAATGCCGGCCTTGCCGCGCAGGGCATATTCGGCGGCAGAGCCGGTGTCGCCGCTGGTGGCGCCGATGATGTTCAGGCATTTGCCTTCACGCACCAGCACATATTCGAAGGCGTGGCCGAGAAACTGCATGGCCATGTCTTTGAAAGCCAGCGTGGGGCCGTTGGACAGGGCTTGGATTTTGATGCCGTCGGAGAGGGTGCGCACAGGGGTGATTTCGCGCGTGCCGAACACGGATTCGGTGTAGGTGTTGCCCACCAGGCGGCGCAAATCGGCTGCCGGAATATCGTCGATAAACAAGCTCATGATTTCAAATGCCAATTCGGCATAGCTCAAACCGCGCCAGTGCTGCAGCGTGGCTACATTCACCTGCGGATAACGCTCCGGCAGCATCAGGCCGCCATCGGGGGCGAGGCCCATAAGCAAAACTTCGCTGAAAGATTTGGGCTCGGTTTGCCCACGCGTGCTGATGTATCTCATAAAAACACTGTTGGAATAATAAGTTGTATAAAATGGCTACCTGAAAACAAATGCAGTGCGTTTCTGCGAAGCGAGAAAGGCTACCTGAAATCTGAAGCGCCGAAATCGGTAAACGACACTGGATCGCGGCGGCTGAGCCAATACCAGGCCAAAAGCGCGCCGCACACCGCGCCCCCCACGTGTGCCAAATGTGCGATATTGTCGCCAAACAGCGATACCCCGCCGAACTGGGCAAACAGCTCATACCCCACCGCCACCGGCACCAAATACTTAGCCTTAATCCGCATCGGCAGAAACATCACCGTGAGCGGTGCATCCGGGAAGCACAGCGCAAACGCCGCGAGCACGCCAAACACCGCGCCAGATGCGCCCAGCAGGTGCGTATAAAACGCCATAGCCAAGCCGTCGGGCACATTGGGCAAGCCACCGGAGAGTAGCGCTGAACGCACCGTGGCCTCGTCTAGCCCGATTTGCTCGGCCACATTGCGCACACCGTTGGCAATCAGGTATTCGTTCCAGCCCGTATAAAGCAGCGCCCCGGCCAAGCCGCACAGCAAATAAAGCAGCAAAAAACGCCGCTGGCCGAAGCGTAGCAGCAGCATCGGCGCAAACGACCACAACACCACCATATTAAACAGCAGATGCGTGAAATTCGCATGCAAAAACATATGGCTCAGCCACTGCCAATAGCGGTAGCGCAGGTGCTCCAACGGCCACAACGAGCCGGCCAGCTGCAAAAATTCAAAACCCGGCAGCTGCATCAACACAAACACCAGCCCATTCAACGCCAGTAAGGCATACAGCACCGTAAAATCAAAACGGAATCGCATAAGGAAAGAATCAGTCAAGCGTTAAAAACAGCCCATACTTGGGCTATTTTGGGAAAATCGGAAACACAGCTTTCAGGTAGCCTTTCAGTATCCGCAGCCAATGCGCTTAAGGCTACCTGAAACCCATCGCGCCGCATCATACCACAACCAGCCCGTTCCCCCAGAAGCCGCCGCACAGAATTTGCTATAAAATCCACCCCAACGCCTTACCACTTTTCAGGTAGCCTGCCATGCCCAACGACCTCTTCGCCCAAACCCCCGCCGCCCCCCTGGCCGAACGCCTGCGCCCGCACACGCTCGACGACGTAGTCGGCCAGCAGTACCTGATCGGCGCGGGCAAACCCCTGCGCGTGGCCGTGGAAGGCGGACAACCCCACTCCATGCTGCTGTGGGGGCCGCCCGGCGTGGGCAAAACCACTCTCGCCCGCATCCTCGCGCAGAGCTTCAACGCCCAATTCCTGCCCGTATCCGCCGTGTTTTCCGGCATAAAAGACATCCGCGAAGCCGTAAACAAAGCCGAAATCGCCCTCCAGCAAGGCCGCGCTACTATTTTGTTTGTTGATGAAGTGCACCGCTTCAACAAAGCCCAGCAAGACGCCTTCCTGCCCTATGTGGAAAGCGGCCTGCTCACCTTCATCGGCGCCACCACCGAAAATCCCTCCTTCGAAGTCAATCCCGCCCTGCTCAGCCGCGCCCAAGTTTACGTATTGCAAGCCCTTTCCGCAGACGAACTCGCCGCGCTCACCGCCAAGGTGCTCGCCCTGCCCGAATACCGCAGCTTCAGCCTCGAAGAAGACGCACAAAAACTGCTCATCCAAACCGCCGACGGCGATGCCCGCCGCCTGCTCAACCTGCTCGAACAGCTCCTGCGCGCCGCAGCCACCCGCCGCATCAGCCATCTCAACGCTGACTTTCTGGCCGACAGCCTCGGCAGCCAAATCCGCCGTTTCGACAAAGGCGGCGAAAGCTTCTACAACCAAATCTCCGCCCTGCACAAATCCGTGCGCGGCTCCCACCCCAACGCCGCCCTCTACTGGCTCTGCCGCATGCTCGACGGCGGCGCCGACCCTCGCTACCTCGCCCGCCGCATCGTCCGCATGGCCTGGGAAGACATCGGCCTAGCCGATCCCCGCGCCCTCACCATCGCCAACGAAGCCGCCCACACCTACGAACGCCTCGGCTCCCCCGAAGGCGAGCTCGCCCTCGCCCAAGCCGTGCTCTATCTGGCTGCTGCCGCCAAATCCAACGCCGGCTACACCGCCTACAACCAAATGCGCCAATTCGTGAAGCAACACGGCAGCGCCGAAGTACCACCCCACCTGCGCAACGCCCCCACCAAGCTCATGCAAGAACTCGGCTACGGCCGCGCCTACCGCTACGCCCACGACGAACCGCACGCCTACGCCGCCGGCGAAACCTATATGCCCGAAGGCCTGGCCGAGCCCGATTTCTACCAACCCGTGCCACGCGGCCTCGAAGCCAAAATCGCCGAAAAATTATCCTGGCTCAAAGATTTGGACGAATCCACCCCAAGCAGCACCACGCAGCCGGAAGACAAAAAGGCTACCTGAAACATTTTTCAGGTAGCCTTTCTTGCTGTTTAGCTGGCATAAACCCCACCCTATACGCTTTCAGGTAGCCTTTCGATGGGCTATGCCTAGTGCCTTGGCTGGCGGTAGTTGTCGAGATCAACGATGCGTTCGAGCAGCATGTCGCACAAGTCGTCCATGCTGTCTTCGTCGAATGCGCCGTTTTCGGCCACGAGGTCTTCGAGCCAATCGAGGCTGCGGCAGAGGCGCTGGTAGTTGATTTCGGTGTAGGCGGCGGGGCTGGCTGGGAGTTCGCTTTGCAGGAGGGCGAGGCCGTCGTCGCAGAGGTTGTCCCATGCGCCGAGGCGGCAGGATTCGCAGATGTCTTCGGCGGTACGCGCCATTTCGCCGGTGTCGCCGCTGCTTTCAAACAGGCGTTGGGCTTCTTTGCCGTAGGGGGTGTCTTCAAAATATTCTTGCCAGGGCTGGAAGCTGAGGCCTTCGAAGTTTTGCGGCACGAATTCTGCGGGCAGGTTGTCCAGGAGCTCGAGCAGCTCTTCGGCGCTGTAGAAGCGGCCGTGTGCGCCCACTTTTACGGGGTCGGGGATTTCGCCCCAGTAAAAGCCGCTGAATTCTTCGAGCAGGATTTGGAAGGTGTTGTCGTGCCGGTCGATGATGCCGAGGAAGTCGTGGTGCTGCTGCAGGCTGCTGAAATATTGGGGCAGCTCGGCAGCAGATACGGTAACGGGGCTGCCGCCGTCGATGTGGGCATCGTCGGTGTAGAAGGAATAGAAGATTTGGTAGGTGCGGTTCATGGCGGGGCTTAACGAAGGGAAAAGGCTACCTGAAAGTGCTGTGGAATCAGGTAGCGCTGGTGTTTATGGCAATGAAATCAGTGCCGTCGGTTTTCCTGGCGCGGCTGGAAACTGAATCTGCTCCGGCCAGGGCAAACCGGATTGGGCGGGATTAGGGCCGGCCGGTGCGGGGGCTGATGGTGAGGATTTCGTAGCCGGTGTCGGTAACAAGCACTTCGTGTTCCCATTGGGCGGAGAGTTTGCGGTCTTTGGTCACCACGGTCCAGCCGTCTTCGAGGATGCGCAGGTGGCGTTTGCCTTGGTTGATCATGGGCTCGATGGTGAAAATCATGCCGGGCTGCAACACGGGGCCGGTGCCTCTTTTGCCGTAGTGGACGACTTGCGGGTCTTCGTGGAAGCTGCGGCCGATGCCGTGGCCGCAAAATTCCTGCACCACGGAATAGCCGGCGTTTTCGGCGATTTGCTGGCAGGCGTAGCCGATGTCGCCGAGGGTGGCGCCGGGCTTCACGGCTTCGATACCGGCCATCATGCTTTGGTGGGTGATGTCGATCAGGCGCTGTGCCTGCGGGCTGATGGTGCCCACGGTATACATGCGGCTGGAATCGCCGTGGAAGCCGTCTTTTTTGATGGTGATGTCGATATTGAGGATATCGCCGTTTTTCAGGGGCTTATCGTCGGGGATACCGTGGCAGATAACGTGGTTTACGGAGGTGCAGCAGGATTTGGGGAAGGGGGGATTGCCGTAGTGCAGGGGCGCGGGGTAGCCGCCTTGCACGTTTACATGATAATCGTGCACCAGCTGGTTGAGTTCGTTGGTGGTAACGCCTGGTTTGACGAAATCGCCGATGTAGTCGAGGGCTTCGGCGGCCAGGCGGCCGAGTTCGCGCATTTTTTCGATTTCTTCTGGGGTTTTGATGATGATGGCCATATTGTTTTTCCTAATAATTTCAGTAACGGGCTACCTGAAAACAAGACCTTGGCCGGGCTTTTGCCAGGCCAAAACTTTTTCAGGTAGCCTTTAATGTTATTCCTGTTCGCCGTTGCGGCGTTTGCGGCGCAGCGGGATGCCGTGGGCGCCGTATTTTTGCGGCACGATGCCGCTACGGGCGAGCAGCATGAGTGCGCCAAGCAGCATCATGCCGAGCGCGGCCAGCGGGGCTGTGTTGATAAACATTTGGTTGCGCAGGTAAATAGCGGCGCCGATATACATCAGCATGGGGCCGTACACGATACTTTGGGTGTTGATGCCGTCGAGCAGCAGCAGGGCAAGGCCGCCCAATACCAGCGCGAGAGCCAGCAGCGTGGCGGTGGTGGGCAAAATGTCGGTGCTGCTGAGGAACCAAACGGCGCCGAAAATAATCAACACGATGGGGAGGGCAAGGGAGGATTGTTTCATAAGGGGCTCCTGCTGAAGGTGGGGCTACCTGAAACTTGGCGGCATGGCGCTTTCAGGTAGCCTTTAATCGGACACACAAGCAACTCAGCGGTTTTTCAGCAGCCGCTGTTTTTCGCGCTTCCAGTCGGCTTCTTTCATGCTTTGGCGTTTGTCGTGCTGTTTTTTGCCTTTGGCCAGGCCGATGTCCATTTTAATGTAGCCGCGCCGATAGTGCAGGTTGAGCGGCACGAGGGTGTAGCCGCTGCGTTCTACTTTGCCGATCAGCTTGTTGATTTCGCTCTGCTTGAGCAACAGTTTGCGCTGGCGCACCGGATCGGGCTTAACGTGGGTGGAGGCGGTGGGCAGCGCGGTGATGTGGCAGCCCACCAGGTAAAACGCGTCTTTTTTCCAGTGGATATAGCTTTCTTTCAGCTGCACGCGACCGGCGCGCACGGCTTTCACTTCCCAGCCGTCGAGCACCAATCCGGCCTCGAGCTGGTCTTCGATAAAATAATCGTGAAAGGCTTTTTTATTGTTGGCGATACTCATGATGCTTTGCCGTTTCGTTACAGAAAGCGGATTTTAACAGCAAACCGCGCCGCTGAACATTCGCCCGGCGCTGCTAGACCAACGGCTTTGGCAGGCAGACATAGTGAATAAAATTTAAGAATGCTACAGCGTTAGCTCCTTTTTAATCCGCGATACTTTCAGGTAGCCTTCTGCCTCCGTGCTACAATCTCCCTGCTTGCAATCAATCCCTGTCAAGGAAACTATTATGAAGCTCTATCTCTACGACCACTGCCCCTTCTGCGTGCGCGCCCGCATGATTTTCGGCCTGCGCAACGTGCCGGTGGAAGAAATCGTTTTACTGAACGACGACGAAGCCACGCCCATCGGACTGATCGGCGCCAAACAAGTGCCCATCCTGCAAAAGCCCGACGGCAGCCACATGGGCGAGAGCCTCGATATCGTGCGCTATGTAGACGAGCTCGCCGGCCAAGCCCGATTGGATGAAACCATCCGCCCCGCTGTGCAGGCTTGGTTTGACCAAGTAAACAAATTCTACAACCATCTGGTGATGCCGCGCGAAGTGCGACTCGAGCCGCCACTGCCCGAATTCGCCACCGCCGAAGCCATTGCCTACTTCGTGCAGAAAAAAGAGCAAAACATCGGCAGTTTCGAGCAAAACCTGGCCGAAACCAACACCTATCTCGAGCGCATCCATATCGCCCTGCCCGAGCTGGCCGCACTGTTGGGCGAGCAGCCTTATCTCAACGGTAGCGCCCCCGGCATGGAAGACATCATCATTTTCCCCGTGTTGCGCAACCTCACCCTTGTGAAAGGCATCCTCTTCCCCGCCAAGCTGCAAGCCTATATCGAACGCCTGTCGGCCGAGAGCAAAGTACCGCTCTATTCCGAGCGCGCCCTATAGCCATGAACATCCTGTCCGGCCACGCCCAAGAAGCCGCCGCCCGCGCCAGGCTGCAACGCAGCCGCCGCCAGGCCGGCGGTCTGCTGCTGGCTGCCGTATTGCTGTTTATCGTTTCCGCGCTGTTTGTGCAGCGCCACCCCGCGCTGGGCTACCTGAAAGCCTTCGCCGAAGCCGCCACCGTCGGCGCGCTGGCCGACTGGTTTGCCGTAACCGCCCTCTTCCGCCACCCACTCGGCCTCAAAATCCCCCACACCGCCATCCTGCCACGCAACCAAAACCGCATTGCCGACGAGCTCGGCCGCTTCATCGAAACCAACTTCCTGCCCGAGCGCCCCATCACCATCCGCATCTACCGCCTGCGCATCGCCGAAAAACTGCGCCGCTGGCTGGCCCGCAGCAGCACCCGCCAAGAATGGCTGCCCGCCCTCGCGCGCCAAATCCCCGCCGCCCTGCAAACCATCCCGCCGCCAGAAGCCGCCCGCCTCGGCGCCGCCTTTTTAACCACACACGGTAACGGCAAACAACTCGGCACCGCCCTCTCCCAAGCCCTGCTCCTGCTCGATCAGCAAGGGCTACCTGAAAGCCTGCAAACCGCCCTGCTCGGCCAAATCCGCCATTGGATCAAACAGCCAAACACCCGCGTTTTGCTCGAAGAAAACCTCCGCGCCTGGGCGGAAAAAATCGAAACCAGCCAGCCCGACACCTGGGACAAACTCAAAGCCCAGCTGCGCGGCCGCCTCGTTGGCCAAATCGACAGCTGGGTGGCGCAAAAAGCCCTCGACTGGGCCGACAACTACCTCGAAGCCGCCCTCACCAGCCCGCAGCACGAGCTGCGCACCGCCTTCCGCCGCCAATACCGCGCCCTCGCCCAAGAGCTCGCCACATCAGAAGCCTGGCAGCGCAAACTCGCCCTGGCCAAACGCCGCCTGGCCGACTCTCCCGAGCTGCAACAGCAAATCGCCCAACTGTGGCAAAGCCTCACCACCCGCCTTACCGCCGATGCCCAACGCCCCGATTCCGCCGCTGCACGCCGGCTGAACAGCCTGCTCACCTACCTGCTGCAACAACACGCCGCCACCCCGCAGCAGCTGCGCCGCCTCAACGTCCGCCTCGCCCTGCTCGCCCGCAGCCTGGTGCGCCGCCACCGCCACGCCGCCGCCGAATTTATCGCCGACAAAGTGAAAAGCTGGGACAGCCGCCAAATGAGCGACAAACTCGAGCTTTCCATCGGCCGCGATTTGCAGTTTATCCGCATCAACGGCACCTTGGTCGGTGGCCTAGTCGGCCTGCTGATTTACACCCTCAGCCAATGGCTGCCCGCACTGTAGGCCGATTTCAGCTACAAAAGGCTACCTGAAAGCGAAGTTTCGGCTCAGCTGAAGCTGAGTTTCTGCAAAACTTCACTGCAGTTAAATCCATAGCAAAATTTTCGGGTAGCCTTGCTGAAACAAGCTGCCTGAAAGTACAACACATCCAGCCATAATCGATCCAAACCTTAGTTTTAACTTGGCTTTCAGGTAGCCTGCCCATCGACAACGCCAAACCCCAATACCGCCATGAACCTAGCCCGCGCCCTCGCTGCCGACCGTATCCCCATCCTCCGCCCCGCCGCCTATAGTATTGGAGAGCCGGCCAGCCTCGATGCTGTTTTCAAAGATGGCATCGCCTATCTGGCCGACTATCCGCCCGCCCGTTTCCACTTCGTCCGCCTCCCCGATGAAACCATCGCCATCCAAACCCCGCGCGGCGAAGCCCGCTGCTTCGGCAAATACGGCTATGGCGGCAGCTATTTCGTGGTGGCTGCAGATGATGCGGTGTGGCTGTATTCGCCGCGCGCCGAAAACGCTTGGAAGCAGGAATGGGTATTGGTTAACAGCAGCCTGGCCTTGTTTGTGCAAACTTATTGCCGGCTGATGTCGGCCGTATTCCTGCTCAAAGCCGATTTCGCCCAAGGCTACAACTTTAATCAAGGCGCAGCCCTAGCCGCACAACTGCAAAGCTGGCTCGCTCAAACCGACCCCGATGCCGCTGCCGACCACGCCTTTTGGAACCACCCGCTCTACGAAATCGAAGACGGCTTCTTCCATCTGGCAAACAACCCCGTCAGCCGCCAAATCGGCATGCCCGAACACCGTTATCAAGAAAACGAATAGGCTACCTGAAACATACACCGCGCAAGCTTCTGCGCCGCCCAAACCAATCATCCCTTCGATAAACATGCAACGCCATAGAAAGAAATCATCATGATCCTCACCCGCCAGCAAGCCCTCGATATTTTCCGCCGCCGCGTTTCCACCCGCTACTACGACCCCGAGCGCAAAATCAGCGCCGAAGATTTCGCCGCCATCCTCGATTTCGGCCGACTCTCGCCCAGCTCCGTCGGCTCCGAACCGTGGAAGTTTCTGGTGATCCAAAACCACGAGCTGCGCGAAAAAATCAAGCCTGTGGCCTGGGGGATGCAAGGCGCCATTGCCGAAGCCAGCCACCTAGTGATCCTGCTGGCGAAAAAACACGCCCGCTACGACAGCCCCTTTTTCAGCGAGCTGATGAACCGGCGCGGCTTCACCCCCGAGCAGCGCGCCGCCGCCCTTGAGCGCTACCGCAGCTTCCAAATCCACGATATCGCCATCGCCGACGACGAACGCGCCCTGTTTGACTGGGCAAGCAAGCAAAGCTACATCGCCCTGGCCAATATGCTCACCGGCGCCGCCATGCTCGGCATCGATTCCTGCGCCGTGGAAGGCATGGACTACACCGCCGTGGAACACATCCTCGCCCAAGCCGGGCTGCTCGACCCCACCGAATACGGCGTGTCCGTGGCCGCCACCTTCGGCTACCGCGCCCGCGATATTCAGCCCAAACCACGCCGCGATGCCGCCGAAACCGTGGTTTGGGCGGAATAGAGCAGGCAGATAAGCCGATAGTTTCAACTTCACAGAAGCTTGCAATAATTGCTTTCAGGTAGCCTCAATGTGCCAACAGGCTACCTGAAAGCAGCGGCTTCAACGAAGCGAGCGCCGCTTAGCGCCAGCAAGGAAACCGTATGAGCGCCCCCATCCACCTCTACCGCCCGCTCCACACTCTCAAACCCTTCGGCAACAATATTTGGATTGCCGATGGCGGCATTGTGCGCATGGCCTTTCCGCTCGGCCTGAGTATCCCTTTCAGCACCCGCATGACGGTTATCCGCCTCGCCGATGGCGGCCTCTGGTGCCACTCCCCCATCGAACCAAACCCAGAACTGTTATCCCAAATCAACGCGCTGGGGGAAGTGCGCCACCTCGTCTCGCCCAACCGCATCCACTACGCCCACATCCCCGCTTGGCAAAAACACTACCCCCAAGCCACCGCCTGGGCCAGCCTCGGCGTACGCGAACGCGCCACTGCCCAGCGCATTGCTGTATCCTTTGATGCCGATTTGGGCCCCAGCGCCCCAGCCCAATGGGCAGACGACATTGCCCAGCTCCCCTTCCTCGGTAGCTCGGTCATGACTGAAACCGTATTCTTCCACCGCGCCAGCCGCACCCTGATCCTCACCGACCTCATCGAAAACTTCGAGCCCAACAAATTCCCCAGCCGCTTCTGGGCGCAGGTAATGAAATGGGTCGGCATCGCCGAGCCCGACGGCAAAACCCCGCCCGACTGGCGCGCCACCTTCCGCAACCGCGCCGCCGCTCGCGAGAGCCTGGCACAAATACTCGCCTGGCAGCCCGACAAAATCATCCTCTCCCACGGCCGCTACTACGAAACCAACGGCACCACCGAACTGCGCCGCGCCTTCCGCTGGCTCCAGCCGGATCAATCCAAATAGTCACCACCAGGAGTGAAGCAAGGCACCATATCCCTCTGATTTACAACTAGGATAAAGGCTACCTGAAACTTTCAGTTAGCCTTTTACATAAATAGCAAAAACCGGCCAGCCGGCCGGTTTGTCTTTCCTATCAGCGGATAGTGTTGCCGATGCGCGAAGTGTCGCCCACGTTCATCCACACGAAAAACGCTTTGCCCACAATCAGCTTGTCGTCCACAAAGCCCCAGTAGCGCGAATCGGCGCTGCTGTCGCGGTTGTCGCCCATGGCGAAATACTTGCCTGCCGGCACGGTGCATTTAAAGCCGCTGCCGTCTGCCTCGTATTCGCAGTTTTCGCGCAAGCCGCTTTGGTAGCCGTTTGCAGCAAAATCATTAGCGGATTCAGCCAAGAAGGGGATGGAAACCGTGGGCACATTTTCATTTTTCAGCACATCGAAATGGCGGCCTTCCCAATCAGTGGAAAAGCGGGTGGCTTCTAGAATCCGATCCGGCTTGTAATCATCTGGATATTGGTAGCCGCCCACCAAATTATCCTGCTCAGTTTTGCCGTTTACCGTCAGCACCTTATTGCGATACTCCACCACATCACCCGGCAGGCCGACAATGCGTTTGATGTAGTTGGTATCCGGCTCCACCGGATAATTAAACACCACCACATCGCCACGCTGTACCTGACCCACCGGAATCAGCACATTATTCAACACCGGCACGCGGATGCCGTAGCTAAACTTGTTCACCAGCACAAAGTCGCCCTTCACCAGCCCCGGCCGCATCGAGCTGGAGGGAATCTGAAACGGCTCGGCCACAAAAGTGCGCAGCACAAACACCACCAAAATCAGCGGGAAGAAGCTGCCCATATAATCGCGGAAATGGTTGTCGTCTTGCTCTGCTTCGGCATAACCAGTTTGTTGCCTGCGCTGCTTACGTGCCGCACGCGCCCACAGCCATACCGCGCCGGTAAACAGCACCAGCAGCAGCAGCACTGCCGTGAGGCTCATCAGCTTGGCCAGCAGGCCGAACGAGCCTACCATCATCAGGAGGTAGCCCCATTGCAGGCCGCTGCTCCATTCACTGTTTTCTTGCCGCGTTTTCCTGCTCACGGCAAACAGCACGATACCGGCCACCAGAGCAGCTATAGCGGCATAAAGGATTGTGTTGGATTGTTCCACTTTTATATTTCCTGTATTGAAATGAGTTTGATAAGCTTTAGGCTACCTGAAAACTGGCAGCCCGCCTAAAATCTTTGTTCATAGCTTCCTGCCGCTGATGGTTACACCTTCGATAAAACTGAGGCCATAGCCGAAACCGACTCTACCACTAATTTTTTGCGCCTCACCGGCTCTAAATCGCTCGTCCTTAACGGCTGATTCCTGAAAACGGAAGTCATAGCTGCCGGAAACACCGCATCACCTCAACTGCAGCCCTCAAAGCCAAAACACGGCTGCGGTGGTCTGCAGCTAAATTATCTGTATCTGGCGTGCTATCTGCCCAGCCCCACACCAAAGCCATAGGCGGTTTCACCATCTGCCCCTGGCGGCAGGCTACCTGAAAATATTGCTGCTGAGGATCGTATTCATTCAAAAACAGCACCGGTGTGCCTTGCGGGCAGAATTGGCGGAATTGTTCCAACGCTTCCGGCGCGGCAGAAACGGCAAGGTTTTCGGATAGCGTCGGCTTTTCCATCTGCAGGTTGGGCGTGGCATAGGCGGAGGAAGCCATATAAATCGCCAGTATCAAAAAATGTTTTTCATTATCAGGCTTCCTTTCATTCAGGCTCTCGTTTTTCAGGTAGCCTGAATGTGGCTACTTATCCCCCACCTGCAAAATCGCCAAAAATGCGCTCTGCGGGATTTCCACATTACCCACCTGCTTCATGCGTTTCTTACCGGCCTTTTGTTTTTCCAGCAGTTTTTTCTTACGCGTGATGTCGCCGCCGTAGCATTTCGCCAATACGTTTTTGCGCAGCGCCTTCACGTTTTCGCGAGCGATAATCTGGCTGCCGATAGCAGCCTGCACGGCGATGTCAAACATTTGGCGCGGAATCAGTTCGCGCATTTTTGCTGCCAGCTCTCGGCCTCGGTGTATGGCATTTTGGCGGTGCACAATCAGGCTGAGCGCATCTACTTTGTCGCCATTCACCATAATATCTAGTTTCACCAAATTGGCGGCACGGAACTCTTTGAAATGGTAGTCCAGCGAGGCATAGCCGCGCGAGGTGGATTTGAGCTTGTCGAAAAAGTCCATCACCACTTCGTTCATCGGCAAATCATAAGTGAGCATCACCTGGCGGCCGAGATACTGCATATTGATTTGCACGCCACGCTTCTGGTTACACAACGTCATCACATTACCCACATATTCCTGCGGCACCAGAATGGTGGCGGTGATAATCGGCTCCAAAATGGATTCCACCGTGGCCAAATCCGGCAGTTTAGAAGGATTTTCCACTTCGATATGCTCGCCAGTCTTCAAAATCACTTCATACACCACGGTAGGCGCGGTGGTAATCAAGTCCATATCGAACTCGCGCTCCAGGCGTTCCTGCACAATTTCCAAGTGCAAGAGGCCGAGGAAGCCGCAGCGGAAGCCGAAACCGAGCGCTTGAGACACTTCCGGCTCGAATTTTAATGAAGCGTCGTTGAGTTGCAGTTTTTCCAGCGCATCGCGTAGGGCTTCGTAGTCGTGGCTTTCCACCGGATAGAGGCCGGCAAATACCTGGCTTTGCACTTCTTTGAAGCCAGGCAGCGGCTCAGCAGCGGGATTTTGCACCAGCGTTACCGTATCGCCCACTTTGGCTTGGCCGAGCTCTTTCACGCCGGTAATCAAAAAGCCTACTTCGCCCGCTTTAAGCTCTTGTCTGTTCACCGATTTCGGCGTAAACACGCCAAGCTGCTCCACTTGGCTTTCGGCTTTGGTGGACATAAAGCGCACTTTATCTTTCAGTTTCAGACGGCCGTTTTTCACGCGAATCAGCATTACCACACCGACATAGTTGTCGAACCACGAATCGATAATCACGGCTTGCAGCGGCGCGTTTTCGTCGCCTTCCGGCGCGGGGATTTTGGCTACGATTTCTTCCAGCACGTCTTCCACGCCCAGCCCGGATTTGGCCGAGCAGGTTACCGCGCCCACCGCGTCGATGCCAACGATATCTTCAATTTCCTGCGCCACGCGGTCGGGGTCGGCGGCGGGCAGGTCGATTTTGTTCAGCACCGGCACGACTTCCACGCCCAAATCAATCGCGGTGTAGCAGTTGGCCACGGTTTGCGCTTCCACGCCCTGCGACGCGTCCACCACCAACAGCGCGCCTTCGCAGGCAGAAAGCGAGCGGGACACTTCATAGGAGAAATCGACGTGCCCGGGGGTATCAATCAGATTCAAAAGATAAGTTTCGCCATTGCGGGCTTTATAGTTCAGCGCGGCGGTTTGCGCCTTAATCGTGATGCCGCGCTCTTTTTCGATGTCCATGCTGTCCAAAACCTGCGAACTCATTTCGCGGTTTTCCAAGCCGCCGCAGTGTTGGATGAAGCGGTCGGCGAGCGTGGATTTACCGTGGTCAATATGGGCGATGATGGAGAAATTGCGGATATTGTTCATATTTTGGCAAAAAAGTAAGCGGTCGTGATGGTAGGCAAAAGCATCGGTTTGGCCGATACGGGCTACCTGAAAAGCGGAGCTTCAGCAAAGTTAAAACAGGGTGGCAACACAGCAAGCCGTGCCGAAACCAAACTGCGTATTTTAGCCGAAAACGCTTGAAGCTGCCCGACAATTTGTTCACTCTCCCGCTTGACCCAACACAAGCAAAAAGCGCAAGCCCCAGCCCGATAGCGCAGAATCGGTTATCATGCCCGTTTTCCGTATCAGGCTACCTGAAACTGCCAATTGAATTTTTCAGGTAGCCTCCAAGCCACTCCCGCCATGCACGTCCTATTCCGCCTCATTCGTCCGCGCACTCTGCCGCTGGCCCTTGCCGCTGTTTGCTGCGGCAACGCCATTGCTTGGCACGGCAGCCCCGCAAGCTGGCGCGGCAGCGTGTTCCTGCTCAACCTGCTCACCGCGCTGGCTCTGCAAATCGTTTCCAATATTGCCAACGATTACGGCGACGGCATACGCGGTACCGACCGCCACCGCGCCCCCGATGCGCCAGAACGCCTCACCACTAGCGGCCAAATACCTCTCCCACACATCCGCCGTCTCCTCGCCGCCAGCGTATTGGCCGCCCTGCTCCTCGGCAGCACGCTCATCGCCCTCAGCTTGCGCCACCCGCAGCAATGGCTCGCCTTCCTGCTCTTAGGCAGCCTCGCCCTCGCCGCCGCCCTCACCTACACCCTCGGCCGCCATGCCTACGGCTACCACGGGCTGGGCGAAATCAGCGTATTCCTATTTTTCGGCCTGCTCGGCGTGCAAGGCAGCGCCTACCTGCAACAAGGCAGCTGCCCGCCCGAAGGCTGGCTGCCCGCCGCCGGCTGTGGCCTGCTCGCCGCAGCCGTGCTGCACATCAACAATATGCGCGACATCGAAAGCGACCGCCAATCCGGCAAAACCACCCCCGCCACTCGGCTGGGCTTTGAACGCAGCAAAACCCTGCACCGCCTCCTCCTCACCGCCGCCCTCATCTGCTACGCTGCCCTCGCCCCGCAAATTCCTAGCGGCCTCTTCTGGTTAACCGCACTGCCGTTGGCCGCCACTCACCTGCACCGCCTGCAAACCGCCACCAACCCTGCCGCCGCCGGGCGGGAACTGCCACACATCGTACGTTTCACCTTGGCCGTCAACCTACTCTTCGGCAGCGGCCTGCTGCTTGAATCTGTTCTATTCTAACCAGCTCCAAAACTAAATCTCCCAATAACTCATACACACCATAACTAACGAATAAAAAAGTAAAATATGTCTACCCTCTCGCAAATCCTCGCTTTACTCACCGCCACTCTGTTCGGCTACATCATGTATCTCGAAACTTTCGCCACTACTTCCCCCCCCACCACCCGCGTATTCAAAATCACGCTTCAACGTGTGATGCGTAACCAAGGCATCTACAACGGCTGCACTGCCCTCATGCTCGTCTACGCCATCCTGTTTGCCTCCCAGCCGAAAGAATTCGCCGCCGTTTTGCTGCTCAACTGCATCACCGTTACCGCCTGCGGTGCGCCCCCCAACAAAAGCATTCTGTTCAAGCAAGGCGGGCTGCCTATTTTGGCTTTGATCAGCCTGTGGTTTTAGTAGACAGGAAAAAGGCTACCTGAAAAAGATAGATTCGGTTGCAGATAGCCTATGATATTTACAAACTCCTCGTCTTTTAAAGTGTAGTTTAAAACAAGCAAACAGAGTGCGCAGATACATCGAAAATAGACAGCATCCGAAAACGCATTATGAAGAAATACGCCAAAAACGAGGCCTTATAAATGCATCAATCCTTATATTGTGCGAGCCAACATCTAACAACCAAATTTTGGGTGGATACCGTGTCTTATCGGCTACGATTTTGAAAAACACAGCAATTTTCTTTACAATACCGCCCAGCAGCAATGCTGACTTATCCAACCAATATTGAAGAAGGGATGACTTTATGAAATCTAAACAAGCACTTTGGTTGTTGTGTGTATCTGCCGTACTCGGCCTTTCCGCCTGTGGTGGCAAAGGCGGCGATGAACAAGCCCCCGTGCAACAGCAACAAGCTTCGCAAAGCCAGGAGGGCAGCCAGCAGGCTGAGAGCGGCAGCCAGCAGGAAGCAGCTTCTATGGATAACTTCCTGAGCAATGCCCAAGCTTTGCAGGCAGCGGAAGATTCCCTCAAAGCCCTGCCGCAGTTTTCCGGCAAGGAATTGAATGTATTTCAAAACGTTCAATTCTATGGCAGCAACCGTCCGCGCATTGAAATCGACATCCAAGACCCGGAAAAACCGGATAATATCGACCACTACACCTATGAAGACGGCAAGTGGAGCGAACCGCAACCGGTGCAGATTTCCGGCGGCGGCGACATGAAAGACAACGTTACCCCCCTGAACGACATCAAGTTTGCCACCGTGGCCACCATCGCCAAAACTTGGAACGAGAAAGCCAAGGAAGTGGAAGCCACCGAAACCGAGCTGACTTTCACCAGCTTCCAACTGTGGGTGCCGGACCAAACCCGCCGCTGGATTACTTCCACCATCGAAACCCCGCGTGCCAAATACTCTATCGATTTCAACATGGACGGCACTTTGAAAGACTTCAGAAAACAGTAATATAAAGAACAGTTTATAAAGTAAACAAAGGCCACCTGAAAACGTAGCGCAGGAAATTTCTGCGAAGCTAAAAGTTTCAGGTAGCCTTTTATCTGGAATAGGTAAAACCAGATATACCGCCATATGCAACTAAAGGCTACCTGAAAGCACAGCGAACACAGCGCATGTTTTCAGGTAGCCTTCATTAATTAAAACACTATTCTCACTATTCTCAAGCCACAGCCTTCTCTGCCTCTTCCAGCTGCTGTACGCGGTATTGCTTCGGTGTTTGCCCGAAATACTGTTTAAACGCGCGGTTGAAATGCGATTCCGACACAAAGCCGTTTTCCAACGCAATGCGCAAAATCGTATCCGCACTTGCCGCCAGCTGCACTGCCGCCTGCTGCAAGCGGATAGACAGCACAAAGCGGTGCGGACTCACCCCGGTTACCGATTTAAACAAACGCATCAGCTGTGCCCGCGAAAGTTTCGCCATTTCCGCCATCCGTGCAATTGGCCACTCATCCTGCGGCGCTAGCAACACCGCCTGCAACAGCCCGCTTAGACGTGGGTCTTCCAGCTGCGACAAAAAAGATGGGGCACTGCTCTGCTGCCGATAGCGTCGCAGCACGGCCACCAGCATCACCTGCGAGAGCGCGTTCACCACCGTACCGCTACCATAGCGCAGCCTTTCCGCCTCATCCAGCATCATCGATGCCGTTTGCCGCATTTCCGGTAGCGGTAAAAGCAGGTATTCCGGCATACCCAGCCACAGCGCTGCATGGCGCGTATAGCGGTATTGGCCGCACAACAGTTGCAAGCGGTTGCCGCCGCAGTCTTTCACTGCCAACACTCCGTTTCCGTGAAGCTGCGGCTTGCCCGCTGGTTGCGCCAAACCCTCCAAACTGTCGGTAATACTGTGTGCCGTATCATAGGGAAGCAGTACCGCATCGCCCGTATGCAAAGCCACTACTTGCCCGTCACCTACCCGCAGCCAGCCGCTGCCCGACACCACCCAATGCAGCCGCGCTGTTTCCGGCTCGGTTTCGTGTACCAAGTGAAATCCACCGCCCAGCCGGCAGCACACATCAATCCGACCACGCAGCCATGCCAGATAAATTAATTTGTCTAACACATCCATTTTCATTCTCCTTATTGGCCGATGGCGGAAATATATCGCTAAAACACTTATTCCTTCATACAGCGTTGGCTCGCCTTGCCGTACTTTTACCGTTCATGGCTCGTCGCCTTGTAGGAAAAAATAATTGTTTCAGCTATAGCACGCAGTCAAAAGAATGAGACGATCAGTCAATTCTTACTCTAAAACTTATGCCATCATGCACCACATCAGACAGTTTCGATAAAAGCTATCCGTTCAAATTTCATTTGAGTTTATTGCTAAGGATAACATCATGTTTTTAGATTGGAAAAAACACGCTACCCACGTTAAACAATCCTTTACCAAACTCGGCAAAGACCACCCCAAAATGCTAGCCGGCTATGCCGCCCTCGAAAGCGCTGCCGCAGCCGAAGCGCTGGATGCCAAAACCCGCGAACTCATCGCCCTGGCCGTGGCCGTTACCACCCGCTGCGAAAGCTGCATTTCCGTACACGCCCAAGCCGCTGTGAAAGCCGGTGCCACCGAGAGCGAAGTGGCCGGTGCGCTCGCCACCGCCATTTCCCTCAACGCCGGTGCCGCCTACACCTACTCCCTGCGCGCCCTCGAAGCCGTGGAAGACGCCCGCGAAGCCTAAACCGGTTTTCAGGTAGCCTTTAATGAATAACAGGCTACCTGAAAAACTCCCCCGCCATCAAGAAAGGTACATCATGAAGAAAACCCTCTCTCTAGCCGCCATCGCCCTGTTGACCGCCCTGCCCGTTGCCGCTTCCGCCCACGGCCAGCACAGCCGCAAGCCTGCCCAACAACAGAGCCAGCCGCGCCACGCCCCCGCCCGCCAAGAAGCCGTGTGGATCGACGTGCGCACGCCCGAGGAATATGCCGCAGGCCATCTGGAAAACGCCAAAAACATTCCGCACGACCAAATCGGCCAACAGATTGCCGCCCACGTTCCCAATAAAAACACCCCCATCAACCTCTACTGCCGCAGCGGCCGCCGTGCCGAAGCCGCCAAACAAGTGCTCGAAAGCATGGGCTACACCAACGTGCAAAACCGCGGTAGCTATGTACAGCTTACACGAGCCAACATACGATAATATTTGCAGTTTGACCCAATATCTGAAGCACTTATTCCTTCATACGGCGTTGGCTCACCTTGTATCAAGAAATAAGTGCTTCAGCTATATACAGTATCACCAAAAAAGCCACCTGAAAACGCAGCGCAGCGAAGTTCCTGCGAAGCTAAGATTTCAGGTAGCTTTTTGTTATGCCGGATACAGCTGGCAATCCTTACGCGGCTTCGGGCAACGCGAAGATTTCGCGCAGCAGTTTTTTGTAGAAGGCAAAGGCGGTGAGTGCGCCTTGCAGGGCTTGTTCGCGTTCGCTATTGGAAATGTCTAGGTTGTTCAACTGCTCGGCGAAGCGGCGCCAGTGTCTGCCCCGGCCGTCGGCGTGGGGGCCGAGGTGACGGGCACCGTGTTCGGCGTTGTAGCCAAGGTTGTTTTGCGCCTCTTTAAACAAGAAGGCGGCGCCCACATTGGAGCCTTCAGCACAATAAAGCCAGCCCAATGCTTCTGCGCCTTCTGGCTTGGGAATGGGCAGGGAAACGGCTTTTTCGGCAGCGTTCAGGTCTTGTAGGTCGAGGATCACATCATCATAGCGAGCAAGCTCGGCCAAGCCGGTGATTTTTTCGTTGAGCTGCGGGCTTTTGTAGATGTCGTCCACAATTTTATGGAACACGGCTTGCAGCTGCAGGAAGCGGATGTAGTTTTCGGTGTTGTCGAAAGGCTTCACCGACATCACCAGCTCGTCCACGCTGTCGTGGGTGGTGCGGCAGTTTTCTTTCAGGTATTGCTTGAAAGGGATATCTTGCATGGTTTGTTTTCCTTTTTTAAAGTGTGTAGCCAACGTAATTCCAGGTAACCTCCCAAGAAGTGCAGCGACTACCTGAGCGACTACCTGAAAGTGTAAGCTTCAACGCAATTAAAACGAAGCTTCCGCAAGGAAGCGGAGTTTCTGCCATCGGCAAGGATTTAAAACTTAGCTTCAATAACAAGGCTGAAATTGCGGCCCGGGGCGCTGAAGCGTTCGATACCGGCATGGGTTTGGTTGTTCACACGGTTTACGGTGCCGAATTCGCGGATGCTGCGCAGGGTTTCCCAGGTATAGTAGCGGCGGTTAAACAGGTTGTAGATGCCGCCACGTATAGTAATGTGTTTTCTGAACTGGTAATTCGCAGTCAGATCGGCCAGCCAGATGTTGCTGCTGTGGCGGACAAAAGGGAAAGTGCGGCCAGTATCGTCATAGGAGGCGATAGTGTCTTCTGGTTTTTTGCGCGCGAAATAGCTGATATTCAAATCCACACCCCAACGGTTGTCGGGCTGCTGGTAGCCGAAACCGATAACACCGTTAAACGGCTGGATAGCGTTAATCGGAATACGTCCGTCAGCTTCGCCTTTGGTGTAATTGGCGGCCAACGTAGTATACATGCCGGCAGGCAGGCCGATGCTGTCGAGATTCCAGCGTGCTTTCAGCTCCAAACCTTTAATTTCGGCTTGGGAACGGTTTACGTTTTGGTAAACGTCGGCATATTCTCGGTTGCTCAAGGTTTTGTTGGTATAGTTCCAAGTCATAACCTCTCTGTAACCACGATGTACAAAATCGATGAAATCGGTGTAACGGGTGCGGTAGCCAGAAAGGCGTACATGCCCCCAATTGCCATGCACATCTATGCCCAGCTCAACGTTTTTGGAGCGTTCCGCTTTCAGATTCGGATTGGGCTCAACATAAAACAAGGTGTTGGGAAAGTAGAACCACATTTCATCGGTGGTGGGCGCGCGGAAACCGGTGCTGTATTTACTCTGCAAGGTTACAGACGGACTGATATTCCAATCCAGCGCAGCCACATAACTGGGCGAGCTGAAGCGCGCTTGTTGGTTCCAAATACCCTTGGCTTCGAGCTGGCCTTTTACATCGGGGTTGAAGCTTTCCGTATCCAAAGTGTGCATTTTGGTGTGGTCGTAGCGCACACCGAGATTCAGCTTGAAGCGTTCGTTAAAGCGCAGAGTGTTGTTCCAATAAAGATTGTAGTTATTGGATTGGGTGCTGACCAAAAATTCTTTTTCATCGCGGTCGGAAGCCAGACGATCGGGATAGAAAACGAAAGTCCAATAACTGGTGTTACTGTTAGTATTGCGTTTGTGAGATCCACCCACGCCATATGCCGTATCCCACAATACATTTTTGCCAAAATCGAGATGTTTTTCGGCAGCCACTTTGAATTGGTTAGTTTCGTAATTCAGACTACGGCGGATAAAGTAGTTTTCGGCACTGCGTCCCATTCGGCGGATGTAATCTTGAGTGGGAATATCCCAAGTCATGGTGGTCATGCGGATTTTTTGCCGGTCGAGGCTTACGGTCAGCTTATTCCACGGCCCCCAGTCCAGTAGGTTTTCATATTCTAGGCCAACGCGGCGGCGGTAGGCAACATCGCGGCGGTAGCGGTAGCTAGTGCTGTCATAAGCGCCAAAAAGATTAGATAATTCATCTGTTTCCCGATCTTGTCGTGTAGTTTCGTAAATGCCGCTCAGATAGTTGCTGTCGTTGAAGTGGTAACCGAGGCGGAATAAATCGGAATGGTCTTCGGTGTTTTGTGGGTCGGGAATGCCGCGCGCCACGCCGCTATATTTTGTGTTGCCGAATTGGTAGTTATTGTTGAAGCTGAGATTTACATCTTTGGCTTCGCTGTGGTTTTTAGTTTCATGTCCGTTGCGCACGGTACCAACCACCAAAGCGTCAAACTTGCCCAGTCGACCGGCAGCAGTAATGCTGGCCAACCATTGTTCGGAGCGGCTCAGATAACCGGTTTTCATCCCAACATAATAAGGTTTGTCTTCATCCACATAATCGCGCGGCGACTTGGTACGGTAAATCACCGCACCACCCAAAGCACCGCTGCCGGCCGTGATGGAATCCGCGCCTTTGCTGATGGTTACTTCGCTCATGTGCTCCAGCTCAGCGGCGTTGCGGTTGGCATTGAAATTGCCGTATGCACCAAACAGCTCCTGGAAGGCAGAGGAAGAGCGGCTTTCGCCTTGATCAAGACCGTCCACCACAATGGCCACACGGTCTTTATCCACACCCCGGATACTGAAACCGTTGGAGCCGGCCCGGCCGCCTTCGGCCACACTGATACCGGGGTCATAACGCACCATATCGCGGATATCCTGCACCATTTCTTTATCCAGCTGCTCCCGTCGGATACGTTCACGTCCCAGCTGGCGCGGCGTATGTTTGCGGCCTTGGATTTCAATGGTTTCCAATTGGGCAGAACTGGTGTCCTCAGTTTCGCCTGATGCCCAAACCGGGGCGGAAAAGATGCTACACAAAGCCAAGAATAAAATACTTGGTCGGTGTTGATGGATATGTGTTTTCATGATTCTATTAAAAAGTTTGAAATAATAAAGGCTACCTGAAAAACAATTTCATTAATTAGCCAAATATATTGCAGGGTGTGCGCCAAATTGACACATACCCTGCAAAAGGCTACCTGAAAATTAAATTAAGGAGTAAGCGGGGTTAAATCATTTGAAGTGGAGTTTTCATCACGGTAACTGCGCTGTGGTACTGAACCGCCGAATACACTGTTGAGGCTTTGGTTGCTACCGAAAGTGATTTTCCCACCAATTTCGGTACCCGCCGGCCCATAATATCCTTTTTTGCCGAACAGGCCGCCACTTACTTGCCCATCAACGCCACCGGAGGTAACGCTGCCGCTGAAAGTATTGCCACTGAGAGTAACATCGCGGAAATTAATATCCGCGCCGAAATCCGCATTGCCTTTGATGGTGCCGCCCACTTTGCCGGTGTTGAAGTTAACAGTCAGCAAGGAACGTTTGCTTGCGTCTACTGGATTGTATGTGGAAGCCGTTACCGAGCCATCTTTCACACGGAATGCCCATACTTCATAAGTGGCTTTACCAGTAGGCGTAGTAGCACCGTTGCGCTTCTGCATATCAGCCACTGGCGCGGCAATACCGCCGGCAAACATATCGATTTGCCCATTGCCGATCCAAACACCGTAGCGAGTGGCAGTCAAATAGCCGGCGGGCAGGTTGGAATCGAAGCCTTCGCAGCAAACTAATAATTTATTGCCTTCCGGGGTGGATTGAGGGGTAATTTTGGTAGGTTGTGTTTTGTTGGGAACAAAACGGCCTGAAAAGTTTGGCGGGTTGGTAAACCCATCAAAAGCGTAATCTTTACCATCAGGTGCGCGATAGATGAACTTGTCGGTCGGGAAAGATTGACCAAACATCATCTGATTCCACGACACATAACGCAGTTGGCCGCTGCCTGTTTGGAAAACGGTAGGGGTATCGCCACTGGTCGCCGGGCCGAGAATTTTGCTGGGATCAGCCGGCATGAGCGGAGGCACAGGTGCAGTGCCATCGGGAATGGTTACCCCGCCGTTACCCGCACACCCTGCCAACGCAGCAGCCACAGACAAAGATAAAATTAGGTGTTTCATAGTTACTTAAGTAAGTCCTGCCTTCGTTAAAAATAATGGTAATATATCTCGTTTTTGTAGATAAGGAAACTGTTTTGTTTGCATGAAATGTCCAAACTTAACGAAACCCTATCTATCATATTCTCATTATTTTCAAGAGACTATTTGTATATATGCAGATGAAAACGAGTGTGTTTCTGATTATTTCTACGTTGTGTGTTGCGCAACACAGCTGGGGAGACACCACACCAGAACAGGATCAGAAACGTTTTTTACAAACAGGGCAGCAGCAATGGCTGCGGCAGTTGGAAAATAATGTGCAAACGCCTGCAGTAACAGATGGGCAGCAAGCTGCGCCAGTGCTCACACAGCAGGATTTGCTAGCACGGCCACAATTATTGGCGCATATGTTAGTGCAGGTGTTAAACAGCCCACCACAGCCGGAATTGCTGGCGGATTTGACTTCGCTGTATGCGCAAATACCGCAGCCAGACACAGTGTTGCTGCGTCGTGCGCAAGGCATGCAGGCAAAATATACGGGCGATTACGCGCGCGCGGTGCAAATTTACCGGGAATTGGTGGCAGAAGAGCCGCAGGATGTACGCATCCGCCTGGATTTGGCGGCGATGCTGGCAGAAGATAAGCAATGGCACGAATCGGCGCAGCTATTTGAAACAGTGCAGAACAAGCCGGAAGTGCCGGCGGAGGTGCAGAATAATGTGCAACATTATCTGAACCATATCACCAAACAGCAGCAATGGCAGTGGAGCGGTGGGCTTTCCCCTTCATTTGATAACAATGTGAACAACGCGGCGCTGCCGCATTGCAGCCCGTTCGGCTGCAGCCGAGAGCGCGCAGAAGATGCAGTGGGCATAGCCTACAGCCTGGGCTTGGCAAAAAACCAGGCATTGGCCGGGCATCACAACCTGCGCGTGCAGCTAGATGTGAGCGGCACCAATTATTACTGGAGCAACAAGTCGGCCTACGACAGCGCCTACGGCCGCTTGGGCACGGGCTGGCTCTGGCAAGATGCGCGGCAGCGGCTGTTGGTGATGCCGTTTTACCAATTCCAGCTTAGCGGCACAGACAACTGGGAAAACCGCAAACCACAAAACAACCACACGCTGAAAATGTACATGTGGGCGCACGCTTCCGGACTGCGCACGGAATACAACCACCTGCTCACCCCGCGCTGGCAGCTTCATACCGCATTGGATGCCTATCGCCAGTATTACCGAATGAGCGAAAAAGCAGAAATGTATAACGGCTGGTATTTGGGGGAAAGCATTTCCCTGGCCTGGCGCGCCACATCGCGCAACACGCTGTATGCCGGGCTGAATTTCAACCAGATGCTGCCAGAACAGTCCACCCTGCGCAGCAAACCGAACAATGCCGCCTACCACCGCCACGGCATCGGCGCAGGCTGGATTCACGATTGGGATGCTCTAGGCGGCCTCTCCACCCGGCTTAACGTCTCCTTCGCCGAACGCCTTTTCCGCGGCACCGCGCTAAACATCACTCCGCAAGGCTTCCCGCCCGAACAACGCCGCGACCGCGAGATCCAATACTCTGCTTCACTGTGGCACAGAAACTGGACCATCCTAGGCCTAACCCCGAAGTTGAATTTCTCTTGGCAGCGCATCCGCAGCAGCCATGTGTGGGCAGAACGTAAAAGCCGGCAAGTATTTGTAGAATTGGAAAAGCAGTTTTAACGTGAGGCTACCTGAAAGCGAAGCAGAGCGGATACCCGTATCCGACAAAACTTGGGATGCCCTCGCCTACTGCTATTATGGCCGCAATGTCAGAGATGTCTGATTCAGAAATCCGATCTATGCTTAGTAGCTCACAACCATTTATGCACATTAAAACAAAAGGCTATCTGATTATTCAGGTAGCCTTTCCTCATCATTCCCCCGACGGCGCAGCATAATATTCCCGTTCCCGCCGCATCTGTTCACGGCGCAGTGGGGCAAGCAAGGTTTTAAGCAGCGCGCCGATCGGCACCACGGTGAGAATCATCCCCAGCAGAAACACGATATACACGCACAATACCAGCCGCCTCAAGAGCGGCGATACGTGCCCGGCGGCCATCACCAGTCTGCCCCACATCAAAAAGCTGCGGTGCCCCACGCGCTCGCTGACCATCAGTTTTTCGTTTATCTTCACCGCGCCCATGTGTTGCAGCAGCGTTTCGTCTAATGTTTCATCGTGCTGCAAAGCTTCGGCGGTGCGCTGCCCGAAACGCGCCGCATCGGCGATTTCTGCTTCGCTGATGCCCGCAGGCGGCAGCCAATGCACGGCTTGCCGCTTGCCGGTAAACATCCACAGCGGCGTGGTGATGAAGCTGGCCGCGCTGCCGCATTGGTCGATTTTCACCACATTGCCCACTAGCCGTGCGCCCGTATCGGCCAGCAAACGTTTCATTTTCTCCTGCGCCATCAGCCACATATTGCGACAGCCAATCAATGTGATCACCGGTGTATCGCGCAACACCCGCCGTGCGGTTTCGCTTTGCAGAAACGCTGTAATCGGCTGGGCGGGCGACAAAAACCACACGCTGTAGGCAATCACAACCAAGTCATACCGCTCGTGTGCCAAAACAGGCGGCTCGATGGGGGCGGGTTGCAAATGTACGGTTTCGGGGAAGGCATCGAAAAACGGCAGGAAGCGCCAGGGAAAAGCAAACGGCTGCGCCGGCCGCAGTACCACGTCGTCCACTTCAATTCCTGCCGCGCCGCGTATATCGCGCAGAAAACTCTCTTTCAGGCACGCCAGCTGCCCGCTCTGCGAATACGACACCACCAATACACGTTTGCTCATCGTTATCCCGGCTTCCCAATTCAAAACGGCGCGATTCTAAATTTTAGTGGTTTTATTGTCAAATCAACGGGTTTATTCTGAAACAGGCTGGATGAAACCATGCTGAATTCTGCTCAAACATCACTTTCAGGTAGCCTGCTGTACGGTAAGGCTACCTGAAAGCCTAATCTGCGGCATAGCAGGAATCGCCATGCCCGCCGCCGCGCCAATCCGCTATAATTCCGCCTTTCCATTTCCAGATAAGGCTTTCGGCTATGCAACACATCCACATTATCGGCATCGGCGGCACATTTATGGGCGGGCTGGCCGCCATCGCGCAAGAAGCGGGCTTCAAAGTGAGCGGCTGCGACGCCAAAATGTATCCGCCGATGAGCACGCAGCTGGCTGATTTAGGCATTGCCGTACACGAAGGATTTGATGCGGAACAACTGAGCGAATTTCCTGCCGATGTGTATGTGGTCGGCAATGTGGCCAAGCGCGGCATGCCGGTGATTGAGGCCATTTTGAATCGCGGCCTGCCTTATGTGTCCGGCCCGCAATGGCTGGCCGAAAACGTGCTACACGGCTGCTGGGTGCTCGGCGTGGCCGGCACGCACGGCAAAACCACCACTGCCTCCATGCTGGCCTGGGTGTTGGAATATGCCGGGCTGGCTCCAGGCTTCCTTATCGGCGGTATTCCGCAAAACTTCGGCATTTCCGCCCGCCTGCCGCAGGCGCCCAAAGCCGATCCGGCCAGCCGCTCGCCGTTTTTCGTGATCGAAGCCGACGAATACGACACCGCCTTCTTCGACAAGCGCAGCAAATTTGTACACTACCGCCCGCGTACCGCCATTCTGAACAACCTCGAATACGACCACGCCGACATTTTCCCCAACCTCGCCGCCATCCAAACCCAGTTCCACCACCTCGTGCGTACCATTCCCGGCCAAGGCCTGATTGTGTGTAACGGCCGCGAAGAAAGCCTGCAAGCCGTGTTGGCGCAAGGCTGCTGGACGCCGGTGGAAAGCTTCGGCAGCGCAGAAGGCTGGCAGGCCGGCGAGCCGGACGAGAATGGCGCATTCGATGTGCTGCACCACGGCCGAATTGTCGGCCATATCGCCTGGCCGCTGTTGGGCGAACACAACCGCCTCAACGCACTGGCCGTAATCGCTGCCGCCCGCCACGCCGGCGTGAGTATTCAGGTAGCCTGCGAAGCGCTTTCGCAATTCCAAAACGTGAAGCGGCGCATGGAAGTGAAAGGCTGCGTGCGCGGCATCACCGTGTATGACGACTTTGCCCACCACCCCACCGCCATTGCCACCACCGTGGCCGGCCTGCGGCAGAAAGTGGGCGGCGCGCGCATCATCGCCGTGCTCGAACCGCGCTCCAACACCATGAAGCTCGGCAGTATGAAAGCCGCCCTGCCCGAAAGCCTGGCCGAAGCCGACCAGGTGTTCTGCTACGGCGGCGGCGTGGAATGGGATGTGGCCGCCACCCTCGCCCCGCTCGGCGGCAAACTGCATACCGGCAACGATTTCGACGCCTTCGTGCAAAGCATCCTGAGCAACGCCCGAAGCGGAGACCACATCCTCGTGATGAGCAACGGCGGCTTCGGCGGGATCCATCAGAAGTTGCTGGATGGCTTGGCAGAGTAGGTGTGAGGCTGGTAGAAAGCTGAAAATACATTAGTAAAATTTCAGGTAGCCTCTTCCTTGCACAAAGGCTACCTGAAACCCAAACCAAGCGAACCCACTATGCCCCATATCTTCACCTGGCAAGAACAAGGCCAGACCCGTCAAGCCAAATGGCGCAACACCGCCGCGCAGAAGCCGCCTACCGCGCTCACCGTAGCTGAAGCAGGCCTTTCTGCCAAAGCCGCGCTCAAAAGCCTCCGCCAAAGCCAAGCCCTGCTTTGGCGCGGCGATTATCATCAGGCCGTGCAGCTGCTCTCCGCCGTGAAACGCCAGCTTCCCGCCGCCGCCTCGCCCGATTTTCATACTCACCGCATGCAGCAGGCGCAACGCAGCCGGCTGGCCAACATGCTGCTGGTAGAAATCGATGCTGGCTATCAGCTGAACCTGCGGCGCGCTCCCGATGTATCCGCCACCCTGGCCGACGTGTTCGGCGAACCAAACAGCGAGCCATTCCTGCTGCCACTCAACCTGCTGCTCGGCTTCATCGGAGCACACCAATGGCACAAAAAAGGCGTGGAAATCGCCGCGCTTGGTGCGCGCATCCATGTGCCGTTCGGCGTATTCTCCCCCTTGCGCGGCGAATATCTCAGCATGATCGCCGACGCACCCCTACCGCCCAGCGCCCAGAGCGCCTTCGATATCGGCACCGGCAGCGGCGTGATTGCCGCCCTGCTCGCCCGGCGCGGTCTCCAAGCGATTACCGCCACCGACAACAGCCCGCGCGCCGTCGCCTGTGCTAGCGCCAATTTCCAACGCCTCGGCCTGTCCCAAATCAAGCTGCTGCAAACCGATCTTTTCCCCGAAGGCTGCGCCGACCTGATCGTTTGCAACCCGCCCTGGCTGCCCGCCAAACCCGCCGCCGATATTGAAACCGCCCTCTACGACCCCGGCAGCGCCATGCTGCAAGCCTTTTTGCAGCAAGCCCCCGCCCACCTCAATCCCGGCGGGCAAATCTGGCTTATCATGTCCGACCTTGCCGAACACCTCGGCCTGCGCCGACCGAATGAACTGGCCGAACGTATCGCCGCCGCCGACCTCACCGTCAGCCAACGCCTCGACACCTGTCCGCAGCACCCCAAAAGCCGCGATGCTGCCAACCCACTCGCCGCTGCCCGCAGCCGCGAAACGGTAAGCCTGTATATTTTGCAACCTGCCGCAGAGGCTACCTGAAGCTTGAACTTCAACGAAGTGAAAACGCAATAGGGTGCAGCATTAGCCAAATCGCTGCCCGAGCAGGCTGTTCTTCAAACCGTATTAAAGTTTCAGGTAGCCCATTACCCGATATAGGCTACCTGAAACTACCCAACACAAACAAAGCGCACCACAACGGTTTACGGTAGAATACGCCCCTCACACAAACCTCTTAAGAAATCAAAAGGAATCCCACATGCTCACTCCCGAACAAGTCCAAGCCATGATTGGCGAAATCATCAACGCCGAAATGATTCAAGTGGAAGGCGACGGCCATCATTTTTTCGCTGCCATCGTGTCTACCGATTTTGAAGGCAAACCCCGCCTTGCCCGTCACCGCCTGATCAAAGATGGCCTCGCCGACCGGCTGGCCAGCAACGAACTGCACGCCCTTTCCATCTCCATAGCCGCCACTCCTGCCGAATGGGCAGCCAAAAACGAGCAGTAATATAGCGCACATTATTAAGCAACCGCCGGCCTGAAATAATCAGGCCGGCGGTTTTGCTGACAAAACTTCTGCAGAAAAATGAGAAGGACCCACCCGCATACTTGTCAAATACACAACTTAAGCAAATTAACTTTAAACCAGTACCACGTCGGCTTACCTTGCCATATTACTCGTACAAGGTTGCCAGCCGCAGACAACACAGAACTATAGCAAGACAAATTAACTCTGTATGAAGTGAAGGACTTAGCAATATATACTTAAGCAGATATTAATTAGACAAAATAAAAGAACCGCTGAAAAGCGGTTTGTGGTGCCCGAGACCGGAATCGAACCGGTACGCTCGTATTAAGGAGCGACGGATTTTAAGTCCGTTGTGTCTACCAATTCCACCACTCGGGCCGGGCTGCGGCTGGCAGCCTGGATGATTGGAGGCGGGGGCGCGGATTTTAACCGGCCTATGCGAGGGTTGCACCCCACGCAGCATAAACACTCTGCCACCCCGCCGTGCTGATTGATGTATGGTTAATTTAAACTAATACCGCGATGGCTATTTGCTGCCTGCGGCTTACATTCACTATGGTATTTTGGAGGCGGGAGTCGGAATCGAACCGGCGTACACGGCTTTGCAGGCCGCTGCATAACCACTTTGCTATCCCGCCAAATTAGCTTTTGGCCGACTGTATCGGCCAAATTGCTAAAACTTGGAGCGGGAAACGAGTCTCGAACTCGCGACCTCAACCTTGGCAAGGTTGCGCTCTACCAACTGAGCTATTCCCGCATAGCACCCGAACCAACAACTAAGTAGATAGTGGAGCGGGAAACGAGTCTCGAACTCGCGACCTCAACCTTGGCAAGGTTGCGCTCTACCAACTGAGCTATTCCCGCTTGGGATTCGGATGATTGAAAACTTGGAGCGGGAAACGAGTCTCGAACTCGCGACCTCAACCTTGGCAAGGTTGCGCTCTACCAACTGAGCTATTCCCGCTTGGGCGTTTTCCGGCTGCGCCATACTTACGAAAACGGCATATTATAGGTAGATTTGACAAATAGTCAACATCCATTCTGGAAAACTTGGCTAAGGATTGTTATTTATGCTGATTTTTCTGCCACGCCTTTCCCCGTCGGCACGGCTGCGACTATTCGAGCCATTCTTGCAGGGTGGAAACAGGGATGTCCCAGCACCACAGGCCTTCTTGGCCGTGCGGATTCAGGCCGCGCACAAACAGGTAGCGAACATAGATGTATTCGGGCAGGGCATGGCGTTGTTTCAGGTAGCGTGCGGTGGCTACGGCATAAATCAGCGCCTGCAGGTAATAATGGTGTTCGCTCACCGCCGCACTCATGGCGGCTTGGCCGTAATCTGCCAAATGATTGCCCAAGTGGTTGGATTTGTGGTCGATTACGCATACCCTGCCATTTTCGTCTGCCGCAATTAGGTCGATGAAACCGTTGAGGAAACCGTTTACGGTATGGAAATCCAGCTGCAGCAGATGGGCGGCGGCATTTTCAGGTAGCCCGATGTCGGGACGGGCAAACCAACGGCGCAGGCGTTTCAAACCGAAATCGTGCAGGTGTAGCACGAAGCCCATTTCCGCTACGCAGCTATCGGCGGGGATATCAGCCAACTGCATATTCTCTACCAATGGTGCACGGCGCACGGCTTCTACCATTTCCAACACCGCCGGCAGCCATGGTTCGGCCTCAAAGCCGTGTTTGACCAAGATATCGGCATAGGATGCCGCTTGTTCGGCGGTGGGGCAAACGAAATCGGTTTTTTCTAAAATACTGTGCAGGCAGATGCCGGGGGTGGTGCCGGCGGGGAAGGCTAGCAGAGCGGTTTCGGCTTCGTTTGGCCATAAGTCGCCCTGTCCGTTTGGCTGAACTGCATTTTGACCGTTGGAACGCAACTCGTTGTTTGCGCTTTCAGGTAGCCTTTCGGTTTCGGCGGCGGGGTTTTCATCAGCCAGCAGGCTTTCAGGTAGCCACTCTTCGGCAGCAAGGGTTTGGCGGCTCAGGCCGGTAAAGCTGGTGTGGCGGATAAATTGCAGCGGCCGCTCGGGCAGCACGAGGGCGCGGTAGCTGCCCTGTTGTTCATCGCGGGCGTGGTAGCGGGCTTCGGGCGGCTCGTCTTCCAGCCATTGCAGCTGGCCGGGTGCGGCGCTTTGGATGCGCTTAAGCCAAGCCTGTCGCAGGGCTTCGGCTCGGCCTTGGCCTTCAAAACTGCTCCAATGGCTGCGGATGGCATGACAATCGTCCTCACCTGTTTCAGCCAAGAGATAGGCGAAGGTGTTTTCCGGAGTGTTGCTGCAGGGGGCGGCGTAAATCACGAGCTGCTCGCGGGCGCGGGTGAGCGCAACATACAAGAGGCGCAGGCGTTCGCCGAGGTCTTCGGCAAACAGCTGCCGCTCGTCTTCTTCGCCCAGCTGGGCCTTGGCCAACAATAGGTTGCGGCCGTTGCTTTGGCTGATGATGTTCCAGTCTTTTACCAAATCGCGGCTGGCATCCCACACGAAAGGGCAAAACACCAGCGGGTATTCCAGCCCTTTGGCGGCGTGCATGGTAACGATTTTTACCAAGTCTTCGTCGCTTTCCAGCCGCAGCTGGTATTCTTTATTCCCCTTATCCTCCCTATCATTTTTATTTTCTTTGCTTTTCTTGTTTTTCTTGCTACTTTTCAGCCGCATTTCCAACCATTGCGCCAATGCAACTGGGCTGGCACATTCAGCAGTGGCCAGCGCCAGGATTTCGGCCAGCTGCCAGAAATTGGTGAAGCTGTGTTCGTTTCGGGTGTGTAGAAGGTGCTGCTCAAGGCCGCTTTGGCGGGCGAAACGGGTGAGCGCGGTGTAGATGCCGTGCTGCTGCCAGGCTTCAGCGGCGGTTTCGGCCAGGGCGATCCACTCGGCCAGGCGGTTTTCGTTGCCGTTCAATTCGGCCAGGTCTTGTGCGGTGTAGCCATAGAAAATGCCGCCGAGCACGAAGCGCAGGTATTCGGTTTGCTGCGGAGCCAGCCAGAACAGCAACAGGGCGTGCAGAGCTTCGGCTTCGGGCGTGTCGAATACCGATTGCTGTTGCAGCAATACGCTGCGCACGCCCCGGCGTTTGAGCGCGCGCGCAACCAGGGCGGCTTCGCTGTGGGTGCGGACCAATACGGCCACCTGCCCAGGATGCAGCGGCACGTTTCCGCCGCCGTGTCTGCCGCCGATGGAAAGGCTACCTGAAAGCGCCTGATTGAGCCGTGCGGCAATTTCGCGGGCGCAATAATCGGCACAGAGCTCGCGCAAGGCGTCTTTATTCGGCAGCTTTCCTTCGCTTTCGCCCGCCGGATTAATCCAGCGCACGGCCACAGCGGCTTCAGGCGCGGGGCTGAGCAAGCTCTCGGCGCGGGCGGCCTGCACGTCGGGGTAGGCAATCTGCGGCAGCACGAAGGGGCGGCTGCGGGCGGCAAACAGATGGCCGATGCCGTTGACCAAATCGCGGTGGCTGCGGTAGTTGGTGCGCAGGGTATAGCTTTGCTCGGGGGCGGTTTCGGCGGCGGCGGCGAGGTAGGCGTGGATGTCGGCGCCGCGAAAGCCGTAAATGGCCTGCTTGGGGTCGCCCACCAAAAATACAGGCACGCCTTGGCGGATAAAGGCAGTGTGGAAAATGGCGTATTGCAGCGGGTCGGTGTCTTGAAATTCGTCGATGAGCGCCACACGCCATTTGGCCGCCAGGGCTTGGGCGAGCGCTTCGGCTTGTTCGGGATGATCGGGGTTGGACAGGGCGGCGTGCACGTCGAGCAGCAAATCGTCGTAGTCGCGGCGCGGGCTGCGGCGTTTGTCGTCGGCCAAACGGGTTTTCAGGTAGCCCAAACATTCGAGCTTGAGGCGGATGGCGGCTTCCTGCTCCGCATCGCTGATTTCGGCTAAATAGCGCCCGAAAACAGCTAAGGGTTGTAGAGTGGCAATATCAGCATCAGATAGATGCCCAGCTTTATTAAGACTACTGCGGAGGGCCTCTGTTTCAAATTTGAGTAGGTTTTTACTTTTTTCTTTCGGCTTTTGAAGCTCCGGTAGAGCTTCTGCTGCTGCCAGCTGCTTGAGTTCCTTTAATAAATTACCAACAGTCTTGTTAAACGTTGTTTTATTGATTTGCGGCAATATGCGGCAATACATAGCTTCAATTTCATCAAACTTCTGTCGCAACTTCTGCCAAGCAGCATTGTAGCCTTTCTGTATTTGCGGCAGGCGGTTTTCAGGTAGCCTGTAGTCCAAAAAGGCGCGTTTGAGGCTACCTGAAAATTCGGCCAGCACGGAGGCGGGGGTGATGCCGAAGCGGGCGGCGATGCGCGCGTTTTGCGGGTGGTCGGCCACGTGTTCGCGCCAGAAATCCTGTGCGGCCACCAGGCGGGCGGCGGAGTCGGCGGGGCCGGTTTCCAGCTCGAAGGGCACGCCGCACAAGAAGGCATAGTCACCCAGCACGCGCAGGCAGAAGCCGTGGATGGTGTAGATAGCGGCGGTGTCGAAGCCGGAAAGGGCGGCCTGCAGCTGCAGGATGAGCTTGCTGCGCTCTTGTTTGGCCAAGGCTTCAGCCAGCAGGTGTTGCAGAAATTCATCGGCCGGCGTTTCCCCGCTTTGCAGAGCAGCCAGGGCTTCGCCCAGCTGAGCGCGCAGGCGGTTTTTCAGCTCAGCGGTGGCAGCATCGGTGAAGGTAACCACCAGTATGTTTTCCGGCGCCCAGCCTTCGAGCACCACCAAGCGGGTAAATAGCGCGGCAATATTGTAAGTTTTACCCGTGCCGGCGGAAGCCTCGACAAGGTGGGTGCCCTGCGGCGGCAGCGACAGTTGTGCAACGTGGAAATCCTGCATGGCGGGGTCCTTGGAGTTTCAGGTAACCTGGATAACGGGCAATATTGTACGGCCTTCTTGGAACAGTAGAGGATTAAATTTGTCTCCGACATCGGGCTGCGAGCCGCCAACTGCAACTAAGGCACAGCAAGGCGGGCTCACACCACAGCGGAAGCGAAGTTAATCCGCTAATTTGAAAACCAATACGGCTTGGCAGGCTAATTGCTTTCAGGTAGCCTATAGGCCTATTGCTTACTGGGCAACACAGCTCTAGCAGGCAGGAGCGGTGCCGTATTGCTCACGGCGGTTGGTTTCAGACAATTTTTATCTAATTCATTTATAATCAAACCAATTTCTAAGCCATTTAAGCCTTGCCGCCGTGCGTGGGGTGTGCCGACAAAGCAGATGCAAATGAATAATCTTGCCAACGCCCGCAGAGTCGGGCGGAAACGAATAATAAAGGGAAAACATGATTCAGCATTACGACGTCGTCATCATCGGTGCCGGCCCCTCGGGGACGGTGGCGGCCGCTTTGTTGAACAAGCGGGGATTTAATGTTTGCGTGGTGGAAAAGCAGCATTTCCCACGTTTCGTTATCGGCGAGAGCCTGCTGCCGTACTGCATAGAGCTGCTGCATGAGGCCGGTTTCCTGCCCGCCGTGCAAGCCGGCTTCGGCTTTCAATATAAAAACGGCTTTGCCTTATCTTGGGGCGAACACAACACCAGCTTTAAATTCACCGACAAATTCTCCCCCGGCCCTTCTACTGCATTTAATGTAGAGCGTACCCGTTTCGACAAAATCTTGATTGACGAAGCCATCAAGCAGGGCGTAACTGTGCAGTTCGGCTCCACGGTAAAGGCCTTCGACAACCACGGTGATTTCGCCAAACTGGTGGTGCAACAGGAAGGTGGCGACCCTTATGTGCTGGGTGCGCGCTTCGTGCTGGACGCCAGCGGCTACCATCGTGTACTGCCGCGCATGCTCAGTTGGGACATCCCCTCCGACCTGCCCTTACGCCACGTGCACTTCACCCACATCGACGATCACATCACCGACCCAGCCTTCGACCGCAACAAAAACCTGGTGTGCATCCACCCCGAACACCGCGACATTTGGCTGTGGCTGATTCCCTTTTCCAACGGCCGCTCCTCCATCGGTGTAGTAGGACTGCCTGAAAAACTTGGGCTGGAAAGTTCCACCGTTATCCTGAAGAAATTCGCCCTGGAAGTGCCAATCTTGCGCCGCATTTTGAAAAACACGCAATGGGATAACGACTTCCCGTTCATCTACCTGCCTGGCTATTCCGCTAGCGTAAAATCGCTCTACGGTCGCCACTTCGCCCTTTTGGGTAACGCCGCCGAATTTCTCGACCCGGTATTCTCCTCCGGCGTAACCATCGCCACCCACTCGGCCAAACTCGCCGCCGATTTGGTGGCCCGCCAGCTGAATGGCCAGCAGGTAAACTGGCAAAACGAATTCGCCCGCCCGCTGATGTCCGGCGTAAACGTGTTCCGGCACTATGTGGATGCCTGGTATTCCGGTACACTGCAAGACATGATTTTCAGCAGCCAACGCACACCGGAAACCGACCGCATGCTCAGCGCCGTGTTTGCCGGCTACGTGTGGGACCAAAACAACCCCTATGTGCACGACGCACAACTCTTCACCTCGCAGATTTGGGAGCCCGCACCCAAGCATGACTCGGCAGAAACCGGTTAGTCGCTATTTTGCGCTATAATCCGTTTGACTGCCGCTTCTGTGGAAGCCGATGTTTTTCAGGTAGCCTACTTAAGAGGCTACCTGAAAATCTTTAGAGGCTACCTGAAAGTAATGTCTTGGCGTAGCCAAAGCTGATCTTCTGCGAAGCAAAAATCTTTATTATTCCAATTACATATTTATCATCATGAAATCTCCCGAACTCCTTCTTCCCGCCGGCGGTCCCGAGCGCATGCGTACTGCTTTCGATTACGGCGCCGATGCCGTGTATGCCGGCAGCCCGCGCTATTCCCTGCGCGCCCGCAACAACGAATTCGCCAAGCTCGACGTATTGCAGGCCGGCATTACCGAAGCCCATACACGCGGCAAAAAGTTCTACCTCACCGTCAATACCCTGCCGCACAACAGCAAGCTCAAAACCTTTGTGGCCGATATGGAGCCGCTGGTTGCCATGAAGCCAGACGCGCTGATTATGGCCGACCCCGGCTTGATTATGGTTACCCGCGAACGCTGGCCCGATATGCCCGTCCATCTCTCCGTGCAGGCCAACACCACCAACTACTGGGGCGTGAAATTCTGGCAGCGCATCGGCGTGGAACGCATTATTTTGTCGCGCGAATTGAGCATGGAAGAAATCGCCGAAATCCGCCAAGAATGCCCCGATGTCGAGCTCGAAGTATTCGTGCACGGCGCACTCTGCATCGCCTATTCCGGCCGCTGCCTGCTCTCCGGCTACTTCAACCACCGCGACCCCAACCAAGGCGCCTGCACTAACTCCTGCCGCTGGGACTATAAAGTCCACCCTGCCGAAATCGACGAAATGGGCGACGCCCGCCTGCTGCAAGGCTTTGATTTCAACAAAGCCCAAGAAGAAGCCAACGCCGCCTTCGAAGGCATCAACGGCCAAGTGCGCCACCCCGCCGCCAATAAAATCTTCCTCATAGAAGAGAGCAACCGCCCCGGCGAAATGATGCCGATTATGGAAGACGAACACGGCACCTACATCATGAACTCCAAAGACCTGCGCGCCGTAGAACAAGTGGCCGAGCTCGCCCGCATCGGCGTGGACAGCCTCAAAGTTGAAGGCCGCACCAAATCTGTGTATTACGTGGCGCGCGTGGCTCAGGCCTACCGCAAAGCCATCGACGATGCCGTAGCCGGCCGCCCCTTCGACTACAGCCTGCTGGCCGAACTGGAAGGCCTCGCCAACCGCGGCTACACCACCGGCTTCCTCGAGCGCCACCAAACGCAAGACTACCAAAACTACCTCACCGGCCATTCCGTGGCCAAGCAAAGCCAATATGTCGGCCACGTTACCGAAATCGACACCGAAGGCTGGGCCACTGTGGAAGTGAAAAACCGCTTCGCCGTGGGCGACACACTGGAAATCATTCACCCGCAGGGCAACCAAACCATCGTGCTGCAAGCCATGAAGCGTAGGGGCGAAGCGGCGGAAGTTGCCCCCGGCAACGGCATTCAGGTGCAGATTCCGAATATGGTGGGCAGGGATAAGGCACTGATTGCAAGAATATTGAACCCTTAAACCGCCTGCTGGATCAGAGTTTAAAGGCTACCTGAAAACATTACTTCGCTTTCCATATACGCCCATGCTCAAACATCACCCCCATGCCCCCATCCTACTGGCCTATCTGCGCGTGTTTGCGATTTCGGTGGCGGCCTTTGTGGTATGCACCACCGAATTCATCCCCATCGCCATGCTCACCGATATTGGCAAGGGCTTCAATATGTCTGCCGCCGACACGGGTATCATGATTACCGTGTATGCCTGGGTAGTATCGCTGGCTTCGTTGCCGTTGATGCTGCTGGCAGCCAACGCGGAACGGCGCAGGCTGCTGCTTGCGCTGTTTGCCGTGTTTGTGGCCGGGCACGGGCTTTCCGCTGTGGCGTGGAGCTTTCCCGTGCTCTTGGCTTCGCGCGTGCTGATTGCCTTTACCCACGCGCTGTTTTGGGCCATCACCGCTTCACTAGTGATGCGTCTGGCACCAGTGGGCAGGCGGCAGCAAACTTTGGGCTGGCTCTCATTGGGCACATCTATGGCCACGGTGTTGGGTTTGCCGTTGGGGCGGCTGGTGGGGCAGTGGCTGGGCTGGCGGGTTACCTTCGCACTGATCGGCGTGCTGGCTTTGGGCGTGATGGTGCTTTTAGCCAAAATCCTGCCGCACTTGGAAAGCAAAAACGCCGGCTCGCTGAAAAGTCTGCCACTCTTAGCCAAACGCCCTCACCTATTGGGGATGTATGCGATGGCAGTGCTCATTGTGAGCGCCCATTTCACAGCCTATAGCTACATCGAGCCTTATGTGCTGGAAATTACCCATATGCCGCCGGATACAGCCACGGCGCTGCTGCTGGTATTCGGCTTGTCGGGCATGGCGGCCAGCTGGCTGTATTCGCGCTTCTATCCAAAACACCCGAATCCCACTCTACTCAGCTCGGCAGCCTTGCTGCTGGTTTCATTACTGCTGTTGAGACCTTTAGGCGGCAGCACGGCAGCCATGTTTGCACTCTCGCTGGTTTGGGGAACTGGCATCGGGGTATTGGGCTTGAGCATGGTTGCCCATGTGATCCGCTACGCTCCGGATGCCACCGATGTGGCCAATGCGATTTACTCTGGCAGCTACAACATCGGCATCGGCGGCGGCGCGCTCTTGGGCGGCATCATCTCGCGCCACTGGGGGCTGGGTACGCTAGGCTGGGTGGGCACCGCCCTAGCCGCTGCCGCTCTAGCAGTATTTGCGTGGACGCAGCTTGGCTTTAAAATAAAACAGACTTGAGATGGATACACTGAAGTATTTAAGAGGCTAACTGAAGATAAACAACCAAACGGCTGCCTGCCATACAAAAGGCTACCTGAAAACTTCCTATCCCTTTTCAGGTAGCCTATCCGCTATCTATACAAAACAAAGGCTACCTGAACCTTCAGGTAGCCTTTTCTGCATTTATCCACACTTAATGCAAATCTTTCAGGTAGCTGCCGTAGCCCTGCTGCTGCATTTGGTTTTCGGGGATGAAGCGCAGGCTGGCACCGTTGATGCAGTAGCGCAGGCCGCCGCGGTCTTTTGGGCCGTCGGGGAAGACGTGGCCGAGGTGGGAGTAGGCAGCGCTGCTGCGCACTTCGGTGCGGTGCATATGGTAGCTGTAGTCGTCGTGTTCGGTGATGGCATCAGGACTGATGGGACGGGTGAAGCTGGGCCAGCCACAGTGGGAGTTGAATTTGTCGCGGCTGCTAAACAGAGGCTGACCGCTAACAATATCAACATACAGGCCGGGCTCGAACAGGTCATCATACTGGTGACTGAAGGCACGTTCAGTGTCACCTTTTTGGGTAACGCGGTATTGCTCGTCGGTGAGAGTACGGCGCAGGGTGGCGTCGTCTGGCTTGCGGTAGGTGGCAGGGTTGAAGCCTTTGGCGGGGGCAGGGCTGCTTCCCTCGGCAGGGTCAAGCGGCTTGTCAGCGAGGCCGATGTCGATATGGCAGTAGCCGTTAGGGTTTTTGGCGAGGTAGTCTTGGTGATAGGCCTCGGCAGGATAGAAGTGTTGCAAGGGCAGGGCTTCCACTACGATGGGACGGCGATGTTTACGCTGTTCGGCAGCCAGGGCGGCGCGTACGGTCTTAGCTTCGGCAGGGTCGGTGTAGTAGATACCGGTGCGGTATTGGCGGCCTCGGTCGTTACCTTGCTGATTGAGCGAGGTGGGGTCGATAACGCGGAAGTAGTAGCGTAGAAGGTCTGCCAGGCTGATGCGCTCGGGGTCGTAATCCACCTTCACGGTTTCAGCGTGGCCGCTGCCACGGATTACATCTTCATAGCTAGGGTTGGCAGTTTGACCGTTAGCGTAGCCGGATACGGCATCCACCACGCCAGGCAGGCGCTGCATATAGGCTTCCACACCCCAGAAGCAGCCACCGGCAAGGTAGATGGTTTTGGTCTGTGCGGTGCGGCTGCTGCCGTCGGCGGCGGTGTAGTGCTGCTGTACGGGCACGGCGGCGAGGTCGGCATTAGGGTTATCGAGTAAGGCGAGGGCTTGTTCATGCTGCAAACTACCTTTGTGCACGCGCAAGATTTCTCCGTCGGCAGAGAGTAATACCCAGCTAGGATACACACCAACACCGGCGGCTTTGGCTAGGCTGCCGTCGTCGAGGGCTACCTGAAGGCCGGGGTAGTCGAGCTTAGCAAACCATTCTTTAAATTCGGCTTCTGGCTTTTCGCCGAGGAAGCCAGGCGAGGCAATGGTAATCAGGTTAGCACGGGCATTTTCGCCGGAAAACTCGGCAGATTGCTGCCATTCGGCAGTAGTTTGTAACTCGCTCAAACACAAGGGGCACCAGCTGGCCCAGAATTTAACCAATGTGGGGCGGTTACTTTTGAGTAGGGTTTGTACGGGCTGACCGCCGGGAGTGTGCAAGGAAACGAGGCGTTGAGCAAAGGCGGGGTTACTGGGCATGGCATGGGCTCCAGGTTTGGCTTGGGCGATGAATTTGGGGGCAAAAAAGCCGAGGATGAGAACGGCTGGAATGATAGCGGCTAAGAGTAGCAATATTTTGCGTAGCATAGTTTGAGCTTTCGAAAAAGTGGAAGACATAGCTTAGACGGAACAGGCAGCGGTTTTCTGACACACTATAGCGGTTCCCCTTTCGGAATGAAACAAAGTAGCGAACCAATCCCGTCATTCTTAATTTAAGGCAGACATAAAAAACAGGCATTTAATCTTTTCAGGTAGCCTTTATCCGGCGCCAAAGGCTACCTGAAACCCTATTTCCGCCACACCGCGGCGTGTTGTTCAAGCCATCGGTTTTCCAGTAAAATGCCGCCCTGATTATACCGCGCCGCCACTCCGAACGGCGGCCGTTTGAAAGGCCACCATGAGCGAAACCAACCAAGAAACCCTACTGGAATTCCCCTGCCGCTTCTCCATCAAAATCATGGGCGCCAAACACCCCGAATTTGCTGTGCAGATATTGGAAACCGTGCGCCTGCACGCGCCAGACACCGCCGAACACGATATGCGCCACCGCGAAAGTAGTCAAGGCAACTATCAGGGCATAACCGTTACCATAAACGCCCACAGCAAGTCGCAGCTCGATAATATTTACCTAGCACTCACCTCACACCCCTTGGTGAAAGTGGTGCTGTGATGAAAGTCATTCAGCTTGGCTTGGCCGAATACAGCCCGATTTTCCACGCCATGGAAGCCTTCACCGATGCCCGCAGCGAGCGCACGAAAGACGAGCTTTGGGTGGTGGAACATCCGCCCGTGTTCACTCAAGGCATGGCCGGCAAAGCCGAGCATCTCTTGGCACGCAGCAACATCCCCGTGGTGCAGATCGACCGTGGCGGCCAAATTACCTACCACGGCCCCGGCCAGCTGGTGGTATATACCCTAATCGACTTCAAACGCCGCAAAATCAGCGTGCGCGACTTGGTAAGCAGTTTGGAAAACAGCATCATCGCCACCCTGGCTGAATACGGCATCTTCGCCGCAGCCGACCCGAAACGTCCCGGCGTGTATGTGGAAGGCAAAAAAATCGCCTCCCTCGGCCTGCGCATCAAACGCGGCGCGGTGTATCACGGCTTGGCATTAAACGTAAATATGGACTTAAGCCCCTTCCGCCAAATCAACCCCTGCGGCTACGCCGAGCTGGAAATGACTCAAATCGCCGACTTGGTGCAGCCCGTCCCCTCCGTGGCCGACGTGGCCGCCAAACTGACCAACCATTTGCAGCAGCAGTTGAGGCTACCTGAAAAACAGGCCGACTGACTACCCGCCGGCTACCTGAAAAGTACACACCACATTGAAAACACAGCAAAGGAACAAGCCATGGCCACAGAGAACCCCGCCAAACAAGACAACAGCCGCGGCGTAAAACACAAAGGTGCGGCCAAAGTTGCCCGTATCCCGATTAAGGTTGTGCCGCTGGAGCAGAAACTGAAAAAACCAGAATGGATTCGCGCCCAGCTGCCCACCGGCAAGAAGTTCTTTGAGATCAAAAATATCCTGCGCGATCAGAAAATGCACACCGTGTGCGAAGAAGCCAGCTGCCCCAATATCGGCGAATGCTTCAGCCGCGGCACCGCCACCTTCATGATTATGGGTGATATCTGCACTCGCCGCTGCCCCTTCTGCGATGTCGGCCACGGCCGCCCCAACGCGCTCGATACCGAAGAGCCGCAACATCTCGCCTCCAGCGTGGTCTCCATGAATTTGCGCTACGTTGTTATCACCTCGGTAGACCGTGACGATTTGCGCGATGGCGGCGCCCAGCACTTTGCCGACTGCATCACTGCCATCCGCGAGCGCAGCCCCAATACTAAAATCGAAATCCTCGTACCCGATTTCCGCGGCCGCATGGATATTGCCCTCGAAATTCTGGCCAAAACCCCGCCCGATGTGATGAACCACAACCTAGAAACCCACCCGCGCCTCTACAAACAGGCCCGCCCCGGCGCCAACTACCAGCATTCGCTCGAGCTGCTGCGCCGCTATAAAGAAATGATGCCGCACATCCCCACCAAATCCGGCATCATGGTAGGCTTGGGCGAAACTGACGATGAAGTGCGCGAAATCATGCGCGATATGCGTGCCAACAACATCGAAATGATCACTGTGGGGCAATACCTGCAGCCCAGCAACAGCCACCTGCCCGTATTGCGCTACGTTACCCCCGAAATGTTCAAGCAGTTCGAACATGAAGCCTATGCCATAGGTTTTACCAACGCTGCTATCGGTGCCATGGTGCGCTCCAGCTACCACGCCGACGCACAAGCGGCCGAAGCCATGGCCTCGGCCGGCGGTGGCGGCTGCCACCACGGGCATTAACGATACACGCCAAACAGGCTGCCGATTACTTCGGCAGCCTGTTTTTTTGCACCATACAAGTTTCAGGCTACCTGAAAACATCAGTCTCACTAAAGCCAAAGGCTACCTGAAAAGCTGTTGTAGCATTTTCAGGTAGCCTTTGCCTGTCCTACCCTCCGGCTTGTGCGCAAAAATTCCTATTTCGCTATAATTCACCCTTTCACCTTTACCGGCTAATTGCCGAAACCACTACCCTCCAAGAGGATAAGGCCTGCACCAAGCTGCCGAATATAGATGCAGTTTAAGGCGTGTACATGCAACCAAAAAATATACCGCGAGCAGTATTTAGCCAAGACCTCGGGCTACCTGAAAGAATAAATATGAATGCTATGAACAACATCGTCGTCTATTGCGGCTCCAACCTAGGCGAAGACCCGAGCTACAGCCAAGCCGCCCGCGAGCTGGGGCGTGCTATTGCCGAACGCGGCAGCCGGCTGGTGTACGGTGGTGGTGGTATCGGCCTGATGGGCGAAGTGGCTTCTGCCGCCCTGGCTGCCGGCGGCAAAGTAACCGGCATCATCCCCACCTTCCTGCGCCACGAAGAAATGGCGCACGGCCGCCTCACCGAGCTCATCATCACCGACAACATGGCCGAGCGGCGCACCAAAATGATTGAGCAGGCCGATGCCTTCATCGCCCTGCCCGGCGGGCTGGGTACATACGAAGAGCTGTTTGAAGTGCTCTCGGCCGCCCAGCTCAAACTACACAGCAAACCCATCGGCCTGCTTAACATCAATGGCTTTTTTAATCCCATCACCACCCTGTTGCAGCACACCGCCAGCCAAGGTTTCATGCCAGCCGCCAATACCGGCTTAGTGTGTACAGACAGTAGCATCCCCGCCCTGCTGAACAAAATGGCCGCCTATCGTTTCCAAGACGCACCCAAATGGCAATGCCCCGCTTGGCAGCAGGCAGAGGCTACCTGAAAATATGGCCAAAGGCACTTCATATCCTAATTGCGTTAACTCACCTTACCGTACTCCTGTATTGTCTGTGGCTTGCCGCCCTGTAGGAAAATGTGCTCTACATAATACCCCCTCCCAATATATTTGCGGGAAACTTATTTTTCTCAACGATTAAATACCCCAGTACCCACCATTTCCATTTACGCAAACTCACACTCAACCCTTGCTGCCAGCACCTTCCCGCCAGCTCCCTTTGGTTAGTATGTTTACTCTAAAATTTTCTGACTAAAGTCAACCCATATCACAATATTTTATGATATGATGTATCAATAAATAGATAGGCATTCAAAATAAATTGCCAATTCAGTCAAATTATTAAGATATTGCTCTTTAAAATCAACTGGCTCTATATGCATGCAAGGATGCAAATGATTTTAGCATTTGTCCACTTGAACGCAACAGCTAAAGCAACTGTTAAATTTCCTTAGCAGTATTTAACTGTAAGACAGATATTCTATCCGCCGCCAGACAGCTTGTCTCAGGATATCATTAACGCACTACCCCCCTTGCCTGCATATACCGTAGTATGCAGGTTTATTTTTGTCGTTGTGTTCGCAAACGGCAAAACACAAGTTGCTGCTGCTGCTGTGCTATTCTGGCACAGCAGCAGCAGCAAAAAGCCGGGTTTATCCGGCTAGCAAAGCAGCTGTTTTTTAATTTATTTAAAGGATTTAGATCATGAAGAATATATTATTAGGCTGTGGTCATAAGGAACTTGGTGACTATCTGAAGAGCTTGATTGCAACTTTGGAAAAGGGTGGTTACGCCATCCGAATAGCCCATGACCAGCAAGAAATACTGACGCTTTTGAAACATGATGCCAGAATAGGTTCCGTGCTTTGTACACTGGATATTTTCAACCAAGAATTAGACAAGAAAATTATTGCGCTCAACGATGAGTTGCCTGTATTCATTCTGAAGCCTACCGACTGCGACAAACCCGTGGACTTCGGTGCTGTAGGCGACCACGCCACCTTCATTGATTGCCACCTGTTCAGCAACGAAGACGTTGTTGATAAAATTGAAAAAGCAATCTGCCACTATATCGACAATATCACACCTCCCTTCACCAAAGCCCTGTTTGACTACGTTGTTAAAAACAAATATACATTCTGTACTCCGGGCCACATGAGCGGTACCGCTTTCTTGAAATCTCCCGTAGGCAGCCTGTTCTACGACTTCTACGGCGAAAACACTTTCAAATCCGACATTTCCGTTTCTATGGGCGAGCTAGGCTCTCTGCTCGACCACTCCGGTCCGCACAAAGAAGCCGAAGAATACATCGCCAAAACCTTCAATGCCGACCATAGCTACATCGTAACCAACGGTACTTCCACCGCCAACAAAATCGTGGGTATGTACTCCGTGCCGGCCGGCAGCACCGTGCTGATCGACCGTAACTGCCACAAATCATTAACCCACCTGTTGATGATGAGCGACATTACTCCGGTGTATCTGAAACCGACCCGTAACGCCTACGGTATCTTGGGTGGTATTCCGCAAAAAGAATTCACTAAAGAAGTTATTACCGAAAAACTTGCCAAAGTTCCGGGCGCCACTTGGCCGGTACATGCTGTGATTACCAACTCCACTTATGACGGCCTGTTCTACAACACCGACAAGATCAAAGACACCCTGGATGTGAAATCCATCCACTTCGACTCTGCTTGGGTTCCCTACACCAACTTCAGCCCGATCTACAACGGCAAAACCGGTATGGGCGGTAAGCAGGTTAAAGACAAGGTAATCTTTGAAACCCACTCCACCCACAAACTGCTGGCTGCATTTTCACAGGCTTCCATGATTCACGTTAAGGGTAACCTGAACACCGCCACCTTCGGCGAAGCCTACATGATGCACACCTCCACTTCTCCGTTCTACCCCATGGTAGCCTCTACTGAAGTGGCAGCAGCCATGATGCGCGGCAACTCCGGTAAACGCCTGATGCAGGATTCACTGGAACGCGCCGTTAAATTCCGTAAGGAAATCAAGAAACACAAAGCCCATGCCGATTCATGGTATTTCGACGTATGGCAACCTGAAAACGTTGATAACATCGAATGCTGGGAATTGCATCAAACCGACAAATGGCACGGCTTCAAAGACATCGACGCCCAGCACATGTACCTCGACCCGATCAAGGTAACTCTGCTTACCCCGGGCTTGGATAAAAACGGCGAGCTGGAAAAAACCGGTATCCCTGCCAACCTCGTTTCCAAATTCTTGGAAGACCGCGGCATCATCGTGGAGAAAACCGGTCCCTACAACATCCTCGTGCTCTTCAGCATCGGCGTGGACGACACCAAAGCCCTCAGCCTGCTGCACGCATTGAACGAGTTCAAATCCCTGTACGATGCCAACGCCACCGTGGAAGAAGTATTGCCGCGCGTGTTCAATGAATCTCCCTCTTTCTACCAAGACATGCGGATTCAAGAATTGGCACAAGGCATCCACAGCCTGATCTGCAAGCACAACCTGCCTGAACTCATGTTCAGCGCATTCGAAGTGTTGCCGACCATGGTGATGAACCCGCACAAAGCCTTCCAGCTTGAGCTGAAAGGTCAGATTGAAGACTGCTACTTGGAAGACATGGTAGGTAAGATCAACGCCAACATGATTCTGCCCTATCCTCCCGGCGTACCGTTGGTAATGCCTGGTGAAATGATCACCGAAGAAAGCAAGCCCATCTTGGAATTCCTGATGATGCTGTGCGAAATCGGCGCCCACTTCCCCGGCTTCGAAACCGACATCCACGGTGCTTACCGTCAAGAAGACGGCCGCTACAAAGTTAAGATTGTTAAAGCTTAACCCACGCGGTACGGGGCTTCATACCCTCGCAGCATAAACCAACCGGCCTGAATAATCAGGCCGGTTTTTTATATGCCGATATAGCCGGGCAAGCAAAGGCTACCTGAAATTTTAACTGCGCAGAAACTCTGCTGCGCCGTGCTTTCAGGTAGCCTCTTCCATACAAACTCCAACATCAAAACCTTCACATAAACTTTCAGGTAGCCTCTCCGTACGGAAAGGCTACCTGAAAGCGCAGCTTTAACCAGTCAAAACCAGTTTCTGCAAAGCTAAAAATCTGCTACTACTAATCTCCGACTAAGGCTGCTGTCCGCGTACTGCCGTCCAAGCCGCGTCCAGCCGGCGGCCGGCTTCTTCCAGCGTGGTATTCGATTGCTGCGCGGCCACATCCGCCTCATTCAATTGCGTTTGCAACTGCGTGATTTCCGCCTGTTTTTGCTGCAAGGCAGTTTGCGCCGCTTCCAAACGGGTGCGCAGCGTGTTCACACGGCTGCCGTTATCGGTTTGCACCTTCAATGCTTCCTGATACGCCATCTGCGCACTCAAAAGCTCGGTTTGTGCCGCATCATCCGCCCAAGCTGGCGCAGCGGCGGCCAGCAGGCACAGGCCGGCCACAATTCCCTTGATCCGCATATTTTCTCTCCTTAATTCTGCAAAAATCACAAAGTTTTGCCACAGGCAATTTCAAACTGTTTACCGCCGGCCGAACCTTTCACCACCGGCTGGGCAGGCCGCCTGGCTGTTTCATATTGGTTGGCAGCCAGTTTGTTGCCTGAAGCATCCCACATATCCACCGCAGCCAAACGGCGGGTGCGCGCCTGGCAATCGAACTGCCATTGGTTGACCGCCGTTTTGAAATGCGGCGTGTTCACATAATGCTCGCGCCCCACATCCGACACGGTAATCCGCTCGCGGAAGCTAACCCGGCTGCCTTCTTTCCGAATACTGGAAGTGTCTATTTCATAACGCATGTTGCCGTTTTGGCTCACACCCACCTCTCTCCAGCTGCCGCCCAGGCTCGGCCCGCCGCTCATGCTCGGGCAACCCGCCAACACCAACACTGCACACAGCCCGGCCCATCTCTTCAGTTGCATAAAAATCCTTTCAGGTAGCCTTCAAACGCTATAAAATCCGCGCCATTATATCCAACAAATCCCGCAAACGGAAAACCACCCATGCCACAACCCTCCGCCCTCAACATCCTGCGCGAAGTTTTCGGCTATCACGCCTTCCGGGGGCGGCAGGAAGAAATCGTGAACGCGCTGGCAGAAGGGCAAAACCTGCTGGTGCTGATGCCCACCGGTGGCGGCAAATCCCTATGTTATCAAATTCCCGCCCTGATGCGGCGCGGGCTGGCCGTGGTGGTGTCGCCGCTGATTGCCCTGATGGACGACCAAGTGGCCGCCCTGCAGGCCGCAGGTGTGGCCGCCGCCAGCGTGCATAGCGGCATCAGCAGCAGTCAGGTGCAGCAGATTGCCGACACCATCGAAGCAGGCTACCTGAAACTGCTCTACGTTTCCCCCGAGCGTCTGGTAAGCGAACGCTTCCTGCGCTTTCTCGACCACACCGAAATCAGCCTGTTCGCCATCGACGAATCCCACTGCGTGAGCCAATGGGGGCACGACTTCCGCCCCGAATACCGCCAGCTCGGCCTCCTGGCCGACCGCTATCCCGCTATCCCCCGCATCGCCCTCACCGCCACCGCCGATGCCGAAACCCGTGCCGACATCAAACACTACCTCAAACTGGAAAACGCTGCCGAATACATCGCCAGCTTCGACCGCCCCAATATCTACTACCAAATCATCGAAAAAAACAACGGCAAAAAGCAGCTGCTCGATTTTCTGCACAGTCGTCCCCACGGCGAAAGCGGCATCGTCTACTGCCTAAGCCGCAAAAAAGTAGAAGACACTGCCGCCTTTTTAAACGAACACGGCTACCGCGCCCTGCCTTATCACGCCGGCCTCACCATGACCGAGCGCAACGAAAACCAGCACCGCTTCACCCGCGAAGAAGGCCTCATCATCGTGGCCACCGTCGCCTTCGGCATGGGCATCGACAAACCAGACGTGCGCTTCGTCGCCCACCTCGACATGCCGCAAAGCATCGAACACTTCTACCAGGAAAGCGGCCGCGCCGGGCGTGACGGCCAGCCCGCCGCCAGCTGGCTGTGCTACGGCCTCAACGACTACTCCCTGCTGCGCGAACGCATCCAAACCGGCAACAGCAGCGACTTCCAAAAGCAAATCGAACAGCAGAAACTCGAAGCCATGTTTGCCGTGTGCGAAACCTCCGGCTGCCGCCGCGCCGCCCTGTTGAGCCACTTCGGCGAAGCAATCCCCCCCTGCGGCCACTGCGACAACTGCCTGCACCCGCCCGTCCTTTTCAACGCCACCGAAAACGTGCAGAAACTCCTCAGCTGCGTTTACCGCGTCGGCCAGCGCTTTGCCGCCGGCTACGTCATCCACGTATTGCGCGGCAAGGCCGACGACTGGATTCGGCAAAACCACCACGACCAGCTCTCCACCTACGGCATCGGTGCCGCCCTGTCCGACAAAGAATGGCGCGGCATCATCCGCCAATGCATCGGCCAAGGCCTGCTCGCCACCGACCCGCACAACTACCACGCCCTCATGCTCACCCAAGCCGACCGCCCCGTGCTGCAAGGCAAGCAGACCGTGATGCTGCGCCCGCTCAAACGCGAAAAATCCGCCACCCGCACCCCGCGCGAACAATGGCTGCGCACCGAGCGCGAAGAGCGCCTCTGGCAGGCGCTGCGCCAATGGCGCACCGAACGCGCCCGTGCCGACAATGTGCCCGCCTACATTGTGTGTGGCGACCGCACCCTGCAAGATATCGTGCAGCAACGCCCCGCCAGCCTCACCGAACTGCAAAACGTCTACGGCTTGGGCGAAGCCAAAATCCAAAAATTCGGCAACGATATTCTCGAAGTCTGCACGCGGTTCACTCAAGACAGCGCCCCCGAACCCGCCCTGCCAGATGCCTAAGCTAATCCATAAAAGGCTACCTGAAATTTTCAGGTAGCCTTTTAAATGCGGACAACACGTTTCCAGCCAATTTATAGTGCATTAAATTTAAATCAGGACAAGGCGGCGAGCCGCAGACAGTACAAATAGTACGGTAAGGCGAGACAACGCTGTACTGGTTTAAATTTAATTCACTATACCTTTGCCACACATGGCGCAGCCCATATTATTCGGAGCAAGCCGGGCAATACCGAATCAGCAAAACCAGCTAGTTTAAATATAAAAACACAGGCCTTAATCAGATTCGATGCGGCAGGAATCAACTATCTGGTGCACAAACTGCCCTGCTCATACAGAATGATTCAGGCTACCTGAAAGCAGTATGGCGCTGCAAAACTCCGGCGAGGGATATCTGCATTGTTTGAGTGTGTACCTTCCCGCCTCCTGCACAACAGAAAGGCTACCTGAAAACCATACCACATAATTTCAGGTAGCCTTTCGTGCAAAATCAAACCGCCCTGCAGCATGATGCCGAAGGGCGGTACTTCAAAAGCAAACTGAAAACAAAATCCTGCTAAATCCCGCCTTGCGCCTTCACTTTTTCACCGCCTTCCAGCTTGTTCAACGCGGAAAGGTAGGCTTTGGCGGTAGCGGCCAGAATATCGGTGTCCGCACCTTGGCCGTTGGCCACGCGGCCGTTTCTGGCCAGGCGCACACCGGTTTCGCCTTGGCTTTCCGTGCCGAAGGTTACCGCATTCACCGAATAAATCTGCAATTCGGCGCCACTCTGCACCACGCTTTCAATGGCCTTGAAAATCGCATCTACCGGGCCGGAGCCGGTGGCTTCGGCGTGCTGCTCTTCGCCATCGGTGCTGAACACGATTTCGGCGCGCGGCAGTTCACCGGTTTCGGTAACGATTCGCTGCGAGATGAATTTATAACGATCAGGCGTGAGATTAGACATTTCGTCTGAAACCAGCACATGCAAATCTTCGTCAAAAATTTCGCGTTTTTTATCGGCCAGTTCTTTGAAGCGGGCAAAAGCAGCATTGAGCGCTTCCTCGCTACCCAATTCAATGCCCAGCTCGGCCAATTTGGTTTTGAAGGCATTGCGACCGGAAAGTTTACCCAAACTCAATCGGTTGGCCGACCAACCCACCGATTCGGCCGACATGACCTCATAGGTTTCCCGATGTTTAAGCATGCCATCTTGGTAGATGCCGGATTCGTGGGCAAAAATTGGCACCCATAATGGCATTATTGGGCTGCACCGGATAGCCGGTGATGCTGGACACCAGCTTAGACGCGGGTACGATTTGGGTGGTATCGATGCCGGTTTCCCGGCCAAACAAGTCGTGCCGCACTTCCAGCACCATCACGATTTCTTCCAAGCTGACGTTGCCGGCCTCGATTACATCCACCCCCAGCCTCTCCAGCTGTCGTGCCACGCGTACTTTTTCTTCCTTGGTTATGGCGGCGCCCGGAGATTGCTCACCATCGCGTAGAGTGGTATCGACCACTATGCGGCTACTACCGGGCTGTGCCGGGACATGCTGCAAAGTAGGCTACTGCTCCAAAAAAGCATTCAAGTCCAACGACCTGCCCTGCACTTCAGCCAGAGTAGTCAGCCTTTGCAGCTGCGCCAGCGGCAGCGAGCGCCGCGTGCGCGCCATTTGTAAATTGCCGCCGTGGAGGTAACTCCTTCGGGATCATGTAGGCGCAGTACCTCGGCTAATGCATTTACACCGACTAAATAAACAATCAGGAGATCGATATCGAGTTCATAATAGACTTTCAATCTAAACCGAGAATATAGTAGATGCCGCCATATATAGACATTTCTATAGACATAAAAACAAGCACAATTTTTACAAATAATGTGTAAACGAGTGAATTTTTATGCTTATTGCCCACAACCATTCACTTGTTGTGCATATGTTTTATCTTTTTTCACCTTTTTTGGTCACTATACTAGACATAAATGTAAAGAAATCGCTATAATTCAAAATAGATACAGAGGGTTTCCGAAAAAGAGAGTCTCGTTGAAACATAATATGTAAACAGCATTCTGCTAAAAGCGGCAAGCTTTGAACTCTTACCCTTGCGCTGCGATAACAAACAAATAGTAAATACTAATTCTGATACCTACAACCAGACAACTTCATCCCATACAACCAAGACTTGTTGCCTTACTAGATAAATTACAAAATAATTGAGGATGCAAGGTGTTTTGCGCTATTACTTGCGGGAGAATAACGATGTTTGATTTATCTCTCTCTTTCTTATTGCTAGCACTGCTGCTATGGCTGCTGGTGCGGCTGAAACAGCACCACCACCGCCAGCGCAAGCCGCTCACCGCCCACGGGCACGATGATTGCAGTTTTTTTACTCACGAGTATCACCGTGACAAACAATAGCCCGTTCTGTGGCAACCGCCCAATGTACGTTTCTGCTTTCAGGTGGTAGCCTCTCAGCCTAGAAAGAAGCTTATATCCCACACCTACTGCGCAGCCTTGCCTTGGCCGCACTCCTGCCCCCCTCCCGCTACAACACAAACCCCATCTGAACTAAGTGCTCGACCAACTGATTGATCCGCTAAATCTTTCCACTTGCCTGTGCACCACCGTGTCCACCACCTCCGATTTCACCAACCAGAAAATCGCCTCACCGAACCAACAATAACCCCTGTCCGAACCTCGAACAACACGCTGCCGAGCAATATATTACCGGTATTAACCGCGAAGTATTCCAATCTGAAGAAGTACTGAACCAATTGCATGGAATCAGTCACAATGCAATAAACCAAACCTATACACAGGAAGAGGTGAACATCATGATTACCTTCTACCGCACGCCGATTAGACAAAACGTGCTGAACAGGGTGATTAACTAAAGCCATGATGCCACCAATGATACACCTGATTAGCCAACACTACGAACAGACAAGCCAACACCTCACTCCGCCATTCCGGCACAAAGTAAAATGCATTCAGCGCGAAGCGGAATGCACAGTTCAGCCAAGCCGCGTCGGCAGTAATAAGTGCCGTTAAACTTCCCACGCCAAAACATGGCTGCACGTCAAATTTCTCCCTGCAAACCCTACCCCGCCAAGCCGCTGTGCGGGTAAAATATGGCCATGCTAACAGGCTACCTGGAAATAAAGTCCCTACGCAGTTCAAATCCAGCGTAACGGCGCTGCCATGCCAAACTTTTCAGGTAGCCTTTAACTACAGATAACCCACAAAAACATCCTAATCGAGTTTTCCCCATGCCCACTCTATCCCAATTCCTCCAGCAACACCTCGCCGAACACCACCTCCCCGCCGAATTAGGCAGCGTGGTTTCCACCATCGTCCAAGCCTGCCAAACCATCAGCGGCCAAGTGCGCCAAGGTGCGCTCGCCGGCGTGCTGGGTGAAGCCGGCAGCAGCAATGTGCAAGACGAAGCCCAGAAAAAACTGGATGTGATCGCCAACCAAATCTTGATTGACGCCCTCTCCGCGAACCCCACTGTGGCCGGCTTGGCCAGCGAGGAAGAAGAGCAGTTTGTGCCCGCCCACGATCAAGGCCGCTATCTCGTGCTGTTCGACCCTTTAGACGGCTCGTCCAATATCGACATCAATATTTCGGTCGGCACTATTTTCTCCATCTTGGAAAAACCAGCAGGCCCGCTTTCTACCCAATCCTTCCTGCAAAGCGGCCGTGCTCAAGTAGCCAGCGGTTATACGCTCTACGGGCCGCAAACCCAGCTCGTGCTCTGTCTGCGCCACGGTGTGGCCGTATTTACGCTGGATGCCGGCAGCCAATTTGTCCAAACCCAGCTCAACCCGCAAATTCCACAAGCCACGCGCGAATTTGCCATTAATATGTCCAACCAGCGCCATTGGCAGCCACCCATGCAGCAATACATTGCCGAACTGCTCGCCGGGGAAACCGGCCCTCGCGGCAAAAACTACAATATGCGCTGGGTGGCCAGCATGGTGGCCGAAATCCACCGCATCCTCATGCGCGGCGGCATCTTTATGTATCCCAAAGACGCGCGCGACCCGGCCAAGCCCGGCAAACTGCGCCTGATGTATGAAGCCAATCCCTTGAGCCTCATCATCGAACAAGCCGGCGGTGCGGCCACCAACGCCCGCGAAAACATGCTCGATATCCAGCCCGAAGGCCTGCACCAGCGCGTGGCCGTAATCATGGGCAGCCGCGAAGAAGTGGATTACGCCACCCGGTTGCACCAACAATAAACCCTTGGGCTACCTGAAATAATTTTGGCTTCGCCGAAACAGCCGCCCGCAACAAAATATTGCTTTAACCCCGTTGAAGCAGATGCTTTCAGGTAGCCTCCCCTTAGTTTTCCAATCTAACATCGAACACACTATGCAAACTATCCGCGCCGCCGCCATCCAACTCGTTTCTCACACCGACCCTGCCGTAAACCGCTGCAGCGTCGTACAGCAAGTGGCCGCTGCCGCCCAAGCCGGCGCCGACTGGGTGCTGCTGCCCGAATACTGGTCGTTGATAGGTCGGCACGACACCGACAAACTCGCCCAGGCCGAACAATTCGGCCGCGGCCCCCTGCAAATCTTCATGGCTGAGCTTGCCGCCCGCCACCGCATCGTCTTATTCGGCGGCAGCATTCCACTGCTCGCCAACGAAAGCGGCAAAATCATCAACAGCCTGCTCGTATACGGCCGAGACGGCCAATGCCTCAGCCGCTACGACAAAACCCACCTCTTCAGCTACACCGGCATCGGCGAAAGCTACTGCGAAGCCGACACCATCGAAGCCGGCAACAGCATCCCCCCGTCTGTGGAGATCGACGGCTGGCGCTACGGCCAAGGCGTGTGCTACGACCTGCGCTTCCCCGAAATCTTCCGCGCCCAGCAGCCGTTCGACGTACTCCTCCTGCCCGCCGCCTTCACCTACACTACCGGCAAAGCCCACTGGCAAACCCTGCTGCAGGCCCGCGCCATCGAAAACCAATGCTACGTTATCGCCGCTGCCCAAGGCGGCCTACACGACAGCGGCCGTCGCACCTACGGCCACAGCATGATTATCGACCCCTGGGGCGAAATCCTTGCCGAGCGGCCAGAAGGCGAAGGCTGGATCATGGCCGAACTCAAGCCACAACGCCTGCACACCGTGCGCAACCAACTGCCCGCCCTGCAACACCGCCGGTTTTAAACGCAAAGGCTACCTGAAAATCCATATCCTATTTTTCAGGCAGCCTCTTTCAAACAACTCAAGCTACCTGAAAACGAGTATTTCAAACAAAACCTGAAAGAAAGCAAACCATGCAAAAAATCGTCGTCCTCACCGGTGCCGGCATCAGTGCCGACAGTGGCCTGCGCACCTTCCGCGACACCGACGGCCTGTGGGAAGGCTACAAAGTGGAGGATGTGTGCACCCCCAAAGCCTTCGCGCGTAATCCCAAGCTCGTGATCGATTTCTACAACGAGCGCCGCCGCCAAGCGCAGGCTGCCAAGCCCAACGCCGCCCACCATGCGCTGGCCGAACTGGAAAAATACTACCAAGTTCAAATCGTTACCCAGAACGTGGACGACCTGCACGAACGTGCCGGCAGCAGCACCGTGCTGCACCTGCACGGCGAATTGAACAAAGCCCGCAGTAGCGCTGATGAAAACTACGTGATCGAATGGACGGGCGACCAATCCACTGCCGATACCGACCCCCAGGGCCACCCCATGCGCCCGTACATCGTTTGGTTCGGCGAGGCCGTGCCGCTGATTGAAACCGCTGCACGATGGGTGTCGCAGGCTGACAAAGTGCTGGTAGTAGGCACCTCGATGCAGGTGTATCCCGCTGCTGGCCTGTTGGAATATGCTCCCTACGAAGCCGAACGCTATCTGGTCGATCCGCGCCCGCCGGTGGGCTTGGCCGATATCAGCATCATCGAAGCCAAAGCCAAAGACGGCGTGCCGCAGCTGGTGAACAAACTGATTGCCGAAGCCGCGCGGCAATAATTGCCGAAAGGCTACCTGAAAACGTAAGTTTCAACAAAGTTAAAACGAGTGCAACAAGTTTCGCCCAAACGAACGGTGCAAACACCACTATCTATTTTCAGGCAGCCTCTCGCCCGTCAAATAGGCCACCTGAAACCCTAAGCCCTTGTTATAACGACAACTCACCTAGCACCACAAGCCCATGACTTCTATCTTACCCTACACTTTCATCTATCTTGCCTTCGCTGTGGCTGCTGTGCTTACCTCCAAAAAACTGGGCTTGGGCTCGGTGTTGGGCTATTTGATGGCCGGTATCGCCATCGGCCCAATTTTAGGCTTGACCAGCAAAGAAACCGAATCCATCCAACACGTTGCCGAATTCGGCGTAGTGATGATGCTGTTTCTGGTCGGCTTGGAACTGGCACCGCAAAAGCTATGGCAGCTGCGGCACAAGCTCTTAGGACTAGGCGGATTACAAGTGCTGCTCTCAATAGCAGTCATTGCCGGTATCACCGTAACCATTGGCAAAAGCTGGCAAATGGGCATAGCCGTGGGCTGCATCCTGGCTCTCTCCTCCACCGCCATCGTGCTGCAAACCTTCAACGAAAAAAACCTGATGCGGTCACCCGGCGGGCAGGCCGGCTTTGCCATCCTGCTGTTTCAAGATGTGGCTGCCATCCCGATGCTGGCACTTTTACCGCTCCTGGCCGCCACCCACCACCAAAGCAACCAGCATACCACCAACCTTTTGGCGAACCAACCCGGCTGGGTACTTGCCACCGTGAGTATTGCCGCCATCTTGGCGATTGCCGTGAGCGTGCGCTACCTTGTGCCGCGCATGTTCTGCTTCATCAGCAAAGTCCGCCTCAACGAAATGTTCACCATGTTCACCCTGGCCTTAGTGGTGGGTATCGCCACACTGATGTCGCTCATCGGCCTCTCCCCCGCGCTGGGCGCGTTCGTGGCCGGCGTGGCGCTGGCAAACAACTCCTACCGACACGAAATGGAAAGCCACCTCGAACCCTTCAAAGGCCTGCTTTTGGGGCTGTTTTTCATCACCGTGGGCGCAGGCATGAATTTCACCCTTTTATCCAAAGAATTCTGGGTAGTATCCACCATCACCTTAGCCACGCTGGCAGTGAAAGGCAGCATTCTCTTTATCCTAGGCCTACTGTTCCGCCTGCCACGCATGGGCAGCAAGCTACTCGCGCTGAGTCTGGCGCAGGCCGGTGAATTCGGCTTTGTGCTGCTTTCCATCGCCCGCCAGAGCCATGTACTGCCGCGCGCCATGGCCGACCGCATCTCGCTGGTGGTCGCCCTTTCCATGCTGCTCACCCCGCTTTTGTTCATCTTCTACGACAAAGTGATCGCCCCGCGCGGCATCGTGGAAGAAAACCAAGAGCGCCCGCAAGACATAATTGAAGAAGAAAACCCCATCATCCTACTCGGACACGGCCGCTTCGGCCAGCAAATCAACAGCATGCTCACTGCCTGCGGCTTCCACACCACCGTGATCGACTATCAGGCCGACACCGTGGAAGGCCTCACTAAATACGGCAGCAAAACCTACTACGGCGACGCCACCCGCCCCGAGCTGCTCAATTCCATCGGCCTGGCACACGCCAAGCTGCTCATTATCTGCATCAGCAACCTCGAGCATGCCACCTCAATCGTGGAATTCGTCCACCGCCACTACCCCAACTTGCCGGTGATTACCCGCGCCTACGACCGTATCCACGCCTACCACCTGCACCACGCCGGCGCCAACTACATCATCCGCGAAACCGTAGATGCAGCTATCCGAAGCGGCCGCCTCGCGCTGGAAAAACTCGGCATCAACTCCGAAAAAGCCCAAGAGCTCAGCGAATTCTACGCCGCCCGCGACCGCTACCAGATGGACAAAATGGCCGAAAAATACAATCCCGACCTGCCCATATTTGCCAACGAGCCCCTGCTCCAAGCCGCCCGCAAAATCGACACCGAAACCGCCCAAATGATGCAGGCTATACTGCGCGGTGAAAGCGTAGAGTGGCAAGAAGACCCAGAAAGCTGGACCCGCCTGAAAAAAGGCCTCACCTAAGCCGTTGAGCCCGCTATGCCAAGCAAAACCGACCTCCGCCGCCACTTCCGCCGCCAACGGCAAGGCCTGACGCCTGCCGCACGTCAGCGTGCCGAGAAGCGCATCAACAACCTGCTCAAAGGCTACCTGAAACGTGGCAAACGGCTGGCCATCTATTGGCCCATCGGCAGCGAGCTGCGGCTCGACAGCCTCGCCGCTGCCGCCCGCCAACGCGGCACCGAGCTCTACCTGCCCTACATCGAACCACGCCGCCAGCGCCTGTGGTTTACCCCTTTCCCGCAACAAGGCCGCCCCGAACGCCGCCGCCAAGGCAAACTGAACATCCCCCAATTTGCCGGCCGCAAAATCCGCATCCACAACCTGCACAGCATCATCATTCCCCTAGTCGGCATCGACCGGCGCGGCTACCGCCTCGGCCAAGGCGGCGGCTTCTACGACGTTACCCTCGCCGCCACCCGCCACCGCCTCTGCCCGCACAAAATCGGTGCCGGCTTCGCCTGCCAGGAAACCGACATCCTGCCCGCCGAAGAGCACGATATGCAGATGGACGTGTGGGTGTGCGAAAACGGCATCCGGCGTTTCGGCAAAACGGCCAATGTTCAGCGCTAACTAAAAATGGATACAACAAAGGCTACCTGAAAATCCGTTTACAGCCCGAAAGCTATTCCGCCTCCGGCGCCTTGGCTACGGATACCGTGGCGGGGCGCAGTACGCGATCGTGCAGGGTATAGCCTTTCTGCATCACGTTCACGATGGTATTGGGCTCTTGCTCGCTTTCCACGATTTGGAAGGCCTGGTGGCGGTGCGGGTCGAGCTTGTCGCCGGGCTGGGGCAGGATTTCTTTAATCTGAGCCTGCTCGAAGGCATGTTTGAGCTCGGTAAGGGTCATCTCCACGCCCATTTTCAGCGCGTCGAAATTGCCGCTTTGATCAAGTAGTGCCATCTCCAAATAGTCTTTTACTTTCAACAGCTCTCCGGCAAATTTCTTAGTGGCAAATTTGTGAGCGGCCTGAATTTCTTCTTGATGGCGGCGGCCCAGGTTTTGTAACTCGGCCTGATGGTATTTGTTGATGTCGGCCAGCTCGGCTTCAAGCTCGGCTACACGCTGAGCAAGCTGCTCGGGCGTAAGCTCGGCAGTGGCTTCAGCGTTGTCCTGCGCCTTGGTAGCTTCAGCCTGTGCTTCTTGCTGCGGGAATTCGGTTTCTGGGCTTTGGTGTTGCTGGTGGTTATGGTGATGAGACATGGGAGTTCCTTTATAGAGAGCATTTGATCTGCCAAATGGGGAGGGATGGCGGCTTTTCAAGCAAAAGGGTGGCAGCGGGCGCAATTATTTTGCGGTGGCTGTCAGAAACAGCGTGTACCATCCGTCTATTCAGCAGGTCGGCTGTAGGCGGCAAAGTTAATCCCATCAATCGCTTTGTTAAATTAAGCCCATAGCTGGCATGATACTATTTCCTATAATATACGCAGATTTCTGTGTTTTTAATTTTCAGGTAACCTTATATGTTCAAAAAATTTATTCAATCTTTCATCCTGCCCGTGCTGTTATGCTCAGGTATGGCCGCGCATGCGGTGGATGCCAGCAACCTGCTGCCGTCGGAGCAAGCATTCCGCCCCACGGTGGCAGTGGGTGAGCAAGATGTGACCGTGCAGTTCCAGATTGCCGATGGCTATTATCTCTATCAAGAGAAAATTCGTGTGGAAACCGAGCCTTCCGGCCTGCTGGGCGCAGCTGAATTTTCGCCGGGTAAAGAAAAGGAAGATGAGTTCTTCGGCAAACAAACTGTGCATTACCGCCAAGCTGTTGTCAAACTGCCCTTCCAATCCGCTGCACCCGCCGCTTACCGCCTCACGCTCACCTACCAAGGCTGTGCAGATGTGGGCATATGCTATCCGCCAGTAACGAAAACGCTGGAAATTAAAGGTACGGGTGTATATGGCGATACGTCCACCCCGCCTGCCAGCGGCAGCAACCGCCTTACTGCACCGCAGGATGGCACGCCCGCTGCCAGCCCTGTGCCGCAGCAACGCAAAAGCCCATTCAGTCTGTCACGCGATACATTGGGGGCGAACCTACTGGCTTTTTTTAGTTTTGGCATTGGCTTGAGCTTTACCGCCTGCATGTATCCCCTGCTGCCCATTGTGTCGGGCATTATCGTGGGAGACCGTGCCAATGCCGGCAAACGCCGTGGGCTGATTTTGTCTTCGGTTTATGTGCAGGGGCTGGCACTCACCTATGCCGCTGTGGGCGTATTGGCCGGACTCACCGGCTCGCTGCTCACCGTGTGGCTGCAACAGTCATGGGTAGTGCTTTCCGCTGCCGCGCTGATTGTAGTGCTGGCGCTGGGCATGTTTGACGTATTTACCATCCAGCTGCCCTCCTTTATCCAGAGTTATTTCCAGCAGCAAAGCAGCAAGCTTTCCGGCGGCAAAATGGCTTCCGTATTTGTGATGGGTATGCTCTCAGCACTAATTGTTGGCCCCTGCGTGGCGCCACCCTTGGCCGTGGCCTTGGGCTATATCGGCCAAACCGGCGATGCTGCGCTAGGCGGCCTGGCCTTATACAGCATGGCACTGGGCACTGGTGTACCCTTGGTGTTGGTAGGTACTTTCGGCGGGCATATCCTGCCCAAGGCTGGTACGTGGATGAACAGCATCAAACACGCCTTCGGTATCATCCTTTTGGCCGTGGCCGTGTATCTGGCTGCCCCCTTCCTGCCCTATGCACTCACCGTTTCGCTCTATTCCCTGCTGCTGGTGATTCCCGGTGGCCTGCTATTGGGCAAACACCTGCGTGCGCGGCAACTCAAGCCACTGGCTATAGGGCTGGGCAGCCTCTTGCTCACCATCGGCGTGTTTTTTGCCGTGCAGAGCGTGCGCATGCAGCCCACCTTCCTGCACCAAGCGCTCACCGTGTTCCCGCCGCAGCAAACCGCACACCAAGTATTTACCACGCCGCAGCAGCTCAACAGTGCCATGCAGAGGGCTTTGGCCAGTGGTAAGCCGGTGGTGCTGGATTTTTATGCTGACTGGTGCGCCAGCTGCAAAGAGATGGAACATAAAACCTTCAGCCGCCCCGAAGTGCAGGCTGCTGTGCCGCCCGATCGTGTATTTAAAATCGACCTCACCGACAACACGCCCGAGCATCGCGCGCTATTACAGGAATACGGTCTGCCCGGTCCGCCCGGCATCTTCGTTATCCACCCCGATGGCCGCCGCAGTAGCCCGCTCATCGGCTTTACCGAGCCAGCAGCGTTTATCGAGTGGTATCAGCAGCAGGTTTCCTGAGACCGATTGTAATTTAAGAGTGAAGGCTGCCTGAAAAGTGTTTCAGGTAGCCTTTTCTTTATTACAAGCAACAATCGCAATACATTCTTTATACAGTAAACAACAAGACACGTTCCCTCGATGGATTATTGCGCCCCTACGGGCTTACCACCTTGCCCCTAAAAATAATCACTTTCGCTATAACACTCTATAAAACAAAGTATTTCGGCTATTGCCTTTCCCACATCTAAGGCTACCTGAAACCTCTCCGCCACATCCTACTACCACCACCCCGCCACACCCTACCTCAAACGGCATATTTCGCGTATCATTAGCCCGTCTTAATTTTCATTATGATGGGTTAAAACCGGCAAAGAGAAACGCGACCAACTGCGTTGCTCAGATTGCAATCCGCCATACCAACCCAAGAAGCTCAAGAGGAGCCCCAGCATGAGCCTGCCGACCCCCGTTTTGCGCCTGCAAGACAGTGCCCGCCAACAGAATTTTGCAGAAGATTTCCTCCCCTTCCTTGCCAGCTATTATCGCCAGGCCGACTTTGCCGACCTAGCCAGCTATAGCGACACCGAACTATTATCTGCCGCCGATTCCCACCGCAAGCTTGCCCAAGAGCCCCGTGCCGCCGGCAAAGCCGTGGTGCGCGTTTCGCCCACTGGTGACACTGTGCAGCACACGCTGGTAGAAATTGTGGCCGACCATCTCCCCTTCTTGCTCGATTCCCTGTTGATGCTGCTCAACCGCGAGCAGCGTATGCCTTTGGCCGTGTTGCACAGCGCATGGCAGGTAAAACGCAATGCAGACGGCAAAGCTGCCACTCTCGAAGAAGCTGCCAAAGAAAGCAGCGCACAGGAAACTTTGGTGGCCGTATATCTGGAAGGCGGCGAGGCCGCACAGGACCAAAAACTGGCCGAGCAAATCCGCAGCCTCTTAGCCGAATTGGGCACAATTGTGGAAAGCGAACACAAACTGCGCGGCCAGCTTTTGCTGGTTAACCAGATGATTCTGAACGAAGGCCGCAGCCAAGATGCGGAAATCGTTTCCTTCCTCAGCTGGCTGGCCGACCGCCATTTCCTCCTGATGGGCTTCTGCGAATACGATTTGGTCAACCATTCCGGCAGCCCGCGCCTGCAGGCCAAAGCCAACACTGCGCAAGGCATCCTCGCTGGCAACAGCAATCTGATTGCCGATAATTTTGCCGCCCTCTCCGATGCCGACAAAAAACAATGGCTGCGCCACAACCGCCTGCTGCTCAACAAATCGCAGCAGCGCAGCCGTATCCACCGCCCGGCCTATCTTAACCAAGTCAGCATCCAAAAACTCAACGCCAACGGCCAAGTTGTCGGCCAATGGTGCTTCATCGGTCTCTACACCGACACCGCCTACACAGACAGCATCTGGAACATCCCCGTACTGCGCGACAAAGCCAAACGTGTGCTGAACCACTTTGATTTTGCCGATGGCAGCCACCAAGAGCACAACCTGCGCCACCTGCTGCAAACCTACCCGCGCGACGAGCTGTTTGAATCCAGCAATGAAGAACTGACCAAAGCTGCTGCCGGCCTGCTTGCGCTGGGCCAGCGCCCGCGCGTGCGCCTGTTTGCCCGCAGCGATGTATTCAAACGCTACGTTTCCGTACTGTGCTATCTGCCCAAAGAACAATTTGGCAGCGAACTATGCCAACGCATTGCAGGCTACCTGAAAACCACTCTGGCTGCTGAAAGCTGCGAATACGCCGTGCAACTGACCGACGACAACCCGCTCGCCTGCGTCCAATTCCTGTGCCGCACCAATGCCGGCAAACTGCCTTCCTTTACCCGCAGCGAGCTGGAACAACACGTTGCCGGCCTGGCAGCCAATGCCGAAGCCGCCCCGCAGGCTGCCGCGCCACAACCCAAAGCCGAACAGAAAAAACAGCCCGAAGCCAAACACAAAGCCAAGGCCAAATCCGCATCTGCCTCCCACGAAGACGATACCGCCTTCTCCGCTGCCTACCGCGAAGCTTTCAGCCCCGACCAGGCCATTACCGACCTCAAACACGCCGAACTCCTCAACGACAACCGCGTGCTGGTTACCGTCTTCTCCGAGCAGGAAAATCCAGCCGCGCCCTACGCGCTGCGCCTCTACACCCCGCAAATCAGCCCACCGCTATCGCAAACCCTGTCCATTATTGGGAACATGGGGTTCGACGTGCATACCGCTGTGCCCTATACCCTGCACACCGAGAACAGTGCCGTCGGCCTGAACCACTTCTCCCTCAAACCCAATGTGCCTGTTCACGCTCAAGCCGATGGCTGCGATGCCTTGGGAAGCGAACTGCCCGCGCTGTTTGCCGAAGTATGGGCAGGCCGTGTGGAAAACGACCGCTTCAACGCCTTGGTGCTCTCCGCCGGCATCACTTGGCGCAACAGTGTGCTGCTGCGCGCCATCGCCAAATACCTGAAACAGGCTACCCTGCCGTTCTCCCAAGAGCGCATCGAGCAAACCCTCCTCCGCCACGGCGCCATCGTCGCCAAACTGGTGGAACTGTTTGCCGCCCGTCTGCATCCTGAAGAAGCCGACGATAACCGTGCACTGATGATTAACAGCGAACTCACCGGCCTCTTGGCCGACGTGCCCTCACTGGACGAAGAGCGCATCATCAATGCCTTCCGCTCCGTGATTTTGGCCGTGTGCCGCACCAACTTCTGGCAAACCGATAAAGAAGGCAGCCTGAAATCCGAAATCAGCCTGAAAATCAAATCCAAAGACATCCCCTTCCTGCCCAAGCCGCTCCCGCTGTTTGAAATTTGGGTATACAGCCCGCGCGTAGAAGGTACCCACCTGCGCGGTGGCAAAGTGGCTCGCGGCGGCCTGCGCTGGTCCGACCGGTTCGACGACTTCCGCACCGAAGTACTGGGCCTGGTGAAAGCACAAATGGTGAAAAACGCCGTGATCGTGCCCGGCGGCTCCAAAGGCGGTTTCGTGTGCAAACAACTGCCCAATGCCGCTACCGACCGTGAAGGCTACCTGAAAGAAGGTGTCGCCTGCTATCAGATCTTCATCAACGCCCTGCTCGACCTCACCGACAACCGCACCACCGAAGGCATCGAGCCGCCGCCGCAAGTGCACCGCCGCGACGGCGATGACCCCTACCTGGTGGTGGCTGCCGATAAAGGCACCGCCTCCTTCTCCGACACCGCTAACGCCCTCTCCGCCGAACACGGCTTCTGGCTGGACGACGCTTTCGCCTCCGGCGGCAGCGCCGGCTACGACCACAAAGGCATGGGCATCACCGCACGCGGTGCGTGGGAATCGGTAAAACGCCATTTCCGCCATTTGGGTAAAGACATCCAAAACGAAGACTTCACCGTAGTCGGCATCGGCGACATGGGTGGTGACGTATTCGGCAACGGTATGCTGCTGTCCGAGCATATCCTGCTCAAAGCCGCCTTCAACCACCGCCACATCTTCATCGATCCGAACCCCAGTGCCGCCAAGAGCTTTGAAGAGCGCAAACGCCTGTTCCAAAGCGGCGGTGGTTGGGAAAAATATAGCCGTGCACAGATTTCGCAAGGTGGCGGCGTGTATGAACGCAGTGCCAAATCCATTGCCATCACGCCCGAAGTAAAAGCCTGGCTTGGTATCGAAGCTGACAACCTCACCCCCAACGAGCTCATCCGCGAGCTGCTCAAAGCCGACGTGGAACTGATCTACAACGGCGGTATCGGCACCTACATCAAAGCCACTTCCGAAAGACATGCCGACGTGCGCGACAAGGCCAACGACGAGGTGCGCGTGAACGGCGGCGAAATGCGCGCCAAAGTGTTGGGCGAAGGCGGCAACCTCGGTGCCACCCAGCTAGGCCGTATCGAATACTGGCAAAACGGCGGCCGATGCTGCACTGACGCCATCGATAATTCCGCCGGTGTAGACTGCTCCGACCACGAAGTAAACATCAAAATCCTGCTCGGCGAAGCCGTGCGCGCCGAACGCCTAACGCTGGAAGAGCGCGACGAATTGCTCCGTGATATGACCGGCGAAGTGGCGCAACTGGTGTTGCAAGACAACTATCTGCAAACCCAAGCCCTCTCCGTTGCTCAGCTCAACCCGGCAGGCTACCTGAAAACCGCTGCCGCGCTCATCCGTTATCTGGAAGAAAACGCCGGCCTCGACCGCGCTGTGGAATTCCTGCCGGATGAAGCCGAAATCAAACGCCGCGCCGAAGCCGGCAAAGGCCTGAGCAACCCGGAAATTGCGGTATTGCTGTCCTACAGCAAAATGCACTGCCAAGACAACCTCTTGGGCAGTGACCTTCCCGACGATCCCAACTTCCTGCCCGCGCTTATCCGCTATTTCCCCGCCCCGCTCCATCAGCAATACGGCAGCGAAATGCAGCAGCACTACCTGCGGCGCGAAATCATCGCCAACCAGCTGGCCAACCGCGTCATCAACCGTATGGGTATGCACTTCATCCAGCGTTGTAGCGAAGAAAACCAAGCTTCCGTGGCCGATGTGGTGCGTACCTACTGGGTGGCCGATATCCTGCTCGATGGCGAAGCCCGTTTCCAAGCCGTGCAGGCTCTCGACAACCGCCTGCCTGCCGAAGCACAAATGCGTCTGTGCGCCGACATTGCCGACCTTATCGGCCATGTAGCCGGCCAGCTGCTGCGCAGTAAACGCCCCTTCGACAACATCGGCAGCCTCATCAGCCACTACCGCGCTCCCACCACCGAATTCATGCAACAACTGCCGGAGCGCATTCAGGCCGAAGAGCACCCCAGCGTCGCCGAACGCGAAACCTGGCTCAGCAGCTACGATGTGCTCAGCCAGCAGGATGTGGCCATGCTCGCGCGTCTGCCCTTTGCCGCCAATGTGTTGGCCGTAGTGGATTTGGCCGCCAAAATCGGCAAGCCCATCGCCACCGTTGCCAAGGCCTACTTCATGCTCTCTGAAAAACTGAACATGAGCTGGATTTACCGCGCTATCGCCAAACTGCCGAGCGACAACCAATGGCAGTCGCAAGCCGGTTTGGCCATGTACGAAGACGCCACCAATATCTATTTGGCGTTCACGCGCGACTTCCTGCAGGCCGGTAGCAACAGCCGTGCCGCTGCCAAAATTGCCGCAGCCCGCAGCCAGATTGCCGACATGCAGCACTACGAACCAGCCGACTTGTCTATGCTCTCCGCGTTGGTACGTAATCTGTCCAAAATCGTGGCAGCAGACTGAAGCTGCATAGCATGAGCCACACCATTTTTGCCGAACAGCCGCTGCTCGCCATCGACACCTCCACCCAGTGGTTGTCGTTGGCGCTGCGGCACAACGGCCATACCCGTCTATTCCATCAGGAGACCGGCAACCGGCAGTCTGAACTCATCCTGCCGCAGATTGCCACCCTGCTGGATGAAGCCGGGCTGGCTGTGCGCGAACTGGCCGCCATCACCTATGCCCAAGGCCCGGGCGCATTTACCGGCCTGCGCATCGGCGCCGGTGTGGCACAAGGCTTGGCTGCGCCGTTTGGCATTCCGCTCATCCCCGTACCCTGCCTCGATGCAGTCGCTTCGCTCTGCCCCAGCCAAACTGCCGTACTGGCTGCCACCGATGCACGCATGGGCGAAGTGTTCTATGCCTGGTTCAACACCCAAACCCCTCAACGCTTGAGCGATTACCAAGTGGGCAAAGCTGCCGACATCAGGCTACCTGAAAACTTTTCAGGTAGCCTCAACCCTGATGGCATCAGCGGCATCGGCAACGCTTTTGCTCTGCCCGAGCCCCCGCCCTTCCCCGGCCGATCCGACATGCCCACCGCCGAGCACTACTTGATGCTGGCCGCCTCTGGCCGCTACCCCGCCGTTTCCGCCGCCAAGGCCGAACTGCTCTATGTGCGCAACAAAGTCGCCCTTACCGCTGCCGAACAGGCCGCGCGTAAAGGAGCAGCATGATCGTCCGCCTCGCCCGTCCAGACGACAGCGCCGCCCTGGCCGCGCTCGATGAGCAATGCAACCCCTCCCCTTGGTCGGAAAAGCAATTCGCCGCCTGCATCAGCCATGCCAACGAAACCGTGCTCTTGGCCGAACAAGGCCGCGAGCTGGCCGGGCTTATCGTGTGGCAAACCATCCTCGACGAAGCCGAGCTGCACCTTATTGACACCGCTCCTGCCTACCGCCGCCAAGGCGTGGCCAGCCTGCTGCTCGGCCACCTATTCAAACAGGCCAATGCCCAAAAGATCCACCGCATCTTCCTCGAAGTGCGCCACAGCAACCAAGCTGCCATTGCCCTGTATCAACAACACGGCTTCATCCCCTGCGGCAGCCGCCCCGGCTACTATCCCCGCCCCGACGGCAGCCGCGAAGATGCCCTGCTGATGGAGAAACCATGCTGAGCAGCCGCTATCCCCGCCTGCACGAATCCCTCGGCCTCGGCCCTATGTGGCTCAAACGCAGCGCCCGCATTGCCGAGAACGCCCACCCCGAATCGCAAAGGCTACCTGAAAACGAGCATAACAAACCCCGCCCAAGCGGACACGACGCGCTTCAACCCAACCCGCCCCACTCCGCCGCAGCCCAAGCCAGGCTACCTGAAAATGAACAAAGCGGGCTTCGGCAAAACGAGGCCGGCGGGCTTCAGCAACATCCAAGCCACACCCTTGCGCCCAACCAAGCCGCCGCCCGTCCCGCGTCGCCCCCGCAAGGCCACCGTGCCGACGTGTTGGCTGCCATGGCCGTCCCCCAGCCTTTCCAGCCCGCCCCCGCGCCAGCCGAAAACGAAAGCGACCCCCTCGCCGCCGTGCAACGGCTTTGGGCAGCACTGCCCCCTGCCACCTTCGCCAACATAGAAGAGCTGCAACGGCAAGCCGCTGCCTGTGCCGCCTGCTCCCTACACAGCCAGCGCAAACAAGCCCTCAGCGGCTACGGTGCCATGCCCGCTCGCCTCATGGTGATCAGCCTCAACCCCGCCCCCAGCGACGACGAAACCGGCCAGCTTATCAGCGGCCAGCACGGCCGGCTGCTTGACAATATGCTCGCTGCTATCGGCTTGGCGCCCGAACAAGTGTTTCGCACCGCCTGGCTGCGCTGCACACCGCGCATCGCCCTCAAAACCACTCCCGAAGAACAAGTGCGCTGTGCTGCCTTTATCCGCCAAGAATTCGCCTGGGTGCAGCCGCAAGCCGTCCTCCTGCTCGGCAACAGCTTCTACGACCCCGCCCGCCGCTGGCTGCTCGAACAACTCATCGGCCGCACCCCCGCTTTCACAGTCCCCCACCCCGCCATCCTCCTGCACCAGCCCGAGCTCAAAGCCCAAGCCTGGCATAGCCTCAAACAGCTCAAAGCCGCCTTGGCCAAAGCCTAAGCAAGCCGCACAATATTTTTCAGGTAGCCTTTCCCAGCAGGCTACCTGAAATTTTTTCGATTCAACACAAACAAACCCAGCCACACTCGCCAATGTTATACCCTACCCCGTTACGTTATACTGGATTATAAATTTATATAAATCAACAAATTACTTGCAATCAGCATCCATTTCCACTATCATCGCCGCATCTACAAAACACACTCTTACGAAAGGAAAGGAAATGAACAATTGTCATACCCATGCCAACCACCAACACGTTCACGGCCAAGGCTGCGGCCACACCGCCATCAAACACGGCGACCACATCGACTACATCCACGACGGCCACCTGCACCACGAACATAACAACCACTATGATGAACACAGCCTCGATGTAAACGCTACTAATCCCGACGGCTGCCACCCCGTACAAACCTGTAACGGCCATGTTCACGGCGAAGGCTGCGGCCACGAAGCCGTACCGCACGGCGACCACATCGACTACATCGTAAACGGCCGGCTGCACCACCAACACAGCGACCACTGCGATGACCACGGCCCGGTGAAAATCGTTAAATAAGCCCATGCAAAAATAATTTCAGGTAGCCTTTTCATCACGAAAGGCTACCTGAAATTTTTCGGCTAGAGTTAAATCAACCATTTCCTCAGTAGAGCCAAAGCAATTATTGATTCCCCTATCAGGCGGCAAACCGCAGGCATGCTAAAATTTCCTATCCCCCACCATCCAGAAAGCCCATCATGAACAAAGCCCTCATCGTCGGCATTGCCGGCCTCCTCGTATTCAGTGGCGCAACCGCAGGCGGCAGCCTCTATGTTAACCAACAGCAAACAGGCAATGCCTACTCCCTCAAGCTCATGCACCGCTTCTCCGACCTGGCCAACTTCCAAACCCAAACCAAGCTGGGCGTCCTATCCGGCAGTGCCCAATGGTAAGGCAACCTCGTTCTCGACCCCTGCCAGCCTAGGAATAAAATTACCATCCGGAGCAGCGACACCATCCATCGTTCACTCTCCAACTACCGCATCGACAGCAAAATCCACATCGTATCCGACTCCCCATAGCTCCACACCTATTTCCCCGAAGGCTTCCTCCTCAACGCCTACCGCCACATCAGCTGGGGCGGCAACGTGCAAACCAACCTCCACCTCCCTGGCCGCACCGTGCAGAAAGACAACAACACCCTCACCTGGCAAGACATCAACGGCCAAGTTACCCTGCACAAAGAAAACAACGAACTCACCCTGCCCCCCAGACCAATACGGCAATATCGAAAACATCCGGCCAGAAACCCTGGTGCAAAACCTGCAATACCGTGCCGACATCCGTATCCACCAGGGCTTTATCCAAGCTGCCAACCACACTTTTGCCGACTGGTCGAACCACAGTTACAACGAAGAAGACACCCGGCAAATCATCGCCAAGCTGCTCCAGCTTCCAGAAGCCACAAGAAGGCGACTCCATCCACCTGATTTACCACAAACCCTAAACAGGCAAAGCATCCGCCCATTTTTCAGGTAGCCTGCATTCCGGCAGGCTACCTGAAAATCATCCACTCCCACCGTGGAAGAGAGCTATGGCTGAAACACCTTTCTCATATAGCTGAAATCATTATTTCTTCATACCAAGCGGCGGGCGGCAAACAGCACAAGTAATACGGCAAAGCGAGCTAACACAGCAGGAAGAAATTAAAACCCTAGCCATAGGGAGAACGCAATAAACCGCAAGCCGACAAGATTGCCGCCAATACATCAAAGGCTACCTGAAACCCACACTCCGTTTTCAGATAGCCTTTGCTATAGCTGAAGCACATTTCTCATACCAGACGGCAAGCCGCAGGCAATACACATGTATGACAAAGCGGCCAACGCTCTAGGAAGAGCAGTGTTTTAGCTATAGTCAGCCGTTCGCCCTAATCAATCCCGATATCCAAACACACAATCTCGCCGCACCACTGCTGCGCGGTGGGGCCGGCGTGGGCGGGTTTGAGCGCGGCGAAGGCGTAGGTGAGGTTGGCGCGGAAGGTGTCGTCGGCGGCTTCTCCTGTGTCGCCGTTGAGGCCGGTGGGGATATCGAGCGCCACTTTGTAGCCAACAGCGCGGTTGATCTGGCGGCAACATTCCGCGGCCTCGGGCGGCAGGCTACCTGAAAAACCGGTGCCGAAAATGCCGTCTATAATCAGGCTGTAGCCTTGCTCCAGCTCGGCAGGTAATGCCTCAGCCGGCAGGAAGCGGATACCATCCAAGCCCTGAAGGCGTTGGCGGTTGGTTTCGGCCAAATCCGACAGTATCGCGCCCAAGAGCAGCACAATATCGGCCTGCCAGCCGTGCTGCTGCAACACGCGGGCAATCACCAGCGCATCGCCACCGTTATTGCCTTTGCCGCACACCAAGAGGGCGCGGCCGGGCTCGGGCAACCGGCGCAACAAATCGGCAGCAGCGGCCTGCCCGGCATTTTCCATCAGCTGCAAAAAGCTGGTGCCGGCCTCCACAGCGGCCTGTTCGCGCTCGCGCATTTGGGCGGCGGTATAGATTTTCGGGGTATTTTGCGGCATAGGATTCTCCGGTGTTGGGGTGGGCAAAATTCTATGCCCTTCCAGGCAAACAGGCTACCTGAAGATTCTCAGGTAGCCTGTTTGGCATGCAATCCCAATGCAATTTTAATGCCGATGCCGCTTAGGCATGCGCTGCAAATGGCTTGGATAAACCGCGTGCGTTTCCACCCTGCCCTGTTCCACTGCATTGAGGATGGTTCGGCCTTTTTGGTCTTGCGGGAAGTTGCGCACATATTCGCGCAGCAGCGCCAGGGCCTCGCTGCGTTTGTTTTGCGTTAACAGGGCGGTGGCCAAATCCCGGCCGCTTTCTTGATGACCGGCTTGGTAGGCGGCGCGCAGCATGGGGATGGCGCGTTCCATGCGGGCGCTGGAAGCGAGGAAGTTGCCGAATTCGCCCTGCACGGCGGGTTTGGCGGCGGCAGGAGCGAGGGCAAGCAGGCGGGCGTAGTCGGCTTCGGCACGTTCGGCATAGCCTGCTTGGTCGAGGTTGTGCCCCATCCAGTTGAGGCGGGCGCGCATTTGCAGGAGCGCCAAATACCCTTGGCTGGGCGCAGCACCGGCACGCGGCATGTTGTTTTGCACGAAGCTGTCGAGCAGCACGCCCAAAGGCTGCAAATCGGCGATGGCGCGGCGGCGGTCGGCATCGTTGTCGAACTGCACCGGATATTCCGCCGCATGTGCAGCCAAATTGTCGAACGCACGCTGCACGGCAGGCATGTTCACATTAATCGGCGGATGCTCGGGGCTGCCACTCACCAAGCTTTGCAGGTTCAGCGGCTGATAAGGCGCGGCCAAGGTGGCGGGACAGCCAATGCCAATAGGATGGCGAGCAGGTATTTTTTCATGATGTTCCTTGTAATAGATTGAACACAATCCGGCAGCAAAGGCTACCTGAAAATATTTCAAATAACACAGCGGCAATATACCGAAATTCACATTTGCAGCAAAGAGAGTGTTTTAACTTGGTTACAGTTTGGCTTTCAGGTAGCCTCAAATAGTTCGGGCAGTCTGAAACTCCTGTATCCCACCCCCTTTTCTCCCCATATCTTTTTGGTATCCCCCATCAAATAAAACGGTATTTTTCTATTGGCTACCCGCCACCTATACTGCAACGGCATTCAAAACTTTCCCCCAACGCAACAGAGAGGTGTAGAAAATGCCGAACCCGCAAAAATCCCCCGTTCACGACCTGCGCTCCGCCCTCGAGCTTTTAAAAACCCTGCCCGGCGAATTGGTGTCCACCGATGTGGAAGTTGATCCGATTGCCGAGCTCTCCGGCGTATACCGCTACGTTGGTGCCGGCGGCACCTGTCAGCGCCCCACCCGTAAAAACGGTCCGGCCATGCTGTTTAACAAAGTAAAAGGCTATCCCGGCATTCAGGTAGCCATCGGCTTGGTTGGCTCGCGCAAACGTGTTGGCCAGTTTCTCAATTGTGCTCCCGAACGCCTGGGCTTCCTGCTCAAAGACTCCGTACAAAATCCCATTCCGCCGGTGCTGCTTGGCGAAGGGCAGCAACCGCAATGTCAGGAAGTGGTGCACCTAGCCAGCGATCCCGATTTCGACCTGCGCACCCTGCTGCCCGCACCCACCAACACCGTGGAAGACGCCGGCCCTTATTTCACGATGGGTTTGTGCTATGCCTCCGACCCAGAAACCGGCAAATCCGACATCACCATCCACCGCCTGTGCGTGCAGAGCAAAGACGAGCTTTCCATGTGGCTTACCCCCGGCCGCCACATCGACGCCTTCCGCCAAAAAGCCGAAGCCGCCGGCAAACCGCTGCCGATTTCCATCAGCATCGGCGTGGATCCCGCCATTGAAATCGCCGCCTGCTTCGAGCCGCCCACCACGCCGCTGGGCTTCGACGAACTGAGCATTGCCGGCGCGCTGCGCGGCCACGGAGTGGAAATGGCCAAATGCCTCACCATCAACGAACGCGCCATCGCCCATGCCGAAGTGGTGATTGAAGGCGAACTGCTGCCCGATGTACGCGTGCGCGAAGATCAAAACAGCAACACCGGCAAGGCCATGCCAGAATTCCCCGGCTACACCGGCGACGCCAAGCCCGCCCTGCCCGTAATCAAAGTGAAAGCGGTTACCCACCGCAAAAACCCGATTCTACGCACCACCATGGGCCCGGGCGAAGAGCATGTGAACATGGCCGGTATCCCCACCGAAGCCAGCATTCTGGATATGGTTGAGCGCGCCATGCCCGGCCGCCTGCAAAACGTGTTTGCCCACTCTTCCGGTGGCGGGAAACTTTTGGCTGTGATGCAGTTTAAGAAAATCACGCCGGCCGACGAAGGCCGCCAACGCCAAGCCGCCCTGCTCGCCTTCTCCGCCTTCCCCGAATTGAAACACGTGATTCTGGTGGACGAAGACGTGGATATTTTCGATACCGACGATGTTTTGTGGGCTATGCAAACGCGCTACCAGGGCGATAACGACACCATCTTCATTCCCGGCGTGCGCTGCCACCCGCTCGACCCATCACAATCGCCAGTGTTCAGCAACCGCCTAATCCAGGAAGGCACATCGTGTAAAACAATCTTCGATTGCACCGTGCCGCTGCACCTGAAAGAACACTTCCAGCGCTGCAAGTTTATGGAAGTAGACGTAAAACGCTTCCTGCCTGACTTTGAAGCATAGGCAGAAAGGTTTCAGGTAGCCTCACTCAGCCTTATACGGCCAAGCCGTAGAGGCTACCTGAAAACCAAAGCGCATCCCGTACCATCCACTCAAGGAGCAATCATGGGCAAACAACGCATCATCCTCGGCATCAGCGGTGCCAGCGGCTTCCAATACGGCTATAAAGCCTTGCAGCTTTTGCAAGCCGTGGAAGACTTGGAAGTACACCTCGTTATCTCCAAAGGCGCGGAAATGACCCGCACACTGGAAACGCCCTACAGCCGCGAAGAAGTGTTGGCCATGGCCGACGTAGCCCATCCGATTCAGGCTTTGGGCGCATCCATTTCCAGCGGCTCGTTCCAAACCCTCGGCATGCTCGTTGCCCCCTGCTCGATGCGTTCCCTGGCCGCCATCGCCCACGGCCTGAGCGATAACCTGCTCACCCGTGCAGCCGACGTGGTGCTCAAAGACCGCCGCAGGCTGGTGCTGATGGCGCGCGAAACACCGATGAACCTCGCGCATATCGACAATATGCGCCGCGTAACCGAAATGGGCGGCATCATCTTCCCGCCTGTGCCCGCGCTCTACCACCGCCCGCAAACTGTGGACGACATCCTTACCCACAGCGTGGGCCGTGCGCTGGATTTGTTCGGCATTTCGGTGAAACACTTACCGCGCTGGAGCGGCGGCAAGGAAGATAAATAAAGCTTTCAGGTAGCCCAAACCATATTGAAGGCCAGCTAAAACCCAATCCCACCCGCAAGGCCATCAGCATTTCCCGTTTCCCAAGCAAGCCAATGGTATCCTGCCGGCGCCAGGCTGGGGAGAGCTTTACCTAAAAATGGCCTGCAACCCACCAAGGAGATACATCATGACTATGCCAATCGGTCCTTTTGTTAACGGCAGCGCCGTCGTGCTCGGCCTCGTGATTGGTGAATTGTGCTACCTGGAAAAAGGCATCGGCAAAGCCGCCGGTAGCGCACGCGGGCTGATCGACAAAATCTTTCCGCCCAAAGAAGGCATCAGCCAGGAAGAATTCCTCGACAAATACGTTGCCATCGTCGTCCTGTTCTGCGCCAGCGGCACCGGTGTGTTCGGCTCCATGCACGAAGGCATGACCGGCGACCCCTCCATCCTCTATATCAAAACCATTTTGGATTTCTTTACCGCCGGCATCTTCGCCATCACACTGGGCTACGCCGTATCCGCCATTGCCGTGCCGCAGCTGGCCATCCAACTTTCGCTGTTCTTCCTCGCCACCCTCATCGTGCCGCTCACCACGCCCGAAATGCGTGCCGACTTCGCTGCCGCCGGCGGGTTGATCATGCTGGCCACCGGCTTCCGCATCACCGGCATGAAATCCTTCCCCGTGGCCAATATGCTGCCCTCGCTGCTGCTGATTATGCCCATCTCCTATTTGTGGGCAACCTATATAGCCGCACACTAACCGCCTCCATCAAGGGGCTTAGTTGAACCCGGTTTTTGCAATCCAACGTCAAACTCCTAGCGAAACAAAACGGCGCGGCAGGCTACCTGAAACCTGCCACGCCGTTTCCGTTGGCGGGCCGAACACATGATTATTTTCAGGTAGCCTCATATACCGCAGCCCTGCCGCCTGATACCATTCGCCATACCGTAACCAGTGCCGTCTGTTTCCCTGCCTACCGGCACCACCTTTTAGTTTCGCAGAAGCTTTGTTTTCAACCAGCTCTGCTCCCAATCGAGCAACACCATGCCGCCCCTGCCCGCCAATATCCACGCCTTCCTCACCGAACACCACGTTGTCAGCCTGGCCGCCTGCCACGAAGGCGAGCTGTGGAGTGCCAGCTGCTTCTACGTATTCGATCCCGCTGCCGCCCGTCTCATCGTGCTCACCGGCAAAAACACCCAACACGGCCGCCTGATGCTGCACAACCCACATATTGCCGGCACCATCGCCGGCCAGCCCGCACGCATCCGCGATATCTGCGGCATCCAATTTGCCGCCCGCGCCGAATGCATTGCCCACCCTGCCGAACGCCGCGCCGCACTCGATCTCTACGCCCAAGCCCACCCCATCGCCAAAGTTTTTCCCAGCGATATCTGGCAGCTCCAGCTTGAATACATCAAATACACCAGCAACCGCCCCGTCTTCGCCCACAAAACCCATTGGCGGCGCGATGAAGAAAACGGCTAACCCAATCCTCATCCAGCCAAATATTTTCAGGTAGCCTTTCAGCGGATATATCCCCACCGAAAGGCTACCTGAAAGTGTTCCTAAGCAAATTCTCAGCGGCACTTCGGCGCCACAAACGGATAGCCGTTGGCCATCACTTCCTCCAGCCCGCGGATTTCCGGTGTTGTCGTCAGCTTCACCAATGCCGGGAAAAACACCTGCGGATCGGGCGACACCCGCACCAACACGCTGTTGCGCAGCTGCGAAGGGCACACTTCCGATTCCGGTAGCAGCACCGCCGCCTCAATGCCCGACTCAATCCAATCCACAATCACGCTCGGCTGCGACACGTGCATAATCACCTGCGGCGTAGTGCCGCTCTTGTGCAGCTGATCCATCAACTGCTCAAACGTGCCCACCCCGCTGCTGCGGCGTAACAGAATCAGCGGCAGCCCGCCTAGCTGTTTCAGCGTCATCGTGTCGGGCACCCCTTCCGGCAGCAGGCTGAGGTGTACTACTGCGGCCATCTGCACCGCTGGCAGCGCAACATAGCGGTAGCGCTCCAACCATTTCGGCTGCTGAATAAGCGCAACATCTATCAGCTGATTATTCAGCAATGTTTCTAAATGGCTGGAATCCGATACCAACACATTAATTTCCGTATCGGCATATTGGCTATGGATGGCCATAATCAGCGGCGTGAAATATTTTTGATACAGATGGGTTAGCCCGATGCGCAACACATGCTGCTGCTGTTGGGCAAAAATCAGCGTATCACGCTCAATATTGCCAATGCCCACCAAAATCTCCAGCGCCCGCTCATAAAGGAAAAAACCGGTGGGTGTGGGCCGAATGCGCCCGCCGTCGCGAAACAGCAGCGGCGTACCGATTTCCTGCTCCAGCTCCTGTACCCGCTTGCTCAACGGCGGCTGGGAAATATGCAGCATTTCCGCCGCCTTGGTGAAGCTGCCGCATTCCACCACGGTGCAGAAGTATTTCAGCCGTTTAATGTCCATGGCGTTTCTCCTTTATTTTTAGTCGTACTGAATTAGCAACCAGGTAAAACAGCGAACTGCTGATTTACTCAGCATTCTATCCTAGCCGCCCTGCCATACCTATTTTCAGGTAGCCTTCCCCTATTTCGCCCGCCGCAGCAGGCGCAGGGCGTTGGCGGAAACCAGGAGCGAGCTCAGGCTGCTGCCCAATCAGCCACACGCAGGCCGCACAGGTTATCCTGCCCAGCATCAGCACCGCCTCACGTTCGTTTTCTGTTTTCTCTTCCACAAATTCCGCCTGCATATCCGGCAGCTCATACAGCTTGAGCTGCTCCAGCACTTCCGGCGGCGGCACCGCCCACTCCGCCTCCGCCGTGCGTCGGGAGTAGTAGCTGCCCAGCTACGCCACCGCCTAGCAGCCCGCACAGCAAGCCGGATGGCACACGCCTTCAAATTCAATCGGCAAATCCAAACCGCGCGGCACGGGCAGGCCGCAGTGGAAACAGGTGTTGGCTTGGGATTCGGTGTGGCTCATGGTGTGTGCTTTGCTTATAGGACGGCGCGGATTATAGGCTACCTGAAAATTTTCAGAGCGGGAATAATCTGATGAGAAGCGGATTGATGCCGATATTTGATGTATCGCATTCAAATTTAAAAAGATTTGCTTGCAAAAAATTATTAAACCAGCTATATTCCCAGCAAGCTGTGAAGGCAGTATTTTCAGAGCGATGTATCCGATGTTTTAAGGCATGAAGGCAGGCAAATTGCCCGAAATGCACCGAATATTTCGTAAATTAAGGAAATTATGATGGACATGAAAAAACCTATCTATCTATCTATCTATCTATAGCTGCTTTCACTCTCACCGGATGTGAAACCCTCGGCCTGCCCGGCAGCAATTCCGCAAACGGTTGCAGCAACATCAACTGGGTTCGTCAAAACATCAAGCCGGGGCAAACCACCCATAATGAAGTTATCGAATTGTGCGGCCAGCCCACTTCCTCTAGGCGGGCCGGCGGTTCGCTGCAACTGAATTATGTAACTACGCGGGAAGCGGATGAAACAACGACCAGCATGGTAAACGCGGCCGGCACCTTCGCTATATCTCAGTTCAATATTTTGAGCACTACCAGCAAAAATCCGACGCTAGGTCAAGTGGCAGTCAGAGAGCTCAGCCCCGTGGCGACCAATGCCGGAACATATCTGCCAAGAAGAACCGAAGGCGTAACCATTTTCGTGCGCAACGGCAAAGTCAGCCGGATTGCTGCCAACAATTCGACACAATAACGCCCATTCCGAGCCGCCGTACTGCAACGCATAGTGGCAGCATGGGTAGGGTGTTGCGGAACGCACGCACGCGTTGCTTGAAGTTCCTATCCGCGTGCGTGGCTGCGCCACATACCCTACCGCGCCAAGTCAACCCCGAAAGGCTACCTGAAATTCTCAGGTAGCCTTTTCCGCCCGCCCTTGCCGCGCCGAGCCTTGGGCAATACTGCTATAATGCGGCGTTTTGTATGGCCGCTCCCGGCCGTCATCCCTGGCTGTAATCCCAGGCTGTAATCAGTTATCCACCGTTTTTCAGGTAGCCCCTATCAGGCTGCCGGCAGTTGTGAAATATGAGCAAGAAACCTTCCCGCAAACCCGCCAAGCCGAAGCCAAACCGGCATAATCCCCCTTCCAAATCCGCGCGCCGGAGCCATATGCCTTCGGCGGCTACGGCGGCGTCACAATCCATTTCGCTGCTGGCGGATATGCTGTGGCTGTTGGTGCTGCTGTTTTCTGTGTGCCTGGCTTTGGCGCTGGCAAGCTTCACCATGGACGACCCGGCTTGGTCGCGCAGCATTCCCACCGATAATGAGCCGCACAATCTGGCCGGACTCGTGGGCGCATACACGGCGGATGTGGCCTATTATCTGTTCGGGCTGTCGGTGTGGTGGCTGCTGCTGGCGGCAGCGGTGTGGCTCTACCGCAATTTCCGCAGCGTGAAGCAGAGCAACAAGAAGCCGTATCACTTGGGCATGGGCTTGGGTGGAGCGGCGCTGTTGCTATTTGGCAGCCCGCTTTTGGAGGCAGCGGCCTGGTCGGCAGAATTGTATGACAGCCTGCCGATGGGCGCGGGCGGCTTAATCGGCCAATCGCTCGGCAGCGGCTTTATGCGGCTGCTGGGGGTTTCAGGTAGCCTGCTGGTGCAGGCAGTGCTGATTGTGGCGGGGCTGTCGCTGCTGTTGCAAGTATCGTGGCTCACGCTGCTGGAAAAAGCGGGGGCGCAGCTGGAATGGCTATGGTATCGGCTGATCCGCCAGCCGCACCAATTTGTGCGCGACATACCGAATGCGAAGTTTGCTCGCCGTATGGTGCGCGCGGCGAAAACCATCACCGCCGAAGAAGTGGCAACGGTGGAAGGCGCCAGCAGCAACCGCAAGCCGGTGGCGGTGCAGATTAACCAGCCTGCCAGCCAAGGGCTACCTGAAAAAGAAAAACCCGCGCCCGAGCGGCAAAAAGATTTGTTCGCCCCCAAACGGCAGGCTGAAGACGGCGAATATCTGCTGCCGGAATTGGATTTGCTCACGCGCCCGCAGGAGCACAAGCCGGAAATCAATCCCGAAGCCCTGCAGCACATGGCCGAGCGCATCGAGGCCAAGCTGGCCGAGTTCGGCATTCAGGTAACCGTGGTAAGCGCCACCGCCGGGCCGGTGATCACGCGTTTTGAAATCGAGCCGGCGCAGGGTGTGAAAGGCAGCCAGATTACCAACCTTGCCAAAGATTTGGCGCGTTCGCTTTCCATGCAGTCGGTGCGCGTGGTGGAAACCATTTCTGGCAAGAGCACCATGGGCATCGAAGTGCCGAACGAGAAGCGGCAGGAAGTGCTGCTGCGCGAAATCCTGTCCTCGCCGGTGTTTGCCGCCGCACTGTCCAAGCTCACCGTGGCCTTGGGCAAAGATATTGCCGGGCAGCCGGTGGTGGCCGATTTGGGCAAAATGCCGCACCTGCTGGTGGGCGGTATGACCGGCTCGGGCAAATCAGTGGGCGTGAACGCCATGATTATGTCGATACTGTATAAGGCCGCGCCGGATGAGGTGCGCTTTATCATGATCGACCCGAAAATGCTGGAACTTTCCGTGTATGAAGGCATTCCGCACCTGCTCTGCCCGGTGGTAACCGATATGCGCGAGGCCGGGCAGGCGCTCAATTGGTGTGTGGCCGAAATGGAAAAACGCTACCGCCTGCTCGCCCATGCCGGCGTGCGCAACCTGGCCGGCTTCAACCAAAAAGTGGCCGAGGCCGCCGCTTCCGGCAAGCCCCTGCCCAATCCCTTCAGCCCCAATCCCGACGAGCCCGAGCCGCTGCAAAAACTGCCCTATATCGTGATTGTGATTGATGAACTGGCCGACTTGATGATGACCGAGAAAAAGGCGGTGGAAACGCAAATCGCCCGCCTGGCACAAAAAGCCCGCGCTGCAGGTATGCACCTGATTGTGGCTACCCAGCGACCCAGCGTAGACGTGGTAACCGGCCTGATTAAAGCCAACATCCCCACCCGTATGGCCTTCACTGTGCAAAGCCGCATCGACAGCCGCACCATCCTCGACCAAATGGGCGCGGAAGACCTGCTCAAATACGGCGACCTTTTATTCCTCCAGCCTGGCAGCGCCGAGCCCGTGCGCCTGCAAGGCGCGTTTGTAAGCGACCACGAAGTGCACGAAGTGGCCTCCTTCGCCAAACGCCAGCAAAGCGCCAACTACATCGAAGGCCTACTTTCCGGCGAAGCCGCGCAGGAAACCGTAAACGCCGTCAGCCCCAATGCCGCCGGCGACGAAATGTTCGACCAAGCCGTCGCCTTTATTCTGGAAAGCCGCAAAACCTCCATCTCCTCGCTGCAACGCCAACTGCGCATCGGTTACAACCGAGCCGCCAACCTGATGCAGGCTTTGGAAGACGCGGGCATCGTTTCCCCCGCCGATGTGAGTGGAGCGCGTAAAATATTGGCAAGGAAGGATGACTTATAGAAATATTGGAGCCGATGTTTTCAGGTAGCCTCCAATAAAAACACCCAAGGAGCCCCCATGCCCCACTTCCAACCCGAGCCGCCACACGGCGGCCGGCAGCAAGCTCGAGTTGGCATTCTTCTGGTCAACCTCGGCACGCCCGCTGCGCCCACACCCGAAGCCATGCGCCATTTCTTGCGCGAATTCTTGTCCGACCCGCGCGTGGTCGAGCTGCCACGCTTGTTGTGGCAGCCGCTGCTGCACGGCATCATCCTGCCCTTCCGTGCAAAAAAAAGCGCACATAGCTACCGCCAGATCTGGCAAAGAGAAGGCTCTCCGCTGGCTGTGTTCACAGCCAAACAGGCTGCCGCCCTGCAAGCCGAGCTGCCGCAAGTGCTGGTGGGACACGCCATGTCCTACGGCGTGCCTGCCGTGGCCGATGCTATCGCCGTCATGAAAGCCCAAGGGGTAGACCGCTTGCTCGCCATCCCCCTCTATCCGCAATACGCTGCCAGCAGCAGTGGCGCCGCGCTGGATAAGGTGTTGAGCGTATTGCTCCAACAGCGCAACCAAATCAGTCTGCGCACCATCAGCCGCTTCTACAACCACCCCAGTTACATCCAAGCCATGGCTGCACATATCCGCGCTTACTGGCGGCTGCACGGCCGCGGCCAACGCATCCTGTTCAGCTTTAATGCCATCCCCAAAGCCGCCGTGCAGCAGGGCGACCCTTACGAGGCCGAATGCCATGCCAGCGCAGAAATGCTGGCTAAAGCCCTGCAGCTCACCACCCAAGAATGGTATATCGCCTTCCAAAGCCACTTTGGCCGCAACCGCTGGATAGGTCCTGCCACCACCGATTTGCTCACCGAACTGCCTGCCAAACACAACATCCGCGAGCTCGACATTTTCTGCCCAGGCTTCGTGAGCGACTGCCCGGAATCCCTAGAAGAGCTCGCGATAAAAGGATGCGAACAATTCCACGAAGCCGGCGGCCAAACCTTCCGCTTCATCCCCTGCCTCAACGACAACCCCATCTTCATCGAGGCTCTGGCCGATATTGCACAGGAAAACCTGGGTGGCTGGGTGTAGCGTGAGGCTACCTGAAACACTTTCAGGTAGCCTGTATCTTTGCTTTTCCGGCACTCAAGCTTTCAGGTAGCCATATACCGTGAAGCAAAACTCGCCCTCCACATATGGAATGGCAAACCGATCCAATATCGCGCGGATACCCTCGCTATTATCCACGATTTCCCGCGACGATTTCCCGCGCAATCAGGTGCCCGCGAAACACCGAGCGCAATTTCCGAATTTTCACCCATTCAATATCGAACATCGAATAAAAATGCTCATTGCCCCAATCGCCTATCGCTACCGTCGTTTCAGCTATGGCTTGCTCAACCTCCACTTCCGATATTTCGTCAAACAAATACTTGATTTCATAGGCCGGCGCATTTTCCCACTCATCCATTGCCTCACACAGCTCCCGCCATTTGGTGTTATTCATCGCGCCCACCAGTCTGTTTTGCTGCACAAATTCACGCACGCGGCGGCGGTAGCGTTCTTGTTTGCTTTTGAGCTCCGCCCATTCGTCTGTTGGCATCGCCATCTCCATCAGGCTACCCGAAAATCAAACTGCTTTCAGGTAGCCTTTCCCCATTCTTACTCAAACAACACCCCAGCCAAGCCCAATGCATTGTTTGCCATATGAATCAAAACCGGGTATTTCAAATCTCTGGTGTGCAGATAGGCCGTGCCGAGTACCAAGCCCATGGCGAAATACAGCAGAAAATCGTAATGTACCGGCGGGCTGTGCAGGCTGCCGAAGATGAAGGCAGACAGCACCAGCAACAGCCAGCGTTTGCCGCGGTTTTCTACGCTGCCGAAGCTTTGGAAAAAAATGCCACGCAGCAGCAGCTCTTCCAAAACCGGCGCAAACAGCACGATATAGGCCGCCATCGTCAGCGGGGCACGTTGCAGCATTTCCATAATGATGAGCTGGTTTTGCAGGTTGTCCACGCTGCTTTCTACGCCCAGCGCGGCCATCAGCATTTCGTAGAGCGGGTTGATGGCCAGCATCAGCACAATATAGCCCGCCGCCCACAGCAGTTTTTTGCCGGAAAACCGGCTTTTCCAATTATGGAAATAACCGTTTGCCTGCTTAAGGTAGAGCTGCAGGTATAGCCCGCACATGGCTACGGCGGCAACCGTAAACAGCAGTGCGGCCACAATTTGGGCAGCCATGCTCCTGCCCAGGCCGCCGAGCAGCCAGGCCAATATCGGCAGCACCTGCGTCAGCATCAGCAGGGGAATAAACTGTAAGAGTGAAATGAATTTATCCCGCACCGCAGCCTCCGGTTTTCGGCTTGCTGCCCAAGATATTAATCACTTTGCGTGCGGGTTTTTCAGGTAGCCCTTCGTCTTCGTCGTCGCGCGGGGCGTTAAAGGAAACGGTTTCGCTGTCGAAGGCCAAATCGCCGCCGTGTTTCAGGGTCTGACCACGTTGCAAACCGGCAAAATCAAACAGTTCGGTATCGGCCAAATGCGAGGGCACCACGTTTTGCAGCGCGGAAAACATACTTCCGATGCGGCCGGGGAAACGTTTGTCCCAGTCTTTCAGCATTTCGCTCACTACCTGCCGCTGCAGATTGGGCTGCGAGCCGCACAGGTTGCAGGGAATAATGGGGAACTGCTTGATTTCGGCGTATTTGATCAAATCCTTTTCTTTCACATAGGCCAGCGGGCGGATCACGATGTGTTCACCGTTGTCGCTCACCAGCTTGGGCGGCATGGCTTTGAGTTTGCCACCGTAGAACATGTTTAAAAACAGGGTGGCGAGGATGTCGTCTCGGTGGTGGCCGAGCGCGATTTTGGTGCAGCCCAGCTCTTTGGCCGTGCGGTACAAAATTCCGCGCCGCAGGCGGCTGCACAACGAGCAGGTGGTTTTGCCTTCATCGAGCACGCGCTTCACGGTGGAATAGGTGTCTTCTTCCACAATTTTGAACGGCACGCCTATAGAAGTCAGATACTCCGGCAACACATGTTCGGGAAAGCCGGGCTGTTTTTGGTCGAGATTCACCGCCACCAGCTCGAAATTGATCGGCGCGGAGGCTTGCAGGTGGCACAGGATGTCTAAAAGGGCGTAGCTGTCTTTGCCGCCGGAGAGGCAGACCATGACTTTGTCGCCCTCTTCAATCATATTGAAATCGTTAATCGCTTGGCCCACGGCGTGGCGCAGGCGTTTGTGCAGTTTGTTGGCTTCGTGTTCGTGTTTGGGCTTATTGGACATAATGGTGTGTCGGCAACGTAAAGTGCGGGATTGTAACGCAATGTAGGCTGATTTTATAGCAGGTAAAGTATCGGCCCGGCAGCTGAAAGTATGCAAAGAATACGGTACACTGCGTTTCGTTTTAAACAAAAAGCAGAGAAAGGAAACGAATGTTTGCAAATCGAGTGTTGGCCCTGTTGGCCGCCGTGTGGTTTGGCGCGTATCTTTTGGCCGGCTACGGCGTGGCGCCGCTATTGTTCCAATCTCTGCCCAAAGAGCAGGCCGGCAACCTGGCCGGTACGCTGTTTAGCGCGGTAAACTATATCGGGTTGTTTGTGTGGGCCATCCTTTATTTGGCCGGCCTCTCGGCGCAGCAGCGCAGCTACGGCCAACGCAGCAAACTCAGCTCGCGCATCGTCGCCCTCACTTGGCTGCTGCTGGCCATCTCGCAATTTGCGCTGGTGCCGCTTATCCGTGCCCTCCGCGGCGGGCAGACGCATTGGCTCTCCAACCTGCTCGGTGGAGAGCTCTCTTTCTGGCACAGCATGTCCAGCAGCCTGTATGTGCTCATCAGCCTGCTCGGCCTGTTTTTAATCATGCGCCTGCTGCGTTTCGAGTGGCAATAAATCTGGCTGAAAAGGCTACCTGAAAGTTTAGCCGCGTTTCAGGTAGCCTTTACTGCTTGCCGCCCTATTCCCGCACTTATACAATGCGCCCATCCCAACCCTTCAAAAATAAAGGAAACCCCATGTTGGCCAAACAAATCCTCGACGAACTCGCCGGGAAAATCGGCAGCGCCATTGCCGAAAGCCCGGTGAAAGACGTGGAAAAAAATGTGAAAACCCTGCTCGGCAGCACATTCAGCAAGCTCGATTTGGTAACGCGCGAAGAATTCGACATCCAACAGCAGATGCTCATCAAAACCCGCGAAAAACTGGCCGCCTTAGAAGCGCGCCTGGCCAAGCTAGAAGCCGCCGCTCCAGCCGCCCTGCCCAACCCTTCTGAACAGCAATAGGAAGCGCGGCATGAGTTTGGCGGTGGTATACAGCCGGGCGCTCAGCGGCATGGCCGCGCCCTTGGTGGAAGTGGAAGCCCACTTGGCCAACGGCCTGCCTGCATTCAATATTGTCGGCCTGCCCGATACCGAAGTGAAAGAAAGCCGCGACCGCGTGCGCGCCGCCATCATCCAAAGCGGCTTCGACTTCCCCGCCAAAAAAATCACTGTCAACCTTGCCCCGGCAGATCTGCCCAAAGAATCCGGCCGTTTCGATCTGCCGATTGCCGTGGGCATCCTCGTAGCCTCCGGCCAAATCGCCATTTCGCCCGAAGAATTGGCGCAATACGAACTGGCCGGTGAGCTGGCCTTGTCCGGCCTGCTGCGCCCGGTGCGCGGTGCGCTGGCCATGGTGTGGCAGAGCACGCAGGCGCGGCGTCGTTTTATTTTGCCGCAAGAGAGCGCCGAGCAGGCCGCGCTGATTGAACGCGCCGAAGTATTGGCTGCCGAAAGCCTGGTGGCCGTGGCCGCCCACCTCAACGGCATCGCCGCCCTGCCCCGCTGCCAAGCCCGTGCTGAAGCGGCCGAAGAAGCGCCCTATCCCGACCTGCAAGACGTAAAAGGCCAGCACACCGCGCGGCTCGCGCTCGAAATTGCCGCTGCCGGCGGCCACAGCATCCTGATGAGCGGCCCGCCCGGCACCGGCAAATCCATGCTGGCGCAACGCCTGCCCGGCATCCTGCCGCCGCTCTCCGACGACGAAATCACCGAAACCTGGGCGCTGCGCTCGCTGCTGCCCCAGCAGCACAGTTTCTCCCGCCGCCGCCCCTTCCGTTCGCCGCACCACAGCGCCAGCGCCGCCGCCATGGTGGGCGGCGGTTCCGACCCCAAGCCCGGCGAAATTTCCCTGGCGCACAACGGCGTATTGTTTCTCGACGAATTGCCAGAATTCGACCGCAAGGTGCTGGAAATGCTGCGCGAACCGCTGGAAAACGGCCTTATCCACATTTCCCGCGCCAGCCGCCAAGCCACCTATCCCGCCCGCTTCCAGCTGGTGGCTGCCATGAATCCCTGCCCCTGCGGCTACCTCGGCCACCCCGCCAAACCCTGCCGCTGCACGCCCGAAAGTATTGCCCGTTATCGCGGCAAAATTTCCGGCCCGCTTCTGGACAGGATTGATTTGATTATTGAAGTGCCCGCCCTCTCCGCCGCCGAGCTCACTCAAGCCACACCCGGCGAACCCAGCGCTGCCGTACGGGAACGCGTGCTGGCCGCGCGCGAACGCCAACAGCAGCGGCAAGGCAAAAGCAATGCCTTGCTCAACGTAACCGAGCTGGATGAGCTGTCCGCCATCGAGCCCAAAGCCAAAGCCGCCCTCTCTGCCGTGCTGGAAAAACTTTCACTTTCCGCCCGCAGTTACCACCGCATCCTGCGCATCGCCCGTACCCTGGCCGACTTGGCCGGCAGCGACACCGTAAACCAACGCCACGTAATGCAGGCCGTGAGCTTCCGCCGCACCCCGTCTTAAAATAAGGCTACCTGAAACATTTCAGGTAGCCTTTACCATTCCGCCCTAGCGTTCGCTCAAGTTCAAATAATGCCGGCTGCCGCGCATATTGGCGATGGCGTGCAGCAGCAGTTGGAAGTGGTCGGGGTTGTTCACAAAATCCAGCTCTTCGGTATTGGCAATCAGCAGCGGGGCGCGGTCGTAGAGGTAGAAATAGCGGTGGTATTCCTCGTGCACCTGCTGCAGGTAGCCGGGCGGGAACAAATTGATGTGGTTGTCGCCACGGCTGCGCAGCTGCGCTTCAGCGGCACCGGCGCTGGTTTGCAGGTAAATCACCAAATCTGGCACGGGAATTTCGGGCATGATTTTTTGCTTGAGCTGCCAATACAGCATCTGCTCGTCTTCGCGCAGGATGGTGGGCACGAAAATCTGGTCTTTTTCCAATAAGAAATCGCTCACCACACGCTGCATACTGTGGTTGGCATTGCCGATTTCGTCGGCGGCGGCGATGAGGTTGAGCGTTTCGGTGCGGCGCAGCAGGAAGTAGAGCTCGGCGGCCAGGCCGTGGTTGGCGGCATTGAGGTAGAACTGCTCCAAAAACGGGTTCTGCTCGGGCTGCTCGCTGATGAGGGTGCAGCCGAAATGCTCGGCCAGCTTGCGGCTGAGCGGGGATTTGCCGCTGCCGATGGGGCCTTCCACAACGATGTAGCGGTAGTCTGCCTGCATGGTTTCTCCTTGGAATGTTTCAGGTAGCCTTTCGGGGGTCAGGCAGCCTTCCAAAGGCTACCTGAAAAATTTAACTCTCTGTTTCATCTAAACGTTGCACGCCTTCATTGCCCAGCGTGGCGGCTAGCTCGGCAGCGGTGGCGGTTTGGCCGGGCAGGATGTGCTGCGGGGCGATTTCGGCCAGGGGAATCATCACGAAGCCGCGCTGATGGGCGCGCGGGTGCGGCAGCTGCAAGGCGGGGCTGTCGATCATTTGGCCGGCGTAGTCGATTAAGTCCAAATCCAGCGTGCGCGGGGCATTGCGGAAGCTGCGCACGCGGCCGGCGGCGGCTTCGGTTTGGTGTAACAGCGCGAGCAGTTCGGCAGCGGGCAAATCGGTAGACAGCAGTGCCACGGCGTTGATGAAGTCGGGCTGGTCAGCATAGTCCACCGGCGCGGTGCGGTAAAACGAGGAAGCGGCCAACACCTGCACTTGCGGATGCGCGGCCAGCGCGGCCAGGGCGTTTTGCAGCTGGGAAACGGGCTGTTCGAGGTTGCTGCCCAAGGCAATAATGGCTTGCTTCATCTGGCGTTTTTAATCATGGAGTGATTGGAGTTTAGGCTACTTGAAAACGGAGTGGTCGGGATTTTCAGGTAGCCTTTGAATGAGGTGTCGGATTCGAGGATCCGACCTACGGCTGCTTCAACCCAATGCCGCTTATTCAACCATGTCCTTATCTGCCGCGCCTGTTTTCTTCTTGCGCCGGCGGCGGCGTTTTTTGGCTGGGGCATCGCCGCTGTCAGGGCGTTGTTCGGCGGCTTGAATCATCTGCTTGCGCTGTTCTTCATCGGCTTCTTGGAAAGCTGTCCACCAGTCGGCAATGCCCTGCTCCACTTCGCCGGCGCGGGCGCGCAGCAGCAGGAAATCGTAGGCGGCGCGGAAGCGGGGCTGGGCAAGCAGGCGGAAGGGACGGGCGCCGCGCCGGTATTCAAATTGGGGCTGGAGCTGCCAGATTTCGCGCATCGAGGCGGTGAAGCGGTGCGGCACGCCCCAACCTTTCTCCATGTGGGCGCGGGTTTCGGCTACGGCGGCGCTGAGTGCGGGCATGGTTCTGAGCCCGCTATTCTGAGCGCGCTGCCAGGCCTCGCGCACCTGCGGCCACAATACGGCGGCCAGCACAAAGCCCACCGATACGCCTTGGTCGGCACGCAGGCGGCTGTCGGTGCTGTTGAGGGCAAGCGCCACGATGCCGCGCCCTTGGTTTTCAGGTAGCCTTTCCAAGGCGCAGGCAAGCAGGGGGTGCACGCTTTGGCCGTCCATGCCCAGGGCCTGCATCTGTTTGAGGCAGTCGATGGCTGCGCCGGAAAACAAGAGTTTCATCACTTCGTCGAACAGGCGCGCCAGCGGTTCTTTGGGCAACAGGTGCAGGCATTCGGCAATCGGCGCGGCGGTGTCGGGGGCTACCTGAAAACCGAGTTTGCCGGAAAGCCGGGCGGCGCGCAGCATGCGTACCGGGTCTTCCTGATAGCGCGCGCAAGCGTCGCCGATCATCACCAGGCGTTTGGCGCGGATGTCGGCCACGCCGTGGTGGAAATCGGTGATTTCCCCGCGTGCGGGGTTGTAATACAGGGCGTTGCAGGTGAAATCGCGGCGGGCGGCGTCTTGCTCCATGCTGCCGTAGCTGTTGTCTTGCATGATACGGCCGTGTTCGTTTTGCCGCGCGGGGCGGCTGCCGCCGCGGAAGGTGGTGACTTCAATCGTTTCCGGCCCCACCATCACATGCACAATCTGAAAGCGGCGGCCGATGATGCGGCTGCGGCGGAATACTTTGCGCACTTCTTCAGGGCGGGCGTTGGTGGCCACGTCGAAATCTTTCGGCTCGATGCCCAAGAGCAAATCGCGCACCGCGCCGCCCACCACATAAGCCTCAAACCCGGCCTGCTGCAACCGCGACACCACCTTTTCCGCCGCATAGCTGATCCCGTTCGGCGTGATGCCGTGTTCGTTTTGCGGCAGCACCTGTTTGTGTGAATGTGTTGCGGCGGCTTCAGGTTTGCCCGGCAGGATTTTGCGCAGCCATCTAGTCAGCATAGGGGGTATTCTCTTCTTGTTTTTCAGGTAGCCTGCGGCGTGCGCGCAGGCGCGTGCTTAAGATAAAGTGCGCAGTATAACCTTTCGCCGCAACGGCTGCCAAACCAAGCGCTTTCCGTTATAATCGCCGCTACCCCGCACCACAGGAAAACACACCATGTATAACTACCAATCCGACGCCACCCAGTTCCTGCAAAAATACATCGAAGAACACCCCGAAGAGCAAGAACGCCGCCTCCAAAACCGCGGTCTGTTGTGGGATGTGGAGCTCAACCCCGAAGAGCAGGCCGATTTCGCCGCCGGCAAAGTCGCCAAAAAACCCTACACCTACTATTCCTACTAAACCCCGCGCCGCGCCATGACCGCAGCCACCGACCATCTGCCCCCCGGCCTTGCAGGCTACCTGAAAAGCATCAACCCGCCCGAAGCAGAAGTGTTGCAACGCCTGCGCCAAACCACCGCGCAGCACCGTATGGGCAAAATGCACCTGGCCGCCGAGCAAGCCCAGCTCCTCGCCTTTCTCGTGCAGCTCATCCGCGCCGAACGCTGCCTAGAAATCGGCGTGTTCACCGGCTACAGCAGCACCGCCGTCGCCCTCGCCCTGCCCGAACACGGCCGCCTCACCGCCTGCGACATCAACATCACCTACACCAACACCGCGCGTCGCTTCTGGCGCGAAGCCGGCGTGGAGCACAAAATTGAGCTCCACCTCCAGCCTGCCCTCATCACACTCGACCAACTCATCCAGCAAGGCCGCAGCGGCAGCTACGATTTCGCCCTTATCGATGCCGACAAACCGCCCACCGCCCACTACTACGAACGCTGCCTCACCCTGCTGCGCCCCGGCGGCCTCATCGCCATCGACAACCTCCTGCTCGGCGGCCGCGTGTATCAGGCAAACGCCGAGTCCGCTCCCGAATCTATCGAGCGCATCCGCGCCTTCAACCAATCCCTGCAAACCGACTCCCGCGTAGCCGCCCTCACCCTACCCCTGGGCGACGGCCTCACCCTGCTGCGCAAACGTTATCCCGAGGAAACCCCATGCGCCTAATCATCCCCGCCGCCCTCTGCGGCCTCGCTGCTTGTACCGCTCTCCCCCCCACACGACCATCCGCCACCGGCAGCCCCCAACCCTCGCAGCGCATCGTAACCGAACTTACCGCCCACAACCAGCAAATCAGCCAGCTGCAACAACAAATTGTCGAACTACGCGGCCAAATTAGCGAACTGCAACAACGCCAGCAGCAGCTCGCTCAGCTCCTCGATGCTCGAGCCGCCTCCCGCCGCAGCACCAGCCACAGCAGTGCCGAGCCTGTCACCACTCCTGCTGAAAACCCGCAAGAGCAAGCCTATCAACAAGCCCTGCAACTCTATCGCAGCGGCCTCTACAGCCAGGCCCTACAGCAGCTGCGCTTCGCCGAACGCAGCGGCAGCGGCGGCCGCACCGAGCAAAACGCCCTCTTCCTGCTCATGCAGAGCCACGAAAAACTGCGCAACTGCGAATCCGTCATCCTCACCGGCCAACGCTTCGCCGCCCGCTTCGCCGCCAACCCCAAAGCCGCCGAGGCCCTTTACAGTGTCGGCCACTGCCAATGGGGCATGCAGCAGCGAGACATCGCCCGCGCCACCTGGCGCAAGCTGATGCAAACCTACCCCAATAGCCCAGCCGCCCGCCGCGCTAATCAACGTATCCAAAACAACCGTTGATGAATGAGGTTACCTGAAATTTCAGGTAACCCCTTGCCCGCCGGGCTTTTAAGCCCAAACAGAAGCCCTTCCAAATGAAAACCTTCCTAGCCGCCCTACTCACCGCCGCCGGCCTGTCTGCCCAAGCTGCAGACTACTTCCTGCCCCACATCGAAGCCGACGGCACGGCAAACGTCCGCACCGCGCCCAATGCCAACAGCAGAATCCTCGCCAGGCTGGATTACCGCAGCGCACAACGCGAAATCCTCAGCAGGCAGGGCAATTGGTACCACATCCGCCTAGATGGCCGGCGCATCGGATTTGTGCACCAAAACCAGGGCTTTATTGTGCAAAACTACATTGTCGCCAGCCCTAACGGCTCGGCAAATGTCCACAGCATCCACCCTGGCTACCCAACTAGCAGAGCCCCAATCATCAAAACGCTACCCAACGGCACACGCGTGCAAATTGTTCCGGGTTTGAGCAAAGACAACTGGCTGCTATACGACAACCAGGGCGCATACACCGAAAAAGACGAATACGGCAACGATGCCGTATTCCAAGGCTATATCCACAAAAGCCAGCTGCGGCGTGTAAATTAACAGCCCTCCTCATATAGTGGATTAACAAAAATCGGGACAAGGCGGCGAGCCGAGGACAGTACAATCAGTACGACAAGGCGAACCAACGCCATACCGGTTTTTGTTAATCCACTACATGAAATGCCTGCCATAAAGGCTACCTGAAATTTAGCTTCGCAGAAACTTTACTTCTTTCGGAAGCTCCGTTTTCAGGTAGCCTCTCCCCTTCCCACCAGCTACCACAAAAGGACTCCCCCATGCCTTCCATCAAACGTGCCCTCATCAGCCTGTCCGATAAAAACGGCGCAGTCGAATTTGCCCAAGCCCTGCATAAACTCAGTGTCGAAATCCTCTCCACCGGCGGCACAGCGAAGCTGCTTGCCGATGCGGGCATTCCCGTGATCGAAGTATCCGACTACACCGGTTTCCCCGAAATGCTCGATGGCCGCGTGAAAACCCTGCATCCGAAAATCCATGGCGGCATCCTCGGCCGACGCGATTTGCTTGATCACGTTGCCACCATGGAAGAACATGACATCGGCAATATCGACCTGGTGTGCGTGAACCTCTACCCTTTCGCCGCCACCATCGCCAAGCCCGACTGCACGCTGGAAGATGCGATTGAAAACATCGACATCGGCGGCCCGACCATGGTGCGCTCCGCCGCGAAAAACTGGAAACACGTCGCCATCATTACCGACACCGCCGACTTCCCCGCCATCGCCGCCGAAATGGAAGCCAACGGCGGCGCGTTGAGCGACAAAACCCGTTTTAACCTGTCGCGCAAGGCGTTCAGCCACACCGCCCAATACGACAGCATAATTTCCAACTACTTAACCTCGCTTTCAGACGACGTGTTGAGCGGCACGCCCGAAATCGGTGAATTCCCGAGCCAGTTCAACCAAAGCTGGATTAAAGTTCAAGACATGCGCTACGGCGAAAACCCGCACCAACGCGCCGCGTTTTACCGCGATGTGTACCCCGCCGCAGGCAGCCTCGCCGCCTACAAACAACTGCAAGGCAAAGAATTGTCGTATAACAACATCGCCGATGCCGATGCCGCTTGGGAAGCCGTCAAATCCTTCGACGCACCCGCCTGCGTGATTGTGAAACACGCCAATCCGTGCGGTGTTGCCGTTGCAGCCGATACATTGACCGCCTACAAACTCGCCTACGCCACCGACACCACCAGCGCGTTCGGCGGCATCATCGCCTTCAACCGCGAAGTGGACGGCGCAACCGTGAAACAGATTACCGACAACCAGTTTATGGAAGTCCTCATGGCGCCGAAGTTCACCGCCGAAGCCCTCGAAATCGCCGCCGCCAAGAAAAACGTGCGCGTATTGCAAATTTCTCTAACAACCCCGCTCGAAGCAGGCGCGAACCGCTTCGAACTCAAACGCGTCGGCGGCGGACTGCTGGTACAAACGCCCGACATTCACCGCATCAGCCGCACCGATTTGAAAGTCGTCTCCAAACGCCAACCGACCGAGCAGGAATGGAACGATTTGCTGTTCGTCTGGAACGTCGCCAAATACGTCAAATCCAACGCCATTGTATTCGGCAAAGGCGGTCAAACCTACGGCATTGGTGCAGGCCAAATGAGCCGCGTGGACAGCACCCGCATCGCCGCCCGCAAAGCGCAGGACGCAGGCCTAGACTTAAACGGCGCATGCGCCGCCTCCGACGCCTTCTTCCCCTTCCGCGACGGCGTGGACGTGATTGCCGAACAGGGCATCAAAGCCATCATCCATCCCGCAGGCTCGATGCGCGATCAGGAAGTCTTCGATGCGGCGGACGAACACGACATCGCCATGGTGGTAACGGACGTGCGGCATTTCAGGCATTAAGCTTTTCCGTATGGCAAAGGCTACCTGAAAGTTTCAGGTAGCCTTTTATATAACTGATATAATGAAGAAACATTGTTTCAGCCCACAATTATTAGGAGAAGCAATATGCAAAAATATATTTTGACCACCCTATTGCTTGCCTGCGCCACAACAGCTGGGGCAGACAATTTCCGCCCACAAAAACTGGCCTTGATCCATAGCCTATATGTACCCTATCAAAACGGCAATACCATTCATGCACATCCGGAACGCCATTTTTCCGCCGATCTACAGGCTGTATACCAAGAAGACAAACAGCATACACCACCGAACGAAGTCGGCTGCATCGATTACGACCCGATTATTGCCGGGCAGGATTGGGATCAAGCCAGCCTAAACCGGACACTGAACATCCGGCCACTGGCCAACGGCCGAATCGAAGCCGTATTTCAGCAGTTTCCCGGCGATTTCTCGGCCACCCAAGTGCAATTCGTACTGCAATGCAGCCCAAACGGCCGCTGTCTGGTCGACGACATCTACTCCGCCACGCCAGGACACCACTTGGTTTCATTCAAACGCAGCGTACGGCGCTGTATTAGCGAAATGACCAAACAGCACTAAGGCTACACCAAACTTTGTTAGAATCGATAACAACATAGCCCCTACCAACCACCATATTTTTCAGGTAGCCTCAAGAGCAAACTCATGGAACCTCAAGAACTCGATACCCTAAACCTCAACGAAGCCCTTGCCGAAATCCTGCAAGCCCACGGCTATGCCTGCCAAACGCGGAGCGACAAAATCCTGCCCGATTTCGCCGTGCCCGTGCAGCTCGAAACCTGGGCGTTTCCGCACCAACACGGCAACGGTGCGATGGTGAGCCGTTTTGATGTCGGCATTACCCTGCCCGACGGGCGCGAACTCTACGAATGCTGCGACGGCATCGGCGAAAACCTGGAGGACTCCCTCTCGCGCAACCTACACAACTTCTGCACCAACAACCTGCACATTTTGCTCGATGCGTTCAATACCGGTGAAAACCTTGCCCACACGAAATCTGGATAAGCTGCAACGGTGAAAGTTTTCAAGCAATTCTGGGTTACTGGGTGACCAAAGGCGCCAGTGATAGTGGTATGGCAAACCATGAAAACGCAATACCATTAATCCACTTTTTTATGCCCAAGCCGAAAACGAAACACTGAATGCAGAGTTTATGATAGACAACCAAGACAATGCCGCTGCCGAGAAACAGCTTGCCCAATTCCCCTAGCCGCGCAAAGAAGCCTATTACAGCATATGGTGGTGCATCATGCTCAAGCCGTTGGCTTCAGCGTAATAACGTTGAGCTATATATTTTTCCATAACAAAAGGCTACCTGAAATTTTTCAGGTAGCCTTTATCCAATCTACTTAAAGCGACTTAGTCTTCACCGGCAAATGCCAACAGCAGGCGCAGCAGGCTGACGAAGATGTTGTAGATGGCAACAAACAAAGTCAGCGCGGCACTAATGTGACTGTCTTCACCGCCTTCAATGATCACGCGCACCTGCCACATAATCAGCACAGAGCTCACGATCACAAACAGGGCGGATACGGTGAGCGAGAGCGCGGGAATCTGCAGGAAGAAGCTGGCAACCATGGCAATAACGGCCACCACGAAACCCACGCTAACGAAGCGGGCGATGCTGTTGGTTTGGAAGGTGGGCGATTTGGCCATGGCTGCCATGCTCAGAAATACGGCGGCAGTCATGACGGCGGCAATGCCGATGAGTTCTATGCCGTTGGAAAGCGCCAGGCTGTAGTTCAAAATCGGACCCAGCGTGAAGCCCAGGCCGAAAGTGAGCACCATCAGCAGGGCAGCACCCACATTGCTGTGGCGGTTTTTCTCGATTAGAAAGCTAATGCCGTAGAAAAAGGCGAAGAAAATGCCCACAGCAATCCAATAGTTGCCGGTAAAGCTGAACAGGCTCAGACCGGTGGCCATGGCGACGAATGCGCCGGCAGCCGCCGGAAGAAACGAGAGCCCGAGTAAGCCGTAGGTTTTACGCAAAATGGTGCTTTGTGCGGAAACGCTGCTGCCCACGTCGGTGTAATCGTAAACATTGCGTGGTTGCATGTGGAAAAACTCCTCTTGAATATCAAATAAAAAAGAAACGAATATTGATTGTAGCAGCAAATACGCCGTTTGCAAAAAATTCAGCCGGCCGCTGCTGCCTGCTTCGGCAGTCAAACAGTAAGATGGGGCGACATGGCAGATTTGCAAGCGTTGAGGCATATATTTGGCTATAATTCAGCACTTTTCTTTTCTCTGCTGCACACCATGCCTGCTTCCCATTACGCCGTTTTCGGCAACCCCGTGGCTCACAGCCGCTCACCAACTATCCACCAAATGTTTGCCGCCCAAGAAGGCGTGACCATCAAATATGAACGATTGCTGGCCGAACCGAGCTGCTTCGCCCAAACTGCCGCCGCCTTTTTCGCTGCGGGCGGCGTGGGCGCAAACGTAACTGTGCCTTTCAAAACCGATGCCTATGCCTGGGCAGACAGCCTTTCCGAGCGCGCCCGCGCCGCCGGCGCAGCCAACACGCTGATTAGGCAGGGGAACAGCCAAATCCACGCCGACAACACCGATGGCTTCGGCTTGGTGGCCGATATTGGCCGCAACTTTCAGGTAGCCCTAGCCGGCAAGCGCATCCTCCTCATCGGCGCCTGCGGTGCAGCGCGCGGCGTGATTCTGCCTCTGCTCGAATGCCGCCCAGCCAGTCTCACTATTGCTAACCGCACCGCTGCCAAAGCGCAAGAGCTGGCTGCCATTTTCGGCATCCGTGCCGCCGAGGTGGGCGAGCTGCCTGCCGCCGGTTTCGATATTATTATCAACGCTACCTCCGGTAGTCTGAGTGGCCAAGTGCCCGCCATTGCCCCTGCCGTGTTTGCCCAATGCGAACTCGCCTACGATATGGCCTACGGCCGCGAGCCCACCGCCTTTATGCGCTTCGCCGCCGAAGCAGGCGCACGGCAGAGCGCCGACGGCTTGGGCATGCTGGTGGAGCAAGCCGCCGAATCCTACCGCCTCTGGCGCGGTTTTTCCCCAAAAACCGCGCCCGTACTCGCAGCCCTGCGCGCCGGAGAGATTTAGCGCAAACCTGCCAAAGGCTACCTGAAATTTTGGCCTTGCAGAAACTCAGCTTCCTTTGGAAACTTCGTTGAAGCTGCGCTTTCAGGTAGCCTAAAAATCCTTTATAATCCGCTCCTTTTTTCCAAACCGCGGTTCGCAACCCTCCCGCGTTACCAAAACTAAGGACTCCCATGCGCAACAAAGAAGAGCTCAGCGGCCTTTCCCTGCTGGGCAACACCGGCACGCAATATCCCTCAACCTACGCCCCCGAAATCCTCGAAGCGTTCGACAACAAACACCCCGGCAACGATTACTTCGTCAAATTCGTCTGCCCCGAATTCACCAGCCTGTGCCCGCTTACCGGCCAGCCCGATTTCGCCACCATCCTCATCCGCTATATCCCCGACATCAAAATGGTGGAAAGCAAATCGCTCAAACTCTACCTCTTCAGCTTCCGCAACCATGGCGACTTTCATGAAGACTGCATCAACATCATCATGAAAGACCTCATCAAACTGATGAACCCGAAATACATCGAAGTGTTCGGCGAATTCACCCCGCGCGGCGGCATCGCTATTCATCCGTTCGCCAACTATGGCCGCCCCGGCACGCCGTTCGAGCAAATGGCGCGCGAGCGGCTATTTACACACGATATGCAGTAAGCCTGCGAGCTACCTGAAACCCATGTCGATTGCTGAGATTAAAAACCGTGCCGTCTCTCTTCCCCCGCTGGATAACGCAGCACTGGCCGTCGAAATCTGCCGGCTGAAACAGCACAGTACAGCATTGCTAGCCTGTATTGCATTTTACAAGCCAACCGCCGCATCAGCCTGAACAAAGCCAACCAGCTCACCCTCTCCCTGCCGGTTGTCAGCAATCAAAAGAAAGCCGCTTTTGAACAGGTCTACCGCATCATGCAGACAGAATTTGAACAAGAAACATAGCGGCAATATTTTTCAGGTAGCCTATACTGGTTTACTAACCTCACTTTTTCCTTTGAAACCAGTGGCAAAATTAAATTATCCCATCCACTAATTAAGAAAATTCAGCATAATGAATCAATTCATCCGTTTCCAACAAATTACTAGTGATAATGACTTACTGGAATGGGAAATTATCGCATCAAATAACCAGTCCACATTCTGTACGAAGATTTATACTGGCAAAAAGAACTGTATATCCATCTTGAACGATCTCCGCACCTTGAGTAAACAACTTAATGGAATTTATGATTTACGATTAGGTGGTTTGGGGGAAGAGTATGCAGGAGGAGCTTTCGCTGCACGATTACACTTTTCAGAAATTTATCATAGTAGATTATTTATTAAAATATATTTAGAAACTGAGTATTTTAGGTTCAAATCCAGAATGGTTGGCAGCATGGCAACAATGTATTTTGTAACAGAACCGGGTTTATTCAATACTTTCATCACCCAATTTTCCGGTATGCTAAATGAGTTTCGTGATGATGCAATATTGCCTTGCATTGAATTTTGAGCCTATTAATATTAATTAATTATATAATTTAAAACTCGATATTTTTAGCCAGTTTCCAACCCCCGCGCTGTTCGCAACCCTCCCGCGTAGATTTTTATCTAAACCAAAACTAAGGACCATTCATGCAAAACTATCGCTTTACCCCCGCCCAACAGCAGCAAGCCCTCCGTTGGCTCATTTTCTTCCACATCCTGGTGATTGCCGCCAGCAACTATCTCGTGCAGTTTCCCTTCAGCGTCACCCTGCCCAACGGCTTCGAAGTGCATTCCACCTGGGGCGCGCTCAGTTTCCCCTTCATCTTCCTCGCCACCGATTTAACCGTGCGCATCTTCGGCCAAAGCCTCGCCCGACGCATTATCTTCTTCGTTATGTTCCCCGCCTTGCTCGTTTCTTATGCCTTTTCCGTGCTGTTTCAAGAAGGCGCGTGGACAGGCTGGAGCGCGCTTGCTGTGTTCGTGATGCCCGTGTTCCGCATCGCCCTGGCCAGCTTTGCCGCCTATGCCGTGGGCCAAATCCTCGATATTGTCGTGTTCAACCGCCTGCGCCAGCTGAAATCCTGGTGGATTGCCCCCACCGCCTCCACCTTCGCCGGCAACGCCGTGGATACCGTGCTTTTCTTCTCCATCGCCTTCGCCGGCAGCAGCGATGCCTTTATGGCCGCCAACTGGCCGCACATCGCCTTTGTTGATTACTTGTTCAAACTCGTGATCGGCACACTCTTCTTCCTGCCCGCCTACGGCCTCATCCTCAACATCCTCACCCGCAAGCTCACCACTTTGCACCAAGCTGTTGTCACCGAAGCCGTATCCGCCCAGCCGGAAGCCGCCGGTCAATCCAATTAAACTTTCAGGTAGCCTTTTGTTTGCTCAAAGGCTACCTGAAACTAAAACCGTAGGCCGGGCATTCATGCCAAATAGCAGTTTTAGGCACAAATATCGGGCATAAGCTTACCAGCCATCGGCTGGTGTAGCTGTACCAGCATAAATATTTTCAGGTAGCCTTAGGCTACCTGAAACCATATAAATCAAACCCCAAAGCCGACCTGAAGTCTACCATGCCCCTCCTCACCCACACCCTCGCCAACGGCCACACCATCCAGCTCCACCTCAGCCGCCGTGCCAAGAAAAACATTATCCTGCGGGCGCACAGCGAACATAGCCTGCGGCTCAGCATTCCTCCGCAGCTAAGCCTACCCGAGTTGCGCCGCTGGCTACAACATAACGAAACTGCCCTGCAGCAAATGCTCCGGCGCCGCCCCACCCCGTCCGCTGCCCCCAGCCACCTCTGGCTCTATGGCCAGCCGCACCAACTGCAATCCCACGCCCAAGCCGCCGTCCAAATCCAGCCCGGCCGTATCCTCTTGCCCGCAGCCGAATGGCCGCAACAGCAAGCCCTCCTGTGCCAACACCTCCAGCCGCTGGCCGAAGCCTACCTTCTCCCCCGCCTCGCCACACACGCCCAGCGCCTGCAACTCATTCCCGAGCACACCGCCCTCAGCCGCGCCAAAACCTTCTGGGGCGTATGCCGCCGCCGCAATATCCGCCTCAACTGGCGGCTCGTCGGCGCACCCGAATACGTGGCCGACTACGTCTGCGTGCACGAACTCTGCCACCTGCGCCACCCCAACCACAGCCCAGCCTTTTGGGCAGAAGTCGAACAACACTCTCCGCACCGACCCGCCGCTACCGCCTGGCTCAAACAGCACGGCCGCGAGTTGTTCCTACTGGGCTAAAACAATTTCAGGTAGCCTTTCCGTTGCTGGACGCGCAAAGTGCGCGGAAACACACACATGCGGTTTTAATACTCAGACAACAGCCCGCCTGCCCACGCCCCCACGACAACCAACCGTTTTCAGGTAGCCTTTCCCTTTGCGGGGTGCATAGGTATGTGCGGAACCACACGCACGCGGTTTGAAACATCGGGCGACAGCGCGCATGCCTGCGGCAAAACCCTACACACCGCTCAAACAACACGGCATCGCCATACCGGCTGCCAATGTGCCGAATAAGGAAACGCTACCTGAAAACCTGTAGGTCGGATTCTTGAATCCGACTTCCCGAATGGCGGCCTATCCACCAGATACGGCTATTTAAACCACAAAGGCTACCTGAAATTTAAGGTAGCCTTTCCCATTGCCCGCGCCGTCAAGCCTGTTCGCGGAAATCTTCCCCCTTAAATACCCGTCTCGGGTTGCCGCGCTCCACTTGATAGAGTAATTTGTGTGCATCGGCGGCGTGTTGGCGCAGGGCGGTTTAGTGGTGTTCGGCCAGTTTGAGCGCGAGCAGCCTCAGTGTGCGTTTTTTGTTGGCGTGCTGACCGCATTCGCTCTCGGCACGCACGGCGATGCCGCTAGCGAGGTGGACTGCGCGCACGGCGGAGTCGGTTTTGTTCACGTGCTGCCCGCCTTTGCTGCTGGCACGGTAGGTTTGGAATTCGATGCCTTCGTCTCTGCCGGCAGCGCGGAAATCTCAAATAAACTAAACACGCCGATATACCAGTTTTGCATGGGTGCTGCCACACGGTATCGGGGTCGAGGTACACGCCGAGGCTGGAGAGCTGCGGATCTTCGGCGAAATCTTGGCGGCTGTCGAGCCGAGTGGGCTAGTTCGGGTCGGCGTAATAGACGAGCAACAGCGGCGTATGGCGGTATTTGGCGATGGCGGGCTGGCTACAGTTGCAGCGGGCTGGGCTGAGGTCGGGCGCTTGGAAGTGGCGATACCCGGGCCAGTAGTAGTTATGGCATTGCGGCAGGCAGTATTTGCTGCCGTCGAGAAAGCGCACCATCTGCAGAGGGAGGCGGTGGCGACGGTGTTGCGGATACACAGTGTCGATGTCGTATGAACTGTACACCTGCTTATCGGCTTCGGGGCTGTTTTCAGGTAACCCTTGGTGGCCGTGCGCCTCCACATGGCGGCGCAAAACCTGCTGGCCGAGCCCGCGCGAGCCGCTGTGCACGAGCAGTTGCAGGCAGCCTGTATCGAAGCTTTCAGGTAGCCTCTCGGAGCGGTAAACGGTATCTACGGTTTGCAGTTCGGCAAAATGGTTGCCGCCGCCGATGGTACCTAAGGCTACCTGAAAAGGATGCTGCGGCAAGATTTCGTTAATCCGCTCCTGCCAGCTTTCATCCAGCGGCGCATCGATGCTGCCGAGCTGTTTGGCCAATTTGGCGGGTTTGGCTTTGTGTGCGGGCAAATCGGTTTGCCACAGCGCCATACCGCAGCCGATGTCGTTGCCGATGAGCGCGGGATAAAAACAGCCGAAGCTAAAAAATGCCGCGCCGACGGGATAGCCGCGCCCGGCGTGCAAATCGGGCATACCGGCCACCCGGCGCATCTGTGGCAGGCAGGCGGTGTTTTGGAACTGTTGGATGGCGTTGCCTTCAATCCAGGTATTTGAACCGGCTATTAAAACAATGTTTTCAGAAATGATTTGGGGATTTTGTGTGCCCATAATGTACTTTCTTGCGGCGGATAAATCCGTTTGCGCACAGCTCTGCCACAAACGTGCACATACAGTGGAGACAGGTTGAAACAGCAAGTAAATTCATCTGCAGAGTGCAAACGGCAGGTGCGGCAAAGCAGCGCATTAAATACAGTTTACAAAATAGGAAGAAAGCAACCCGAAGCGGGTGGCACAAAAAAAGGAATAGCCTCAGGCTTCTGAGCTGCAAAGAGTTGAGAGTTGAACGGAGGATTGAAGCGTACGGCATGATAAACTCCTTTCTTTGCAGTGATGAATGAATAATTGAAAACCTGTGCGTGGTAGCGGTCGATACCGGCTACGGCAAGTGCATAATAGAAAAGGTGCATAGGTCATTGTATTTTTCCCGCACCATGCCCTGTGTAGCAAACAATAAAAACCGGCTGTCTGGTAATAGACAGCCGGTTTCGAATATTGCAATTAGCCCAAGTTGCGTTCGGCGTTAATCAGAGAACGGCGAGCCAAAGCCAAGTTAGCTTTGCTTCTGTCCAGCACAGAGTACAAAAACAGACCGTCATGACGGGGCAGCGGACGCAGCAGGTGATATTGGGTACCCAGGGTCATCAAAACGTCTTCTACTTCATCCTTCAAACCAAGCATTTGCATGGTTTTCTTTTTGGCACGGATTACTTCTGTGTTACCTGCGGCGGCAATTTCCAAATCGATTGAGGGGCTACCGCCACCGGCCAACAACATACCGCTGGAGTAATCCACTACTGCGGCAGCCAGGGCGCCATCCACGTTCAACATTTCCGCTACGGTTTTATCGTAATTCATTTTCGACAAGATCTCCACAAAAACAAAATAAAAACAAATAATTTAAAGATTCCCGAAACCAATTCATACTCTCTACTTTGTAACTCAGGAAGGCTTGGCAGGCCTTATTATCCAAACAACATCACCTGCTTCTATTAGTTGGCTGGACTAGGCAGCTGGCTGTATAAAGCTTCTCCACTACCCTCAACGCTGAATCGCAGTATATGCCTTTTACTTTTCAAAGTAAATATTAACACCGACAGATATTGTATGCATTTGATGCACAGCAACTTCTGGCACCCACACCCAAGTGCCATGATATTTTTGTTTCTTAATCCCATAAGGCCAAAAATATCCGCGCCCTAGCCACCGCTAAACACTGTTCAAGCTGACTATTTTTTCACTGCATAATATCATTTTTTTCAGCTATTTTCGTTTCAAACACACCGCACTAATCCTATTTCCACTACCTAGCACAACAAAGAAGACCTTTTCTCAGCGCAGGCTTATAATTCTGTTTTCCCTCTTTTTCAGGTAGCCTCACATGACACAACCCACCTGGCAAGCCGGGCGTTTCCGCATCGATTTATCCACGCCCAAAATCATGGGCATCATCAACCTCACCCCCGATTCCTTCTCCGACGGCGGCACATACTCCCGCAGTAGCAGCGCCGCCCTCGCCCATGCCGAACGCCTGCTCGCCGAAGGCGCACACATTCTCGATATCGGCGGCGAATCCACCCGCCCCGGTGCCGACCACGTTTCCCCCGAAGAAGAATGGGCACGACTGCAACCTATCGTGAGCGAAATCATCAAATGGAACGTCCCGCTCAGCGTGGACACCCGCCGCACCGCCATCATGCAACGCCTGCTCGGCAAGGGCCTGGCCGACATCATCAACGACGTATCCGCCCTGGAAGACAGCGGCGCCATCGAACTGCTCGCCGCCTACCCCAACTCCGGCATCTGCCTAATGCACATGCAGGGCCTGCCCGAAACTATGCAAAACAACCCGCAATACCAAAACGTAGTAAGCGAAGTGGCGGGCTACCTGAAAGCCCGTGCCCAAGCCTGCCAAGCCGCCGGCATCTGCTCTGAACGCATCGTGCTCGATCCCGGCTTCGGCTTCGGCAAAACCCTCCAACACAACATCCAACTCATGCACCACCTGCCCGATTTGCAGGCACAAACCGGCCTACCCCTGCTCATCGGCGTATCGCGCAAACGCATGATCGGCGAAATCACCGGTGAGGCCGACCCCGCACAGCGCATCCACGGCAGCGTAGCCGCCGCCCTCTATGCCGCCGAACGCGGCGCCGCCATCCTGCGCGTGCACGACGTGAAAGCCACCGCCGACGCGTTGAAAGTGTGGCAGGCTTTGCACTAGGCTGTTGCCACATTAAAAAGGCTACCTGAAAATTCAGGTAGCCTTTTTTCACCACAGGCTCAGTCCACACCCCACTTTCCGCTATAATCCACTCCCATCCAACCATATAGAAACCACCATCATGTCCCCCACCCTGGAGCTCGACCTCAGCGGCCTCAAATGCCCTTTGCCCATCCTCCGCGCCAAAAAAGCGCTGGCCACTTTGGAAGCCGGGCAGATACTCTCCGTGCGCGCCACCGACCCCGGTGCCCCCGACGACTTCGCCGCCTTCTGCCGCCAAACCGGCCACCAGCTGCTCGCTTCCAGCACTGATAACGGCGTGTTCGTTTTGGTGATCCAACACAAATAGCCCGGCTTCACCGCAATATCGTTTTAACCAACCTTGCAACACAGTTTCAGGTAGCCTAATCCGCCCGGCATCCAAAGGCTACCTGAAAATATAACGCTCCAAATCACGAAAGCCCCCACCATGCAAACCCTCACCCTCCTCCGCCCCGACGACATGCACCTGCACCTGCGCGACGGCGACACCCTGCGCCACGTTTTGCCGCACACCGCCCGCCAGATGGGCCGTGCCGTAATCATGCCCAACCTCAAGCCCCCGGTGATTAGCGTGGCCGATGCCTTGGCCTACCGCGAACGCATCCTCGCCGCCCTGCCCGCCGGCAGCCGCTTCCAACCGCTGATGACGCTCTATCTCACCGACCACGCCACCCCCGCCCTGGTGCGGGAAGCCAAAGCCGCCGGCATCGTTGCCTTCAAACTCTATCCCGCCGGCGCCACCACCAATTCCGACAGCGGCGTAACCGACCTGTTCAAACTCCTGCCCGTGCTCGAAGAAATCGCCGCCCAAGATATGCGCTTCCTGGTACATGGCGAAGTAACCGATCCCGCCATCGATATTTTCGACCGCGAAGCCGCATTCATCGAGCGCATCCTCCTGCCCGTGCTGAATAAAGTGCCCGGCCTCAAAACCGTGTTCGAGCACATCACCACCGCCGAAGCCGCCCGCTTCGTGTGCCAAAGCGGCGAAAACCTCGCCGCCAGCGTTACCCCGCAGCACCTGCTGCTCAACCGCAACGACCTCTTGGTGGGCGGCATGCACCCGCACCACTACTGCCTGCCCGTGCTCAAACGCGAAAGCCACCGCCAAGCCCTGCTCGAAGCCGTATCCGGCACACAATCGCACAAATTCTTCCTCGGCACCGACTCCGCGCCGCACCCGCAACACGCCAAGGAAAACGCCTGCGGCTGCGCCGGCATGTTCAGCGCCGCCACCGCCATCGAGCTCTACGCCGAAGCCTTCGAGCAAATCGGCGCGCTCGGCAAACTCGAAGCCTTCGCTTCGAAAAACGGCGCCCGCTTCTACGGCCTGCCCGAAAACACCGATACCATCACCTTGGTGAAACAAGCGCAAATCGTGCCCAACAGCTTCCCCATCGGCAACGGCGGCAACCTCGTCCCCATGCGCGCCGGCGGCAGCGTGGCTTGGACGATGCAATCGTAAGCCCCGCCCGCTCTGATTTTGATACAAAAAGGCTACCTGAAAATAAGCGGAGCGAATTTCTGCAACGCTCACATTTTCAGGTAGCCTTTTTCATGTATAACAAGTAGCCCAAACTAATGGAAATAGCCTGGATAATGTTGGGTTTACAACCCAACCTACCTACTTCCACCCGCTTACCTTTCTTCACAAACAACAACTTATCCATATAAAACAAAGAAAATTTGTAAAAGGAAAAGAACGAAGTTAAAATTTTAATAAGAATAGTTTATTCTTAACTTCCTTATGCAACCAATAATTAAACCTATTTACTTAAGACCCAGAGGCTAGCTATGACTCCAATCAAATCAAGTATTCTAAGACTTTCCGCTCTTATCCTGTTAACCACATCATTATCAGGCTGTATCGGCGCAATGGTGGCTCAAAGTAGAACAACCGATTGGGGCGCATCAGGCGGTAGCCGGGCTGATGGTTTCATCCAATTATCCTATGACCGCAGCCCGCTCGATAAAGAGAAACCCGTCGATAGCAGAGTAAAGCAATTAGCAGTTACACGGTGCTCAGTATGGGGCTACCAAGATGCCGAACCTTTTGATTATGTGAAAACCTCATGCGTTGAACCTGGACACGGTATATTTACCTGCGATTTATATAGACACAGTGTCCAGTTCCAGTGCACCAAACCCAGCAATATCCAATCTGGTAATACCCAATCCAGCAGTACAGTGATTTCTCCTATATCCAATTAACTATTGCTAATACAACATCATCATTTTACCGAGTGTAGTATGTGTAGGTTGGGTTAGCCGTTTACGGCGTAACCCAACACAATGAAAATAGCCCAGACATGTTGGGTTTCCAACCCACCCCCACTCCGATTTCGATACAAAAGGCTACCTGAAAGCCCAGCCTCGGTTTCGCCAAGGCATTGCTTTCAGGTAGCCTTTTCTATTGCGGCAACGATGTGCTATTCAAACTCCGCCCACACCGGCGCATGGTCGCTGGGGCGTTCCAGCGCGCGCGGTACGGTGTCTACGCCAGCGGCGGCAAGGCGTGGCAGCAGGGCTTGGCTGGCGAGGATGTGGTCGATGCGCAGGCCAAGTTTGCGGCGGAACATATTCATGCGGTAGTCCCACCAGGTGTAAAGCGGTTCGGCGGGGTGCAGGCGGCGCAGGCTGTCGGTGAGGCCGAGGTCGAGCAGGGTTTGAAACCAGGCGCGCTCTTCGGCGGAGCAGAGGATTTTGCCCTGCCATTTCTCCGGGTCGTACACATCCAAATCGGCGGGGGCGATGTTGAAATCGCCAAGCAATACCAATTCCGGGTATTGCGCCAATTCGCTGCGGATAAATTCGGCCAGCGCGGCAAACCATTGCTGCTTATAGGTAAATTTTTCGCTGCCCACGGCCTCGCCGTTCACGCAATATACGTCCACCACGCGCACGCCGCCGATGGTGGCGGCAATCACGCGCCGCTGCGGGTCGTTGGGCAGGGCGGGCAGGCCGGTATGCACGTTTTGCGCTTCTTCTTTACTGAGGATGGCCACACCGTTGTAGGTTTTCTGCCCGCTCCACACGGCGCGGTAGCCGAGCATTTCAAAGGCGGAAAGCGGGAACTGGTCTTGATCCAGCTTGAGCTCTTGCAAGCAGAGCACGTCGGGCTGATGCTGAATCAGCCAGTCGCTCACGTGCGGCAGGCGCACTTTGAGGGAGTTTACGTTCCAAGTGGCGATTTTCATGGCGTTTGCTTTCGGAATGAATTTTTCAGGTAGCCTGCATCGATAGTGAGGCTACCTGAAAATATGCGCTTCAACGGAATTGAAACATTGGCTGGCTGTTTACTCGGCTTCGTCTATCCAAGCCTGCTGCACGGCTTCGAGAATGCGTTCGCCGCAACGCTGCGGGTCGTCATCAAACTCGGGCAAATCGAGGATGAGCTGGCGCAGCTGGGTGAAGCGGACGGTTTTCGGGTCGATGTCGGGATGGCGGTCGAAGAGCTCTTCGGCGATGCGTTGGGTGTCGGTCCATTTCATGATGAGGCTACCTGAAACTAGATGTGTACGGCCGGCGGCTGGGGAGCGCCAAGCTTAATGATGCTCGCGGGCGTGGTTGATGGTGTATTTGGGGATTTCCACCACCAAGTCTTCGCCGGCCACTTTGGCCTGGCAGCTCAAGCGCGATTCGGCTTCCAAGCCCCAGGCTTGGTCGAGCAGGTCTTCTTCGATTTCGCTCGGTTCTTCCAGGCTGTCGAAGCCTTGGCGCACGATCACGTGACAGGTGGTGCAGGCGCAGGATTGCTCGCAGGCATGCTCGATTTCGATGCCGTTGTCGAGCAACAGGCTGCAAATGCTTTCGCCTTCGGGGGCGTTTTCGATGATTTTGCCTTCGGGGCACAATTCGCTGTGCGGCAAGACGGTTACTTTGGGCATGGTGTGTGCTTTCTTGGCTGAATTTTTTGAGTGGCGTATTGTAACGGAAAAGGCTACCTGAAAACAGTTGATTGCTTTTCAGCCAGCCTCTATCGCTGCACAGATGGCCCAATACAAAAACAGCGTTTTATTTGTACAAACCAAAGGCTACCTGAAAACAGCCAATCGCTTTTCAGGTAGCCTTTGTTGCAACGTGGTCTACAGCTTGCCACCGCCCACGCCGTTGGCGATTTCACGCACCGCGCTCACATACAGGCGGCTGTGGTTATATTGCCAAACGACGAAGAAATTGTTGAGGCCGATATAGTAATCATACTGGCCGGGCGCGGTTTCCAGGCGGAACAGCACGGCTTTTTCGTGGTCGGCCACTTCCTCCAGCGGCGTTACCCCCATCCGCCGCAGCTCGCCCACGGTTTTATTCAGCGCAGTTTTTTCATCAATCAGCGCCAGCAATTCCGGCGTAGGCACCATCGACACCGGCACCATCACTTTGCCGCCGCGCTGCCAGCCGTGTGCCTTCAGATAGTTCGCCACCGAAGCCGCCACATCCGGCACGCTACCCCAAATGTTGCGCTGGCCGTCGCCATCGTAATCCACCGCCCATTTGCGGTAGCTCGACGGTATAAACTGCGGCATCCCCATCGCCCCGGCATAGCTGCCGATGAAGCTGAACGGATCGCGCCCTTCTTCTTTGGCCATCAGCAGGAATTCATGCAGCTCCTGCTGGAAAAACTCGCCCCGGCGCGGGTAGCCGAACGCCAGCGTGGGCAGCGAATCGGCCAGGCGGAAGCTGCCCATATTGCTGCCGTAGTTAGTTTCAATGCCCACAATTGCCACCAACACTTCCGCCGGCACGCCGTATTCGCGCGCCACTTGGTCGAGCACTTGGCGGTATTGCTGGTAAAAGCGGCGGCCGCCGTTGATTCTGCCCGCGCCGGCATTGCCGCTGCGGAACTCATACCACGGGCGCGACGTGCCGGGGCGGTTCATGATGTTGACAATATTGCCCTTATACACCGACTGCGCGAAAAACTGCTGCAACTGCCCTTCGCCCATCACGCCCAATCCGGCCTGCTGCCGGATAAAACGCTGCACCTCGGCATTTTGGCTGAAACCGGTTTCCGACACCGGCAAGGCCGATGCTTCCGGCACCACCTTCTGCGCCTCCGGCACAGGCGTAATCGGCTGCTCGCTGCTGCATGCGGCCAACACAAACAAAACGGCTAAAGCGGGGGCAAATTTCAATTTCATCATAGTTTCCAAGCAAACAAACAATGCACGAAGTGTAGCACAGGCAGCCAACCCGGCGCGAATGCAAAGGCTACCTGAAAAAACAAACCCATCTGCCTCTACAAACGGGTTTGCCTTTTCAGGTAGCCTTTAAAGCATGCCGGACAAGCACCTAACGCCTTGCCACCGCTGCCGTAGCCAAATATTGCTGTGCACCGGCGGCAATGGCGCGGGCGGCTTTTTGACGGAACTGGCTGCTGGCCAGCATCCGCTCTTCGGTGGGGTTGGAGATAAAGGCGGTTTCCACCAGGATAGACGGAATATCCGGCGCTTTGAGCACGGCAAAGCCAGCCTGATCGACATGGCCTTTGTGCAGCCGGTTAATTTTGCCCATTTCGTCAAGCACCGATTTGCCCAGGCGCAGGCTGTCGTTGATGGTAGCGGTTTGCACCAAATCAAACAGCGTGTGGTCCACCTGCCGGTTGCCGCTCACGCGGATACCGCCGATTTGGTCGGAGGCGTTTTGCGATTGCGCCAGCCGGCGGGCGGCGGCACTGGTGGCTCGGCCCCGGCTTAAGGCATACACGCCGGTGCCACGCGGCTGCGGCGTAGTGAAGGCATCAGCATGAATCGAAATGAAAATATCGGCTTTGCGGCTGCGCGCCTTGGCCACGCGCACGCCCAGTGGAATAAACACGTCTTCGTTGCGCGTCATATACACCTGATAGCCGAGCCGCTCCATTTCGCGTTTGGCTTCGCGCGCAATCGAGAGCACCACGTCTTTTTCACGCAAGCCACTGGGGCCGACCGCGCCGGAATCTTCGCCGCCGTGGCCGGGATCGAGCATCACCACTAGCTTGCGGTTGCCGCGCCGGTTACCACCGGCATGGTTTTGCACCGGCGGCACGCTGGTGGTTCGCGCCTGCGCAGTGGCGGTGCCGTCTTGGCGGATACGGCCGTTGGTGTAGTCTTGCAGGAGCGCCATCAGCGGATCATTGGCTTCCTGCGCCAGCGCCACAGCCTGGGTGGGATAGAGGTCGATCACCAAGCGGTGTTTGAAATTGGCCACCGGCGTGAGTGCGAACACTTGCGGGTTCACGGCGGTTTTCAAATCCATCACCACGCGGATGGTGTCGGGGTTGAACTGCCCCACGCGGATGCCGGCCACATAAGGATCGCTGCGGCTGAGCTTCTGCGGCAGGCTCTGCACCACGCTATCGAGGCTCGCGCCCTGAATGTCCACCACCAGACGGCGCGGGTTGTCCAGCAGGAAGTATTTATGTTGCAGAGGGCGGGTGGATTCGAGCGTGGCGCGGGTGTAGGAAGAAGCTGGCCAAATGCGCACGGCCACAAACTGCGGCGTACCGTGCGCTTCGCCCGTGGGCACAATGCTCAGGAGCAGCAGGCCGGCGCCGCTGCTTAGGAAAGTTCGGCGGGTAAGTTTTGCCATAATTCGATGAGTTGCTTGCCTTTTTCGGAATCGGTGGAAAGGGTGCAGACACGGCCGCTGCCGCTGTTTTGCAGGGCGATGCGCAAATCGGCTGCGGGCGCAAAGCCCTCGGCGCGTTGCGGCCATTCGATGAAATGGATGGCGGGCTCGACAAACAGTTCGCCCAGCCCGGCATCTTCCCACTCTTCCGGCGCAGCGAAGCGGTATAAATCGAAATGGTTTACCGCCAGGCCGTTTGGCCGGTAGCTTTCCACAATGGCATAGGTGGGGCTTTTCACTGCGCCCGCATGCCCAAGCCGGCGCAAAATAGCGCGCACCAGCGTGGTTTTGCCGGCACCCAAATCGCCTTCCAGCCACACCACCAGCGGTGCGGCCAAATCGGGCGCGATGCGGTTGCCGAAGGCTTCAGTGGCGGCTTCGCCGTTGAGAAAGAGAGAGAGAGATTTTTGCATGCGGCGGATTATAACCTGAAATACTGTTGGGAAAGTTTAAGCCATGCGGCTTTCAGCCAGCTTGTTGCTGCTGCTTTCGGCAGCTTTTCAGGTAGCCTCAGCTGAGGCTACCTGAAAAGCTGATTTCGTTCCCCCGTGAGATACAGCTGCAATATTTCATACAGCGCCGCTCGCCCTACAGGAAATTCATTGTTGCAGCTAAAACCAATCGGTTTCCGGCTGCTTCATGTTTCAGGTAGCCTCTTCTCCATTTTCGGCAGCTTGCTCGTTTTCCGGCAAAGCATGCTCCGCCTCCCATTGCGCAAACCATGCGGCCACCACAGTATCCACCTCCTCCATGCCCTGTTTTTTCAGGCTGGAAAACAGTTGCACTCCCACCGCTTGCCGCTCGGCAAACGGCTGTAGGGCGCAACGCACGGCAGCGAGGGTTTTAATCTGCTCGTTTTTGGAAAGTTTGTCAGCTTTCGACAACAAAATATGCACGGGTTTGCCAGTGCTGGCAAAAAATTCCAGCATTTGCTTGTCCAGTTCTTTGAGCGGGTGGCGCGCATCCATCACCAACACCAGCCCGATCAGCTGGGCGCGGGTTTGCAGATAGCCGCCAAGCAGCTGAACCCAATGCGCACGCACGGCTTCGGGCACCTGGGCGTAGCCGTAGCCGGGCAAATCCACCATATAGTGCCCGTTGGGCAGGCTGAAGAAGTTGATATGCTGGGTGCGGCCCGGAGTTTTGGAAACGTAAGCCAGGCGGGTGTGGGCGGTGAGCGTATTGATGGCGCTGGATTTGCCGGCGTTGCTGCGCCCCACGAAAGCAATTTCGGCAGGGGTATTGGGTAGGTCTCTTAAGTGATTAACGGTGGTATAAAATTTGGCGTTTTTAAAAAGCGACATAGCTAGAACAAAAAGTAAAATTTAGTATAGAATACCACGTTTATAAAAATAGAGATTAGGCACGCATCGTGGTAGCTTGCCTGCATGTATGTCGTGGCACGGCTCCTGTGGCGCGGGCATTCCGGGCAACCAAACCCAGAAAGACGGCACAGTGGCTTACCCACGCCTGGCCGGTCAGCACAAATCTTGTGTGGTAGACCAACTCCGCATCCACACAAAGCGGCCAGCGCACCAACTCCATCATGAGCAACATTGCCAAACGCATGAGCAACGAAGAAATGGATGCCGCGGACAACTTTACTCAAGGTTTACAATAAGCCGTGTAGTTCCGCCCGGCCGAATCCCGCAATGGATACGGCCGGATTGTTTTATAGCGGATAAATTTAAACCATACCGCTGCACCCTGATTTAAATTCATCCACTATTAGGCAGCTTTTACCGGTTTGCATAATTTACATTTTTTCACGCAACCCTAATTTTCCGCTAAGCTTGCCTGCCTATAATGCGAGCCATCAACTCAGGCAACACCGGTTGCCGCCCGATAAACCACAATCTTGAATAAGGGAAAACACCATGAAAAACGCTTTGCTCTTCACCGCCCTGTTAGCCGTATCCGCCACTGCTTCCGCCGGCTTCTCCGAAAATGGCCAAGCGTCTGCCTCCCAAAATGCCGTAACCCGCGTTTCTGCCCTGCGCAGCGTACCGGACGACAGCTACGTTATCTTGGAAGGCTACATCGAACGCCAAGTGCGCCACGAACACTATATCTTCCGCGATGCCAGCGGCCGTATCGAAGTGGAAATCGACGATGACGTATGGCGTGGCCTGAACGTTTCCCCGCGCGATAAAGTACGCATCGAAGCTGAAATCGATCAAGAATGGCACCGCACCGAAGTGGATGTGAAAGCTGTTACCCGCATCCAGTAAGCAAGAAGGCTACCTGAAAGCGCAAGCTTCAACGAAGTTAAAACGAACACATTAGAGTCTCGTTAAAATCGACGCCATATCCTTCAAGTAGCCTTTCCCGGTTTCCTCAACCTCCGAACTTTGATTCGAGCACCTGTGCTGCCCGCCACACCCGTGCCCGCGTAACCGACGTGTACCTCACCACCTGGCACGACCGCCGTGTGTATGAAGTGGATTTAGACGGCCGGCATGGCGATTATGAAGTGATTGTGGACGCCCGCAGCGGCCGCATCCTCTCTTCCAAATTCGATCCCGACGATTAAACCGTTAGCCCGTTCCATAGATAAAGGCTACTTGAAACCATAGCCGCGCATAAACCCGCGTTGCTCGTTTTAACTTCGTTGAAGCTTGCGCTTTCAGGTAGCCTTTATTTCCACCAAACAAAGGGCAAGGCCGCGTTCAATCAATCCGATAGTGCAATATGCGGCTACTTTCGCGGATAACGCGCACCAGGCGCATAATCAGGCTAGAGACGAAGCCGATGCGTTTCCACTCGTCAGGGAAGTCGCCAACGATATAGCTGTTGGAAATGAAGCACAGATTATCTGCCCATTTCTCCGGCTCGCGTTCGTTGTCGCAAAAGGATTCAAAGCGGGCACTAACATGCCTCATGGCATCGTGGCGGGCAGAGTTTTTTACCGCCCAGCGGTTGCACATAGACAGCCAAAGCGGCAGCTACGGGCGCATCAATGGCGGACTGTGGCACGGACGCAGCGCGGAAGAAGCCAAACTTGCGATTGTGCAAGGCAAGTCGAAGGCGATTTCGCTACCGTGGAAACGGGCGGCAAGGCTTTGGAACAAGGCGCGTACCGTGTCGTTGGGAAAATACATCAGCACGCCTTCAATCACGAACAGGAATTGGGCATCGGGGTGGCGGACATGCAAATCATCCATCCATTCAGTGTCGAAGGCGGAGGCGGCAATCAGGGTTTCGTTGCTTTGCGACGGCAGGATGGCGCGCCGTCATTGGATAACGTCTTCCAAATCAAGCTGATAAAACGGTATGCCGTCTGCTTCGCTGCCGAGCCGTTCGCGGCGGCTGTCGAGCCCGCAGCCGAGGATAACGACCACCGGGCGGCTTTGACGTCGGATGAAATCGGCGGTGAGCCGGTCGAAATAGCGGGCACGGATGGCTGTGCCGATGAGAGTGGGCTTGGCGCGGTCGAACTTGGCAAAATCATAGTCGATCTGCGGCACCAAGCGGCAGGCGGCGGGGTCGGTGAGGATAGGATTGGCCTGCTGGGAGGCACGGTATTTCATATAGAGCGGAATCAGCAGGGTTTCGCTGATGGCATTTTCTATTTTAATCATGGCTTTTTCCTGTGAACTATCTGTTTGCACACCAGAAACAAACCAAATAAGAGGCTACCTGAAAGCGTCAGCTTCAACGAAGTTAAAACAAGCGTAGCGCGTTTCTGCGGAGCTAAAACGAGACTTCCACGAAGCAAAAACAGAGGCTACCTGAAAATAATTATCAGATAGCCTCATTATACGCCCATCACCAAAATTCTTGTTTCCTCCTACGGTGTCGGCCAACCTTGCATGAAAAAACAATCACTTCAGCACATCAGTTTAAGCACATCTCAGCCGTAGCGTTTCTGAAATTCGCGCATAAATTCAATCAACGCCTCCACCCCTTGCAAGGGCATGGCGTTGTAGATACTGGCACGCATACCGCCCATGCTCTTGTAGCCGCCCAGCAGGCGTAGGCCGCGGGTGGTGGATTCTTGAACGAAAAGTTCGTCCAATTCTTTGTTACCGGTGGTGAAGATCACGTTCATTTTGGAGCGTGCGGCAGGCGCAACTCGGTTGCGGTAGAAGCCGCCGCTGTTGTCGATGGCGGCATATAGGGTTTTGGCTTTGAGGGTGTTGATGGTTTCCATCTGCCCTACCCCGCCCTGCGACTGCAACCAGCGGAAAACGAGGCCGGAAATGTAGATGGGATAGGTGGCGGGGGTGTTATACATGCCTTGGCGGTCGATGTGCGAACGATAGTTCCACACATCGGGCACGTGGCTGGAGCAGCGCTCGAGCAGGTCTTCGCGGATGATGACGATGGTGGTGCCGGAGGGGCCGATGTTTTTCTGCGCGCCGGCATAAATCACACCGAAATCGGCCACATTGATGCGGCGGGAAAGAATCTCGCTCGACATATCGCACACCAAGGGCGGCATATCCGTACCCAGTTTGGGCACTTCATGGTATTGCAGGCCATGCACGGTTTCGTTAATCACGAAATGCACAAAGGCAGAGCTCGGATCGATATCCCAAGACGCAACAGGCGGCAGGTCGGTGTAATCAAACTGCTCGCCGCCATGCGCGGCCAGATGGATGTTTACATCAGACAGCTTGCCCATTTCCTGATGAGCAATGCGGCTCCAGTTGCCGCTCACTACGGAATCAATACGCTTGAAGCCGTTGCTCAGGTTCATCACGGTCATGTTGAACTGTGCGCTGGCACCGCCTTGCAAAAACAAAACTTTATAATTGTCTGGAATATTCAGTAGCTGGCGCAAATCCTGCTCGGCATGATAGAGGATACTCATGAACACATCAGAGCGGTGGCTCATAGTCATCACGGAAAAGCCCGTGCCGTTGTAGTCGAACATTTCGCTTTGCGCGGTACGCAATACGGATTCGGGCAGCACGGCCGGGCCGGCGGAGAAGTTGTAAACTGGAGTATCCACAGTAAAAACTCGATTGAAAATGTGGCAGGACGCCTTAATGGGTGGGGATTCTATCGTTTGCAAACCCGTTGCAGCAAGGATTTTCGCCATTTTCCACCAAACAGCATGGCAGTGAAAAACTATTCATTACCTACAATTCCAAGCTACCAAAAGTGATTCTCCCCATTTAACTCATATAAACAGAATTTATCGCCAACAATTCAATAGCAGCAAGTGAAGCCCACCCTGTCATTATTTTGGTCTTCGGTATGCGTTGTGGTGGCTGGTTTCAGGTAGCCTGTGCAGCAAAAGGCTACCTGAAAATTCACAGCAGGCTTTAAGCCGGCCAAACAAACATCAAATCTTCAAAATCCGCTCGCCGCGCCCGATGCTGGCGGCGCCGGTGCGCACGGTTTCCAGAATCAGGCCTTTGGGTACGGTTTCGAGGAAGCTGTCGAGTTTGTCGCTGGTGCCCGTGATTTCAATCACATAGCTCTTATCGGTTACGCCACTACCTGGCCGTGGTTAATATCGGTGAGACGCAGGAGCTCGTTGCGGTCTTTGCCCAAGGCCCGCACTTTTACCAGCTTGTTGAGCTGTTTGGTAAGACGGCGAGGGCGGCATTGTACATGCCAGCCGTCATGGCATTTACAATGCCGGGGCAAGCAGATTGTTTGTGCATCATGTGCAAATTGTCCGTTTACTGCTTTGCCGTACTGAAGAGCGGAAAGCCATACCAACCCAAAGCAGCCTGAATGCTTTTAGCTCCGTAGGAGATAGAGGCAGGCAGGTCGCCGCCAAGCTAAGTGCAGCAGGAATAATGACCCTGCCCGATAGGATAGGATTTTGAGTTTTAATGTGTCGGCGACATAATCCGAGAAATGTAATAAAACCAAAAGGTGTATATTTATTTATCCATCCTTTATACAGTGAGAATTTGACAAAATATGTAGCAGTATCTTTTCTCCCATCCAATTCCGCCCAAACGGCAGCGTGGTCACACCTCCCTACCCTCCACTTCCTTTGTAGGCCGGTGTTGCCACACCGATATTTTGAATTTGCCTACTTCTTCCAATTTTAACGGAATCCGTTCTCAGGTGGCCTTTCCCCGCTCATACCCCTAAATACCCTTCGCGGCTAGCAAGCCAGCGTTCTAGGTGTTTTTCCACAATATCGGGGTGGTGGGCAATGAGTTCGGGAGCGAGCTGGCGGGCGGCTTCCAAGAGGGGCAAATCTTGCTCCAAATCGGCGAAGCGCAGCAGGGGCAGGCCACTTTGGCGGGCGCCGAGAAATTCGCCGGGGCCGCGGATGCTGAGGTCTTGGCGGGCGATTTCAAAGCCATCGGTATTTTCGTAGATCACTTTGAGGCGGGCTTTGGCGGTGTCGCCCAATGGCTCGGCAAACAGCAGCACGCAGCTCGACACCGCAGCGCCGCGCCCCACTCGGCCGCGCAATTGGTGCAGCTGGGAAAGCCCCATGCGCTCGGCATGTTCGATCACCATCAGGGCGGCGTTGGGCACGTCCACCCCCACCTCGATCACGGTGGTAGCTACCAGCACATGAATCCGCCCGGCGGCAAATTCGGCCATTACGGCGGCTTTCTCCAAGCTTTTCATGCGGCCGTGCACTAAGCCGATGGTGAGCTCGGGCAGGGCGGCCTGCAGCTCGGCGAGCGTATCGGTGGCGGTTTGCAGCTGCAGCGCTTCGCTCTCTTCAATCAACGGGCACACCCAATAGGCCTGCTGCCCTTTTTTACAGGTAGCCAGCACAAAGCCTTCCACTTCGCGGCGGCGGATGTTGTTGACCAAGCGGGTTTTAATCGGCGTGCGGCCGGGCGGCAGCTCGTCGATAACCGAAACATCGAGGTCGGCGAAGAAGCTCATGGCCAACGTGCGCGGAATGGGGGTAGCGGACATCATCAGCTGGTGCACGTCGCGGCCTTTGTTTTTCAGGGCGAGGCGCTGCGCCACGCCGAAGCGGTGCTGCTCGTCCACAATCACCAGGCCGAGGTTTTGGAAGGATACGTCGTCTTGAAACAGGGCGTGCGTGCCCACGGCCAAGCGGATACGGCCGTCGGCCAGCGCGGCTTTGGCTTGGTCTTTTTCTTTCTTTTTGAGGCTACCTGAAAGCCAGACCACGCTGATGCCCAGCGGCTCGAGCCATTGGCGGAATTTGATGTGGTGCTGCTCGGCGAGGATTTCGGTGGGCGCCATCACGGCCACTTGCGCGCCCGCTTCGATGGCAGCCAGCGCGGAAAGCGCGGCCACAATGGTTTTGCCGCTGCCTACATCGCCTTGCAGCAGGCGGTGCATCGGGTGCGGCTGCGCCAAATCTTGGCGGATTTCGGCCAACACGCGCTCCTGCGCGGCAGTGAGGGCAAAAGGCAGGCTCTGAACCAGCGGCTCGGCCAGGCTGCCGTCGCCCACCAGCGGCACGGCCTGCCCGCTGAGCCGCTGTGCGCGGGCCAGGCGCATGGAAAGCTGTTGGGCGAGCAGTTCGTCGAACTTGAGCCGCTGCCAGGCAGGCAGGCTGCCGTCCGATAATTGGCTGATGCTGTATTCGGGCGGCGGCGCGTGCAGAAGGTGCAGGCTTTCGGCCAGCGGCGGCAGCTTGAGTTTGTCCAGCAGGCTTTCAGGTAGCGTGTCGGCCAAATCGGTTTGATCGAGGGCTTGCCGGATAATGCGACGCAGCGTGGGCTGGCTGAGGCCGGACACGGTGGGATACACGGGGGTGAGGCTCTCGGCCAGGCTTTGGCTCTCGGCATCGCGGATTTTTGGGTGCACCATTTCGTCGCCGAAAAAGCCGTGGCGGATTTCGCCGATGGCGCGGATGCGCTTGCCCTTGGCGAGCTGTTTTTGCTGGCTGGGGTAGAAATGGATAAAGCGCAGGTGCAGCACGCTGCCGGATTGGTCGCGGATTTGGGCAATCAGCTGGCGGCGCGGGCGGAATTGGATTTCCTGATGTGCCACTTCGCCTTCCACTTGGCAGGATACGCCCACGGGCGCGTCTTTGATCGGGGTGATGTGGGTTTCGTCTTCGTAGCGCAGGGGCAGGTGCAGCACGGCATCCCACAGGCTACGGATATGCAGCTTGGCGAGCTTGCCGGCGGTGGCGTCGGTGAGCTTGAGTTGTTGTTTGAAATCAGTGCTCATGGGGAAGGCTACCTGAAACGAACGGAGTGAGTTTCTGCAAAGCTAAAGCGTGGGCTTGTGCGAAGCAGAAAGATGGCCGGATTGTACTGGAGCAGATGTTTTTCAGGTAGCCTTCATCAGGCTACCTGAAAATATGGTTCGCGCTCGAATGCGCTATTCCTCAGCTTTTTCTTCCGCCATTTCTTCTTCTGCCGTTGCCCCGTGAATACCCAGCTCAGGCAATACCAACTCGCCCAGTTCGGCTAGGGGCGGTAGGGATTCTAGGGTGTCGATTTGCAAATCGGTGAGGAAGGTTTTGGTGGTGGCCCACAGGCTGGGGCGGCCGATGGTGTCGCGCTTGCCCACGCTTTCTACCCAGCCGCGCTCCTGCAGGGTTTGCATCACGTTTTGCGACACCGCCACGCCACGGATGGCTTCGATGTCGCCACGCGTTACCGGCTGGCGGTAGGCGATGATGGCCAAGGTTTCCATCACGGCGCGGGAGTAGCGCGGCGTACGCTGCTCTTCCAGGCTGCCGAGCCGCTCGAAAGCAGCAGGGGCTACCTGAAACCGCCAGCCCTCGTGGGTGCGCACCAGTTGCAGCGCCCTACCCTGCCAGCGTTGTTGCAGGGCTTCGAGCACGTCTTCGAGCTTATCGGCAGAAAGCGGCGGCTCGCACAGGGCGCGCAGGCGGCGTTCGGGCAACGGCTCGGGCTGGGTGAGCAACGCGGCTTCGATCAGGCTTTCGGGGGAAAGGGTTTGCGGCATGGGTGGTTTGATGTGTGTTGGGCGGGTTTGGTAAAACATCGGCGATGAATGTCAGGCTGCTTTTTCAGGTAGCCTCCAAGCAGCGGAACAACTTTACCGCGACGGCGTGCTATTGGCTTCTATTTCCTTACAAACCCCGGCGGCGTAGTCTTCTCTGTCTTTGCTGGCATAGGGTTCGTATTGCACAGCTTGTTGGCCGGCATACACTTGGCCGTTTCTCTGCTGCAAGCGCAGACCGTTGCCGAGACGAATGCTGTTGCCGCTGCGCTGCCACCTGCCCGCGGCGCTGTCTTCTTTGTAGTCCATGATGGAAAGCAGGCAGTACTGGCTGCTGGGCAACACCTCGATCACCAGCATTTTTCGGATGTCGGCACCGCCGTGGACACCCCATTCAACGTATTTATATGTACCTGCACCAAGCGGTTGGGCTTGGGCGCACAAGGGGGCGAAGAGCAGGAAGGGAAGGAGTTTTTTCATGGGTATCGTCATGGGTAGTATTGTCGATGAATGATGGATTTATACAGCCTCAAGCAACAGGCCAAAGGCTACCTGAAAATGCACAACTGTTTTAACTGCGTTGAAACTTCGCAGAAACGCTGTTGAAGTTTTTTTCAGGTAGCCTTCAACTTATTGATTACTCTTGATACACATAGTTGGCCCGTTTGATGTGGCACAGCAGCTCGTAGGAAATCGTACCGGCGGATTGGGCCACGGTGGCTACGGAAACGGCGTCGCCCCACAGCTCCACTTCGCTGCCCACGCCTTGGTGGTGATCGAGCTCGACGGCAAGCATATCCATGCTCACGCGGCCGATGAGGCGGCTGGGTTGGCCGTTTACGGTGAGCGGGCAGCCGTTTTGTGCGGTGCGGGGGTAGCCATCGGCATAACCGCAGGAGGCAATGCCGATGCGGGTGGAGCGTTCGGTGATGAAGGATGCGCCGTAGCCGACAGGCTCGCCGGGCTGGAGGGGGCGTTCAGCAAAGATGCGGCTGGTGAGGCGCATCACGGGTTTGAGTTCGGGGCAGGCACCCGGGAAGGGCTCGATGCCGTAGAGGGCAATGCCGGCTCGCCCCCATTCGCGGCGGGCGGCGGGGTGGGCGATGATGGCGGCGGAGTTGGCGAGGCTCTGCGCACCGGACAAGCCGGCCACGGCGGTGTCGAAGGCAGCCAGCTGGGCGGCGGTCATCGGTTGCTCCGGCTCGTCGGCGCGGGCGAAGTGGGTCATGCTCACAATATGCGCCACCTGCGGGCTTTGACGCAGGGCTTGATGGGCGGGGGCGAAGTTTTGCGGGAAGAAGCCCACGCGGTGCATGCCGGAATCCATTTTCAGCCAAACGGTTACCGGCTCGCGCCAGCGGTGTGCCAGCAGGCTTTCGAGCTGCCATTGGTTTTGTACGCCAGGCCACAGGCGATATTTGTCTACCGCAGCATATTCGGCGGGCTCAAACACGCCTTCGAGCATCACGATGGGCGCGCTGATGCCGGCTTCGCGCAGTTCGATGCCCTCATCCAGCGTGGCCACAGCAAAACCATCAGCCAAATCGGCCAGCGCACGGGCGCAGCGCACGGCACCATGGCCGTAGGCATCGGCTTTCACCACGGCGAGCATTTTGTTGCCGTGCAGGCGTTTGAGTAGTTGGTAGTTGTGGCGCAGGTGGCTGAGGCGGATGGTGGCGGTAAGCGGGCGCATGGTAGTTCTCTTCTATTAGGCTTCTGTTACTTGGGTTTACGGGTTTCAGGTAGCCTTGGAGGCTACCTGAAAAGAAGTGTGGCATTGGTATGGTCATACCAAATCTATGGCAGCACGATTTGGCCAAACCTGAGGCTACCTGAAACTTTCAGGTAGCCTGTAAATTGGCCGCAAAGGATAGGCCAATCATCCTCTGCGGCCAATCCGCCTACTGCATCCGAATGGAAATAAAGCTGTTTTGATGCAGCTGCTGGAGCAGGCTCTGCATAGCGGCTTGGGTTTTCTGGGCGGCAATGGCATCGTGCACGCCGGCGCGGATGCGGGCATCGGGCGTGTTGGGCGTGCGGGCTTCCACCAGGCGGATCACATGCCAGCCGAACTGGGTGTGCACCGGCGCGCTTACCTGACCAGGCTTCAGGCCGCGCATGGCGCGCTCGAACTCGGGCACGGTTTCACCTTCAGAGAGCCAGCCCAAATCGCCGCCGTTGGCAGCACTGCTGTCTTGCGAATACTGGCGCGCCAAGGCGGAAAAATCGGCGCCGCGTTGGGCATTTTGCGCCAGGCGTTGCGCCAGCCGCTGGGAGCGTTCACCCTGGCTGGCAATCAGGATGTGCTGGGCATGATATTGGGTTTTGGGCGTAGCCTGCGGCAAGGCAATGCCTTGGGCGCGGGCGCGAGCGATAGCGGCATTGATTTCCTCTTCGCTCACTTTAGTCTCGCCGGCGGTCTGCCCCTGCTGTACGCGCTGGGCGAGCATGCTATCGCGTACTTGGCGACGCAGGGCACTTTTGTTGATGCCAAAGCGGGCTTGGGCAGCTTCAAATTGAGCCACGCTTTTGCGGCGGGAGGCGGCGATGCGGGCGATTTCTGCTTCCACTTCGGCATCGGGCACTTGGATATTGTTGCGCCGACCGGCCTGCACCAAAAGCGATTGGTTCACCAGCTGCATCAGGGTTTGCCGCTGCAATTCCTGCTCGGATACTTGCGTACCGCGCGGCATTTGACTGCGGGTGTGGGCCACGGCCTGATCGAGCTCACGCTGGGTGATGACTTCGTTCTCCACCACGGCCACGATGTTGTCTACCGACCGCACGGTGTTGGCCGAGGCTACCTGAAAAGCCAGGCTCATGCCCAGCGCCAAAACCAAAGTTTTCATTTTCATTTACGCATTACCTCATCAATGTTGGTGTAGCCAGGAATCGACTGGCGGATTTGTTCAAAAGGATTGTTGCCCAAGCTGCTTAAATCACGCAGGCGCAGCTGGAGGAAGAAGGCGTTTTTGCTAGAGTTCACGCCGTTTACATAATGCTGACCGACGGCACTCAAGCTCCAGCAGCCGCAGCCGCTGATGTATTCCATGCCCAAAAGGTGTTCCACTGGCTTATGTTCGCTGAAGGAATAGCTGTGGCGGCCCACTAGATAAAGATTGCGGCTCACCGGCCATTGGAAATACACGTCGGCCCGGCGCACTTTGCCGTATACGTCGTCGTAAATTTCGCCATGGCGGCGGTATTGATAGCGCGCACCCACAGTTTTGCCTGGCTCCGGGCTGTAGCGCAGGCCGAAATGATATTTGGCCGCGGCATTTTGGCTGGTGTCGTAGTGCACTTCGCTGTTCAGCCAGATATTGTCGGTTACCCGGCCGTCGGCAAAGGCCAGCAAATCGGAATGGCCGCTGCGCCGCTGCACACGGCTGCCGTCGAGCAATACGTCGTCACGAGTGAAATACAGGCGCTGACCAAGGCCGGCGGAGAAACGCTCTGCGCCATTCCGGGCATCATACAGGCGGGTTTGCACCGCCATGGTGAGGAAGTTGGCAGCGTTGATGCGGTCGTGGCCGGAGAAACGGTTCTCGCGGAATAGTTGGCTGTAATTGAAACTGTTTTCGGCAGTATCAAACAGCGGAATATCGTTTTGCTGCTTGGTGGGGATGTAGGTGTAGAACAGGCGCGGCTCTAAGGTTTGCACATAATCACGCCCCTGCCAGCTGGCCGGCCGCTCAAACACCATGCCGCTATCCACGCTGAAGGTGGGCAGTATGCGGCTGAAATTGCGTGCCTGTGCGCCGTTGTGGCTATCGAGGTTGTAATAAGTGGCGTGCAAGCCGAGCTTGGGTCGGACATAGCCCCAGCTGCGGTTGAGTTCCGCGCTCACACTGGGGTTGAGCACCAAACGGCTGCCTTCCTGTTTGCTATCGTGGCGGAAGTTGCTGTATTGACCGAACATTTGGAAGTTGGCGATGCCAAAACGCTTCTGCCACTGGCTGCTTAGGCGCGGCAACAATGCATAGGGTTGGTCGCCTTTGTAGCCGTCGGCATTAGCCAGAGTTTGGTATTTCTGCACAGTGGCGTAGCTGTCGAAGCGGCCAGTCCACAATTCGGTTTGGTGGCGCAGCCACAACTGGCGGTTGAGATTAACATTGGTGGCGATATCAGTACGGTTGTAGAAATCGCGGTAGTAATCGTCATCGGATACTTGGTGGAAATCCACACCGCCGCTGAGGGTGCGGCTGAATTGATGTTGGTGGTTCCAATCGATTTTGCTACGGGTGGCGTGCCGGCTAAGCTGGTCTTTGGGCAGTACGGCCAAACTTATATCTCCCTGGTATTTAGGCCGCAGATAGCGGAACTGGCCGGCCAGCTGCAGGCCACGCCGGCTATAGAGTTTGGGCGTAAGCGTGAAGTCGTAGTTCGGAGCAAGGTTGAAATAATAGGGAATGGTGATTTCCGCGCCGTTGGAGCCGGCTTTGAAGGTAGGTACTAAAAAGCCGCTTTTACGGTTGCCGTTGAGCGGAAAATCAATCCACGGCGTGTAAAACAGCGGCACACCACCTACAACCAGCGAGGCATTACGCGCCACGCCGACATTGCGTTCGTAGTCCGCTTCAATGCTTTTGGCACGGATATACCAGCTCTCATCGCCCGAGTCGCAGGTGTTGAAGCGGCCGTTTTCCAAGTGGTAGCGGTTTTCGCCATCTATGCGCAGAGTTCGGCTGGTGCCCTGCAGGCGGCGGCCGCTGCTGCTTTCGACTTCGAAGCGGGCATTGGTGGCCTCACCCTGGCGGGTGTCCATCTTATAACGCAGATTCTCGCCACTCACGCGCCCACCGCCCTGCTCCAAAATGAAGCGGCCACCGGCATGCACGGTATCTTGCGGCTGATTGTAGTCAATCCATTGCGCGTTGAGCACCTGGTTGCCGCGCTCCACCACCACATCGCCCTCAGCACGCACGCGCACATCGCTCTGGCCGATAACACGGTCGGCATTCACGCGGGTAACACCTTCGGCCAATGCACCTTCGCCGCTGGTTTTCACCGGCGCAATCATCTGTTTGGGCGCATCCGGCCTGTGGCAGGCTGCCCCTCCCTCTGCCGCCAGCGACAACGGCTCGGCCTGCAGCATGGCCGGCAGGCTCAAACCGGCCAACACGGCGGCCGCCATCGAGCTCAATCGGAAAAAGCAAGACAAAGAATCACCCCAATTTTTCACAGCGGGTTTAAAATGGCGCATATTTTAACCCGAAAAACATCATGGAACGAGAAAAAGAATTGCAAAACTGGCTGCAGAAACGTTATCCGCAGCGGAGTTTCACCCTTTCCTTCGCTGCAGCGGATGCCGATTTCCGCCGCTATTTCCGCGCCGTATTCGAAAACGGCGAGAGCGTGGTCTGCATGGACGCACCGCCCGACAAAATGAGCATCGAGCCTTATTTGCGCGTGCGCGAGATTTTTGCCGCTGTGCACGTGCCGCAAGTGTTCCATCACGATATCGAACACGGTTTCGCCGCCTTGGAAGACTTCGGCAAAGTGCCCTACTTGGCCGCACTGGAACACGACACCCGTCCCGAAGTGCAACGCGCCCTGCTTTTAGATGCGCTCGACACACTGATCGAACTGCAAAAATCCAGCCACCCCGGCGTGCTGCCCGAATACGACGAAGCCGTGATGCGGCGGGAAATGCAGCTGTTCCCCGATTGGTTTATGGCCAAAGAGCTGGGCAAAAGCTTGAACTTCAAACAGCAACAGCTGTGGCGGCAAACGCTCGACACCCTCCTGCCCATGCTTACCGCCCAGCCGCAAGTGTATGTGCATCGCGATTTCATCGTACGCAACCTGATGCTCACCCCGGGCCGCCCCGGCGTGCTGGATTTCCAAGACACGCTCTACGGCCCGATTACTTACGACCTGGTCTCCCTCCTGCGCGACGCATTTATCGAATGGGAAGAAGAGTTTGTGATCGACCTGGCCGTGCGCTACTGGGAAAAAGCCCGTGCCTCCAGCCTGCCCGTACCTGCCGATTTCGACAGTTTCTACCGCGATTTCGAATGGATGGGCGTGCAGCGGCACTTGAAAGTGGCCGGCATTTTCGCCCGCCTGTGGCACCGCGACGGCAAAGGCAAATACCGCCCCGAAATCCCCCGCTTCCTCAACTACCTGCGCCGCACCGCCCGCCGCTACCGCGAACTCGCCCCACTCTACACACTCTTGCTCGAGCTGGTGGGCGACGAAGAACTGCAAACTGGCTACACGTTTTAAACGGCGAACGGTTTTAACTTCGTTGAAACTTACGCTTTCAGGTAGCCCCAAACCAAGCAGAGGGCTACCTGAAACGGGTAACGGCAAGCAGACAATTTTTCAAGCCGCTATTTTGTTTTTCAGGTAGCCTTTTGTTCTGAGACAGGCTACCTGAAAACTTTTCCAGCATAGCAAATACCAAACTATCATGCGACAAACCTACCACCCCCTCACCTTCTTCTCCCTTTCCCTGCTTCTTCCCTGGCTGATGTGGTTCGTCGCCGCCTACATCAGCCATCATCAGCCTTCGAAGGCTATGAAGTATATACAAATCGGCTTAAGCATAATTGGGCTGGTATCGCCGATGTTGCTGGCATTATGGCTGCTGCGAAGCAACCCCAGCTTGCGTGCCGATGCTGCCAACCGGCTGCTGAAGCTGGGCGGTTTTCCCAAACGCTATCTGCTGTGCACCCTTCTGCTCCTGCCGTTTACTTTGATATTGGCACAATTTATCTCCTTGCTGTTTGGCCACAGCATGGCGCAATTCCACATCTCCGGCAACCCCTCATTTAGCTCAGCTATGGTCTCGCCGTGGTTCCTCCTCATTTCTGCTGCCATCATTGAAGAGCTGGCCTGGCACAGCTATGGCACCGATGCGCTATTGAGCCGATTCAGTATGTTCGCCGCCTCCATGATCTTTACCATATATTGGGCGCTGTGGCATCTGCCGCTGGCCTTTATTCAAGGCTACTACCATAGCCAAGTAGTAGCTGAAGGCGCGCTATATACCGCCAATTTTGTGTTCAGCATGATTGTATTCGTGTTGCTTTCCAACTGGCTGTATCTGAAAAGCGGCCGCAGTATCCTGATTGCTGTGTTGTTCCACCTATCTGCCAACCTCGGCAACGAAATTTTTGCCACTCATCCCGATAGCAAAATCATCCAAACTGGTTTGCTGCTTATATTGATCCTCTGGATTATTACCAAAGACAAAGCCTTATTTTTCAGCAAACCTTAAACTTAAACCATGCCCAACAGCCAAAATAATTTTCAGGTAGCCTGCTGTATGAGAGGCTACCTGAAAGTAAGATTTCCACAAAAAGGCGAGTTTCTGCAAAACTAAGATTTTTATTCCCGATATGGCATCGGCCTGTATTGCTGTACCAACTTGATAAATTAGCCAACTCGCTTGCAATGGGCAATCAGATGCTTTGCAGCAAGGCTGCCATGTCTTCACGGCTGAAGCCAGCTTCCACTGCAGCTTGGCCGAGCTGTTTGAGAATAACAAGACGGATTTGGCCGGCTTGATTTTTTTTGTCATGCTGCATGTGGGCAAGCCAGGTATCAATCACAAACTCCGGCGGTGCAACGGGCAATCGTGCGGCTTGCAGCAGGCGGATGATGCGTTCGGTGTCGGCGGTTTTCAGGTAGCCTTTATGCTCGGAAAGTCGCGCAGCAAGCACCATGCCGGCAGCCACAGCTTCGCCATGCAACCAGTTGCCATAGCCCATTTGGGTTTCGATGGCATGGCCAAAGGTGTGGCCGAGGTTGAGCAGGGCTCGGATGCCCTGTTCTTTTTCGTCCTGCTCAACGATGTGCGCCTTCATTTGGCAGCAGTGGCGGATGGTATCAGCGAGAGCGGTTTGCTCTTGCTGCATAATGCTGGGCATGGTTTGTTCGAGTCGGGCGAGAAAATCAATGTCTCTGAGCAGGGCGTATTTGATGACTTCGGCCAAGCCACCGGAAAATTCGCGCGGAGGAAGGGTTTGTAGGGTGGCAGTATCGGCAATGACGGCTTGGGGCTGGTAAAACGCGCCGATCATGTTTTTGCCGAGGGAATGGTTGATACCGGTTTTCCCACCCACGGATGAATCGACTTGGCTGAGCAGGGTGGTGGGAATTTGAATGAAGGGGATGCCGCGCTGGTAGGTAGCGGCAGCAAAACCGGCAAGGTCGCCGATTACGCCGCCGCCGAGAGCGAGGATGGTGGTACGGCGGTCGGCATGGTGCTGCAACAATCCAGTGTAGATTTGCTGGAGGGATTCGTTATTTTTGTATTGTTCGCCGTCGGGCAGGATGATGCTGCAGGTACTGATGCCGAGTTGTCGGCAGGCGGCTTCAATAGAAGCAAGGTAGAGCGGGGCAACGGTCTGGTTGCTGATGATGGCGGCTTTGCTGCTAATGTGTGGGCGGATGTGTTCGGCCAGATTATCAAGCAGGCGAAAGCCGATGTGGATGGGGTAGCTGTGGCCGGGGGTATGGACGTGCAGAGTTTGCATCATCGGTTTTCTTGGCTATATTGTTGAATCAGCTGCAACAGTTGCTTGGTGATTCGCGGGCAGGAGTGTTGCGGCGGAATATTGAAAATGAGGTGGGCGGTTTCGCGGTAGAGCGGGTCGCGCTGTTGGTAGGATGTTTGCAGCTTGTCGAGTGGGTCGGCTACCTGCAACAGGGGGCGGTTTTTGTCGTATTGGATGCGCCGGTATAGAATTTCTGGGGTGGCGTGCAAATAGATCACTGTGCCGCGCGTATGCAGACAACGGCGATTGTCGGGAGACAAGACAGCTCCACCACCTGTGGCAAGGACGATGGGATGGCGGCGGGTAAGTTCGTCAATAATGGCAGCTTCGCGCTTACGAAAACCACTATCCCCTTCCAGCTCGAAAATAGTGGGGATAGAAACGCCAGTGCGTTGGCAAATCAGTTGGTCGCTATCGATAAAATCGCGTTGCAGCAACGCTGCCAACTGCTTCCCATGCGTGGTCTTACCCGCACCCATCAATCCGATGAAAAAAATATTGCCTGCCATGGTATCCATGGCAGGCATTGTAACCGAATCAATCGGTGAAGTGTGGCTTAGTAGCGCAGAACGTTACCTTCACTACCCATGATTCTCGGGGTGATGAAGATCAGTAATTCGTTCTTCTCATTGTTGCGCTTAGTACCACGGAACAAGGGGCCAAAGAGCGGAATATCACCCAGCAAAGGTACTTTATACTGAGTATTGGAGTTATCTTCCTCATAGATACCACCCAAGATAATAGTGCCACCATCTTCTACCATGGCACGGGTAGTCAGCTCTTTGGTGCTGATACATGGAGTACCTAATACGCTACAACCCTGATCCACAGAGTCTTTATTCAGCTTGATATCCATAATCACATTGCCATCAGGCGTGATTTGCGGAGTAACGGTCAATCCCAATACAGCTTCTTTGAAGCTGGTACTGGTAGCACCACTGGAAGAAGCTTCTTGGTAAGGAATTTCCCGACCAGCTTTAATGGTTGCTTCTTTACGGTCTTGAGTCAGCACGCGCGGACTAGAAATAATCTTGCCACGGTTTTGCTCCTGCATGGCAGTCAACTCCAAACCAAGTGCACCGGAAGACAAGGCACGAACAATGGTCAGCGAAGAAGTCGCAGATGCTGCCGGCAGATTCACGTTCGGAGCAAGGTTAAAGATGTTACCGGTGGTGCTGGAGCCCCCACCCAAACCACTACCTACTCGGGTTGAACCGAATTTACGATCATAACCAAATTTCACACCCAATGCACGGGAGAAGCCATCTTTAGCTTCAACAATACGAGCCTCAATCATCACTTGACGGGCAGGAACATCCAACTGTTCAATTAATCGCTCAAACTCTTTAATAACGTTTTGATTATCTTTAATAATCAAAGTATTAGTAGCCGGATCAATAACAGCAGAACCACGACTGCTCAATAAAGAGTTATTGTTATTACTGTTATTGGATCCACCATTCTCATTAATATTCAAAATTTTGCGGAATTCATTAACATCTTTATACTTCAACTGAAATGTACGAGACACCAGCGGACCAAGCTCTTCGATACGTTTAGCACCTTCCAAAGCTTTAAGATCAATTTCTCGAAATTCATCAGCAGGAGCAACACGGATAATATTACCGTTACGACGTGACTCTAGCCCGCGTGATTGCATTACCAAGTCCAAAGCCTGATCCCAAGGCACATCTTTTAATGACAAGGTCATCTTGCCAGAAACACTGTCACTAGCCACAATGTTCATATTGGATTCTTTAGCTAAAATTTGCAGAATGGTACGCACATCTACGTCTTGGAAATCTAAAGAAACACGTTTGCCGGTAAAGTTACGGTTGCGATTACGGTTGATACCATCTTCGGCCACTACAGATTTGGGAGAAACGGTAATAGTATACCGACCAGCAGACTGGCTGGTTTTATGCTCCCAGCCGCCTTGATTTTTAATGGTAATCTCAGTATCGTTACCTAAACGGCGCAAACTGATAGTCCGAACCGGTGTGCTGAAATCGGTCACATCCAAATTGCGCTGCGCAGCAATCGGCAATTGGTTATTTTTCAGTAAAATAACCAGGTTATTTGAACGCTGTTTAATTTCAGGAGCGCCACGATAGCCGGCGGTATTAATTTCAATCACACCTGAATTATTTGCACCTTTGTGAAAATCAACTGCTACGTTTGCAGTATTGCTGCCAAGAGCAGTTTGTCCTGCGGCAGGCTTACTCTCAGTTACACCCAGAGACTCTTGCTGAATCTGGTTGTTGGGTGCAGTAGTTCTGGCAGCTGCAGAAGATGCTTGACCAGACTCGTTCAGATAAATCCAAACTTCGTTACCTTTGATTTCAGCATTGTATTGCCCTGGTCTGTTTAAGTTGAGCAAAACACGGGTCTTATTGCCGTCTTGAGCAACTGCGATTTGACTAAGCAAGGAGTCATTATATTGAAGTACCGGTTGGCTAAGATTAGCACCGGTATTTTGGAAATCCAAAGCAATACGAGCAGGCGTAGTAGTAATGAAACCGCTAGGCTTCAACACATCCCGATCGAAATGGATTTTGATAACTTTTTGATTATTTGGCAAAGCAGAGACATTAATATCTGTAATATTACCAGCTAGTACGCCTTGTATGGCCAAGCCCATACCTAAAGCAGTTAGATATTGCAGTTTTTTGATTTTCATAGCGTAAATCCCTTGATAAGTTTAATTAGGTTTTGATTGATTAGAAGCATCTGGAGTTGTGTTCAGTTCCAACTCCGCTGTTCGACGTTGCCATGCACCATAGCTGTCTTCAGTTACCTCCGATAAAATCAGCTTATCCGGCGTAATAGCTGTAATTTGTCCGTAGTTTTGACCGAGATAATTGCCAACATGTACGGTATAGGTATGCCCACCAGCTTCAACAAAAGCAGAAACCTGTCCACCCCGCTTAATAGAGCCCACATAACGCAAGCTTTCCAAACTAAAGTTCTCCAAAATCTCTTTTGGCCTATCGGGGTTTGGAGCATTAATACCTGATTGCTGATTCACACGAAGCCGCTTTGAATCAAATATATTCAAACCATTAATAACAGGATCGATATACTCAGGCGACTTTGAAATAGTTGGTATCTGAGGTTGACGAACTTTATTTTTTGCTTCAGCCCGGGCGTTATCCATCCACTGCTGCAAATCACCCTCTGCCAAAGAACAGGCCGTCAGCAAAAAAATAATAGCTAAGAACCTTAGTATATTTTTCTTCATTATAAAATCCTTTATAAAGAACCATTCTTATCATTCAGCTTGTGATGCAGCTGATGCAGCAGCCACCTCACTCTGCGCCAACGCCTTATAGGTATTAGCATTAGCAGTCAAAGTGAGTACGCCATTACTATCTTTTGCATCTGCAGGAGCAAGACTGATCTTATCCAAAGTTACGATACGGGACAGACGGCCCACATCACGTATAAATTGTGCAATTTGATCATAATTTCCCGAAATGGAAATTTCATAAGGCAATTGTTGTACGTTATCAAGATCCACCGGGGGTAGAGGCTTCACACTATTCATCCGCATACTGTTTTTGGCCCCAGCTTGATGCAGCTCCTGAATCAGGTTCGGAATTTCTGCATCAGTTGGCAGCTGCTTCAGCAACACATTAAATGCAGTTCGGATTTTTTCCAGTTCATCTTTCAAAACCGGCAGATTAGCCGCTTGATCAGCTTTACTCTGATAGTCCTGCTTCAACTGCTCTTCTTTCTGCTGCAAGGCCTCAAACTCTTCCCACTGCTCTTTAAACAAAACAAAGTAGCCCGCAACTAAAAGAAGAACAACAATAACAATACCAGCCCCAAGCTGAACCAGCTTGTTCTGTTTATATAGGGTGTTAAGGTCAATTTTTTGTGCCATGATTTCATCCTTCCATTAATTCGCAGGGGAGGAAGTGGCTGTAGCAGATGACGCAGGCGCTACAGGTGTATTAGGTATTGATGCGGAAACGTCGCTGGCAGCAGAAGCAGACTCTGACGGCATTACAATAGGAGCAACATTCGCATAGTCGCCATTCATCGGTGCAGAAGCAGAAACTGCTACGGTCAATTCAAATTCTTGCACTGATTCTACTTTATTGATGCGATCTAATGAGGGCTGACCAAATACATTGGTACTCGGGATCACACGCATGAGATCGGCAATTTTGCTATCGCTGGTAGCTTTGCCCGACAGGGTATAAGTACTGACATCTTTTGCCTTAATCCCTGTAAGGTAAACACCTTCAGGTGCAACAGTATTCAGAGAATCAATCATCCTAGCCGCTTCAAAACGTTTATTTTCCAGTTCTTCTACTTTGGCTTTCCGAGCCAAGAAGTCACGTTTCTCAGCTTCCAAGGTTTCTACTTCCTTGATTTGAATATCTAGTTGCTCGATACCAGCAGTTAACTGCTGATTGCGGGACTCTTGGTTCAAAATCAAGCCACTAAGCGATACATAGGTAAACACCAACAAACCAACTCCTATCAAACCGGAAAATACCATCAGCCTGGTAAACTGAGCTTTTTTCTGCTTATCCTGCTCCTCACGATAAGGGAGCATATTCAGTTGAATCAATGGAATCATTTTACAATCCTCTTACAGCCAATCCAAATGCAACGGTTAGTTGCCCGGATTCCAAATTAAATTTCGAAGTTTCGGTTTGTTTGCTGCCTCGTGTGCTAGCAATAGGCTCCACTTGCTGAGTAGAGATATTTGTTTGAGCGTACACGCTTTTTGCAAGACCGAAAGGCTGCATAAACGGACATCCAGAAATCAAGATGTGCTTAATGCTATCTTGGTAATCACTGCTAACCGTGGTGTAATAGAATTGCAGAACCCTTTGGATTTCCTGAGTAAGCTGACTATTAAAGTGATCAGCTACTGCGCCTTGGAAATCTGCGGGCTTATTGCTTTTGAAACGCATACTCCACGCATCATCCTCGCTCAATTTATATTGGCGCTGGATATTGTGGGTCAGCTGCTTGTTGCCAAAATTGGTTTCTTGTTTATAAACAAGATTGCCATTTTGGAGGATCAAAGCTTTGGTCTGATCTTCATCTACATGGAAGATAGCCAGTTTTTGATGTTCCAAATCGGGAGCGAATTGATCGATCCAAACAGAGAAAGCATTTACAACAGCGAAAGTATCCACATCCATTTGTGTCAATGGAATATCAGCATCCGAGAACAAGTCTGTGCGCAAATCCACATCGTCACGCTTGGCGGCAGCCATCACGATTTCCTGCACATTACCGTTTTGCAATTCAGCAGTAACTTGGAAATCATAGCTCAGATTATCGGAGCCGATGGTTTGGCTGGCTTCCAGTTCAACGAACTCATCTATCGGCAAATCAGAACTACGAACATCATAAGTAATCGTTTGTATGTTGGTTAGAGCTTGCGGCAAGGCTGCTGTTACATTCTTGCAACCACTACCGAGCTGTTGGTAAGCTTGTTGTAAATATGACACGAGTTGGTCATGATCTTCGATGTTGCCGTTTATAATAACGCCTTTAGGTAGGGGCTGGATGGTGTAATTTTCCAACCGAAGATTACCCGGAACGCTGCCAACAAGATGTACCATATTAATGGCGGTTGGCGTAATATCCACGCCCAAACAGCCTTTGCTGCCAAAAGATATTTTAGTCTTTTGTTTTGATTTTCTTGGTTTTTTTAATATTCGCATCTTTAAGTCTCCCTTTGAAAGACCAATTGAACGGTCACAGGTAAATTTATATCAGGTTTTGCGTTTTCTTGCATAAATTAAGGTATAGTTTACTTTAATCAAAGTACTTATTGATAGAAAAATTTGTAACTATGTTTAGAAAAATATTTAAAACTGTCTTTGGATTATTATTGGGGCTAGCCTTGTTCGGTATCGGATTGCTGGCTATTGCAGTTTTAGCAACCTACCCGAAACTACCCAGCTTAGAGATAGTAACAAATTATCAACCCAGGATGCCGCTAACTATTTATTCATCAGATGGCAAGCTCATCGGTATGTATGGCGAAGAGCGCCGTGCGTTTACTAAAATCGACGAATTCCCACCGATATTGATCAATGCCGTTATCGCTGCAGAAGATAAACGCTTCTATCAACACTGGGGGGTAGACGTTACTGGCGTGGCGCGTGCTCTGATTGGCAACTTCCGTGCCGGCGGTGTGCAATCTGGTGCCAGTACTATTACCCAGCAGGTAGCCCGCAACTTTTACCTCACCAACGAGCGCAGCTACCGCCGTAAGTTCAATGAGGCATTATTGGCCTACAAAATCGAGCAATCGCTAAGCAAACAACAGATTTTGGAGCTGTATTTCAACCAAATCTACTTGGGTCAGCGTGCCTACGGCTTTGCTGCCGCTTCGCAGATTTACTTCAATAAGCCAGTTAAAGAACTGACTTTGGCCGAAGCCACCATCCTGGCCGGCCTGCCTAAAGCACCTTCTTCTTTCAACCCGATCGTGAACCCCGAACGTGCCCGTTTGCGCCAGCGTTATATTCTCAACAATATGGTTGAAGAAAAGATGATTACGCCCGCGGAACGTGACCAAGCGCTGGCTGAAGAATTGCATTACCGACGCCAACAGGTAGAGATTGACCAAAACTCTCTATATGTAGCTGAAATGGTTCGCCAAGAAATGTACGATCGATACGGCGAAGATGCCTATACTCAAGGCTTCCGTGTGTACACCACCGTTAGCTCAGAAAGCCAAAGAGTGGCCACCCTAGCCCTGCGCCGTGCCCTGAAAGGCTTCGGGCTGGGTGCTTATCGTGGTGCAGAAGCATTTATCGATTTAAAAACGATAGAAGCCGACGCCTTGGATGAAAACCTAGATCAATATCTGGATACAGTTTACACTGTAGCCGGTCTACAACCGGCTGTGGTGTTGCAAGCCAACCGCTCTTCGATAGAGGCCTACACACAAGGCGGCAACCGCATCAAAATCAGCGGCAATGCACTCAACTATGTAGCGCGTACTATCAACAACGGTAAAGACAATGCCATCCGCCCCGGTGCGGTTATCCGCGTGCGCAAACTCGATCGCGGCTGGCAAATCAGCCAAATGCCCGAGCTGCAAGGCGCATTTGTGGCATTAGACAGCAAAACTGGCGCCATCCGCGCCTTGGTGGGCGGTTTCGACTTCCATAGTAAGAGCTTCAACCGTGCCACTCAGGCCGAGCGCCAGCCCGGATCTACCTTCAAGCCCTTTGTGTACTCCGCTGCTTTGGCCAAAGGGATGACTGCCGCCACCACCATCAATGATGCCCCGATCGAATTGCCCGGCATGGGTAGCGGCGGCCGTCCGTGGCGTCCGAAAAACTCTGATGGCCGCTACTCTGGCTTCATCACCCTACGCCAGGCGCTTACTGCGTCTAAAAATATGGTTTCTATCCGCATCGTGATGGCACTCGGTGTGCACGAAGTGCATCAATACGTACAGCGTTTCGGCTTCAATGCCCGCCAGGTTCCCGATTCGCTGTCTATGGCCTTGGGTAGTGGCGTGGCTACCCCGCTGCAAATGGCGCAGGCCTATGCCGTATTTGCCAACGGCGGCTATAAAGTATCGCCCTATGTGATTGACCGTATTGAAAATAACCAAGGCCGTCTGCATGCCCAGATGAAACCTTTGGTGGCCGGCGAAAGCGCGCCGCAGGTTATTGATCCGCGCAACGCCTACATCATGTATACCATCATGCAAGACGTGGTGCGCCGAGGTACCGGTGCCCGCGCCAACGCACTGGGCCGACGTGATATTGCCGGTAAAACCGGTACCACCAACGAAAACAAAGATGCCTGGTTTGCCGGTTTCAATCCCGACTTGGTGGGCGTGGTGTATATCGGTTTCGACAAACCGCGCAGCATGGGCCGCGCCGGCTTTGGCGGCACGATCGCCCTGCCCGTATGGGTGGAATACATGCGCTACGCACTCAAAGGAGTACCGCAAAAAGGCATGCCGATGCCCGCGAAGATTGTCCGCAATGGCGGCGAATACTTCCTGCAAGAGCAGCAGAGCACCAGCCCGCGCCTGGCTATCGACAACCGTGGCGCCACTCCTGATGCCGAAGATATCCAAGCCGCAGGCGGCGATCCGGTGATCCCGGAAGAAACCGCGGTAGAGCCGGTACAGCCGCAAAACGGCGGTGGCGGCGCAGTACCCTCGCAAGAGATTGACGCTCTGTTCTAAACCAAACGCCCTGCCTGATTGAAAAGGCTACCTGAAACCCTATCCGGTATTTTCAGGTAGCCTTTTTCTCTAGTTGAAACATATGCAGCATTACACAGCCAATACAGTTGCCACGTGAGCAGCAAGTTACTTGTTCTACGCCACATGCTACCTGAAAACATAAGGCTTCAACAAAGTTCCAACGAGCTTTGCCCGTTTCTGCAAAGCTAACAATTTATTTTCAGGTAGCCTCTGGCTCAAACAGTATGATCTGCCTGCTAGACAACATCCAAGCAACAACATGACAACAAAACTGCATATTAAAAACTAAACGCCATTAAATAAGCAATAACGTGAGAATATGCCAAAAACCAGGTTCACAAAAATCGCAAATCATATAGTCAAGCCAAGCCCCTGCCCTGTATAATTTCGCCTCCGGCCGCTGCAGATTTGGGCGGCCGTTTCATTTTCCTGCCCCAGGGTGTGGCAGAAGCAATGATTTGTTCCTACATGGCGGTGAGCCACAGACAGCAAGGCAAGCCAACGCAGCAGGAAGCAATTCAGTGCTTTAACCATACCCAAAACCCACTCCATACCCACATCGCCATGAATCAAAAACCCTCCGTACTCGGCGGCGCCATGATTATCGCCGGCACCGTAATCGGCGCCGGCATGCTCGCCAACCCCACCGCCACCGCCGGCATCTGGTTTGCCGGTTCGCTCATCGTGCTGCTCTACACCTGGTTCTCCATGCTCTCCAGCGGCCTAATGATTCTCGAAGCCACCACCCACTACCCGCCCGGCGCCAACTTCGACACCATCGTTAAAGACCTGCTCGGCCGCGGCTGGAGCATCATCACCGGCCTCTCCGTAGCCTTTGTGCTCTATCTGCTCACCTATGCCTACATCTTCACCGGCGGTAACCTCACCGCCCAAGCCCTCCAAGCGCCGCTATGGGTGGGGCAGATCGTGTTTGCCCTCATCTTCGCCGGTTGCGTATGGTGGTCCACCTTCTGGGTAGACCGCGGCACCACCATCCTCATCGGCGGCATGATTATGACCTTCCTCTGGGCCAACGGCGGCCTGCTCCTTTCCGCCCAGCCCGCCGTATTATTCGATACTGCCAGCAGCGGAAACGGCAGCTACTGGATCTACCTCGGTACCGCCCTGCCCGTCTGCCTCGCCTCCTTCGGTTTTCACGGCAACGTGTCCGGCCTATTCGACTACTTCCGTGGCGACGCCAAAAAAGTGGCCCGCTCGCTCTGGCTCGGCACCTTGGTGGCGCTGGCGATCTACGCCCTCTGGCAATTCGCCGTGCAAGGCAACCTGCCGCGCAGCCAATTCGGCCCCGTGATTGCCGCGCAAGACAACGTGGCCGCTCTGCTCACCGCCCTCTCCCAAGTGGCCGGCAGCGGGCTGGTGCGCGTGCTCTCACTGTTTTCCTACATGGCCATCGCCTCCTCCTTCCTCGGCGTAACCCTCGGCCTGCTCGACTACCTCACCGACCTGTTCGGCTTCGGCACCAGCCGCGCCGGCCGCAGCAAAGCCGCCGCCCTCACCTTCCTGCCCCCGCTCGTTGCCTGCCTGCTGTTCCCCACCGGCTTCGTGCTCGCCATCAGCTACGTCGGCTTCGCAGCCACCGTGTGGACCGCATTCGTGCCCGCCCTGCTGCTCTACGCCTGCCGCAAAAAATTCGGCGAAGGCAAAGGCTACCGCGTGTACGGTGGGAAATGGCTGATGGCTTGGGTGTTCTTCTTCGGGCTGGCCAACGTAGCCGCCCAAATCCTCAGCCGCGCCAATATCCTGCCCGTGTTTAATGGCTGATACCCGCCAAAAATTTCAGGTAGCCTTCGGATAGCGGCTACCTGAAAAATGGTGGGGAACAGACTTTCCTCCATCTACAACAAAACGAAAGGCTACCTGAAATTTTTCAGGTAGCCTTTTGCTCTTGGTTCTACTCAACTTTCGTGCACTGCCGCCCCGTCCGACGCCGGCAGCAACTTACGCACCAGCAGCGTCAGCGCAAACGTGGCCGCAATCACCGGCAGCGTGGTGCCCAGCGGCGGCTGCCATTGCAGCATCAGGCGGTAAAACACAAAGCCCGCCAGCCACAAGACCAGGCTCACCCAATCCACTTCCCCCGAAGCCGGCTTGCGTTTCAGCACAAAATAATCCGCAATCTGTACCGCAATCATCGGCGCAAACACCGAGCCGATAAAATACAGAAACCCTTCAAAACGGCTCACATCAAACACCAGCGCCAGCAGCGTGCCCAGCAGCGTAACTGCCGCCGCCACCGCCACTTCACCAAAACGGCTGCTGATGCTGTGGAAGCTCACCCCGGCCGAATACGCATCCAAAAACGTCGTGCTCACCGTGGACAACACCACCACCAAAATCCCGGCCGCGCCCAGCCCGGCATATTGCAGCATCGGCGCGATTTCGCTCTGGCCGGCAAACAGTGCCGCCGCCAGCCCGATAGCATACATCCACGAGCTGGTGCAGAAATAAGCCAGCGTAGCCGAAAGCGTGGCTGCCCGCGCCTTGGCTGCACGGCGCGTGTAGTCCGACACCAGCGGCAGCCACGACAGCGGCATCACCGCCGCCAGCTCCACCGCCAGCCCGAAACTCATCGCCTCCGCATCTGCCTGCCCGGCTGCCGCCGGCTTGCCGGAGGCTACCTGAACACTCAGCCACAGCGTCAGTGTAAACAGCGTCCCCATCGACACAAAATTGATTTTGCTGAAATTCCGCATCCCAATACGCAGCCACAGCAAAATCAGCGCACCGATAATCACGCTCCAGCCTATCTGCGCACCGCTCCAGCCTGCCGTGAGCGCCGCCGCAGCCTGCGCCCCGGTGAAAATCATAATTGCCGTCCAGCCCACCAGCTGCACCACGTTGGCCGCCGAAAACAGCAGCGAGCCGCGCCGGCCGAAGGAAAGCTGCACCGTTTCCATCGCACTGCGCCCCGTTTGCGCCCCGATCAGCCCGGCCAGATAAAACAGCACCCCGCCGATCGCATGGCCAATCGCCACCGCCAAAAGCCCCATGCGCCAACCCAACGGCGCAAACAGCATGCCGGTGAGGATTTCCGCCACCGACACCGCCGCCCCAAACCAAATCACCGCCGAAGCGGTAACCGAAAGTTTATCTGCCTGCTGTTCCATCAAATTGTTTCCTCTATGATATTTAAGAAACCACTTCACCGAGCCGCATATCAAACGCGCATAAAAAGCCCGGCATACCAAGCCGAGGGACAATGCAAAGCTGAGAAGAAGCCCATCCATTCCGGATGAGGGCAAAGTAACCTGAACCGCACACGCCGCCCGCAGCCCTCTGCCTGATAGTTCCCTACGCCGGTGCTAACCGGATCAGGTACAACGGGTATCCTCTCAGCCGCCCAAGGCGGCACCCCGACTAATTGGGCGCGATTATACCCCGCCGCCCTGTTTTTTCAAGCCGCCGCAGCAAAGGCAGTCGAACGCCAAATTGTTGAATGCTTCCACCGGTAAAAATGTTTCCACACCCAGTCGTTGCGGTTCCGCATACCTGCAAATCCAAACGGGAAGCATGATAACGGAACGGGGTAATCGGGGCAGATTGCTGTTTGGCTTCGGAACTGTCGAGAAGCAGCCCATATGTTTTCAGGTAGCCCCTTTCCCCCACAGGCTACCTGAAAAACTTCAGCCAACTCTTACCACATCACCGTAGTTTAGCTTTGCCATACAGACAGTTCCCTGCCCGACAAGCATACAGCAGCATTCAGCTTAAAGGCTACCTGAAAGCGGATATAGTGAGCTTTCAAGTAGCCTTTCCCACATTTCTAACGACGGCCGCAAGGATGCTGGCGTGCCCTACCCGGCCGCGTATCGCACAGCGACATACCGCGCAGGCGGCGGGCCGCATCGGTCAGATCCGCCCGGCTCGGCAAGTGGCGGAAAGCGTATTGCTCCACATAAAGCGCACGTTCGCCCCGCATCGCTTTTATCCAAGTGTATTCCGGCCTGCCGCTTTGCGGGTTGCGCTCGCAGGTCATTTGCCAAAAAGCGAAAGGATAGCCGTTTTCCTGCCCCTCGCTCAGATTGATTGTGTTGCCGCTCGGGCAGGCGCGCCGCCAGCCGTCCGACACCGCGCGGCGAAAATCACTTACCGAGCGGGTGTAGCCGGCGAAGGTTTGCAGGGTAACCATCCGCTCCCAGTTTTGCACTGTCTGTCCTCTCGGCACCAGCTCCACAATCGTCTGCCCGCCCTGCGAAGCCCGATAACCGATTTCAAAACCTGCCGGCGGCGCGCTGAAATAAACGATTTCTTCGCCGCGCGGAGCAGGCTTGGCTAAAGCCACCACGGGCAACAGCACCAATATGGCTGGCCATAATTTTAGTTTCATGTTTTCATCCTTAATTATTTGAGTGGGGATAGATCAAACCAGATGGCAACGGGCAGCATATAGCTCCAAAGATTTGCCTGCACATTGCCAAAAGGCTACCTGAAACCTCACTCCCGTTTTCAGGTAGCCTTCATGCGATCAACCGTGAAACTCTTCCACCCAGCCCCCTTCAAAGAAGCCCTGCAAAATCGCCTGCGCGGCCACTTGGTCGAGCACGGGCTTTTGTTTGCGGCCGCGCAGGCCGGTTTGGTTGAGGAGTTCGGCGGCATAGAGCGAGGTGAGCCGCTCGTCTGCCCAATACACGGGCAGGCCGAAGCGGCCATTGAGGCGGTGGCCGAACTTGCGGGCCAAACGGGTCATTTCGTGTTCGCTGCCGTCGGTGGAAAGCGGCAGCCCCACCACGAATTGCACCGGCCGCCATTCGGCCACCAGGGCGGCAATGGCGGCAAATTTTTTGTCGTTGCCCTCGCCGCTGATGGTGGCCAGCGGGTGGGCAATGCCCACTTCGGCGTCGCCCTGCGCCACGCCGATGCGGGTTTCGCCGAAATCGAAGGCCAGCGTGATACCGTGTGGAATATTAAGCATGGCCGCCGGTTCGGATGAGTTGTTCGGGTGCAATATTAAGCAGCGACATGGCGGCGTGGTAGCGCTGCTCGTGCGGCATGCCGAAGATGATGTGTTCGCTGGCAGGCACGGTGAGCCAGCTGTTTTCTGCCAGCTCGCGCTCGAGCTGGCCGGCGCTCCAGCCGGTGTAGCCCATAAACAGCATGGCCTGTTTCACGCTTTGTTCGTCGTGCAGGTGGGGAAGAATATCGCCGGAGGAGGTGAGGGCGAGGTTGTCTCCCACGATGATGCTGCTCATCCAGTTGCCCGCCGGGCTGTGCAGCACAAACCCGCGGTCCACCTGCACCGGGCCGCCCAAGAAGATATAGTCGTCAAACAAATGCTGCGGCTCGGCGTGCTGCTGGGCAGACAGAATCTGCCGCAACGGCAGCGGCGAAGGCTTGTTGATGATCACGCCCATGCAGCCTTCGGCGGAATAGGAGCAAACATACACCACGCTGTCGGCAAAGAAATTATCCTGCATATCGGGCATGGCGATGAGGAAATGGTTGGTTAAATCCATATGGGTTTCGGCGTGTGTGGAAATAGTTTAATTATATAGTATAGATTATATAGCGGTTATGCCCGATTTAATACCGTGCTGTTTTATATCAGGCCGCCAATTTTCAGGCAGCCTCAAAACTACTCACAAGCACTCCTCCGCATCCGATATATCTTCAACCCCTACTACACCGTCCCCCCAAATAATTCACCAAAATCCCATACGGCTCCGCAATCGGAAACACGCTTTCCCGATAAACAATGCTCCAATTCTCCGCCCCGCCGCTAAACGCAATTTCAGAACAAGAAACGCAATCCCGGCAATCCGCCAATTGCGTCCTCTGCAGCCATATCCAATAAATCGGGGCTATTTCTGGCAATGTGTTCAAAAAACAATTCAGTCTGCCACTTTCATTTGGGCCAACTTGGATACCTTGTCTTGAATAAAATCAAAATCCACCCACTCAACACCAGCTGATCCAAGCTCAACCGACACCGGCATCTCCAAAAACTTCCCCACCAGGGAAACTCTGTCCGTTGTTTCTTCCCGCACCTTTTCCATTCACCCAAATGCGTTTGTATTGTTTTCATTTATTCCGTCTCCATCGCAAAAAGGCTACCTGAAAACACATTTGCGTTTCAGGTAGCCTTTCCTTAATCAGCAGATACCGCCTGCATTAGTTATACGGGTTATGCACGCTGCGTACCAAATCTTGCAGGAATTCGCGCACTTGTTTTTCGCTGCAGCCCATCAATAGGGCGTCTTCGAAGGTATCTTGCGCGAGCTGGTAGAGTTCTTGCATGTTTTCCTGCATCACTTTCACTTTTTCGGTGCACGATACGATGCTGCCGTCGTCACTGTGCCATTTGGGCATGGCGGGCATATTCATGATGCAGGCCTTTAGCGGGTGAAGCGGGTGGAGCGGTCTACCCGTCGGGCGGTAATGTAGCGGTTTTTCCAGTAGGTGCCGTTCATACTGGTGATTTCGATGTCGCGACCGGTGCGCGGGGCGTGGATGAAGCGGTCATTGCCGATATACATGCCGACGTGGGACACGCGGCCGCCGCCGCCAAAGAACACCATGTCGCCAGGCTTGAGATTGGCACGGTCTACCTGCTGGCCCACGGTGGCCATTTCGGCGGAAGTGCGCGGCAGGGTGATGCCCATGCTGCGTTTGAAGATGTACTGCATGAAGCCGCTGCAATCGAGGCCTTGGGTAGGGGAGTTGCCGCCGAAGCGGTAGGAGAGGCCGATGAGGCTCATGGCGTTCATGATGAGGTCGCCGGCTTCGTCTTGTCTGCCGGAGGAGGAGCGTCTGCCGGAAGATGAAGACTGCCGGCTGGGTGCGGGAGCGTTGTTGCCGCCACCATGGCTGGTACGTTCGCGGATCAGGCGCTCGAGTGCGTCGTTATCCAATCCTTCCGGTGCGGCGTATGCGGCGGGAGCGAGGCCGAAAGCCAGGGCGGCCAGGGCGCAGAGGGTTGCTTGTTTTATCCACTTCATCAATCTGAAACTTTCTTGTTTTGCCCATGTTATAGCATAGTGTGGCAAGGGACGGCAATGTGTTTGGCCAGTCGGTGCACTATAGGGGCGGTTTGTGCGCACCGGCGGGCGCGTGTGTTATGCTGTGTGCCTGTTTGAGCGGATGCTGTTTCCGCAAGGGGGCTGTATGGTTAGATCTGCCTTGCCCGCATTGGGCGACATCAATCGTTTGCGTCAAATCGTAGCCACGCTCGCGCGGCACGGTTTGGGCGGCTTTCTCAGCCGGATTAAGCTGAACCGCGCTGCTTGGCTCGGCGGCAAGCCGGCGCAGGAAGATGCCGATGGTTCGAGCACAGCGCACCGTTTCCGGCTGGCATTTGAGGAGCTGGGGCCGACCTTTATCAAGCTCGGCCAGATTTTGGCCACCCGGGTTGATATTTTCAGCGCCGAATGGATTGAGGAATTCGAGCATTTGCAAAGCAGTGCGAATCCCTTGCCCTTCGAGGCAATTCTCTCTTTGCTCACCGAGCAGCTGGGCTGCCCGCTGGAGCAAGTGTTCCGGCACATCGATAGCGAGCCTTTGGGCAGCGCCTCCATCGCGCAGGTGCACCGCGCAGTGTTGTTCGATGGCAGCGAGGTGGCGGTAAAGGTACGCCGGCCGGATATCGAGCCGCTGATTCGGGCGGATTTGCGTATTCTAACCTATCTGGCGCAGCTCACCGAATCGGAAATGCCGGAAACCCGCCGCTATCAGCCGGTGCAGATGGTGCAATATTTTGCCAAAAGCCTAGCCAGGGAAACTGATTTGCTAGCCGAAATGCGCCATTTGCAGCGGTTTGCCGCATTGTATGCCAACCATCCGGCAGTACACATTCCCAAGGTATATCCCGAATACAGCAACCGTCAGGTGCTGGTGCAGGAATACGTGGCTGCCACCCTGCTGAAAGATACCAACATCGAATTGCTGGGCACCGAAGAGCGGCATATTCTGGCCTGCCGCATCACCGACGTGCTGCTCGATATGATACTGGGGCAGGGCCTGTTTCATGCTGATCCGCACCCGGGCAATATCTTTATTTATCCCGATTTGCGCATCGGCCTGATCGACTTCGGCATGACAGGCTACCTGAATCCGGTGCGTCGGCAGGAAATCAATGCGCTGATTGAAGCCCTTATCCACCGCGACCCGTTTGCCGTGCAATATATTCTGAGCAACTGGGCGCAGGGCGATGTTCCCGATGAAGACCTGCTCGGCGCCGACGTGATGGAAATGCTGCTCGACTACGAACACACCGCCGTACGCGATTTGCGCGTTAGCCAGATAATTAACGATTTAACCCGCATCATGCGCGAGCACGAGCTGGCCTTGCCGGGCGATTTGGTGATGCTGTTCAAAGCCCTACTCACCCTCGAAGGCGTGGTGAAAAGGCTGGACGGCAGCTTCCAACTGCTGGAGCACGCCAAACCGATTGTGCAGAAAGTTATCCGTCAGCGCCTTTCACCGCAGCAGCTTTGGCGCAGAAGCCGCACGCAAAGCCGTATGCTGGGGCAGATGCTGGGCGAACTGCCCAAAAACTTGCTGCGCCTCAACCGCAATCTGCAAAGCGGCCGGCTAAACGTGAACCTGGATTTGAAACGCCTCGACAGCTTGAACCGGCACTTGGAATACAGCGCTAACCGGCTGACTATGGGCATGGTAACGGCGGCGTTGATTATCGGCTCATCCATCCTGCTCAGCAGCAATATCGGCCCGAAGCTGTTTGGCTTGTCGTTTGTTGGCTTCCTCGGCTATCTCTTGGCCTTTGCCAACAGCCTGTGGATTATCTGGTCTATCTGGCGTTCGGGCAAACATTAAAACAAAACTTTTCAAGCAAGTAAAAAAGTGTATGGCAAACGGTGGCAGCAATTAGGAGAAGACCGGCAGCGACCAAACCGTTAATATCATATAGCCGAAGCACTTAAGTTCCTACGGCATTGGCTTGCCTTGCCACATTATCCATACTGTCTGCGGCCCGCTGCCTGGCAGGGGATAACTACTTTGGCTATGGCTGCAATCAAAAGGCTACCTGAAAAACAATTTTTCAGGTAGCCTTCTTGTCGTTCTGGCACTGAACAGCATTAAATCTCAGCACAGCACATGCACTACATGCGTGGCCAAGCCGCCGGTGGAGGTTTCGCGGCATTTCCGGTTCATGTCTTTGCCGGTTTCATACATGGTTTTGATTACCTCATCCAGCGACACCACCGGCTCGGTGGTGCGTTGCTGCGCCATGCGTGAAGCGTTGATGGCTTTGATGGAGGAAATGGCATTACGCTCGATACACGGCACCCGCACTTGGCCACCCACCAGGTCGCAAGTGAGGCCAAGATGGTGCTCCATGGCGATTTCGGCGGCAACACATACTTGTTCGACAGTGCAGCCCTGAATCTCGGTCAGTCCGGCAGCAGCCATGGAGCAGGCCACGCCCACTTCGCCCTGGCAGCCCACTTCCGCGCCGGAAATGGAGGCATTCATTTTATACAGGCTGCCGATGGCGCTGGCCGTGATTAAATAACGCAAGATGTGTTCTTCATCGGCGTAGAAAATGAAGTGGTCGTAGTAGGCCAATACAGTGGGCACGATGCCGCAGGCGCCGTTGGTGGGCGCGGTAACCACCCGCCCGCCCGCTGCGTTTTCTTCGTTGACGGTAAAGGCCACCATATTTACCCAGTCCACCACCGCCATCGGGTCTTTATCGTTCAGCCCGTTTTTTTCAAACTGTTTGCGTGAAAGCGGCGCTCGGCGGCGTATCTGCATGAGGCCGGGCAGCACACCTTCGGTATGCAGGCCGCGCCGGATATAGTCACTCATGGTCTGGCACACATAGTCGCATACTTCCTGCTCCGGACGCAGGGCGCATTCGTTGCGAAATATCAATTCGGAGAGAGCTTGTATTCGGCACACTAGCGGATGAGATCGTCCGCATTGGTGTTATGGGTAGAGCACATTTACAGGGGCGGACTGCTTACCGCTATCAGCAAACTGTTTTTCGGTCATCACAAAACTGCCGCCGATGGAGTAAACCACTTCCTGCGCCACCAACTCATCGCCGACATAGGCTTCCAGGCGCATGCCGTTTTCGTGTAGCGGAAGGAAGAATGGAACATGAAGTCGCGTTCGTAGTCAAACGGGGTGTAGTGGCCGCCAATGTCGGTGAGGGTTTCGCCGTGCAATACTTGCGCGATGAATTCGGGGGAGGCGGTGGTATCTACTGTATCCGGCTCGTAGCCCGCCAGGCTGCCGATGATGGTGTGGTCTATGCCGTGGTTTTTGCCAGTGAAAGAGAGCGAGCCGTACACATGGGCGCTAAACCGAGCAATCTTATCCAGCAGTCCCTGTTTGATAAGCTGTTTGCGAAACAGTATACCAGCACGCATCAGTCCCACGGTATGCAAACTGGACGGGCCGATACCGATTTTGAACATGTCAAAAATACTGATCATTTTTCCACCTCTTTATAATAGTGACCCAACAAGAATCAGAACAAGGTGGCAAGTACAAATAGTACACACGTAACGGCAAAGCGAGCCAATGCCTTACTGATTTAAAGTTAATCCACTATAGTTATCCAACTTTGCGTATCCATCAACATCTTACCAAATGCGCCATTGGCAGCATTAGGGTGTGCTGCCACACACCGAGCAACGAATATGGCCCCCCTTAATAATGCTGGACAAGTTGCCGCTACCTAGGCAAAATGTATACATTGCCTGTTTGATGCAGCAAGGATGTTGGGGGAAACGCGTAACAAAGTGTGAACAATATTTTTGTGATACACGGCCGCATAATTGTAAAAAACAGTGCAGTATGGCCAGATCTTTGTTTTCAATCAACTTAATATTTAGAGGTTAATATGCCACAAACGTTGATTCAAGTATCCGGTATGAAGCACAAAACGGATGAGGATCGCTTGGTTTTGAAGGGCGAAACTGTTGCGGGTGTGAGAATGGTGAATGCTAATCATGACAATGGCCGCGTAGTCATTACACACGGCGAAGGCTTCGACCTTGAAACATTCAAAGCTGCCATCTCGGCAGAAGGTTTTACCGTGACATAAACGTATCGGTCAAACAACAAACGGCTTCCGCAAAAGAAGCCGTTTTGCTTTTTCAGGTAGCCTTCCTATAGTGAGGCTACCTGAAAAACTATAACTACAGCGATGATGTTTCTTGATTGCATTGGCTTGTGCCACCTCGCAGGAAAAAATTGCTGCAGCGATATTTGCACGCGCTAATCAAACAAATCCTGCTGCCCGGTACGCTGCGGCAACACCTGCGCCTTGGCCGTGCCGGTTTCGAAATGCAGCTGCAACACCTGCCCGCTGTGCAGTCTGCCCGCATCGCGCACCACTTTGCCCGTACGGTCGGTAATCACGCTATAGCCGCGCGACAACGTGTGTTGTGGCGAGAGGGCATCCAAAATGCCCACCTGCTTTTGGCACTGTGCCTGCTTTTGTGCCAAGAGTGCGGCCATGTAGCGGTTGAGTTGTATAGCCTGTGTTTGTAGCTGCCGCACAGCAGTCTGCACTTGTGGCCGGCTGCGGCGACATAGTTCGACCAAGTAGGTCAGCTGCTCCTGTTTGTGGTGCAGGTGGCGCAGCATATTGTCGGCAAGCATTTGGCGGCTGCGCAACAAGCCAGCCTGCTGTTCCTGCCATTTCTGGCGCGGATGGCGCAACTGCGCGGCATGCCAATCGAGCCGTTGCGCCGCGTCTGTACAGCGCCGTTGCAGCGTGTGGCGCATATGGCTATGCAGGCGGCACATTTTATCCAGTTGCTCCAAACGGTTCGGGCTGGCCAGCTCAGCAGCGGCGGTGGGCGTGGGTGCGCGCACGTCGGCGGCAAAATCCGTGAGCGTGAAATCGGTTTCGTGCCCCACCCCGCTCACCACCGGAATCGGGCAGGCCGCCACCGCGCGCACCGCCGCTTCTTCGTTAAACGCCCACAAATCCTCAATACTGCCCCCGCCACGGCACACAATCAGCACATCTGCCTGCGCATGTTCCGCCGCCGCCGCAATGGCCGAGGCTACCTGAAACTCGCTGCCCGCGCCCTGCACCGCCGTGGGATACACCACCACGCGCACATCCGGCGCACGCCGCCGCAACGTGGTGACCACATCGCGCAATGCAGCCGCCGCTAGGCTGGTGACCACGCCGATACACTGCGGCGCGGTAGGCAGCGGTCGTTTGCGCTCTGCGGCGAACAGCCCTTCCGCCTGCAGGCGCTGCTTCAGCCGCTCATAAGCCTCAAACAGCTGCCCCAGCCCCTTGCGCCGCACTTCCTGCACATTAATCTGAAACTCCCCGCGCGCCTCATACAGCGTGATTTTGCCCAACACCTCCACTTCCTCGCCCTCGCGCAACAGCGCGGCCAGCGAACGGGCGGCATGCTTAAACAAAGTGCAGCGCACCTGGGCGCGTTGGTCTTTTAAAACAAAATAATAGTGCCCGCTCGCCGCCTTCACCAAATTCGACACTTCGCCGCCCACCCACAGCCCGGCAAGCTGGTCTTCCAGCAGGTTTTTGGCCAAATGGTTGAGCTCGGAAACAGAAAGCGCGGCGGGGGCGAATAGGTCGGACATGGCAAGACGGCGGGAAAATAAACAAAGGTGGCATTATACAAGGGGAAGGCTACCTGAAAAATCGGGCGGATAGATTTTTAACTTCATTATTGCTCATGCTTTCAGGTAGCCTTTCCCTACGCGGCAATATGTTAAAATACGCCGTTTTCAATTCGGATTTTCCGCCATGTCCAATATTCCAGACCAAGTGCGCCGCCGCCGCACATTTGCCATCATCTCCCACCCCGACGCGGGTAAAACCACGCTGACCGAAAAGCTACTGCTGTTTTCAGGTGCGATTCAGAGCGCGGGTACGGTAAAAGGCAAGAAAACCGGCAAATTCGCCACCTCCGACTGGATGGAAATCGAGAAGCAGCGCGGCATTTCCGTGGCATCAAGCGTGATGCAGTTCGACTACAAAGACCACACCGTCAACCTCTTGGACACGCCGGGACACCAAGACTTCTCCGAAGACACCTACCGCGTTTTGACCGCCGTCGACAGCGCCTTGATGGTCATCGACGCGGCAAAAGGCGTGGAAGCGCAAACCATCAAACTCTTGAACGTCTGCCGCCTGCGCAATACGCCGATTGTCACGTTCATGAACAAATATGACCGCGAAGTGCGCGATTCTTTGGAATTGTTGGACGAAGTGGAAAATATTTTAAAAATCCGCTGCGCGCCAGTAACCTGGCCGATCGGTATGGGCAAAAACTTCAAGGGCGTGTACCACATCCTGAACGACGAAATCTATCTCTTTGAAGCCGGCGGCGAACGTCTGCCGCACGAGTTCGACATCATCAAAGGCATAGACAATCCCGAATTGGAACAACGCTTTCCGCTGGAAATCCAGCAGTTGCGCGACGAAATCGAATTAGTGCAGGCTGCTTCCAACGAGTTTAATCTTGACGAATTTCTTTCAGGTAGCCTCACACCCGTGTTCTTCGGCTCGGCGATTAACAACTTCGGTATTCAGGAAATCCTCAATTCATTGATTGACTGGGCTCCCGCACCGAAACCGCGCGACGCGACCGTGCGTATGGTCGAGCCGGACGAGCCGAAATTCTCCGGATTTATCTTTAAAATCCAAGCCAATATGGACCCGAAACACCGCGACCGCATCGCCTTCTTGCGCGTCTGCTCCGGCAAATTCGAACGCGGCATGAAGATGAGACACCTGCGCATCAACCGCGAAATAGCCACCTCCAGCGTGGTCACGTTCATGTCGCACGACCGCGAGCTGGTGGAAGAAGCCTACGCAGGCGACATCATCGGCATCCCGAACCACGGCAACATCCAAATCGGCGACAGCTTTTCCGAAGGCGAACAACTGGCGTTCACCGGCATCCCCTTCTTCGCGCCCGAACTGTTCCGCAGCGTCCGCATCAAAAACCCGATGAAAATCAAGCAACTGCAAAAAGGCTTACAACAGCTTGGCGAAGAAGGCGCGGTACAGGTCTTCAAACCGATGAGCGGCGCGGATTTGATTTTGGGCGCGGTTGGCGTGTTGCAGTTTGAAGTCGTTACCTCGCGGCTGGCCAACGAATACGGCGTAGAAGCCGTGTTCGACAGCGCATCCATCTGGTCGGCGCGCTGGGTATCGTGCGAAGACAAGAAAAAGCTGGCGGAGTTTGAAAAAGCCAATGCGGGTAATCTGGCGATAGACGCAGGCGGCAATCTGGCGTATCTCGCGCCCAACCGCGTGAATTTGAACCTGACGCAGGAACGCTGGCCGGATATTGTGTTCCATGAAACCAGGGAACACGCGGCGAAGCTGAGTTGATAAGAGGCTACCTGAAATGGGTTTCAGGTAGCCTTTGTTGAATGAGCGCGAGCTGGTTTGCGCATCTTGGCCTTGTATTCTTTAACTGTTCTTAGGAGACAATCATGGTTATCAGGTAGACTTAATTGCTTGTTTGTGAAGAATGTGCAAGGCTGCCTGAAAAATCGGGTAGGCATATTTTCAGGTAGCCTGAACACCGAATGGAGAAAGCGAAATGGCTTGGTTCAAAATGAGCGAATGGGAATGGTGGAACAAGCTGGCATTGGTGGTGGCGG